>JBGSQF010000013.1:0-407907 GCA_041738235.1 Minisyncoccia bacterium
CTTTTTCCATGTCGTCGCTCAATGACGGCAAGAGCCATGAGTATCGACTCTATGCGATCAACTATCCCAGCGGAGACAATCCGCAGCTTACCAACGGGAAGTTCTCGCAGACATGCAGATGACCCACACCGCCACTCCCAATACCGTTTGAGAGAGCAAGGATGCTCGACGGAGGTGACTATGTGGCAAACGACGACGACCTAGGAGTGCAATGCTCCTGGGTCGTTTTTTTATGGGGAAAACTTGTGTTTCTTTTTTTGGATTGGTATAATATAGAAAGTTAGCAAAAAATCTTTTTAAAAAATAAAAGCATCTTCGTGAATAGTAAAAATAAAAAAAATTGGCTGTTCTTTGGGGGGATGGCTTTGTTGATCGTCCTCTCTGTGGGAGCTACCTACTATCGATATGTTGTTGCGCGAGATTATTTTGTGACTTTTGAGGCGCCCTGCGATCCAGAAGTGGAGTCGTGTTTTTTGTATGAATGTGACCCAGAGGCAGTGGATGCTGAATGTTCCGGAGATCCGGCAGAGGATACATATTATTATAAAAACATGCAAAAGAAGGCTTATGCTTTACGGAATTGTGTAGGGGATCCGGGAGGTTGTGTCGAGGCCACCTGTGCAGAGGGAGAAGAGGATTGTATGGAGATACAATGTGGCTCTTTGAATGCGAATTCGGATGGTGAATGTTACGGCCCGGGACTTATAGGGGAAGACGCAACCATGGATGATGATACAGCTACCGATGACAGTGAAGAGGTGACCGATCAGGATACCGCAGTTGGAGATGGGGTGGTGGATGAGGAGGATGAGGGTATGGTAGAGGATGGTAATATGGATGAGGATACGGATAAAAGGGAAGACGTGATTGATGGGAGTGGAGATGGGAGCGCCTCAATCCAAGATAATCAGCAAAGTACTGGAAATGATGGAAATACTTTATAATAGGGGACAATATTTAGGTAGCGGCATTGATAGTAAGGATTTTTGACACTCTTTTCATTCGTGAGGGGAGTTTTTCAGGTTCTTACAGGGTAAGGTTTACAACGAGGAATCCTTAGACTTCCTGTTTTGAGTTCTTGACAAAAGCATTAAAACATTGTATAATCAATGGTTTGGTTGATTGGGGATCATAACGTTTCTCTTAATTGGTAATGTTTTTGAAATGAACATTCTTTTTATTTCTGAGGATATGTCGGGCGGAGATCTTGCATATCGTCTAAAAAAGGAAGGAAATAAAGTGCGTCTCTTTGTTCGTAACCAGAGCCAGGCTCATGCTTTAGATGGAATGATCACCAAGGTTGGTGACTGGAAGAAAGAGCTTTCATGGGTAGGTGAGAAAGGCCTTATCGTATTTGATAGTACTGGATTTGGAAGAACCCAAGATGAGCTTCGTCAGGCGGGATACTCAGTCGTTGGAGGGTGTGCCTTGGGTGACAAAATAGAGGACGATCGCCATTTTGGGAAAAATATAATGGATCAATGTGGGATCAAGACGATCCAGTCACACGCATTTCATTCAATTCGAGATGCTGTTAAGTTTGTTTCAAAAGAAAGGGGGGAGTGGGTCATTAAGCAAAATGGGCACACTTCGAAGATCTATAATTACGTTGGGCAGATGCCTGATGCGAGTGACGTGGTAGATGTTTTAAAATCGTATGGGAAAAATAATAAGAAGGACTCTGCGTATATTGAACTCCAGCGATGTGTTCGAGGGGTGGAAATAGGAGTTGGACGTTATTTTAATGGAAATGATTGGGTTGGACCGTTAGAGATGAATGTTGAGCATAAAAGTCTCTTTCCAAATGGTATTGGTCCGAAAACGTATGAAATGGGTACGTTAATGTGGTATGACGATAACGTAGAAGAGAACAAGATCTTTCGGGAAACTTTAGCAAAGATGAAAGACTATCTTCGTGAAATCGGTTTTCATGGGGATATTGATATTAATTGTATTGTTAATGAGGCAGGCATTTATCCTTTGGAGCTTACTGCTCGATTTGGTTTTCCAGCTACTCAGTTGCAGAGCATTATTCATGTTTCTCCGTGGGGAGAGTTTTTAAAGGCTGTCGCAGATGGGGATGCTTATACCTTAAAATATAGAAAGGGTTTTGGTGTTACCGTGGTTGTTGCAACGCCGCCATTTCCATATGAAGCTGTTTCAAAGCGATATTCCATGGAGGGAACTCATATATTTTTTAAGTCTCCCCTTACGAAGGAAGAGAGAAACAGGATCCACTTCGAAGAAGTTTCTATGAGCAAAGACGGGTCGTTCTATTTATCTAATCGAAATGGTTTTGTTTTACATGCGAGCGGTATGGGAACAACTATTCAAGATGCACAAGACCAGGTATATGCTTTGATCGATAAGATCGTTATTCCTAAGAAGTTTTATCGTAATGATATTGGAAAGAAATTTGCAGAGGTTGAAATGGATCTTTTGAGGTCATGGGGATATTGTCACGCTTAAGATCGCTATATGATGAGCGCATGGTTCATTTTTGCTATCCTGAGCACAGTTGTTAGTGCTGTAGTTCAGGTCATCGATGTATATCTTCGTGAAGATAGGATATTTGTTGATCCTATAGAGCCAACAGTAGTTTCCGGTTTGATGCAAGCAATGCTTTGGATCGTCATTCCGTTTGTTGGCTTTCAGCTTCCTGGGAATACCTGGATCGTTTTTCTGGCGATCTTTGGTGGAATACTTCATATCTTGTCACTCTTTTTTTACTTTAGGGCGGTTTTTTCTTTTGGGGACATTTCTCTTATTGCTATTCTATGGAATTTACTATTGGCAGTGGTCCCATTGTTAGCCTATCTCTTTCTTGGAGAGTTATTGACCATTGGAGAATATGTTGGAATAGTGATGCTATTTGCGGGCGCGTTCTTTATCACATATTCTAAAGATACGGATAATCGGATCTTCTTTCGCGTCGCAGGGTTAATGCTTGTTGCTGTTGTATTAATGTCGATTTCCATCGTGTGTTTAAAGAACGTGTATGAATATACAAGTTATTGGAATGGCTATTTGCTGTATAACTTTGGGATCGTTGGGGGCACCGCGTTGGGGTGCTTATTATTCTTGGGTAAAAAAACAGGGAGACGTCTAAGGAAAACCACGCAGAAATTTCTCTATTTTTTTATTTTTGTAGAGTTTCTGCAACTTGTTGGAGACTCTCTTTCGAATAGGGCAACCAGCCTTGGTCCAGCGTCGTTAGTGACAGCTATTGAAAGTACCCAGTCCTTTTTTGTTATCGTTGTGAGCGTTATCGTTGCTTTTTTTGTTCGCCTTTTCTTTAGAAAAAAAGAGTTACTGGTAAAGAGTATCCAGGCAATGCAATTTCAGGCATTGCCTATGAAGATAGTTGCTTTGATTTTTATGTTTATTGGGGCGTATCTTGTGAGTGGTTAAGTTATTGATGAAAAAAAATATTCTTATGAAACAGAAAAACGTATTTCAAGTAAAAAATAAACCAGACTCAAAGTCTCTCTCTGCTATTTTGGAGTTGGAGAAAGTTTGTTTCCCTGTTGAGTGGCAATATCCAGATGCTCGAGAGTATTATCAGGAGATGCTAGAAAAGCCATCTGCCATACATTTGTTTCTTGAGTCAGAGGGTAAATGTGTGGGTTATCTTTTGGCCGTTCCCCAAGATGACGTGCATGAAGATCTTGTAGTACATGATCCTGAATTTACCAAGGACAAAAATTGCTACTATTTGGAGACGATCGGTGTTCATCCGGAGTATCTGGGGCAAGGTGGTGGAAAGATGCTCGTTTCGGCACTGGTAGACGAGGTTCGAAGAAGAGGAGACATGGATAAAATATCAGCACATGCCCGAACATTGAATGGCTTTAGTTTGAGCATACGGAAGAGTTTTTCCAAAGACATCATTGAAATTCGAGACATTGATCATTGGCATTTTGGAGGTGGAGAACCATACGAATATATCAAATGGAAAATTTGATCCTTTGATATGGCACATTCGGTAGAAAAATGGTATAGTTCTCGTATATATAAAATAAAAAAAATATTTTATGATCTGCTCCGGATTTCCTGACCCACAATTACTCTTTTTTGTTGAGGGCGCTCCTCCTTTGCTATATTACTCCCATATACCTGTAATGATCATTTCTTTATTGTTGGGTTTTTACGTGTATTTTGTGGGACAGAAGACAGTGGCTAGCAGGATACTTCTTACAATATCTATTGTTTTTTCGTTGTGGGTTTTGTGCAACTTGATAACTTGGACAAGTAATGATAGTACGATAATATTCTTTGTCTGGGCATTTTTTGGAATATTATTTGCGCTGGTATCTTTGTTGAGCGTATATTTCGTATATGTTTTTTCAGACAAAAAAGACATCTCACTTTTTAAGAAATTGATCTTTGGACTGATTCTTTTACCGATCATTGTGCTGACCCCGACACGGCACAATATTGAAGTGTTCGATCTTGGTGTGTGTGGTATACCAAATGGTGGGACCTACTTTAATGCCTACTATTATGTTGTGGGGTTGCTCTCTTTTATTTGGATCCTGGGGATTTTGGTGTCTCGTATAAGGTCCAAGGGGGTTCCCAGGGAAATGAAGAAACAGATCCTATTATTAGGTATTGGCGTTGAGTTTTTCTTATTTTCATTCTTTTTAGCGGGTGCTTTGGCGAGTTATTTTGTGGATATGGGTTATGTGGCAGACTTCGGTTTGGAATTTTATGGGCTTTTTGGAATGCCTATTTTTATGGCTTTTCTTACTTACATTATTGTTCGGTACAAGGCGATGAATGTGAAACTCTTGGGTGCCCAAGTTCTCGTTATGGCGATGACGATCCTTATTGGATCGCAATTCTTTTTTGTTAAGAGTTCTATTAACAAGGTTCTCACGGCGATCACATTTGTTCTGGTTATCGGTTTTGGATATATTCTGATTCGTTCTATTCAGCGAGAGTTGGAAAGAAGAGAAGAATTGCAAATGATGACAGAGCGGCTATCGCAAGCAAATGAACGACTGAAAAAATTAGATCGTGCAAAGTCTGACTTTATTTCCATCGCATCGCATCAACTTCGTACGCCACTTACGGCGATCAAAGGATTTATATCGCTTATCTTAGAGGGGAGCTATGGTTCCGTGACCGGGGATGTGCAGAACGCTCTCAATAAAGTATATCTTTCTAATGAACGATTGATCCATCTTGTAGAAGATCTGTTGAACATCTCGCGTATAGAATCTGGAAAATTGCAATTTCGCATGGAGAGTTGTGATCTCACCGCGCTTCTTCGTGATGTAACGGATATGTTTGTGTTGCGAGCAAAAGAAAAGGGTCTCAAGCTCACTTTGGATATTCCTTCGGGTACATTACCTTTGATTATGACAGATGGCCAAAAGGTGAGGGAAGTAATCTCTAACCTTATTGATAACGCGATCAAATATTCTGAGACGGGAGAGGTAAAAATTCAGGTAATAAGTATGAACGAGGGAGTTCGCGTTTTGGTAAAAGATACCGGTATGGGAATCGAGCAAGAGGACCTTCCTTATCTTTTTCAAAAGTTTTCGCGAGGAAAGGACATTGGACGTGTACATGCTAACGGTACGGGGTTGGGTTTGTATGTGGGAAAAAATCTTATGGAGGCTCTTGGTGGTTCTATTGCAGTGGAATCCGATGGTCCGGGGAAGGGGGCGACATTTTCGATCGTACTACCCGCTACACTTCCTGATACTATATTAAGGCGCACTGAACAGCAGGTATTCGAACAGGTGTAGAGGGCTGAGTCCGTATGCGCGATCTATTGACTATTTTACTCACCTGGCGACCTACATCCCCAGGTTTTTTATGGGAAGTTATTGTGAGAGGATGATAAATAGTGTATGATTGAGGTGTAAACTCTTAAATATGACGAATATGACCAGGATCCTTTTAGTGGAGGATGATCCAATGATCGCCGAAATATATCAAAAAAAGTTTCTCTCTTCCGGGTTTGAGGTTGATGTGGCAGCGACAGCAACCGAAGTGTTCCAAAAAGTCCAGGAAAAGGGATATGACCTTATGCTGCTCGATCTGGTACTTCCAGAGATGAATGGAATAGAGATACTCCGGAAGCTCAAGAATGATACGCAGTTGCGTGATCCGAATTTGAAGGTTTTGATATTTAGTAACCTTAATGATCAGGAAAATCAGGAAAAGGCATTGGAATTGGGGGCTATTGGCTTTATAGAGAAGTCGATGTATAACCCGGCGGAGTTGGTGGAGGAGGTCCAAAGAATATTGCATGAATCTTCCGAGAGGGAAAAGAACGCGGAAAGAAGGATGGAAACCTCTTTTGGAGAACAGCGGTCGGAAGCATCGCTCAAGAAAAGGATCCTCTTTATAGAGGATGAGGAAGTTTTTCGAGAAATGTTTGGTGGTAAGTTGAGAGATGAAGGATATGAAGTCGATGTGGTAAGTAACGGAATGGCTGGAGCGCAAATGGCTCTTGAGGGAAATTATGATCTGGTGATCACTGATATGATGATCCCAGGTTTAAGGGGAGATGAGGTAGTGCAACAAATACGCGCCACAGAAAGGGTCAAAGACGTTCCCATTCTTGTGATCTCTGCTTCTGCCACAGATGATGAAATAGAGCATGTTAAAAGCTTGGGCATACAGGAGTTTTATTTAAAAACGAGCATAACCCCGACCATTCTTTTTGAAAAGGTTCAGGGTGTTTTTGCAGAAGGTGATCATACTGGTGGATCGACAGAGTGATGTTTGGTGGTAAAGTATTTTTTAACGAAGGGTTGGTCGGACAATAAATACCATGAAACTATTTTCGGCGTACAATGCACATATTAAAACCCTCTTTGCTATGACGGGCATTTTTGGTTTTTCTATGGCGATCCTTACATTCACGATGGCGCCGTACTTACAAAGAGCTCTTGGAACCAATAACATAAGTGTGGTCTATTTGATCCCAGAGGTGATAGTTCTAATTTGCTTTTCTTGGTTTTTGGGAAGGGTGGGACGGGCTGGAAAAATGGTTGTCTTTTTCTTTCTTGTTTTTTTTCAGATCCTTCTTCTCTCGGCGGTCATTTCTTTTGAGGGAACAAGGATGAGCACATTCTTTATTGTGATCCACTTAGCGATCCTACCTTTTTTGATGATATTACTGGATATGCTTTTGGAAGCACATTCACGAGACGAGGATACAGGCAGAGTACGTGGTATGTATATATTTTTTGCAAGTTTTGGGTTTTTGATCGCTCCTGTGATAGCAGGATCTTTGGTGGATCGATACGGATTCTCTTCCTTGTTTTTTGTAGCGATCTTGTGCTACGTCGTAATGTTTTTATTGGCTCTTTCGAGATATCTTTCTGAAGGAACTCCGGAAATCTTGAACAAGATCTCTCTTTTAGAGATCGCACAGAGATTGCTCAGAGACGGGGACATTGGACGTATTTATATCATTTCTCTTTTGTTGGAGGGTTTCTATGTTATGAGTGTTATCACATTTCCGTTGTATCTCATTAAGATGGGGCTTACACTTTCGCAGTCAGGTCTTATCTTTACCGTTATGCTTCTCCCTTTCATACTGTTTGCTTATCCGGCGGGTCGACTTGCGGACATTCGGTGGGGAGAAAAAGAAATATTGGTAAGTGCGATGATATTTCTGGGCATTGTGCTTTTGGTTATCTCTAGGGTGGAAACGGGGAGCATGTATGTGTGGATGGCTCTTTTCTTTTCTACAAGAATTGGCGCTTCTCTCATGGAGACTATGCGTGATTCCTACTTTTTTAGAAAGGTGGGGGGTGAAGATGTGGAACTTATTTCTTTTTTTCGCACTGCGCGATCTATTGGAATTCTGATAGCGGCTGGTATAACTTTTATATTTTTGTACTTTGGGGAGTTCTACGATAAACTCTTTGTGTTTTCTGCGGTATGTATTTTCTTGGGGGCTTTAGTGGCGCTTCAACTACGAGATTCAGAACCGAATGGATCGAAAGTGGGCAACGCATAATATCATGTATTTGTATGTATAGTATAAAGTTGGAACAATTCGAAGGACCCATGGATCTACTCCTGCAACTGATAGAGAAGAATGAGTTAGATATCACACGAGTGAGTTTGGCGCGAGTAGCAGATCAATTCATTGAGTACATGGAGAGTAACCATAATCTTCCGTTGGAACAAATGGCTGACTTTCTAGATACTGCTGCGAGGTTACTGTTGCTCAAATCAAAGGCGTTACTTCCAGTTTTGCAGTTTACTGAGGAAGAGGAGGAGGAGATCGTGGACTTAGAGGAAAGACTGAGGTTATACGCCTTGTTCAAGGAAAAAGCGATGCTGTTGGGAGGAATGGCGGAGGAGCAAAGATATATGTTCTCGCGTGAGGCGTTTGTGGGTCTGGATAAGATGTTTCTTCCTGATCCTTCGATGCTGCGGGTGCTCTCTTCAGATCTTGAGAGCGCGCTTAAAAAACTTCTCGATACTATTCCTGACCCAGAGAAGCTGAAAGAAAAGATATTGAGAAGAACTATACGACTAGAGGAAAAGATCAAACGACTCAAAGAGCTTATTTTGCAGAGGACAAAATTTACTTTTTTTGAGATCATACGAGATAGGCGTGACCATGGTGAGATCGTTGTTTCATTTCTTGCAATATTGGAACTGGTACGTCAGAAACATATGACCGTTCGGCAAGAGGACAATTTTGGAGATATGTATGTGGAAAAAATAGTAGAGGGTAAGTAAGGTATGGAAGCAAATAAGGTACAGTTTTATGATTAATGTTTAGAGATACACATATGGAAATAGGATCTAAGATAGAGTCAATTCTGTTAGCATATGGAGAGCCGATAGCACTTTCAAAATTGGCAAAGGTTTTAGGGGAGCAAGAGGATGTGATTAGGGAGACTGTTGAAAAGTTGGACGCTGAATATTTGGAACAACGGCGAGGATTTGCTATACTAAGAAAAGAGAATTTTGTTCAGTTGGTTTCACATCCTGATTGCGCCGAATCTATACGGAAACTGAAGCGTATTGAGGATGAAACCACTCTTTCTCCAGCCACTCTTGAGGTGCTGTCGATCATTGCTTATCGTTCGCCGATCACTCGATCGGAGATCGAGATGATACGAGGGGTGAATTGTAGTTCGATCCTACGATCCTTATCCATACGTGGTTTGGTGGACAGAATAGAGGAGAGTGGGGATGGTCGGTCTTATACGTATTCCCCGTCATTTTCATTACTGAAGATACTTGGAGTTAAAACATTAGAAGATTTACCCGAATATGCCAATCTTTCAAGAAACGGAAAACTCTATCCAGATCAAAAAGAGTCCGTTTCCGCGTAGTCTATTTCTTATTTCTTTTGCTGCTATGTCGGTCGTTTTTTGGTTTTCTGGAGGAATATTGGCAGAACATCTTGCTCAAGGAAAGGAGAAAGGTCAACCCGCTATACCCCAAATTGAAACAGTTCGGGGAGCGCAGGATTTTAAAAAAGAGGTGAACCGTGTTTATCTAGAAGATCTTTTTCCCGTAGAAAAAAGTATACCTGTGCGTCAAATGGCCTATGGGGACATCGCAATTCCAAATGCACATTCTTCGTTGATACTTGACGCTCAATCAGGGGCCATCTTATATCATGAAAATGGGACAGTGCATCGACAAATTGCATCGCTTACGAAAATGATGACCGCACTTTTAGTGATGGAAAATATCAAATCACTTGATGAGGTGGTTACTATTACCGACGATGTATATGGGATCGAGGGAACGGTGGTGGGGTGTCCTCGAACAGGATATTGTACGAGTAATAAATTGGTTGCTGGAGAGCAGTTGACCGTGAGGGATCTGTTGCGAGCGATGCTGATGAATAGTACCAACGATGCGGCCTTGGCGCTCGGGATCCATATTTCAGGAAGTGAGGAGGCATTTGTCGCCAAGATGAACGCCCGTGCACAGGAATTAGGGCTTCGAGATACACATTTTTGTACGCCGTCGGGACTCGAACCGGATGGAATGGAAAATTCTTGTTATTCTACGGCGTATGATATTGCTCGCATTGCGGCACAGGCGCTCCCGTACGAAGATGTCTGGAAGATATTACAAAGTCCGCCTATGACGATATATTCCGTTGATGGAAAGCGATCACATGAGATCCTTAACACTGATCAAATACTTGGATCATACCCAAATATTATGGGCGCTAAGACCGGATTTACACCAGCGGCGGGACGTTCTCTTTTGGCGGTGGCGCATGATGGGAAAGGAAATAATCCCGTCGTAGCGGTACTTTTGGATGATCCGTATCGATGGGATGATATCAAACAAATGCTGTCTTGGGCGTATAGCGCTTATCGGTGGGAGTAATATTTTTTGAGAATAGATACAAGTTCAAAGGCCCCGGGCGATGTTGCGCGATCGGGGCCTTTTGGTTGAGGTTGCGGGAGAGTGTCTTTGAAACTCCTATGTCAGGGGGCTGTCGGAGATCACCCAAAGGGCTTCATTCCTTTGTGGGCCCAACTTTGCCACCAGCCAGCCAGTGTTATCGAGCAAAAATACCTGGGGATCTGTCCGGAGGATACTTCTGTGAAAGTAGGCATCTTCGGATATCTGGTTCAGGAGATTTCGGTAGCTTTGCACGAGGATCTCGGCGAACTTTCGATCCCTTTTGGCATAAGTCCCTAGCCAGAGCATATCTCCATTCGAGAAGAACATCTCTACTCGTAGAGATCTCCAGTAGGAGTTTATTCTGATGACCGGTTTCCCTGCTGGCATAAAGGAAGCGAGCCACCTCTGTAGCTCTTCGAGGAAGGTTTCTGATAAACTCTCCGTAGCCAATAAGCTGTTACTGGGAACCCTCAGATCTCTGAGTTTTGCAATGAATCTTGCCTGGTCTCCGCGTCGAGCCGCTTCCACGAGGCGGATGATCTTTTTCCATACTGGATTAGCGGGGTTTTCTTCTGTTGCCTCCTGGTGCAGGTGGAGCATTTTAAGAAATGCGGTAAAGATCGCCTTGTCGGTGGGAGCACCTGGTAGGGAGTAATCCCTTCCATCCCATACCATCCAGCAGGCTTGAACTGCTTCTGGGTAGCGGACGATCCCATCTCGGGCAATGATCCGGAGAAGGTTAAGGGATCGGTGAAATTGGTTGATACCCAACCATTCCCATTCTCGGTTGATCCAAAGGCGCAGCCAGATGACGACTGCGACCAAAGGGTTGCGTTTTACTTCTATTGTCGGCACTGTTAATCTCCTTGCTGGCTGAGGGTAGTTTGACCAAAACATTGTTCGAGTTTTATGTGTCGAACGATCTATGATAGCACGGTTCCCTCGTGCGTCAATCTCGACTTGAAGTAGTGGATATGCTAGAATAACTCTATGGAAATTGCCAGTATACAAAATATTCCCGAGGTGGTGAATGTCCTCAAAGTACTTTCGACCGGAGTGATCGCTTTCTTTCTGGCATTTTTTTTGACGCCTATTTGGACCAATATCCTTTTTAAATATAAGATTGGTATTAAGATCAAGGACTGTTCGGTGCAAGGGGAAAAATTGACCTACGTGAGTTCGCTCCATAAATGTAAGAACGGCACACCGACGATGGGTGGAGTGATCGTATGGGTTTCGGTGGTCATACTTGCATTTCTTTCGGAGTGGCTTTTTCCGTTGATGGCAGTTTGGACAAACACAAACTTTATTGCTCGGTTGGATTTTCTTAATCGGGCACAAACATGGCTTCCACTGTTTGCGTTGGGTATGGGTGGTCTTTTGGGACTTTTGGATGATTATATGAGTGTGCGTGGGATCGGGAAGAACAAAGGAGGGGGAATGCGATTTCTGATGCGTTTTTATTGGCTTGTTATCATTGCGGGCGTAGGAGCCTGGTGGTTTTATGATAAGCTTGGATGGGACAAGATCCACATTCCGGCCATGGGGGATTTCTCTATCGGATTGTGGTATATTCCCGTGTTTATATTTGTGATCCTTTTTACGGCGATCTCCTCTAACGAAACGGATGGGCTTGATGGTTTGAATGGTGGAGTACTTCTTATGGCATTTGCGGCATTTTCCGTGATTGCTGCTACACAGAACAGAATGGACTTGGCAAGTTTTTGTGCAGCAGTGTCGGGAGCGCTCCTGGCCTTTTTGTGGTTTAATGTCTATCCAGCTCGATTTTTTATGGGAGATACGGGGGCGATGTCACTGGGAATCACATTGGGTGTAGTGGCCATGCTGACAAATTCCGTGGTTGTGCTTTTTATCATCGCTTTCCTCTATGTTCTCGAGTCGGGATCGGTGGCAATACAACTCACCTCCAAACGTTGGTTTCATCGGAAGGTGTTTCTTGCGGCGCCCCTGCACCATCACTTTGAGGCAAAAGGTTGGCCGGAACCAAAAGTAGTGATGCGCGCCTGGATATTTACGATGTTTTCTACGATCATTGGAGTGATCATTGCGATCCTCGGAGGCGGAAAAGGATTATTATGAAAAATTTGGAAAGTTGGAGTGACGTAGATAAGAGTTGAGCAGTTTGGTATTGAAGATTACGTACAACCTGCTAATGAGTAACTTGCTATGAAGCTTTGGTTCATAAAATTTGGTAAGGCTTTGTCAGCGCTTAAAAGGGAAGGGCTCATTCGAGGAGGAAGACGCATTCTCACCTCTTTTTTTGCATTATTTCGAAAAGTAGGGAGCGGAGATATTCTATTTATTACCGGAGGACTGGGGGATAGTGCATTGTATCGATCGTGGCACGTGGCGGAGGAGCTGGAGTTGCAGGGTTTCAAGTGCGCTGTAACAGTTCAGGACAATCCTTTTTTACTTCGGTACGTTGAACGGTTTTCGGTGTTTATCTTTCATCGAGTCATGGTGACGCCATCGGTAAGAAAGATGATCGAAGATATTAAGGTTCAACACAAAACGATCATATTTGAGACGGATGACCTGGTATACGATGCAGAGTATCTGAAACATATGGATATGATGCGGAATATGAACGCATTCGAGAAGATGCAATATCAGGGTGGCGTGGGGGCGGAGATCCTTGCCGATCCATATGTTTCTGTATGCACCACCACGACCACATATCTTGCTGATAAACTTCGCGATCGGGGTAAGAAGGTGTTTATTGTACCTAATCGACTTACCAAAGAAGATGTTCATATGGCATCTCAGATCACTCCTCATTACTCATTGCCACATTCAGATACGGTGGCCATTGGTTACTTTTCTGGTACCAAGAGTCATGACAAGGATTTTGCGGTGGCTGCCCCGGCATTGCGAGATATTTTGGAGAAATATCCCCAAACACGACTTCTTCTTGCGGGGCCATTAGAGTCTGGAAGTATCTTAGCCTCATTTACTGATCGTATCGAGGCGATCCCATATGTACCAAGGGAGGAACATTTCAAAAATGTCGCTCGCGTTGATATTAATATTGCTCCACTGGAAATAGGGAACCCTTTTTGTGAATCAAAGTCGGAACTGAAGTTCTTTGAGGCGGGCATTGTGGGGGTTCCGACGGTAGCGAGTGCTACACAAACATTTCGTGACGCGATCGCTGACGGTGTAGATGGATGTTTGGCCAGTACGGGGGAGGAATGGTATGATAGAATCTCTCGTTTAGTGGAAAATGAAAACTTTCGGAAGAATATGGGAGAACTAGCGCAACGCACCACGCTGCTTCGGTATACTACAAAGAGTGCGAGGAATGAGGAATATTATCAATTTTTAAGGAGACATATTAAGCATGTAAAAATATAAGCATGTAAACATAGGGAAATATGAATGAGTTTCAGAAAACGCTTGAGAGGAAGATGGATGAGTTTGTGCATGCGTGCTATGCTATAACAAAAGTCTTTCCAAGGGAGGAGTTGTTTGGATCTTCTTCTCAGCTTCGTAGAGCATCATTATCAGTTATTCTTAATTTTCTGGAAGGATTTGGTCGACAAAGAACTGCAGTAAAGAAAAATTTTTGGGAAATATCGTATGGGTCTCTGAAAGAATCAATGTATCTTTTAAGGTTTTGTAAGGACGAGATTTTGTTCTGAGCGTCAAGCAAGCAAGGCGATCGCCTTGGGGGAGGAAATAGGTGCTATGCTGTGGAAGATGATCCGATCTCTTGATAAAAAATGATCATTCTCATTTGCTGATATGTCCCCATGCTGAAATGTTTAAATGTTTAAATGCTTATGGCCCGTCATCACGAAAACTATTTTGAGCTTATTTGGATGCTTGCCAAGACCGATTTTAAGCTTCGTTATCAGGGGTCGGCTTTGGGGTATGTTTGGGCTCTGCTTAAACCGCTACTTATGTTCCTTATATTGAATTTTGTATTTTCGTCGCTTTTTAACGCTCGCGGGAGTGGGATAGAACACTACTCCCTTCAGCTTTTAGTGGCTATCATGATGTTTAACTTTTTTGGCGAGGGATCAAGCGCTGGAATGCAGTCGCTTCTCAATAAATCTCAGTTGGTTACAAAGATCTATGTACCGAGATGGACGATAATTTTTGCTGCAACACTCAATAGTGCAATGATATTTTTGATGAATCTTGTGGTGATCGTATTGTTTTTTTCTTGGTATCAATATCTTCCCAGTTTGGCCTCGATCGCGATGTTCTTTGTTTCATCAATATCCATCTTTGTTCTTGTGGTGTCGTTTGCTTTTTTTACAGCGCCGCTTTTTGTTCGCTTTCGCGATCTCTCGCTGATTTGGGAGGTGATCATTTCACTTTTATTCTATATGACTCCAATTTTTTATCCGCTTCAGATGCTTCCCGCAAATGTTCAACAACTTCTTCTTCTCAATCCTATGGCATTTATTATCCACTTTACAAAAGAATCCCTTGTTTCTAATCATTTTGCTGAGCTCTGGCAGTACGGGATGTTCTTCTTGATTCTTGCTTCAGGATTTGCATTAAGTATCTGGTTATATAATAAACTTGCTCCTAGAATTGCTGAGGAAATGTAGGGGTTATGTAGATCAGTTGAGAAAAAGCATGCTAGGTCAACTTCCAACGGTATCCATTATCACGCCAACATACAATTCTGAAAAATATATTGAGAATTGTATTTTGAGCGTAGCGAGTCAGGATTATAAGAACAAAGAGCATATTATTATTGATGGAGCATCAAAAGATGCTACAGTTGAAATAGTAAAGATCTTTTCCGCTAAATATTCACACATTAGGTGGGTATCGGAAGACGATCTGGGTATTTACGATGCGATGAATAAGGGGATCAATAAAAGTACGGGGGAATGGCTATATTTTATGGGAAGTGATGATGTTTTTGTAAAAAATACCGTACTTTCATCAATCTTTAAAAAGAGATATACCTCTCATGTTGATATGCTTTATGGGGATGTGTTTATTGGAGAGGGGGATCATGTCTTTGGGGGTGAGTTTAATTTTGACCGAGTATCAAAACAAAATATTTCTCATCAGGCTATTTTTTATTCTAGGAGTTTATTTAATAGATTTGGTGGATATGATCTACGTTATTCATCTTGGTCTGATTGGGATTTTAATTTTCGTTGTTTTCTTGATCGAGATGTGCGAAAAGAATATCTACCTTTGGTCATTGCTCGGTTTGCTTTAGGTGGATATTCTTCAAAGCATAAGGATCTTAAGCTTTATGCTGATAGATTGAAGATGTTTCGTGAATACCTTTCTGAAGAGTGTTGTGGTGTATATAAAGAAGCGTTAGAAACCGCTGGGATAAATCATGACTTTTAGTTTGTGATCGCCAAGATACTATAATTGACTATTGAGGAGTTAATGATTGTTATAAAAATTGCGTTTGCTTTTGATCATAACTTTTATAGACAGGCTGGTGTGGCTATCAGCAGTCTTCTTGATTTTGCTGACAGTGCAGTAACTTATGAGATCTACTGCTTATGCTCTTATGATGTGAAGGAGTCTGACAAAAGAGAATTGGCAAATGTGGTGAAGGAAAGATCAAGAAGCATTAAGATACATTTTAAAATGATGGATTGTGTTTTTGATGAATCTTATGAGGTGAGAGGCATCACAAAGGCAACTTATTTTAGACTTCTTCTACATCGGTTGTTGCCGGATGTTGATAAGATTATATACTCGGATGTTGATGTATTGTTTAAGGGGAATTTGTTAGAGGTTTGGGAGCAAGAATTAGGAGATAACTTGCTTGGGGTAGTCAAGGGACCAATAGTAAATAGGACAGAGAACTTCAAAGAGTATGTAGAGAGATTTGACTATTTTAAAAGATATTTATGGACAGCAAGAGGAACCTACTTTAATGCCGGTTTTCTTTTGATGAATCTGGAAGGGATAAGAAGGGAGAATCTTGAAGAGCGGTGGATTCAGATGACGAGGAAAAATTATAACTTTCAGGATCAGGATATTTTAAATATTACTTGTTCGGGGCGAGTCACTTTTCTTCCTCCGAAATTTAACGTTTTGATTCACGTTATTGAATCCACAAATTATTATAAGGATCTTGTTGATGAAAAGGTGTTTTGTGCACAGGAGGTAGAGGATATATATAACCATCCTGTGGTTATACATTTTGCAATTCAAAAGCCATGGGATTTTAGGGGCTTGGAACGCTTCGATGAGTGGTGGGAGTATACAAGGAACAGAACTCCCTTCTTTGATTATTTTTTTATGAGAAGTGAATGTATTGAAATGCAGAAAGAGTTGTCTTTGCTTTTTAAATGTGCAAAAATGGACGTAAGTAGAAATCTATTGATTTCAGCTTGCTTCACCCGCGCCTTAATAGTGTTAAAGAGGGGTTTTAAGATATTTAGGGGATTGTGTCGCCAATGCGTTAGGGGTGTAGTATCTTTTGGGAGGTAGCTTGATAGTACGGTTTTAGTATAGAAGTTCTGATGATTATTTCAAAATAATCATCGAGTTGGGTTATGTTTGTAAAAAGATTGAAAAAAGTGTTGAGACATTGGCGAAGTAATATGCAAGATATGAACATATGAAAAAAGGAGTTACGATTTGGCTTACGGGTCTGCCTTGTAGTGGTAAGACTACCATAGCCCTTGAGATCGAGAGGTATTTTAAGAAGAATAATCTTCCCGTTCAGCGCTTGGACGGAGATGTTGTTCGTGGGACTCTTAGTAAAGACCTTGGTTTTTCCAAGGAAGACCGCGATAAGAATATTGAGCGCATTTCTTATGTTGCTCAGATGCTTGTGAATAATGGTGTGAATGTTGTAGTGGCATTTGTTTCACCGTATAGAAAGATGCGTGACTTTGCTCGAAGTGTTTGTCTAAATTTCTGCGAAGTCTATGTGAAATGCGATGTGGAAGAATGTATGAAACGAGATGTGAAAGGAATGTATAAAAAAGCTCTTAGTGGAGAGATCAAGGATTTTACTGGAGTGCAGGATCCTTACGAGGAACCGGAACACCCTGATGTTATTGTGGATACAAGGAAACACTCCCTGAAGGATTGTGTAAAACAGATAATTGTGGACTTGGAAGAGAGAAAAGACGAATAGTTTTTGACGCCTTAGAGGATGAGATATGACGTATTCTATTGTCAAAACATTTAAGAAATTTTTTAAGAAAAGACCGTTTCACATAGTGGCTCTTTTGTCTGTGCGTAATGAAGAACAATATATGGAGAGATGTCTCAGGCATCTTATTCAACAGGGGATCGATGTATATATTATTGATAATGACTCTGAGGATAACACACGAGAAATTGCTGAGAAATTTCTCGGCCATGGGGTGATGCATATTGAACGTTTTCCTTATAATGGATACTTTGACCATGTTGGGATTCTTCAGAGGAAGGAGGGGTTGTCGCGGGAAATTGATGCTGACTGGTTTATCCATCATGATGCTGATGAAATTCGTGAGGCCCCCTTGCCGTATAAGACTCTTTATGAAGCTATATATGATGTCGATAAACAAGGGTATAATGTTATCAACTTTGATGAATTTGTTTTTACTTCAACAGATCCCGAAGAATCTTTTGAGGGAAAGGATTATGTGTCTGAGATGGGATATTACTATTTTTTTGAACCAGGAATAATGAGGCGCATGAATGCTTGGAAGAAAAATCGGAGCGTTTCAATAGTGGAGAGTGGTGGGCACAGTATTGAATCTTCAAATTTGAGAGTGTTTCCGGTGAATTTTATATTGCGACATTATATTTATCTGAGTAAGGCTTACGCGGAGAAGAAATATACTGAGAGAAAGTTTTCTGAGAAAGAGATCGAGGAAAGAGGTTGGCATGGAAGAAGGGCTGTGATTAAACCTGGTGAAGTGATGGTTCCTTCAAAGGAGATTTTAAAGAGATGCAGGAACGATGGAATATGGGACAGGTCCGATCCATGGAAAAAGCACTACTTCTTGCATAATGGTGAGCGGTACTAAATAAATATATGTTTGGTGGTTTTACAGGCACATTATTGAATAGGCCAACTCCAATTATAATTGGGGGTTTTTATCGTTCAGGAACAAGTTTAGTGCGAAGGATCTTAGATTCCCATTCGGATATCCACTGTCCTTCTGAGATCAAGTTTTTTAAAGATTTCTATGGAGATTATCCTGCTGATCCTCTTGCTCATGTGAGGTTCTTCTCTACTGTGAAGAATGTGGGTCTTTCGGAAAGTGAGATACTGAACGAAAGTCTCAAGTTTTTTGTAAAGCTCCATGAATTAGCAGCGAAGAAGAAGGGAAAAAGAAGGTGGGCTGATAAAAATCCAGATAATCTTCTTTATCTTGATCACTGGATGCAAGCTCTTAAAGAGATGCAGTTTGTTTTTGTTGTTAGAAATCCGCTTGATGTGATGGCCTCTTTGCTTGAAGTTAAATTTGAGAAAACCATACCAGAAGCATTTGAAGAAAAGATCGAAATATACTCCCAGTTTCTTTTACGTGGGATCGATTTTTTTGAGAAAAATAAAGATTTAGCATTTGTTTTAAAATATGAAAATCTTGTGCAGAACACTGATGATGAATTACAAAAACTCTTTAGCTTTCTTGGTGAAAGGTTTGAGCCAAAAGTTAAGGCAGATTTTGCAAGTAGTGAAAGGGGTTCTGGTATAGAGGATCCGAAGGTAGGAAATAGAAAAAATATTCATACAGATAGTATAGACCGATGGAAAAGAGATCTCACATCAAAGCAAGTCGATCTAACCATCAAGAGGATCACTCCATTGATGAAGAGGGTGGGTTGCTCGTGGTCGTAAGGATGTTGACCTTTTTGTGCTGTTCGGTTGCAAGATCTTATTTTAGAAACATATGAAGGTAGACAAACAACATCGTGAAAGTTTATTCAAAATTATCCGAGGAGCTGGAAAGATGATGATGGATTCTTACCATGCCAAGCATATTATTTACAAGAAGAGGGATAGAACTTTGGTTACGGAAGTGGATAGAAATGTTGATAAGAGAATATGTGATGGATTACAAAAACTTTTTCCCAAAATACCAGTTCTCAGCGAAGAGCGAAAGGATTTGCGGGAAAGATTGAAGGGTGAATGTGTCTGGATCCTCGATCCGCTTGACGGAACTCTTGATTTTATTGATAAAACGCGGGAATTTAGTGTTATGCTTGGTCTTGTTGTTGAAAACGAGCCAATCTTTGGAATAGTTTATCTTCCAGTGACTAGAGAACTTTTCTGGTCACATCGGAGAGAAGGATCATTTATATGTATTGATGGGAGGGAGGAAAGTATACGGGTAAGTTCTCGAAATATAAACCATGCAAGACTGCTTGTCAGTCGTTCTCATTTGGGACAACTTGAAAGTAGGTTGGCGAGAAAGTACTTTGGTAAATCAATAGAAATGGGGTCATCTGGGGTAAAAATGGTTCGAATTGCCCAAGGAAAAGCTGAAGCCTACATAAATTCCAGTGACAAAAGTTCGGAATGGGATACCTGTGGAGCTACTGTTATTCTTCAGGAGGCTGGTGGGAACATCAGTGACATGGATGGTAATATCATTCGGTATAACGGCATAGATTCTCGTCACAGACATGGTTATGTTGCCACCAATGGAGTATGTCACAATGACATTTTGGAAGCTATTAGGTCTAATAAATAAAAAGTATGGGAACGGTGATCGTACAAGTAAGTGATGAAGTTATTCAGGAGGCAGATAATATTGCTGATAACGTATACGCACCACTTCGTGGATTTCTCCATGAGAAAGACTTTTGGTCGGTCTTAAACACATATCGTCTTACTAGTGGAGATGTCTGGGCGATGCCAATATTTTTTGATATTGGTGATGATCAGTATGAGTTGATCCGTAATAAGAGCGAATGTATTATTTTGGGACGTCAGGGTCAGCGGTTCCGGATGAGTGAATTATCAATCTATGAGGTGGATAAAGGCAAGGCTTCCAAAAAAATATTTGGAACAAGTGATACAGCACATCCTGGTGTTGAAAAATTTTTCAGAACGGGAAAGAGATTTGTTGGGGGGATTGTGGAAAGAATATCTTCTGGCGCGAAAGATAAGTCGTTGCATTATCGCACGCCTGGAGAATTAAAAGAGTTATTTCAAAAAAATAGTTGGGAGGATGTCGTGGCTTTCCAGACGCGAAATCCCCCCCATCGATCACATGAGTTTTTGCAAAAGCAAGCCCTTGTACGGGCGGACGCTTTACTCGTCCAGCCAGTCATAGGACCCAAAAAGTCGGGCGATGTTGCGGACGAGTATATTATTGGAGCATATGAGATTCTTTTTGAGAAGTATTATCCAGATCGGAATGCGTTGTTAAGCACCTTTCATACGTTTATGCGCTATGCAGGACCGCGTGAGGCTGTTTTTCATGCCCTTGTTCGGAAAAACTTTGGGTGCGCTCGTATGATTGTGGGACGGGATCATGCTGGAGTGGGGAGTTACTATGATTCATATGCGGCACATCATATATTTGATCAGTTTGAGGCTGGGGAGATTGGGATTTCTGTGCTAAAATATCAAAATGCTTCGTTTTGCACCTCTTGTTTGGATATTCTTTTTGAAGGGGGGTGTAAATGTGCCGTTGAGAATCGTTTGAACATCTCTGGAACCAGATTGCGTGAAATGCTCAAGAATGGAGAAGATATTCCTGAAGGTTTTATGCGAAAAGAAGTTTCGCAATATCTCATTCAGAATAATAAGGACCTTTTTTGTTTGTCCAGATGAAGGAGAAAAGATTGAAAAAAGAAGTTATCTGTATTCTTGGAATGCATCGTAGTGGGACATCAATGATTTCTCGTCTTTTAAATATCTGTGGACTGTATCTTGGGGAAAAGGAGGAACTAATGGTCGAGCTTGATCTAAGAAGTAACAGAAAGGGACACTGGGAACATAGAGAAATCCTTGCGATTAACGATGAAATTCTCAGTATTTTTGGCGGATCATGGGATGATCCCCCAACATTCCCTGATGGTTGGGAAAATGATCCAAGACTTGATACTCTCTTCGTTCAAGCAAATGTTTTAGTAAAGAGAATGAGCGATCGCTCTTTGGTGTGGGGTTTTAAGGAACCGCGAACCTGTTTAACGCTTCCTTTTTGGAAAAGAGTGATTCCAGGAATGACCTATGTCATCCCCATTCGGAGCATGTTTGAGATCGCCCAGTCTCTTTACAAGCGAGATAATTTTGCGTTGGCGCGCGGAATCTTTTTGTGTGTCATCTATTGGGAAAGTATATTAAAGAATACAAACGGCGAAAGACGGATATTTACTTTACAAAGGGACTATTTCGTTGATTGGAGCCGTGAATTGGGGAGAGTTTTGGATTTCATAGGTTGCAAAGATTTTTCTTTTTTGGGAAAGGAAGGGTTGGTTGGGGAATTCATATCCCCAGATCTTTTTCATAATAGGGCGGAGAATCTGGTAAGTTTTCAGGAGGCGAGGAATATCCTACCGAAAGTTGTGAAGGAAAACATAATCCTTAGAAAAGAGCTTGAGGAAAGATATCTAGAGATCAAAGCAAAAGATTCAACAATCGAAGCGAGAGATCTAGAGATCAAAGCAAAAGATTCAACAATCGAAGCGAGAGATTTGGAGATAAAGGAAGTAAAAGAGGAAGTGCAATTGGTAAAATCCTCAAAATTTTGGAAGTTACGGGAACAGTACACGACACTAAAAAGTCGATTATTTGGATTGTGATCAATGTGAAACTCGATTCTTTTAAAGCGATCATCCATACTTGGTACAAGAGAAACATAAAACGTTTTATTCCACGTGGTTTTTTTGTTCTTGTGGGAGACACTTTTCGGGGGACTACAAGTATCACGTCTCATATAAAAGGTCAAGAAAAAATACTGATAACTTCCATTAAGAAAGGATCTGATGTTTTGGAAAAAAAGATATCCTTCCGGGATTTTTTGGTTGTGAGATAAGAGCGCGGTCAATTCTCATTGTTGAACCGAATAAATTTCATGGAGAAACGCTTCCCGGTTTTACAAAATATTTTCAGGATCTGGGGTACCATGTAGATATCTTTATGCGTATGCGAACATTTGAGGAGAATCCTTTTTCCCGATATCCTCAAACTCTTTATCCGAATATATATAGGGGAAGTTCGATAGAAATAAAGAACACTCTTGCACTTCGCAAGATTTCTGATTATGACTATATATTCTTTAGTACTAATTTTTATTACTATTACAATAAGGCATATGTGTCTTATTTGGGATTTTTCCCACAGGCAAGGATCGGTTCTTTATTTGTAGAGCACGGTTTATATTTTTTGCATCATAGTATGTGCAACGCGCTTCATAAACAAGGGAGAGTTTTTTCGTTAACGGGTGAGTTGGGAAATGAGGTAGGAATAAAAATGCTCAACCCTCATTACTTTGGTAATGTTCAGATTACTGGGAGGTCATCGGATGTGACTCAGTTCATAGTGGTTGGTATTAATGCCGGCAGGAGAAATATGGATTTGCTTGTCAAAGCTGTGGGAGTGCTAATTAAAGAGGGTATTGAAAATTTTTATGTTACTTGTATAGGCAAGGGGGGGTGTCGACGTGCCTGAGCAGTTAAAAAGGAAGTTTGGTTTTTTCGGTAGACAGCCATTTTCCGTGCTGTATTAGGAAGTTGAAAAATCGGATTTCGTACTTGCCTTACTAGATCCTTTAGCTGAAGAGCATAGAAAATATCTTAATGGACAGGCAAGTGGGACCACTCAATTAAGTCTTGGTTTCGAAAAACCAATGGTACTTGAGAAGAGTTTTGCCCAAATGTATGGTTTTGACAATACAAATGGCCTGATATATGAAGGAGCGGGACTGGCAGACTGTATGAAATATGCCATAAAAATGGGTCAAGACACGTACAATGCTCTCCAGACTGCCATAGGGGAAAAGTCAGAAAATATAAGATCGCAGTCACTCAATAACCTTAAAGAATCCCTGAAAAAAATTGAAGAAACGGATCCTAGCTTAAGGCACTCCGCTGAATCTACTGAGCTAAGCTCCTATTTTCCTGATCAGAGCATTGTTTAATCTTATAAATCAATATATGATTAGTCTGGATGGTTCTTGCGTGTTTGAACTTAAAGGGAGAGCAAAGGCATGGTTTAAAAATGGAGCATATAATTTCTAATCTACAGAAAAAGAGATGAGGCCCAAGAAGGATCCAAAATTAATCATGACACTTTTTGTAAAAGATGAGGTGGATATTATTCGCTATAATATAGAATTTCACCTTGCTCATGGAGTGGATTTTATAATTGCAACTGATAACGCTTCTATTGATGGCACAAGGGATATTCTTTTGGAGTATCAAAATAAGGGACAGCTATTCTTGATCGATGCTCCGGAGGGAAGTTTTCCCCAGGCGGAATATAATAATAAGATGGCACAGATGGCAATGGAGGAATATGGCGCGGATGTGATATTTCATTGTGACGCGGATGAGTTTTGGTATCCTAAATATGGGGATCTCAAAACCGAGATATGGGAATCCTTGGAGGATGTTATGATTGTAGAGCTTGCCAATGTTCTTTTGGCAGCAAGAAATGGCAATGAGTCTTTTCCCAAGGACGCAAAATACGCTGTAGTGAACCCTATACAGGCTGTTGATTACATGAAAGAGACGGAAACAAAAAATCTTTATTTTTTTCGATATCCTCCGAAGGTGATGTTTAAGACAGGAAAGGGGTGTCTTTTGGTGGATCATGGAAACCACCATATAATGAATGCAGCTGGGAATTTTGTACAAAGGAATTCTAAAAATATCACTATCTATCATTTTCCCATGAGAAGTAAGGAGAGATTTTTTCAAAAGGTGATCAAATGCGGTCGAGCAACTGAGAAAAGTAAGGCGTTGGATACAAATCAGAATTTTCACATTCGTCGGTGGTTCGCTGCATACAAAACAGGAAGGTTGGATGATGAATATGTCCATCTCACGGTGCAAGTGGATGAGGCTAAACAACTTAAGAATCAGGGTTTGCTTGTCGATTTCAGTTTTGAGCATATGAATGATGTTGGGCTAGGAAGAGATTTTTCTCCTTTTAGGGAGATTGGGATCTTGGAGAGGGCATTTCAAGATAAAACGCAAGAGCTTCAGGATACAAAGGCCACGCTTCTTGGATTAACTCACGAGCTTCAGGATACAAAGGCCACGCTTCTTGGATTAACTCACGAGCTTGGGCATTTGAAGTCTTCAAAATTTTGGAAATTACGGACAAAGTATATGTCATTAAAAAGCCGATTATTCGGGTGATAAATAACCTCATGAATGAGAACATTGCTATTTCTGTAGAAAATGTAAGTAAATCTTTCCGCATTCCTCATGAGAAAATATCTTCAGTGCGTGGGGTGTTTGTGAATGCTCTTCGTCCCGGCAGGACAACTTACGAAGAGTTTAAAGCTCTCGACAATGTGTCCTTTGAGGTAAAGAAGGGTGAATTTTTTGGTATTATCGGGCGTAACGGTAGTGGGAAATCGACACTTCTTAAGATCCTTGCAAATATCTATCAACCGGATAAAGGAAAAGTTTTTATAGATGGGATGGTCTCACCGTTTCTTGAACTGGGTATAGGATTTAACCCCGAACTTTCCGGACGAGACAACGTGTATCTTAATGCTACTGTATTAGGACTTACCAAGAAGCAAATTGATGAGAAATTCGACTCCATCATCGCCTTCTCCGAACTCGATCGGTTTATTGATCAAAAACTCAAGAATTATTCTAGTGGGATGCAGGTGCGACTTGCCTTCTCCGTTTCCATATATGCCAATAGAGAGATACTTCTTATGGACGAGGTGTTGGCTGTGGGGGATGCAAATTTTCACAAAAAGTGTCTTGATCATTTTGAATCTATAAAAGGGAATAAAACCGTTCTACTTGTAACGCACGATCTTGAAACCGCAGAAGAATTTTGTGACCGAATAGCAGTTATTGATCAAAGTAAACTTCAATTTGTGGGTTCTCCAAGGGAGTCGGTAAGTATCTATAAAGATCGCATGAAAGAAAAATAATCGGGGATAACTTATAAATTTTGCTTCTGAAAGGTTCAAGATAGGTTATCTTCCAGTGTATTTGCTGAGAATCCTTTAAGTCTTACCGGTTTCGTTTTATGGAAACTATAGGTACGACTTACTAGAACGTAAGAAGAAAATGTTTTATTACCGGATGCTTTAAGAAAAATATGGATACTTCAAAGAAACAGATTCTTTTAGAATTTCGTGAACATGGGATCAGGGACAAATCGGTTCTTATTGTAGAGCCAAATGAGTGTCATGGAGAAACGCTTCCCGGCTTTACAAAATATTTTCAAGATCTGGGATATTGTGTAGATATCTTTATGCGAACGGGAACATTTAATGAGAATCCATTTTCGCGATATCCGCAGAGTCTTTATCCAAATATATACAAGGGTTGTTCGACAGAGATCAAAAATACTCTCGCATCTCCAGAAATCCTTGAATATGACTATGTGTTTTTCAATAGTAATTGGGAGTATGCTCACGGAAAAACATACACGGCATATTTGGGTTTTTTCCCACAAGCAAAGTTTGGGTCGATGTTTGTAGAACATGGTGCTTATTTCTTCCAGAAAAATGAATGTAACTGCCTATATGGACAAGAAAGGGTTTTTGCATTGACAGATGCATTGGGAGGTGAAATGGGAATAAAGACGCTTAGCCCTCACTATTTTGGGGATGTTCGCATAACAAAGAAATCATCGGATGAAGTGAGATTTGCAGTTGTTGGGGTCAGCCCTGATAGAAGAAATGTGGATTTACTTTTAGATGCGGTAGATACACTGACAAAAGGGGGTGTTGAGAATTTTCGTATTACCTGTATTGGAGATGGAAGGAGGAGTGTTCCTAAAGGGTTGGGAGGAGTGCTTAACTTCTTGGGGAGACAGTCTTTCTCCGTCCTATATGAAGAGGTGGAGAAAGCGGATTTTATCCTTGCTTTATTGGATCCTTCAAGTGAAAATCATAGGAATTATTTACGTGGGAAAGCAAGCGGTACTGTTCAGCTAAGTCTTGGATTTGGGAAACCAATGATTATCGAGGAACATTTTGCCGAGGTGTATGGATTTAACAATGAAAATTGCTTGCTGTACCGGGGAAATGAATTAGCGTCTACAATGAAAAATGCAATAGAAATGAGTCAAGGTGAGTATTGTAATATCCAGCACGGTCTCAAAGATAAGAAAGACGATTTGGGCATGAAATCGATAAATAATTTAAGAAGATTCCTAGTCAGGGTGAAAGAACTTGATTTAAGGACAAAGAGATGTGCAGAGCTCATTGACTCTGAAATGAATAATATAAGAGATGATATAAACCGGATGAATAGGGTCGTTTATGATCTGAATCGGGAAATAACCTTCATGCGATCATCTAGATTTTGGAAGATGCGATGCTTGTGGAATAATGTAAAGGTTTTTGTGTCTTCTCCAGCTAAATTTATAAGAAAGTACTTTAAGATTGTATAATTTTGTTTAATCCCATGAACGTTGCTTTCTCTGTTATACTTCCAACGTACAATCGCAAGCTATGTATAGGGCGTGCGATAGATTCTTTGCTATCCCAATCATTTAATAGATTCGAGCTTATTGTTATTGATGACGGATCCTCTGATGGTACAAAAGACTTCTTGGAGGATAAATATAACAAAGAGTTGAACGATCGAAAAATCCGATATATTAAACTAGAGGAAAATAAGGGGGTTTCTTTTGCTCGAAATGAGGGATTGAAGAGGTCACAATATGAGTGGGTTGCTTACCTTGACTCTGACAATCAAATGAGGCCAGATTTTTTAGGAACATTTTCTAATTATATTATTCGATACCCTGAGAAAAAGGCATTTTATGCTCAAGCAAGAAAGGTTAATTCAGGAGAAATTGTGGGACATGAGTTTGATTTTAATCGCTTGATACACGGGAATTATATAGATCTTGGGGTTTTTGTTCATGCTCGTAAATTATATGAGACATTCGGTGGATTTGACATTGGTCTGAGGAGATTAGTAGATTGGGATTTGATTATTCGGTATTCGGAGGAGTATAGTCTTAAGTTTATAGAGGAGGTGCTATTGGATTATTATGACGGATCGGATTTCTCAAGGATCACAAACTGTGCCTCCCTTGGAGAAAATTATAAGAAAATAGTTTTAGAGCATTACCAGAGAGTGCCATCGGAGTTTTTTATGGAGCAATACAATACATATTATAAGATGTATATGGAACTGGAAGAGAGGATGGCAATACTAGAAAAGAATCTTCAACAAAAAAATCAGCAAATCAAACTTATAGAAGCATCAAAATTTTGGAAGCTGAGGGAATTTTTGTTAAAGAATATGAGAAGGAAGATATGAAAAGTGACGTTTCAATCATAATTGTTAATTATGCCTCAAAGGAGGATACATTTAAGTGTATCCAAAAGATCAAAGAATATACATCTAAAATCTCCTATGAGATCATTGTTGTTGATAATGCTTCAAGGGAGGACATTGGTACGGAACTGGTCAAAAAGTATCCAGATGTGATTTTTCTCCAAATGTCTTACAATGCAGGATTTGCTCGGGCAAACAATAGAGGTATTGAGATTTCAGGAGGGAGGTATGTTTTGCTGCTCAATCCAGACGCATTTATTACTGCAAATTCTGTGGACAGATGTGTCCAAAAGATGGATGCCTATCCCGATATTGTTGCGTCCGGTTGTCAGCTATTAAATTTGGATGGCAGTAAGCAGTTCTCTGGTGGCTATTTTGAACGAGGGAGACGCTGGATTGTGGAGGTTCCATATTGGAGAAGAGTTGCCAAGCCGGTGTTTGATCTATTTATAAAGGAGAAACAGCTTGATCCGGATCGTGTAGATTGGATAATAGGGGCTTTTCTTTTGGTCAGAAAGGACCCCCTGAAAAGAGTTGGGTTATTTGATGAAGATTTCTTTCTCTATGCTGAAGAAATTGAGTTATGTTCTCGTCTTAAGAAGTTTGGTAGGGTGGTTATATTTCGAGATGTCCAAGTATATCACGTTATGGGCGGATCTTCGAGCTATGCATTTGGGACTGATTGTGTTAATCTATGGGACAGGCGTGAGCGGCAACGTATTCTTTCTGTTCTTGTTTGGCTTAGAAAACAGTACGGCGTTCCATGGTTTTTGATCTCGCTTAGTTGTTTTATTTTTGCTATTCCATTCTATGCATGTGGAAACATTCTTGATGTTCTAAGGGGCAGGCAGACTATTTCCCGGGCATTGTATAAAACTGGTAACTATATCTTAAATTGTTTTGTTTGGCTCTCTTATCTGAGGAGAATTATTTCCAATAAACCTTATTTCTATAAAACATTATGAGCGATGAAGTTAAACTTATAGCTTTTTATCTGCCACAATTTCATACAATCCCTGAAAATGATAAATGGTGGGGAGAAGGGTTTACGGAATGGACGAATGTTCGAAAGGCAAAACCTCTTTTTGATGGTCATTATCAACCTCATGTTCCACACAGTGATATTGGATATTATAACCTTCGTAACATTGAGACTCAGAAACAGCAGGCAAAAACTGCTCAAAAGTATGGCATTTATGGTTTTTGTTACTATCACTATTGGTTTGGCGGCAAGAAACTTCTTGAAACGCCATTACAAAATGTCTTACAGCATCCAGAGATCGATCTCCCATTCTGTATATGTTGGGCAAATGAGAATTGGACTAGGAAATGGGATGGGGCTGAAAAGAAGATTCTCATTGCGCAAAAGCACAGCCCTGAAGATGACTTGGCATTTATTAAGGACGTTATGCCAGCATTAAAAGATAGTCGATATATTTTCGTGGATGGCAAGCCTCTTCTTGTGGTTTATCGTCCAGCTTTATTTCCTGATTTCAAGGAAACCGCGAAAATTTGGAGGGCAGAAGTAAAAAAGAATGGTTTTCCGGGTTTGCATATTGCCCGAGTTGAAAATTTTGATAATGGCGTAGCCCCAGAAAAATTTGGATGTGATATTAATATAGACTTTTCTCCCGATTTTGATCTTGGTGAGTCGATAAGGTCAAAAAAACCCGCTACTTTTTCCTATGATGATTTGGTGGTGCGGAAGTTATCAAAAATTCGTCCATACTCGTTTGTACAGAGTGTTTGTCCTTCCTGGGATAACGCTGCAAGGCGTCAGGATGGGGGTGGTTTTACCTTTGTTCACTCTTCACCAGAAAAATATGAGTATTGGTTGAAGCATTCAATTAAAAAAACACTTATTGAGGGTGGGCGCTCGGATCATAATATGATTTTTATCAATGCTTGGAATGAGTGGGGGGAGGGTGCACATTTGGAGCCAGACGAGAAGTATGGCTATGCTTATTTAGAAGCAACAAAAAAAGCTATCCATGATGCTCAAATGGAGGTAAAATCGGGTTTTGTTTTAGAACAAAAGATATTTAAAGAATTTGGTTCTTTGCTTTTAGAGCGAGGAAAGAATCTCGATGAAATAGCAAGATTAAGTTATGTATTGGAACAAAGAGAGCAGGAATTAAACCTGATGCGATCGTCGAAGTTTTGGAAAATGCGTGAGGCATGGGAGGGTGTAAAATGGCTGGTGAGAAATCCCCTGAAGTGGACAAAAAAACATATTCTAAAATAGTCATGAAATTGATCGATCGATGTTTCTTACATTATACTTGCGCATATTGAAGTTGTGTGGGAGTTGTTGTGAAAAGGTGGAGAAGTTATAATTTTTTTGGGTTGTTAGTTGTATTACCTCCCTGACCTGATAGTAGGTTATGAAGATCTTATTTTGGGAATTTTCATTGTGCTATAATAAAAAAGGTTACTATTGGATAAAGAAATAGCTGTGTTAAAGGTTATACAGAAAGTGCGATATATCGTACGGTCGTCTTGGGCAACATTCCAGAATGAAGGAATAATAAGACTTTTTCTTCGTGCGTTCTCTTTCCTTGTTTATGGAAAGGGTGTTTTAAATGTGCGAGAATATGAAAAAAGAAGGAAAGACTTCGATGCATTGCATGGGATTACTTTGTCGGATGCCATACATTGTCTTAGTGGCGCTGAGGGGGAGGACTACACTAAAGAAAGGTGGAAATTTAGGATGGTTGATATTGTTATTCCAATTTACAATGGAATGCAATTTCTGCCTGCTTTATTTGAGAGTGTACTAAAAAATTCCGATATTCCCCATAGGCTAATAGTTGTAGATGATGCAAGTTCTGATGTTAATGTTTGGCCGTTTTTAGAGGAGATGAAGGAAAAATTTGGTGAGGAAAGAATGATCCTGCTAAAAAATAAAAAAAATTTAGGCTTTGTTGAAACTGTCAATAAGGCGGTTGGTTATACCAAAAACCATTTTGTTCTACTCAATTCTGATACAGAAGTTCCGAGAGAGTGGCTCTCTCGTTTAATGTTGCCCATTTTTGAAAATAAAAATATAGCGAGCGTTACACCGTTTTCTAATTCGGCAACTATTTTCAGTTTTCCTATCCCCCAACAGGATAATGATCTATTAACTGGGTATTCTTTGAGTGAGATCGATGCGGCTTTTCGTCTCGTGTCAGGTTCGAGGAATAGAATAGCCGTCCCAACTGGGATGGGCTTTTGTATGGGGATAAACAAAGAAGTAGCTAACGAAATAGGAATGTTCGATGCTGAGAAATTTGGTAGGGGATTTGCTGAAGAAAACGATTGGTGTCAGAGAGCTATCAAGAGGGGATATAGAAATATAGTAGCGCCAAATGTTTTTGTTTATCACAAACATTGCGCTTCTTTCGATAGTGAAGAAAAGAAACAACTGATCGAAAAAAATCTAAAGACACTGACGGAAACGTATCCTGGTTATCATAAAGATGTACATGACTTTATAGTAAAAGATCCATTTAAGAAGATACGGGATATTGTTTTGTTTCTCATCTTGGCAAATCCGAAAAATGAACCAGATCGTCCCATATTGGTCTTTAACCATCTTTTAGGAGGAGGATCAGCTGATTTTATGACAAGAGATATGCAGAATCGGGTTCAGAGGGGTGCTCAAATATTGGAAGTTTCTTATGATGCACGCAGAAGTGAATATTTTCTCGCTTTTTATTCGGGACCCCATACGATTCGTTATAGGTTTTCTGATTGGAAAGAATTCGATGATCTTTTTCAGTATTTTGCAATTCAGAAGGTGGAAGTAAACCATATTATTTCATTTAAATATCCCTTGGAGACAATCTCCTGGATCGATAGGGTTCGTAGAAATAGAGGTGTTCCTGTAAAATTATACTTACATGACTACTATGCGATATGTCCGAATTACACCTTGGTAAATGAACTTGGTTCTTACTGTGGTATACCGAATCTTCCAAATGAGCTATCAAGATGTACCACGTGTTTATCTAAGACAAGAACACAGTACACTTTATATACCCCAGGGAAGGTAGATATCATGCAATGGCGCAAGACTTGGGGACATTTTCTGCTCAATCTGGATGAAATAGTTTGTTTTTCTGAGTCATCAAAAAATATCTTATTACGAGCGTATCCGCAACTTACCTCTCGGAGTCTCATAGTTCGCCCACATGAAGTGAATTATCTTGATGAGATTTGGAAGGGACCACGTCGTAGAAATTCGAATGAACCTTTGAACGTGGGTGTTTTGGGGGGGATCAACTTTGTGAAAGGAGCATCTCTGTTGAAGGAACTTGCTTTAATTATCAAGAAGGGAGAAATAAACATGCAAATAGTCATTATTGGAGAATATGTGGAAAAACAGAAGCACAAAAATATTACGGTAACGGGGAAATTTCAACTTAAGGACATTGCTCATCTTACAAAAAAATACAAGATTGATATTTTCTTTATTCCTTCGATCTGGCCTGAAACATTTTCTTTTACTGCAGAAGAGGTTATGCAGATGGGATATCCTTTAATCGTATTTGATATTGGTGCCCCAGCCGAGAGAGTAAGAAGATATAAAAGGGGGATCATTGTCTCTGAGGTTAGTGCTCAGTTGGCCTATAAGGCACTTCAAAAATATAATGAAAAGTTAAAAATATGACGAAAAAAATGACGTTTCTCCTTTTTATAGCGATGTTCTTTTTTCCGGTAAAGGCGTTTGCTTTGACTTTGGAAGTGCCTTCTCAGTACGGTTCTATCAAGGATGCGGTGAAAGCGGCTTCGGTTGGTGATCGGATAGAGGTTGCTCCTGGGACGTACTATGGGAACATTGAAATAAGAAAGAACATCGAGTTGGTCTCTACTGGGGGCTCATCTCAGACGATCCTCGATGGTCAAAATTCCGGTTCGGTAGTTCGTTTTGCTAATGCGCAGTTCGATGGCGTAACTGTTCCAAGAATTGCAGGGTTCACGATTCGTGGGGGAAACAGTGTCGAGGGACAAGGGGGAGGGATCACATTACAGACTACTGATGTGATTATTGAGGATAATATTATAACAAGCAATAACTCTAAGATGGATGGTGGTGGGATATTGATAAATCAGGATTCCCAAGCTATCCTTCGACGTAATTCAATAGTGTCAAATACCGCTAAGCGGTTTGGTGGTGGAATCTTCATCGTGGGTGCTTCACATCCTCTCTTGTATGAAAATACGATCTCAAATAACAGCGCTCAGGGAGCGGTGGTTTCGGCTGGCGGACCAAGTGGAGGGGGTATATTCGTTGACGGAAATTCTTCTCCACAGATCGTGAATAATCTTATTGAGGACAATGAAGCGGAATTTGCTGGTGGAGGAATTTCTTTGCGAGTCGGATCAGCTTCTGTTGTTGAAGGGAATACTATCTCTAGGAACAAGTCAGCGTATGGTGGAGGGTTGCATATAGAAACGGAAGGCACTGGTCCAAAGATCACTTCAAACACGATAACAAATAATCAGGCAAATTTGATCCCCAAATATTCTGGATCGGGATATGGTGGGGGTATTTCCATTTACAATAGATCTACCCCAATAATATCTGATAACACAATATCAGAGAACTTTGCTGCGCAAGGAGGTGGTGGAATAGTAAGTAGTGAAAATGCAGACTCTGTTGTTACAGGGAACACTATTTCTAATAATTCAACGACAACATCTTCCGGTTACTATGAAGGGGGTGGTATTTATGTGGCAAGTTCCACCATGAGAATCAATAATAATGCAATTTATCTTAATGGGGCGAGGTTGGGGGGTGGAGTCGCGCTTTTAGACGGTGCAATTGTTACAATACAAAACAATACCATTGTGAAGAATATCTCCCCGTATACCCCAGAAAGACCTTCGGGAGGGGGTATATTTGTTCGGAGTCTTGCGACGAGTGCGAATATAGTGAACAACATTATAACGCAGAATCAAGAGTATCAGATCTTTGAAGAAACAAAGCGAGCATCTTTTCGTTTTAATATGGTCAATAATGATAGTCGCGGAATATATTATAATTGGAACTCAGGAGCTATAACCAATATTGCCAATCTAGATGCTAGTAGTTTGATTGATGCATCGGATAACTTTAGTGGGATTGAATCATTTCAAAATCCTACTGGGAATGATTTCCGTCTTACAATGTTGTCTGAAGCTATTGATAAATCGGGTATTGCCACTCTTTCTAGCTATGACCGTAGAGGATTCTTTCGTACGGGAACCAAGCCTGATGTCGGAGCGTATGAATATACTACGGCATCCAGTAGTCCATCATTGGTATATCGTTTCTGGAGTGATACGTATAAGCACCATTTTTTTACCATATCAAAAAGTGAGAGAGATCAGATAATGAGTACCTATAAAAATAAAGAATGGAGATATGAAGGGATAGCTTTTCGTGCGTATACACTAACTGATTGTTCTTCTGAGAGAGTATATCGTTTTTGGAGTGATACATACCGTGGGCATTTCTATACTATATCTTCAGCCGAAAAGAACTTAGTTATAAGCTCTTACCCTGATAATGTATGGCGTTACGAAGGAGAGGCTTATTGTGCAAAATCTTCAAGTTCTGTAAATGCAGTGCCTCTATATCGTTTTTGGAGTGACACGTACAATGGACACTTCTACACCGCGAGCTCTGCGGAAAAGAATTTTATAATCCAGAACTATCCTAGTAATATTTGGCGGTATGAACAAGTCGGATATTATGTTTATCCAGAGGTATAAGCGAAGTTTTCGTGGATCTAGCTGAGCTGTCAATGCAAAAGGGTTCGCAGTCAATAATGATGTCGTTTTGGGACTGTTGTACCCATCTCGTTCTGTAGGAGTACCCTGTACAAATCAAGGTGCAGAGATGATGTAATAGAATTATGAAGAAGAATGTGAACAGGGAATCTTTATTTTCGCAACTAATTTTATTTTTGAGGAGGGCTGACCTTTTTTATTTTTCTGTCTTAGGAGTTCTTTTTTTTGTTATTTTTAGGGCAAATATTTTGGTACCGCTTGTCAATGAGGACTTTGATCTCAACGCATTCGGTAAAACGACAACTCAGCTATTTGATGCTTGTGTTCACCAGTATCTTGGGTGGAATGCTAGAATTGGGGATATTTTATCCTTGATTCTGAGTACTATCCCAATCGATATTTACAATACTTTTAATGCAGTTGCTACGTTGCTTTTTATATTGGTAATGGTATATATCGCAAAGATTCCTTTGAACAGGGTTTCAAAAATAGCTCGGGTAAATGCGGTGATCACAGCTTTCTTTTTGCTTGTATTTCTTGTGTATAGACCTGGGGAAGTTTTTTTGTGGAGAACGGGTTCTGCAAATTATTTCTATCCAGCTCTTTTTATCTTACTTTTTTCTATACCGTGGGTTCATTTGTTTTTTAACGGGAGGGATGTCTTTTCTGAAATAAAGACACGTTTATTAAGGAATGCGGGATCTTTACTATATATTGTTACGGGTATTGTTATTGGTCACGCAAATGAGAATAGCTCGCCTGTCATAGCTTTATTTTTGGTGATAAATCTAACCGTTCAGTTTTTGAGGCGTGAAAAAATTAGGTTTTGGATGATCGGGTCGTTTGTTAGTCTTTCTATTGGAGTAATTCTTTTATTATTTGGACCCAGTACGCAACATCGTATAGAATTTTACTCGAACGTATTTGGTGTTTCATCCTCACCGGTAAGTCTATTTCTTGATAATGTTATCAGTGTTACATACTCGTTCTTGCACTTTGGGGTCTATGTTTTTGTACTCATGGTGTTTACATATTTTTTGGTAAAATCAAAATCGAAAAAAATCTTTTTGCGGTTTTCCATTCTTTATTTTCTTCTGGCTTTATTTTGTGCATTTATTCTGGCTGCAGCGCCTTACCAGGAGCCTAGAGCATACTTTATATCTTCTGTATTTCTTATATTGGGCGTGATCCATTGTTTGTATTATTTGCAGGATTATGAAAAAGAAGTGTTATTTTTAACGGGTATTGTTATTATTTTTTATTCCCCATTCCTTTTGGGTGAATATGGAAATATGCAAAAGAGGCATTATTGGCAATTAGAGCGAATTCGTGTTATTGAGGAATCATTGGATGATACTGGAAATATACTGATCCCTAAAATGCCAATGACCTCATCACAGCTGGTTCTTGTGGGTGGGACTGAAGATGAGTCCATAAGAATGAGTCGTTACTTTCACCTATCTCAGGACAGAAGGGTGTTAATTGAAAAATAAGCGTTAACAAGATAGGACGATTCGCATTATTATTTTATTGTATAACCGTATATAATTTTTTTTAATAGTCTATTTTGAGCTTCTTTCAAACGGTTCTTCTAAAAAGGATTATTTTAATTTTAGTAGGTTTCTGGGATGTCTAAAGTGCTTGCCTTACTCTTTTTTCGTGGTATACTGGGGAAATTGAAGGTTATAGGGATGTCGAAACGAACTCATAAGAAAAATCTGAGAAACAATATGCAAAAGAAAGGAACTTGGTGGGCGCTTGGGGGGATACTGCTTTTGACGGTCATAACGGTTGTTTTTGTTTTTCCACAATTAGTGTCATTTATTCCGCCGGCAAAGGCGGCGATCGATAAATTGAACATCAAATTGGGGTTGGATCTTCAGGGAGGTGCACGTCTGGAATATGAGGCAAAAACGGATAGTCTTGCGAGTGACCAGGTACAAAGTGCTCTTGATGCCGTGCAAGGGGTAGTAGAACGTCGTGTAAATGCTATTGGTGTAGGAGAGCCAAAGGTACAACAAGCAACTTCGGGAACTTCACATCGTATTATTGTGGAGATCCCGGGAGTGAGTGATGTCCGTGATGCAAAAGATAAGATAAAAGATGCGCCACTTCTTGAATTTCGAGAAATGCCCGCAGAAAATCCCGAAGGACAAAAGATCATTGATCAATTGAATGCAAGTTCCAAAAAGAACGCGGAGGATACTCTTCAGAAGGCTCTTGCCGGAGATGATTTTTCGGAGTTGATCAAGTCTTCAAGTCCTGATCCAAATGCAGTTGAGGCTACTGCTGGGGATCTGGGATTTGTTTCAAAGGGGAAACTCTTACCAGAATTCGATGCTGTGCTTTTTGAAAAGGACCTGGCGGTCGGTGCTGTCTACCCAGAATTGGTGGAAACGGATTCTGGATGGTTTATTCTCAAGAAGGAAGAAGAGCGTTTTGTAAAGTCTGGGACAGAAGAAGTGGTTGATGGTCCTGGTGATGGAATAGAAAAACAGGTTCACGCAAAATATATTCCTTTTCGCAAGATGCAACTTTCTGATATTCCGGAGTTGGCATATACAAAGACAGGACTTACAGGGCAATATCTTAAGTCGGCAACGGCAAACTTTGCTCAACAACAATATGGACTTTCTGAACCGATGGTGTCGATGCAATTCAATGACGAGGGAGCAAAAATGTTTGAAGAGGTCACACGTCGCAATGTCGGAAAGCCATTGGCGATATTTATTGATGGAGAACTGGTGACGGCTCCGACCGTGAATGATGTGATCGCGGGTGGGCAAGCTCAGATCACTGGAAAATATACACTTGACCAAGCCAAGGAGTTGGCAAGGCGTCTCAACGAAGGAGCATTACCGGTTCCTTTGGAGCTCGTGGGGGAGGATATCATTAGTCCTTCTTTGGGTCATGAGGAGTTGGTCGCGAGTGTTAAGGCAGGCCTTATGGGGCTTATAGCGGTAATACTTTTTGTGATGGTATACTATCGCCTTCCGGGAGTGATCGCAGGATTTGCCTTGGTGTTATACTCACTTTTTATTATCACATTGTTCAAACTTACAGGACTGGGTGGGGCGCAAACACAGATCACACTGACCCTTTCTGGAATAGCGGGATTTATTTTGTCTGTGGGAATGGCTATTGACGCCAATATTTTGATCTTTGAGCGAATGAAAGAAGAGTTGCAATCAGGGAAAGGAATTCGGCAGTCGACGCAAGAAGGGTTCAAGCGGGCATGGACGAGCATTCGAGATAGTAACCTTTCAACAATTCTTACTTCCCTTATCCTGATCGGCGTGGGCACTGGATTTGTTCAAGGATTTGCTTTGGTCTTGATGTTGGGAGTGATCGTGTCGATGTTCTCGGCAATGTTCGTGACGCGCGTTATTCTTCTAGCGCTACCACTGGAAAAGTTGGAGAAATTTACATTTCTTTTTCTGGGAAAGGGAGTTCAGGATCGAGAAGTTAAGAATCGATAAAGTCTGAAGCTTATATGAAAAACATCATTCAAAATCGGATCTATACGTATATATTTTCCGGAACATTGGTCCTAGTGAGCGTTGTGGCTCTTTTTGTGTGGGGGCTTCGTTTTGGTATTGACTTTCAGGGAGGAACGACGCTGGAAGTGAGCGCTTCAAAAGAAGGGGTTGTTTCTATTGATAAACTGCGCGAGGATCTTACAGCTAAGAATTTTCCAGGACTTTCAATTCAGACATTGAAGAGTGGAAACATTCTTGTCCAATATGGTGTGGTAGAGGGAGGAGGAAGTGATACGGTATTGGACGCATTGCAGTCGCAGGACCAGGGGGCCCAGATCGTTGATACCAAAACAGTTGGTGGAGTGATCTCTGGGGAAATGCGCAGTAAATCAATGCAAGCGGTGATCGCGGCTGTCATTGGTATCGCGCTGTATATTGCATGGTCGTTTCGAAAGGTTTCTCGACCTGTTTCTTCGTGGTTGTATGGTGCTGGAGCGCTAGTGGCTTTAGTTCACGATATTGCCATTACATTGGGAGTCTTTGCGGTTCTTGGACATTTTTGGGGAGTGGAGGTGGATGTGCCATTTATTGCGGCCCTCCTCACTATTTTGGGGTATTCGATCAATGATACGATCGTCGTCTATGATCGTGTTCGAGAGAATATTTTTAGACATGGGCGACAAGAGGATTTTGAGATGGTGGTCAATCGATCCGTCAATGAGACCTTGGCGCGATCCTTAAATACTTCTATGACCGTGTTAGTGGTTCTCTTGGCGATTATTCTTTTTGGTGGTCCAAGTATATTTTATTTTTCACTCGCGCTCTTTGTGGGAATTATCGCTGGAACGTATTCCTCGATATTCATTGCTTCAGCCTTGTTGGTAACAATAGAAAAGAGATTCATAAAATAAATTGTATGCGCGTATTGGTAACGGGTGGATGTGGGTTCATTGGATCTAATTTCATTCATTATATCCTTGAACGTCATTTAGAATGGGACGTGGTGAATTTGGACTTACTGACGTATGCTGGAAATTCAGCGAATGTTTCAAAATGGGAAGGGAATGCGCATTATACTTTTGTTCATGGAGATATCTGTGATCGTGAGAGGGTAAAAGGTGTGATGCAGGGAGTGGATATGGTAGTGCATTTTGCTGCCGAATCACACGTGGACCGTTCGATCGCTGATCCGGGTGCATTTGTTCGTACAAATGTATTGGGCACGCAAATCCTTCTTGATGAGGCTCGCGAGGCAGGCGTGAAGCGTTTTCATCATGTTTCAACTGATGAAGTTTTTGGGGCGCTTAAACCTGGGGATAAGGCATTTGATGAACATACCCCGTATGCTCCACATAGTCCCTATTCAGCATCAAAGGCAGGATCGGACCATCTTGTTCGGGCATATCGTGATACATATGGATTTCCTGTTACTATTTCGAATTGTTCGAACAATTATGGGCCGTATCATTTTCCAGAGAAGCTTATTCCATTGGCGATCACGAATGTTCTTCGTGAAAGAAAGGTTCCAGTATATGGAAAAGGAGAGCAGATTCGCGATTGGTTGTATGTTACGGATCACTGTCGGGCTATTGATATGATACTCGAGAAAGGGATGGTTGGCGAAACCTATTGCGTGGGAGGGGATAATCAACCAACAAACCTTGAGATTGTCAGAATAATTCTGGATCGTCTTGGAAAAGGTGAGGAAATGATCGAGTTTGTGAAAGATCGACCGGGACATGATTTTCGATATGATATTGATTACACCAAAATAAAGAGTAAGCTCGGGTGGAAGCCGAGCGTCACCCTTTCAGAGGGGTTGGATCAAACGATCAGTTGGTACTTGGAGAATCGATCATGGTGGGAACCACTTATAAAATAGGTTGGAATCATAATACGGAGAGCTTCCACAATTTCAAGATCAACTGTTTTTATCCAGGAGAGATTACCCAAAATACAAAGTAGCGTTTTGTTTAAAGATCTCAGTTCTTATGTTCAATCGCCTCTTTATTATCCTACGGCTTGCCGCTCAAAATCTATTTTCCTCGAAAGGAAGAACTTTCTTGACCATCCTGGGTATTATCATTGGGATCGCCTCGGTCATTATTGTCATGTCGGTAGGAAATAGTGTCCAGTCATTGATCTTGGATCAAGTGAGAAATGTTGGATCAAATCTTGTGGTGGTTATCCCTGGAGCCTCTAAGGAAGATGGGCCTCCAGCGGTAGCATTTGGTATTGTAACAACGACACTCATAAATGATGATCTTTTGGCGATACGAAAGAAGAGCAATGTTCCACATTTGGATTATGCGGCAGGATATTCTCAGGGAAGTGCATTAGTCCGTTATCGCGATCAGAGTTATCAAACTACGGTCATAGGAGTGAGTGCCGATATGATCAATGTAGAGAATGCTCAAGTTGAAAGTGGGCGTTTCTTTTCTTCTGAAGAGGATGCTGGGCAGAGCAGGATTGCGGTGTTGGGAAGTACGCGTGCCAAGGACCTATTTGGATCAGTGAATCCTATTGGTAAAACTGTGCGGATCAAAGACCTGAATTTTAGGGTGATCGGAGTGATGAAAGAGCGTGGATCGGCTGCTTTTTCCAACCCTGATGTAAATGTATTCGTTCCTTTGCTTACAGCACAGAATGTGCTATTTGGGAAAAACTATCTGACGTATATTCGAAGTAAGGTGGATGATGAAAAGAATCTCACGCAAACGAAAGAAGATATCCGAGCACTTTTACGTGACCGTCATGATATTGCGTATGATAGCGAAGAAGATTTTAGTGTGCGAAGTTTTGATACTGCTTTAGGTATTTTAACAAATGTTACGGATATTTTAAAATATTTTTTGGTTTCGGTTGCATCAATTTCGTTGGTAGTGGGAGGGATCGGTATCATGAATATCATGTTCATCTCTCTACAGCGGCGTATTCGTGAGATCGGGCTTCGAAAGGCGATCGGGGCTATGAATAGAGATATTGTATTTCAAGTGATCGCCGAATCCGTCTTTGTCTCTTTGGTGGGGTCTTTCTTTGGCATTGTATTTGGTATTGCGATAACCTTTTTGACAGCAATTATTATTCAGCATCTCGGGTATACGTGGACGTTTCTGATCACGCCAACTTCTCTGATGATCGCCGTTGGTATTTCCATCTTGATCGGTATTCTCGCAGGACTCTATCCGGCACGTTTTGGTGCTCGTATCAGTCCAACAGAGGCTCTTCGGTATGAATGAGTTTACAAGGTTACAAGATCAAAAGTCTATAAAATAAATTGGGTATAAATTTGTTATGCGATCCATCTTTCTTGCTATACAACTTTCTTTTCGGAATTTGAGAACGAACTTTGTTCGGACACTTGTGACGCTTATCGGAATTGTGATTTCCATTGCGGCGATCATTATTGTACTTAGTGCGGGAGGGAGTGTGAAGGAATATGTGCTTGATGAAGTGGGAAGTTACGGTTCGAATACGATCCAGGTGGAGGTGCGGGTCCCATCAGGAACATCAGCCAAGGACAGGAGTACCAATCAAGCAATTGGTATGGGGGACGTTACGACCATGAAGGTGCGTGATGCAGAACGTATTGCTCAGTTATCAAATGTTTCGGCATACTATGCAAGTGTTATTGGACAGGCACTGATGCAGCGTGAGAGTGAGCGAAAACAGGTGATGATATGGGGGGCTACTCCTGGAATTACGGATGTGGATAAAAATGTCAAGATAGCAGAGGGGGTCTTTTATTCGGCAGAGGATGAAGATGGTGCGGCACGAAAGATCGTACTCGGATCTGAGGTCAAAGAGACTTTCTTTGGGGATAGGCGGGCAGTGGGAGAAAAGGTCAAGATCAAAGGTCAGAGCTATACGGTGATTGGCGTTCTGGAGAAACGAGGGAGCTCATTAGGTTTTAACTTTGATGATATGATCTATATGCCACTCAAGACCACGCAAAGTATGATCTTGGGTATTGATCATCTTATTGCGATCACGGTAGCTGTTAAAGATGAAGCAAAGATCAACGATACGGCAGAGAGCATTCGCCATATTTTGCGCGATGAACATAATATTGATGACCCAAACTTTGATGATTTTGAAGTTATGACGATACAGGAGGCGCAAGATCTTATTAAACAAGTGTTCAATGCTGTTAATATTTTGCTTCTTTCTGTAGCGTCAATTTCGTTGATCGTAGGTGGAGTGGGGATCATGAATGTTATGTTCGTGGCTCTTGAAGAGCGACTTTCAGAAATTGGCCTTCGAAAGGCGCTTGGAGCTAGACCACAAGATATTATGAAACAGTTCTTGATCGAATCGATCGTGATCTCGGGATTTGGAGGGTTGATCGGTATTGCCTTGGGGGTACTTATTCTCTTCGGACTTCTATTTGTGGCAGGTCAATTCGGTTTTGTGCTTCCGTCTGGAATTACGCTGCAGACGATCGGCATTGCTGTGGCATTTTCTGTGGGGACAGGTCTTTTCTTTGGAGTGTACCCCGCGTGGCGGGCTTCGAAGATCGAACCGGTCGTGGCAATGAGACAAGAGTGAGAAGATCGAGTAAAACTTGCTTGGCATTTTTTTCCATACAGAAAGGGGGTTGATGACTCTTTATTTCTACCTCTTTGACCTTTAACCTTCTTTCCTGTAAGATGAAAAAGCTCGTATAAACAGAAAAACAATGATAAATCTTTCTAAAAACCTGTTCCGAAAGGTAACAGGGGCATTTTTTGGTAATCTTTCTAAAGATATTGGAATTGACCTAGGAACGGCCAACACTCTTGTGTATGTAAAAGGACGAGGGATCGTTATTAATGAACCTTCGGTGGTCGCTGTAAACAAACGTACCGGACAGATCTTGGCTATTGGAAAAGAAGCAAAAAAGATGGTTGGGAAAACCCCGAGTCATATTGTGGCTACGCGTCCATTGGTGGATGGTGTGATCAGTGATTTTGAGGTTACGGAACAGATGCTTCGATATTTTATTGAAAAGGTGCACGCTGAATCATTTTCTCTTTTACCTCGTCCACGTGTTCTTATTGGAATTCCTTCAGGTGTGACAGAGGTGGAAAAGCGTGCGGTGATCGATGCTGCTGTGAGTGCGGGTGCTCGAGAAGCTTATTTGATCGATGAGCCAATGGCAGCAGCTATTGGAGCAAAACTCCCTGTTACTGACCCCGCAGGGAACATGATCGTGGATATTGGAGGAGGTACTTCGGAGATCGCTGTTATTTCCTTGGGAGGAGTTGTAGTTGCTCGGTCGCTTCGTATCGCCGGAGATGAAATGAATGAAGATATTATTCGCTATATGCGTGATGAATTTAACTTATTAATTGGAGAAAAAACAGCTGAAGACGTAAAGATCATGATCGGGAGCGCGCATCCTTTAAAACAGGTTCTTGAGATGCCGGTTCGTGGTCGGGACCTGGTAACGGGGATACCAAAAGAAGTGCATGTGACCGATACACAGATCCGTGAGGCGTTATCTCATTCGATCAGGATCATTGTTAATAATATCAGGACCATTATTGAGGAAACTCCACCAGAACTTCTTGCTGATATCATGCAGAAAGGCATCATTCTTGCGGGCGGAGGGAGTTTGGTGCGAGGATTGGATAAGCATGTTGCGAACGAAACAGAAATACCAGTGCGAATGATGGAGGATCCATTGACCGCAGTAGTGCGTGGTACGGGGGTGGTTTTAGAAAATTTGGATACTCTTCGAGATGTGCTTGTTGAGAATGAGATCGAGAAGTCGCTTTTGTAGGTGTTTATGCAACCTTCTTTTTGGAAAAGAAAGATAATAGAGGCTGGAAGTGTTGTGCTTCTTTGTGCGTTTTTGTTGTGGTGGAACCCATCAAGATTATTGACCCCGGTTCGAGATATTTTATGGGTCGCTGTTGAGCCAATAGCCATTGTCTTTCAGTACTTACGCGTGGTGCTTTCTGATGTCGGGCATTCGGTGGTCAGTATTGGATCTCTCAAGCAGGAGAACGCCCGATTAACCTCAGAAGCGATCCGTTTGCAAAGTCGTGTGGCAGAACTTGAGGACATGCAGAAGGAAAACGACCAACTTCGTCAAGAGATCGGTGTCGCCTTGCGTCATCCAGATCATGTGGCAACAGCTTTGGTGGTGGGGTATGATTCTCGAGGAGTAGGAGATTGGCTTATTATCAATAAGGGTAGTCGTGATGGGATCGCATCAGGGATGACCGTCGTTTCCGGGGAGAACGTGCTTGTAGGCATGGTTGAAGAGGTGTTGACATCAACGTCACGAGTGAGTCTTATTACGCATCCAAAAAGTGTTTTTAATGTACATACTGTTGAAACACAAGCGAGAGGCGTGGTTCGTGGGAAGTTTGGTTTGGGTATTCTTCTAGACTCTGTTCTTCAGACGGAAAGCATTCGTAAGGGCGATACGGTAGTTACTTCAGAATGGGGTGAGCAATATCCTCCCGGACTTCTTGTTGGGACTATTAGTGAAGTGGGAACATCTCCTGACGGTTTGTTTCAGCAGGCAACGATCCTTTCGCCGATAGATTTCTTTGCTATTCGAACTGTTTCTATTATTCGTTGAGGCATGTGCTATGGGTGTATTTCTTCGGATAGGCATCATTACGATAGCGATATGTTTGGATATGGTTCTCTCCGGATATTTTGGGGGGTCGCTCATATCACCTAATGTTACTCTCATGCTTGTTGTGGCGTGGTCACTCTTGCTGGGATTTACGGAATCGATCGGTTGGGTGATGCTTGCAGGTGTTCTTGCTGATATGGTGCTTTTTCGTCCCTTGGGTTTTTCTATTTTCATGTTCGTAGTGGCTGCATATGCGTCAAGTTTTCTGTCTAAGCGATTTTTTATAAGGCATCCGCTCTGGATATTGGTGCCATTTTTTGGTGTTGTAATATTCTCTGTTTGTATGGAAATTCTTGCAGTGGTATTATTTTGGGGAGTGAAGGAGGGGGGGTCACTCATTATGACTTGGATAATGCATGGAAGTGTCGTTATGCAAGGACTTCTTATCCTTGTGAACGCCGCGTTATTCTTTTTGAGTTATCGTGTTTTGGATGGCGTTGAAACATTCTTGTCTTACTATAAACGTAGGGTTCAACCAAAGAAATATGTTTAGAAAATATCGTGTTCACATTCAGGATGGGTCAGAGATCGATGATGGCCTTCTCACACTTGGAGAAAAAGAAGCTTCACGACTCCGTCCTGCTCTGAATAGGAGTAATACAAAGATCGCCTGGGGGATCGTTTTTGTGCTGTTTTTAGTGTTTGTTGGGAAGCTCTACGATCTTAACGTTGTTCATGGAAAGTATTATGTAGAAAAGGCGATGAACAATAAAACAAGAGAGTACGCCCTTCCGGCACCTCGTGGAAAGATATATGACCGATCGGGAAAAGTTTTGGCTCAAAATGTGCCCTCGACCGATATTGTTGCCATAGCATCGTACCTTCCGTCGGAAAGTGGTGCGCTTGGTAGTTTGGTTCAAGAGACATCCTCGCTATTTTCCATTTCAGAGGAGGATATTCGCGGATCATTTGATGATATGAAGAAGAGTCGTCAGCCACAAGTGGTCCTCAAGAAAAATGCTTCACGAGAAGAAGTTCTGCGCTTTCTAGAAAGACAGGATCATTTTCCGGGCATTTTTGTGCAGCAGTCGGTGAAAAGACAGTACGAGGAAAGTGCTATATTCTCGCATATTATTGGGTATGAGGGAAGAATCAGTGTTGATGAATTGGAACAACACCCAACATACACACTTAACGATTCGATCGGACGACAGGGTCTGGAGCGATCCTACGAGGATGGTCTTCGTGGAACACCTGGTGCAAGACGATTAGAGGTAGACGCTTTCGGTCGGGTTCAGAAAGAGATCTCCTCGCTTGAACCTATCCCGGGGGATGACCTTGTATTGAGCATTGACGGAGGGTTACAGAAAAAATTATTTGATGCAATGTCTCAAGAGTTAGAGAAATCAGATCTTCATAGTGGTGCCGCGGTAGCGCTTGACCCGAGAAATGGGGAGGTTTTGGCTTTAGTAAGTTTTCCATCTTTTGATAACAACGTATTTGCGAACGGAGTCGACCGAGAAGGTTATTCGCTTATTACGGGTGATCCTCATAGACCAATGTTCAATCGTGCCATTTCTGGGGTCTATCCACCCGGATCGACCATAAAACCAATTGTGGCGGTGGCGGCATTGGACGAGAACATTATCTCGGAAAATAAACAGATCGAAAGTCGTGGAGGAATCAGTGTTGGAAGCTTCGCATTTGGTGATTGGAAAGCCCATGGATTCACGGATATTCGTCATGCCATAGCTGTATCGAGCGATGTATTTTTTTATACGATTGGGGGGGGATATGGTGATGTTGCCGGTCTCGGAATGGATCTTATGAAAAAATATGATGATCTTTTTGGATTGGGGGAAAAAACAGGTATAGATCTTCCCTCGGAGGCATCGGGAGTTGTGCCAGATGAGGCATGGAAAAAAGAGACGATAGGCGAACAATGGTATGTGGGGGACAGTTATCATGCCGCTATTGGGCAGGGATTTGTGTTGGCAACTCCGCTTCAAATGGCTTCGGCGATGGCAGTTATTGCTAATGGTGGAACTTTATATCAACCGAAGATCGTGTCACAAATGCGGGATGCGTCAGGGAGCGTGGAGTCTTTTCCTTCCAAGGTCCGTCGGGAGAATTTTGTTTCTGCCCATGCACTTGGGGTGGTTCGAGAGGGAATGCGCTTGACGGTGACGGAGGGGACAGCACAGCAGTTGAAAGATCTGCCAGTGGAAGTTGCGGGGAAGACAGGAACGGCACAGTTCGGTACGGAGGAAAAAACTCACGGTTGGTTTGAATCATTTGCTCCCTATCAGGATGCGAAGATCGTTTTGGTGGTTATGATAGAGGGTCAAGCCAAAGAAGATACGTATAATGCCGTCCCTATTACGCATGAGGTTCTTGATTGGTATTTCTCACAGGATAAGTAGGGGGTGATTGACAGATCGTTCATTTAGGAGTAGTATTCTCTTTATTGTGAGAAAAAATGGGGTTATATGTGAATTTATTGCTCTAAAATCAGAAAATATGGTAACATGGCTTACAGAGGACGGGCTTAAAAAGATCCAGGAGGAACTAGAGTCCCGAAGAACGACAGTGCGACAAGAGATCGCGCATGCTATAAAGGAGGCAAAGGAACAGGGGGATCTGAGTGAGAACGCTGAATATTCTGCTGCGCGGCAGCGACAAGGAGAAAACGAATCACGCATTACCGAATTGGAGATCCTTGTGAAGAACGCTCGTGTGGCGGAAAAAAAAGGAGGATCGAACAAAGTGCAATTTGGATCTTGTGTTTCTATACGAACAGGAAATAACGTCATGAAATTTGAGATCGTTGGGACGAATGAGGTAGACCCTGCCAAGGGGAAGATATCCGATCAATCTCCTATGGGGCGTGCGTTTATGGGGAAGGAGAAAGGGGATAACGTGATCGTAGAGACACCTTCAGGGAAAACGGATTTTGAGATCCTTGAGATCGAATAAAGTAACTGTTATGGATGGTTTTATACAAAATAGTTGGTGGCGCAATGATATTCTCATGAGAGGATGTTTTGTTGCGTCTTGAGTTGGTTGTGTATTCTACGACTTTACAAAACACCCTCTCAGCGAGAGGGTGTTTTGCTTTTATCGTCACCGATGATGTGGAGGAAGGCAATGAAGAAGTGTGAATGGATGGACTCTTGGCCACGCAAGAAACAACCAAGAGAACCGGAGCCTCAGCCTCAACCGAGGCCAAAGGATCCATAAGGGCGTCTATTGCGGAGGTGCTCATTTCAAAAAATAGGCGAGGGGAATCTTCCCCCTCGCCATCTTTTTTAGAATATCCTATGGTTTTGTGACTATTCCTCTTCTGCTTCGATCTTTTTTGCCCCAGTCTTTTTAAAGGTGACGGAGAACTGTGGTTCGTAGAGGGTATTGTATTCGTCGGAGATCTCGATCGATTCTCCTTTCATGAGTGTGGTCATAGCGATATCGGAGATCATTTGTTTGAGGTCGGTGATCTCGTCTCGTAGCTCTTCGAATCGATGGTAGCGTGTTCCCATTTGTTCCTGTGCGTGTGTTTCGATGAGTTTTTTTTGTTCACGCTTTTCTTGCATCTCTTCTATGAGTTTTTGGTATTCTGAATCGTGAGCGAGGAAATCTTTATATTCTTTTCGGATCGAGCGTTGTTCGGTATTGAGTTCTTGCATTCTGGAAAACAGCGATTGGAGATCTTGCATATTTTTATATTAAGAAATAAGTAAGAGGAAGTATATCATGATTTCTTGTTTGTGGGAAAGTTATAAAAAGGGTATTATGAGAGAGAATTGATATGTTTATCTTTTAATATGCGAATTGGTATTGATGCACGGTTTTATGGGACTCTTGGGAAAGGGTTAGGCCGGTACACACAACAATTGATCACTCATTTGGAAAAGATGGATACAGAGAATACGTATTTCATTTTTTTGCGTTCTGAAAATTTTGATGTGTATAACCCCCAGAATCCAAATTTTCACAAGGTTCTCGCAGATGTTCCTTGGTATTCATGGAAAGAGCAACTGCTTTTTCCTCGAATCTTATTGAAATATCGCTGTGATGTAGTACATTTTACTCATTTTAATGTCCCACTTTTTTATACTAGGTCATTTGTACTTACCGTGCATGATCTTATTCTTTTTCATTTTCCGACGATCCGATCTACAACACGATCCGTTCTTGGTTATTGGATGAAGTATCTTATGTATCGGATCATCTTGTGGAGCGCCTTGAGTCGTGCAAGACGTATCATTACGGTGTCTCAATATACTCGGGATGACATATCAAGTAACTTCCATATAGAAAAAGAAAAGATGATCGTGACGTATCAAGCAGCAACGGATATCCGAGAGAAAGGGAATGTAGAAAATACGAAATATGATCCTCGCCCATTCGTCTCAGAATATGGTATACTAAGTAAGTATTTTCTTTATGTGGGGAATGCATACCCGCATAAGAACCTGGAACGACTTCTTGAGGCGTTTCAGAGGATCAACGATACACAAATAATACTGGTTTTAGTTGGGAAAAAAGATTATTTCTATGAGCGACTCCAGCGTTATGTAGAGAGACGATCGATCCAGCGTGTTATTTTTACGGGAGAAGTTTCTGATGGGGATCTTGAATGTTTATACCGAGGGGCGATGGCGTATGTGTTTCCTTCTCTTTACGAGGGATTTGGTTTACCTCCATTTGAGGCGATGGCCTTGGGTACACCAGTGGTGGCTGCTTCGAGAGCCGCTCTTCCGGAAGTTTTGGGTTCTGCGGCATTGTATTTTGATCCAGAGGATATTGAAGATATGACCAAAAAGCTTGTTTTGCTTTCGGGTGATGAGAAGCTTCGTGCAGATCTGGTGGAGAAGGGATACCGTCGTGTGAAAGAATTTTCATGGACAAGACTTGCTCAGGATACCCAGGAAGTCTACCAGTCTGTATAGAAGTACTGCTGTTGAATCTGGATAAAAGCTATTTTTTCAAAGAATAAAAACTTGTTTTAATGAGATCAAAGAAAAACACAACGCCAATAAATGAATTTGATGGGGTCCAGGACGATCTTTCTTCGCAGGAGAAGTTGGTTTTTTTTGGTGTTTCTGAAGAAGATGAGGAAGATGAATCTCGTTATTTTGGCTCTCCTTATGGTGAGGACACAGATCAGATAGTTCCTCCCGCTGAAAGACGAGTGGACGCTCAGATCAGATCAGGGGAAACTAACACTGTCGAGAAACAAGACCGTTCGGAATTTGTAGAAGAGGTTTCTTTCTCGAGAGCATCTCGACCGTTTGTTCGTCAAGAACGAGAAAGGCCAGAAGTTCCTTCTTGGATGTTGAAAAAGGATCGATCGCATCTAAATTTTTCGGACATTCGGCCGCCACGTCCGATGGCGGATCAGAGGGAGTCAATAAAAACATTCCGTGAGGAGATTGTTCCGGTCAATGTGAACAGAGTTCCCACTCCCCAAGTAGAGGAAATAAAAGAACAGGTGTCGACACAAGAACAAGAGTTGCCATATCTCGAGAACAAAAAAGAAGTCCCACTATCGTTTCAAGAGGTTATCCAGCCAGCTATAGCAGACAAGGAAAATGTTACTTTTCCAAAGCAATGGGATCTGGAAAAGGATATAACGCCTGTTGTTGAGAACGAGAGCACTTTGTCGTCGTACGTGCAAGAGCTCGTACCTTCTGAGGAGGTTCTTCCACAGTCCGTTGAACAGTATGTTCCAGTTGAGGAGGATCGGGCGACTGAGAGAGTTGACGTGGTTGAAGTTCCTGAGGCACTCACAGAAGAGGCGGGGGTCCCTGAACCAAGGGTCTTTGCGGAAAGTCAGGAGCTGTTGGAATTACAGCACAGAGATGATTCTATTGGGAGTTTACAATGGGACAGCAGCCAAGATCAACTCACTTTCCCCAAAAATGCTCCTCAGGGGAATAGGGGCGTTTCCTCCCTATTTGGAAAGGCACTCTCTCTGAAATGGTTTCACTTCCCAAAATTTGCATATACGTATGCAATGTTAGGAGGTATGCTGTTATTGGGATTTGGTACACTGTCTTATGTGATGCGCGGTATTGATTTGCAGGGGTCGGTATTGGGCGTGAGCGACCAGGGTATGAGTGGGACCCTTTCGGCAATTGATTCTTTGAAAAAACAGGATTTTTCTGCATCGAGTCAGCAATTCGAACAGGCATCAGAGTTGTTTGGATCCGCTTCTCATGAGATATCTTCATGGGCTGGACTTCTTTCCGATATTCCAGCACCTATACCTATTCTTTCTAAGATATCATCTGGAAAAAATGCCTTGCAAGCCGGTGAGCATCTTGCGCTTGCCGGAAAATATATGACAGAGATCGTTGAGACCGCATCGACCGTGAGAGATTCTTCAGTAGAGAAACTTTCTCTTCTGGATTTATTTAAAAGAAGCGTTGACCTCTCAAATCAGGCACGTGATGAACTTATGGCGGCCCAAGAGGCATTGCAGAAGGTGCGTCTTTCAGATATCCCGGAAGATAAAAGAGATCGCTTTGCACAACTCAAACAAACACTTCCAGTACTTCTCGCAGGATTGGATGTTGTTCACGCCAACGCCCCCGCATTTACTGATGTTTTGGGAGGAAATGGTCCGAGGAAGTACCTCTTTCTTTTTCAGAACAATCAAGAGGCTCGTGCTACAGGGGGATTTATTGGAAGTTATGGGATATTGGATATGAAAGATGGTGAAATACGGAAATTCTTTATTAATGGGATATTTGATCCTGACGGACAGTTGAAGGTGGATATCGTCCCTCCGCAACCTATTCGCAAGGTGAGTGCAGCATGGAGCCTACATGATAGTAATTGGTTTGCGGACTTCCCAACTTCAGCGGAAAAAGCAATATTCTTTTACGAAAAAACAGGTGGTCCAACAGTAGATGGTGTTATCACCATCACGCCAGTGGTTTTGCAACGGTTGCTAGAGGCCACTGGTCCGGTATATCTTCCGGAATACGACGTAACTATAAACGCAGATAATGTTATAGAAAAACTTCAATATAAGGTGGAGGTAGATTACGACAAAGAGGAGAATAAACCAAAGAAGATTCTGGGTGACCTTGCTCCAATCCTGCTGGACAGAATAATGAACATGAAAGATCCGGAGTTGGTGGCGCATATTGTTGAGGCATTACATTCTTCTCTCAGTGAGAAACATATTTTGTTGTACTCTCGAAATGAGGCATTACAAAAGATGTATAAGGATCTTGGCTGGTCGGGCGAGCTTAAAGAAACTTCTAACGATTTTTTGAGCGTTGTAAATAGTAACGTCAATGGATTTAAAACGGACGGCGTTATTGAGCAGACAGTTCGACACCATGCGGATATACAAGAGGATGGTTCTGTTGTTGATACAGTGACCGTGACGCGAAAACATAATGGTGGGGATACACCGTATGAGTGGTGGAATGCAGTAAATGCTGATTATATGCGGTTGTATGTCCCAAAAGGATCGCAACTTATTTCGGTCAAGGGACAGACACGGGAAGTCGTAAAAGATCCGCTTGACTACAATGCTCTGGGATTTCAGCACGATGAGCTAGTGGATCAGATCGAATCAACGCTTCATATCGATCAGAACAGTGGTACACAAATATTCGAAGAGTCTGGAAAAACGGTTTTTGGTAATTGGGTATATGTGAGTCCGAAGGAGTCGGTTACTGTCGAATATGTGTATAGGCTCCCATTTCAGGTGATGCAGCAGAAAGATCAAAAGGAGATCCCATATTCTCTGCTTACGCAGAAGCAGTCGGGTTCTTTGCCGAGTAATTTCTTTGCCACAATATCGTATCCAAAATACTGGAAGATCAATTGGCTATCTCCCTCAAGTGTGGAAACGAGTTCGGGGTCTACATCGTACGAGGGGTTACTGGCAACGGATCTCTTTCAGGGATATGTGTTCGACACGGAGTAATGATTGATGCTTGCGGAGTATTTTGTTTACAGCATGTGGTGGGGAATTTGATTGACGGAAGAACCTTTTTCTTGTAGTATTTTAATGCGATTCTGAATGAGCTGACCGTGATCTTTTTCGAAGGAATTTTTATTTTTTTCAACTACTTCTTACTATAATGTACAAAGCGCTTCTTGCCGTTTTTTCTTTTGTTCGGAGAAAAATACAATCGAGAAATAGCCCCATGGAATCAGTAGCGGGAGCGGCATTCGTTCTGGCTATTTTTGGCATAGCGAGCCGTTTGTTGGGTTTGGTGCGCGATAGGATCCTTGCATCACAATTTGGTGCGGGGGACGTTTTGGATGTGTATTATGCAGCTTTCCGAGTGCCAGACCTTTTGTATAGTTTACTGGTTCTAGGCGCGCTCAGCGCTGCGTTCATACCCGTATTTACTGAGGTGATGGAGCGTTCCGACGAGAAACGTGCATGGGAGCTGGCATCCTCAGTGCTTACTCTTTTAGTAGTGGCGATGCTTATTCTTTCCGTATTTGGTATCGTGTTCCTACCATGGATCGTCCCGCTTATTGCGCCTGGGTTTGACGCCGGTAAGCAACAAATGGTCGTGGAGTTTGCGCGTATTATGTTTTTGAGTCCTTTATTCCTTGGAGCGAGTGCGGTATTGGGTGGAGTGCTTGTGTCGCGAAGATGCTTTTGGGCATATTCGGTTGCGCCACTTTTTTACAATGTGGGTATTATTCTTGGAGCAACGGTGGGAGTGCAATTTTGGGGGATCAAGGGTTTGGCGTGGGGCGTTGCCATCGGATCGGTGATGCATTTTATGGCACAGATGGTCTCAGCAAGAAACATCGGTTTTACTTTTTTTTGGCAAAAGTTTTCATTCTGGAAGGATGAATCGGTCCGAAGGATCGTTGGTCTTATGATTCCCCGTACGCTTACAGTTGCTGCCAATCAGATCAATTTGTTTGTAATAACTATCTTTGCTTCAACACTGACTGCCGGAAGTTTAGCGATCTTTAACTTCGCCAATAATTTACAGAGCATTCCATTGGCGCTTTTTGGAATATCATTTGCTACGGCTGTATTTCCGCGACTCAGTACATTGTCGGCCAAGAAGGATCACGATGGATTTTCTCACACCTTCTATCGGACGCTCCGGCGAATCCTCTTTTTTGTGATCCCGATCACAGTGCTTATGCTTGTTCTTCGTGCACAGATCGTTCGAGTGGTACTAGGATCAGGACATTTCGACTGGGAAGACACCGTTCTTACTTTTGGAGTGTTGGGGATCCTCGCAGTAAGTTTGTTTGCGCAAAGCTTGTTGCCTCTTTTGGCAAGATCCTTTTACTCTCTGCAAAACACTAAAACGCCATTCTTCATATCTCTGTTCTCGGAGGGGGTGAATGTATTTCTGGCTCTTGCGCTTATTAGAGAGTACGGTGTGTATGGTCTTGCTATCGCATTCACGGTTGCCGCGATCGTGCAGATGTCTCTCATGATGTTCTTTTTAAGAAAATGGGTGAGTTATTCGAGTCGAGAAAATATCGTACAATTTCTCTTGAGGCTCTCGGCAGCTTCATTGGTAGCGGGTCTGGTGGCACAAGGCATGAAGAGCTTTTGGGGGACGGTGACCAACTTAAGTACCTTTTGGGAGGTCTTTGCTCAGTTGGTATTTTCTGGTGGTGCCGGTGTAGGTATCTTTATTTTAATGGCAATGTACCTTCATATCGATGAATTCGAGGATTTTAAAAAGAATATCATGAAAAAGGTTTTTGGTGTTGTTTAATGGGAAGGACTAAAAAATAAAATATCTGTATGAACATCTTCTTTCGTTGGATCTTGATGGCGCTAGCGTTCTATCTAATAGCCTATTTTGTTCCGGGCATAGCGATCGCTAGTGGAGTGACGGCACTCATACTGGCTTTCTTCTGGGGCGTGGTCAATGTTTTGCTCAAGCCTATCCTTATTCTTTTGACGCTTCCTATTACACTGCTCACCCTAGGACTCTTTACGTTGGTGATAAATGGATTTATGTTTTGGGTTCTTTCGCTTTTTGTGAAAGGATTCTATGTGCAGGATTTCTGGTCGGCCATGGTAGGAGCTTTGCTGCTCTCGGTTGCTTCTTGGGCGATAGAAAAGATGGGAGAGAAGCAGGGGGAATAGACTACTTCAGGATAATAAGGATCGTTTAAAAGGCGGGAAGACCCGCTTTTTTGGTGCGAATAGAGTATTGACAATAACACTCATTTGTGATATAATAGAAGGTCAAAATAGAACTTTAACAATGTGGATCTGAGGGCGTTTTTTGGGAAAAGGAGTATTCTTCTGAATCCAAAAAGCGCTCTCACAAGCGCCTAAGTTCGCCCATCCCTGGGCGTAAGGTAAATCCACAACATTGGAGCATGCGATGAACAAGTCCTTTTCTTTTTCTTTGATTTCTCTGATCCTGGTCGCCACCCTGTTGAACGGGTGCGCGACTGATTATGCTCAGCAACGCGCTGGGCAGGCGGGGATCGGCGCTTTGGTGGGTGCCGCGGGCGGAGCCCTCGTGGGGTCCGTCTTAGGAGGATCTGGGGGTGCCAGGGACGGCGCTAAGATCGGTGCCGTCCTTGGTGCCGGGGCGGGGTGGAACAGTCCGCCTCCGGGATCCGTCCCTCAAGGAGGAGTCGCCTATGCACCCTATGGAGGGGTGGGAGACGCCTGCTGGACGGCGTACCCGTACGACACTCGGCGTAGACTTATATGCGCTGAGAACGCTCGGGACGAGGCGTTCCGGCAGCAGCAGGCTGCGGAACGTCAGGCTGACCGGGAGGCGGTGGAGATCGGACGTCAGTCCGAATCCTACCGCTATGGTGGCGGAGGAAGATATCTCCGCCGATACGGCTGGTAGGAACCCTGCGCAGGGACGCGCAAAAAAACGGGAGGTGTAGTACCGAGGCAATTGCCTTTGTGACACCCCCGTTTTTTAAATGGTTGTAAAAGATCTATTTAGCACTCTTGACTATACTCTGCTAATTTTTTATACTGGGAGCACAGTGCGTAAAGATTAATTTGTAAAGAAACGAATATGGCAAAAATAGGAATTCGTCCCATTGGGGACTATGTGCTTGTTGAGCAAAAAAAGGTCGAAAAGAAAACTGAAACGGGGCTTTACCTTCCTGACAGCGCTTCGCAGGAACGGGCCAAACAGGGAAAGGTTGTTGCGATTGGAGAAGGGAAGAAGGTCTTGGTAAAGAAGGGTGAGACGATCATTTACAAAGGGTATTACGGTGAGGATGATATTATCAAGGAAGGAAAGAAGGAGTATCTTTTGGTGAAAGCGGAAGATGTGATCGCTGTAGTGGAGGAATAATGATCCTTGATGAGCGTTGGAAATGAAAACCCCCGAAAGGGGGTTTTAGAGTGGTCAGATAATGATATTGGATGGTCCCACGTAGAAGATGTTCTTTGTGGGACCAATGGGGAAGATATTCCTTAGAGTCTTTTCTTTCGCGCGGGGAAAGAAAGCGGCAAAAAGGCTACTCCGATGGCAAGGAAGATCGTTCCGGTTATTGGGCCATGGATAAGAAAACCCATGATACTGGAAGCAATGCAACCTGTTCCAATAAACAGGGAGAGTAGTTTCATAAGGACGTTCTCTCTTGGACTGGAAAAGAATGTGCGCTCGGCAGGAATCGGACCTGCGACCTTCTGGACCGCAACCAGACGCTCTATCCACTGAGCTACGAGCGCGAATATGACAAATGTAGACTAGAAGAGATCCCCCAATATGTCAATGATGCCCTCTTCGTGTTTTTTTTCTGGGAGACTTTTGAGAAGTTGCTCTCGAATGATGACCGGGTCCATGTCTCCGAGAGGTATCTTCACATACGGCAGGATCTCTGCTTGGGTGTGGAGGCTGATATATTGCTTTCCTCCCGGTTCATAGAAGATCCAAAAGGAGTTGATGTTTTCGTAGGGGTAGAGCTCATTTCCCACGCGGATGCCATCTTCGGTTATCATGAATGTCATCAGGGGAGGATCTTTCTCGATCAGAAGGTAACCAACAACGCCTATAAGGATAAAGGTTATTGCCATTATGGGGCTGTTTGTAAAAAGGGCGTAGAAAATGATGACAGCCAAAAACAGCATTGCTATGAGGTACCAGCGTTTTGTTTTTTCTTTTTTTGAATACTCTTTTGTTTCCCAGTGGAAGAAGACGCGAGTCATAGAAATAAAAATAGGGGACTGTGCGTATGTATTGTCAAACGGAGTGTCACAGTATAGAATAGAGTGATACTGTTTGCAGTGATCTTATAAGTACAGTATAAGCAATTTTATTCATAAAGACAAATGTATGTTTGGAAAAGATGAGCTCAATATGTGTCAGAAATGTAATTTATGGTTGGAGAAAGTAAAGCAATTGAAATCACTAAGTTCCAAGGACCTTTTTATTCTCAAAAATCCTCGAAGGGTAACGGCAGTAAATTATCCTGTGCGTATGGATAATGGATCGATCCGCTTGGTGAGCGCTTTTCGTGTGCAATATAACGACGCCATTGGACCAACAAAAGGAGGAATACGGATGCATGAATCGGTGGATCAGGAAGAGGTGAGCGAATTGGCATTTCTTATGTCACTCAAAACCGCTCTTATGGGTCTTCCTTATGGGGGAGCTAAAGGAGGTATCAAGATCGACCCAACCAATCTGAGTGAAGGGGAACTTGAGCGTGTTTCACGTGGATATGTTAAGGAAATGCGTAATATCTTTGGACCCGAAAAAGACATTCCAGCTCCGGATGTGAACACCGACGCGCGAGTGATGGCGTGGATGTTGGACGAATATGAACAGATCGTTGGACACAGTGCCCCAGGAATGATCACGGGGAAGCCGATCATTTTGGGAGGAAGTCTTGGGCGTGATACGTCCACGGCGCGTGGTGCCTTTTTTATCATCAATGAAATGTTTGGTGACATAAAGGGAGCAACTGTGGCTATTCAAGGATTTGGGAACGCTGGGGGAAATCTTGCTAAATTCTTACATCAAGCGGGATTCCGTGTGGTGGCGGTGAGCGATGCTTCTGGTGGTATTTATAATGAGAAGGGACTCAATATAGAAGCCATCGTTGCGAATAAAGGCACGAAATCCGGCTTTGAGAAGGTCGTTTCTGAGGGAAGTATGATCACCAATGAAGAACTTTTGGCTCTTGATGTCGATCTGTTGGTTCCTGCTGCTTTGGGAGGGGTGATCACCAAGGAAAATGCTGGTCGTGTGAAGGCCAAGAAGATCCTTGAGGTAGCAAATGCGCCTGTTATGAGTGATGCGGAAGAGATATTAGACAAGAAAGGTATTGAGATCATTCCTGACATTTTGGCCAATGCGGGAGGGGTGATCGTGAGCTATTTTGAGTGGGCGCAGAACATGCAAAACTTTTATTGGACGGAACAAGAGGTGGATGATCGCTTGAGAGAGAAGATGGTATCGGTCTACACTGCGATCAAAAAAGTTCAGCAAGAGGAAAAGATCTCTGTTCGTTCCGCAAGCTATGTGCTGGCCATTGCCAGGATCTTGCAGGCGGAAAAGCTTAGAGGAAGACTCTAATGGAGTAGGTAAGTGGTGATTTGAATGAATAACAAAAGGACAGGGTTTATTCCCTGTCCTTTTGTTTCTATAAATGACGAAGGTCGAAATGTGCGCGGGCATTTCGACCTATTTCCTTGTCGTATGTGAGTCTTCTCCTTATATCGGTGTTTATTGGGTGTTCTCGTGGATGATGGCAGTTATGACGCTACCTCCAGCGAAGAAGACCACCATGATCCATGTCCCACCAAGGAGCGGTGGGACGAATTGCGCCACGGCAAGGAGTAAACTTGCTCCAAGCCAGACAGGTATTCCGTTTCTGGGAATGGTCCTCCGGGGGACCCGATTCTTTTTCAAGACGTCCTCCAGCGGACTATTCCGCAGTTGGTAGTAAAAAGCACATAAAGTGTAGCATAGAAATTGTCGATTGTGAAGTTTTTGGTATTTTTTCAAATGACAAAACCGGCTCGTGTTGCGATAGCCGGTTTATTCCGTGTCTTTCTCGGATGTGAGCGATGTTTTATCGCCCTATGCGTGGCAGAGGAGGTTTTATTTGTTTGGGGCAGAGTAGGATCCCCAGGATCGTCAGAAGCAGTCCTCCAAGGATGAAGCCATAGATGAGACCCATCCAACACCCCATAGCTCCAAGGTAAGCCGGGAATGCGCCTTTTGGGTTTGGATGTGGTGACCCCATTTCCCCAACCACCATCCCTGTAGTGGCGATAATGAGGCAAAGTAGCCAATACCCCCAGTTGGACCGGACTTCTTCTTCCGAGATCCTCTTGACCACGGTAGAAGATCCTTCGATCGTGATCTCCAAAACATCTCTCGAGATGTTTTCGGAGAAGCTAACCGACCAAGGGATTGGGATTGCGTTTTCTGCAAGGACGCATCTCGAGGATCCATTCTCTTCAGCCTCTTTGAAGCATTCATCGGGGATCACGCCTTCATATTTGGCTTTGTATGTGGTGGGATAGCAGAGAAATATCCCATGACTCATGAATGGTTTCCCCGGACAGAGAGGTATCTCCGCAGTGGCAACATTGGCGAAGCTGGTTGCCAAGAAAAGCAAGAACCCAACGATTCGTGCTGACATGGAAAATCCTCCGGTGTTTGTAGGGATTCTGTGATCCGTGCAGTTGCAACGGATTCTTTATGATGTCGAGAATAACAAAGACTGTCAAGTTTGTGGTTTTATGGAAGAACTGACGGTGAATCTGTATGTAGGGGGACTTTCTATAAGTGAAAGAAAATCTCTTAATATAAGTAGTAATTGGTAGAGTTAGCACTCGGACTTGACGAGTGCTAAAAGTGGAATTATAATGAGTGTGTAATGATCGAGGTGCGGGATATAATAACTCAATTTTCAATCTTGACCACGTTATGAATGAGCGACAGAAACACATTCTTGCGGCAGTAGTGAAGGAATACACGGAAACAGCTTTGCCGGTAGGGTCTGGGGTTTTGGTGCAGAAATATCTTCCGGACGTCAGTAGTGCCACGATCCGAAATGACATGGCTGAGCTGGAGGATGAAGGGTATCTTTATCAACCCCATATCAGCTCAGGACGTATTCCGACGGACGAGGGGTATCGATACTTTGTGGAAGAGGTGATGGAGGATCGGGAGCTTTCTCTGGATGAGCAACAATCCCTTCAGAAGGAACTTTTGCAGCTTCGGGCTAAGAATGTACGACTTGCACGAACGACGGCGAAACTCCTTTCTGCACTATCGGGCGGTGTTGGACTTTCTGGTGTGGTGTCGAAGAACAAAGAAGAGTTTTATGAGTTTGGGCTTCCTCATCTGCTTGAGCAGGCGACAGAACGAGGGGATATTGATGAAGTATGTCGATTGGCGGAGGTGTTGGATCTTATTGATGAAAAATTGGATGTATTGCTTGATAGGGTGAAGGATGGGGAAACGCGGATATTTATCGGAAAGGAGAATCCTATTAGCGAGATATCGGGGTATTCAATGGTGGTGTCGCCGTACACATCCAAGGGGGGTGATCGCGGAGTGATAGCCCTTATTGGCCCAAAGCGTATGGAGTATGCGAAGAACAAATCATTGATCGATTACGTAAAGCGGTTACTGAGTTCTTCCGGGGTTGTCATAGTGATACTTTCTAGCGGGGCGGTAGTACTAATTTCGTAATATTAGTGACATGGAAAAAAAGAAAATGAGCCATGAGCATCGTCGAAACTTTGCCGAGGTACAGATATTTTCTGGGGGCATCATTGTGAACAAAGATGATAAGATATTTCTCGCCAAGGGACAGAAATTTGGCAATAAATATATTTTTCCGGGGGGGAAGGTTGAAGCGAATGAAAGCATTGAAGAGGCAGCCATTCGGGAAATAAGAGAAGAAACAGGGATGCAGGTAGAGATCGAGTCCCAGCTGCACTTCAGTGAGTTTCGTGATCGTCCGGAGGCGGCATATAAAAATAAACGGTTTGTTCTTTGCGATCTGGTTCTGAGGTATTCTGGTGATGAAAGTGAAATAGAGCTGAATGATGAATATGACGGTGATCACGGATGGTTTTCGGTCGGTGAGGCCCTTGCGCTCGACCTTGGAGGTAATGTTCGTGAAACAGTCCTTGCTTATCGAGAGTATGTGGAACGAAAGAGTTCGATGGATAACTGGAAGCGTGCGGTAGCGGAGTTTGAGAATTACAAGAAAAGCAAGATGAATTTGGAGCGAGATATGGCAGGGCGGGCGGTGGAGGATTTTGCCTATCGATTACTTCCTGTGGTAGATAATTTCCACGCTTCGACCGATCACATCCCGGATGACCAGAAGGAAAGCGGTTGGGTACAGGGGATCATGTATATTCAAAAACAGTTGGAGCAAGTTCTGCAAGAAATGGGCATTGAGGAGATCGTGACGAAAGAGGGGGACACATTCGATCCACGTGTGCATGAAGCAGTAGCTGAAACAAACAAAGACCAGAAAGTGGCAGGTGATGAGGAGGAGAAAGATGAGGATGAGGATGACGAGCAACAGGAAATAGCGGATAAGGAAAAGAATAATGCGGAGAAGATAAAGCAGGTTCTGGTGAAGGGATACAAACGAGGAGAACGGGTGGTTCGAGCGGCGAGAGTGATAGTTGTGTAGAGAGGAATTTTGATCGTAAAGTTGGGTAAAAAGTTAATTTATTGAGAAAGGGGGTGACAAATATGCGCAGAGGACTTATGCAATGGCATCCTATGTTGGATGTCGACCAATTCTTCGACAACGACTTCCTGAGCGGGGGTTTTGCGCCGGCTATGGATGTGTATCAGGAAGGGGATAATGTTGTTGTGAAGGTTTCGCTTCCGGATATTGATCCGGAGAAGGTGAACGTGTCTGTCGAGAATGATGTGCTCACGGTATGGGGTGAGACCGAGGAAAAGAAAGAAGTGAAGCGTGAGGACTACTATCACAAGGAGATCCGCAAAGGATTATTCTCAAGGTCGGTAGTACTTCCGATGAAAGTTAAGGGCGAAGAGACAGCAGCGGTCTATGAGAAGGGTGTTCTCAAGATCACACTTCCCAAGGCAGAAGAGGCGAAGCCGAAGAAGATCGCGGTCAAGGTGGAAGGGAAGTAGTTCCATTCCCCTGATGCTACTTCACATGGATCGTGGAGTAGCAAACGGGGGGATGAAATAAAACTAAGAATTAAATATGAAGATATATTTTTGTCATTCGAAGGAGTTAGATTTTAAGCGGGAACTGTACCTGCCGATACGGGAAAGTGAACTGAACGAGAAATATGAATTTATCTTTCCTCACGAGGGAGAAGATGCGGTGAATTCAAGAGAGATCATTAAGACAAGTGATGTGGTATTTTCGGAGGTGAGTTTTCCTGCGACGGGGTTGGGCATTGAGCTCGGATGGGCAAGTATGTTGGGAAAGCAGATCGTTTGTTTCTACAGATCGGGTTCGCATGTTTCTGGATCGCTCAAGTTCGTGAGTCAGGAATTTGTGGAGTATAGAGACATAGAAGACCTAAAGAAGAAGATAACAGAAAAGCTGGAGTTTCTATCGGTTCAGTAAGTGGGAATGTATAACAAGTAATTATTTATAATAAACATATGGGTAAGATCTTAGGTATCGACCTCGGTACGACCAACTCGGCCATGGCCGTGGTCATCGGCGGAAAGCCGGAAATCGTGGAGAATAAAGAAGGTAATCGTACTACGCCTTCGGTTATTGCGATGAGCAAGAACAATGAGCGTTTAGTGGGACTTCTCGCTAAGCGTCAGGCGGTGACCAATCCGGAGAATACGTTGTTCTCCGTCAAGCGTCTGATCGGTCGTTCGTGGGATGATCCAGAGGTAAAGCGTGACTTGGACCTGTTCCCGTTCAAGGTGGTGCAGTCGGGGAGTGGAGTGAAGGTGGTTATGGGTGGCAAAGAGTACTCGCCGCAGGAGATCAGTGCCATGGTACTTCAGAAGCTTAAGAGTGATGCGGAAGAGAAGTTGGGAGAAAAGATCGATGAAGCGATCATTACCGTCCCGGCATACTTTGATGATGCACAACGAAAAGCGACCAAAGAAGCAGGAGAGATCGCGGGACTCAAGGTAAAGCGTGTGATCAACGAACCGACGGCTGCTGCGCTTGCCTATGGATTTGATAAGAACAAGGACGAGCAGATCGCCGTATACGACCTTGGAGGAGGAACATTTGATATCTCTATCCTTGAAGTGACAAGTGACACGATCGAAGTGAAGGCGACGCATGGAGATACGCACCTCGGAGGAGATGACTTTGATCAGCGAGTTATCTCTTGGGTTTTGGACGAATTCAAGAAACAGGAAGGAATTGACCTCAGCAAAGATCCTTTGGCGCTTCAGCGCATTAAAGAATCTGCGGAAAAGGCAAAGATCGAACTTTCGACTGCTATGGAAACGGAGATCAACCAGCCTTTTATCACCTCTGGTGCTGATGGTCCGAAACACTTGGTCATGAAGATCACCCGTTCCAAACTTGAAGAGCTCGTGGGAGATCTCGTGGACAAGACCTTGGAGCCGATGAAAGAGGCGCTTCGAGACGCTAAGATCGAAGCCAAGGACATCGAGCAAGTGGTGCTTGTGGGAGGAATGACCCGTATGCCACTCGTGATCAAGAAGGTAGAGGCGTTCTTTGGCAAGAAACCAAATGCAACGGTAAACCCTGACGAAGTGGTGGCCATTGGTGCGGCCATTCAAGGAGGTGTAATGCAGGGAGATGTGAAGGATGTGTTGCTTCTTGACGTAACTCCTTTGACCCTCGGTATCGAGACATTGGGAGGAGTAGCAACGCCGCTCATCGACAAGAACACCACGATCCCCGCAACGAAATCACAGGTATTTTCTACTGCCGCGGACAATCAGCCGAGCGTTGAGATCCATGTGGTGCAGGGAGAACGTGCGCAAGCATCGGACAACAAGTCTCTCGGACGATTCATTCTTGATGGTATTCCCCCTTCACCAAGAGGTATTCCTCAGATCGAAGTGTCGTTCGATATCGATGCGAACGGGATTCTGAGCGTGAAGGCGCAGGACAAGGCGACGGGAAAAACCCAGTCGATCCGTATCGAAGCATCCAGCGGTCTTTCCAAGGATGAGATCGAGCGAATGAAAAAGGATGCTGAAGCACACGCCGAAGAGGACAAGAAAAAGAAGGAGATGATCGAGGTGAAGAATATGGCAGACACACTCGCTTATACGACCGAAAAAGCGCTCAAAGATGCCGGAGACAAGATCACTGACGATGAGCGAAAGCCGGTCTTGGAGAAACTTGAGGCGTTAAAACAGGTGAAAGATGGGAGTGACCCTGAAGCGATCAAGAAGGCAACGGAGGAACTCTCTACCGAAGCGCAGAAGATCGGAGAGAAGCTCTATAAGGCGTCTCAGCCGGAGCAGGGTGCCCCACAGGGTCAAGCGACAGGGGACCCTTCGACAAGCTCAGGGCAGGCGACAAATGACCAACAGCAAACGACCGACGACAAGGGTCCGAAGGACGCAGAGACAGAGAAGAAGTAAGACGATCGAAAGGGCGGGGGCAACCCCGCCTTTTGTGTTATAATAGGTCTGCCTAAAGGACCATACATATTGTAATATTTGATATGCAAACTGTTGAGAATTATATGCGGGGGGAATGTAAGATGGAGTGTTTGGGTTGTATGAATACTGAAAAAAACGAGGAACGTTTGGAATATATAGAGACGCTAGTTCGGTTGCGAAAGGGGTATGCGTGAAGCATTAGGTATTGAAACGGTTTACTTCTTTCAGAATGAAGATACCGACCACCATTTCCATCAATGGATGTTTCCACGATATGATTGGATGCTTTCGAAATTTGGGAAAAAGGTCGAGTCCGTACGTCCAATTATGCGGTATACACAAGAACAAATGAAGACGCCGGAGAATATCTTGGTGGTAGAGAGCGCAGTAGAAAATATGCGGGGGTGGATGAGTAAGTAAAATATTATTGTGCAGATGAACCGTATGTCCCAACAACAAGAAGAATTCCTGGATGTCGTTGATAAAAACAATAACCCTACCGGAGAAGTGGTTTCAAGAAAGAGGGTGCATAGCGAGGGGCTTTGGCATCGGGTGGTGCATATGTATGTTTTTCGGAGAAGTAAGGACAGGGATGGTATTGAATTTTTAGTGCACCTCCGGTCACCACATAAAGACCACAGTCCGAATAAGTGGGATACGCGCTTTGGAGGACACGTTCAGTCTGGAAAGACGCTTCACGAAAGCGTTGAGACTGAGCTCATGGAGGAGATAGGAGTGGACGCAAGGATATATGATCTTATTGAGGGAGACTGGATGAGTTGGGATGATTTCCCTAACCGAGAATTTCAGAAAGTATATTATCTTGAAGTGCAAGAAGAGGTATCAAATATGGTTTTTAACGATGGAGAGGTGCAGGAGGTAAGGTGGATGAGTACCGAGGAAATTCGCAGATCTATAAAGGTCGATACTACAAAATGGACAACGAGTCTTGAATGGTTCGTTATAGTTTCGGAATATCTGCATTCAAAAATATAAATAGTTATGATTACACCTGACCAAAAAAAATGGATCGATCATCTTTCGGATATTGATACGATTTGTGTTGTTCCGTATGATAAGGAGGTGGAAAGAATATTTGAAGATGTTCGGATAAAAATAGAGAAATTGATCGGTAGCGAGTATTCTATTGAGCATCATGGGGCATCAAGCCTGGGTATTTCTGGGCAAGACGAGATTGATGTGTACGTTCCTGTCGCATCAAGATACTTTGATGAGTTAGTATTGAAATTAACGAATTTTCTAGGGGAGCCCAAAAGTCACTATTCTTACAAAAGGGCGCGATTTTCTTTTGTGGAAAATGGGAAGCGAATCGATATTTTTCCTATAAATCAAGAGAGTGATGACTGGAAGAGAATGCTGACGTTTGAAAACTTTTTAAGAGAGAACACTGATGTGCTTGAGCAGTATCGAATACTGAAAGAATCTGGGAATGGGTTGAGTATTCGAGAGTATTATCGACGGAAGATCGAATTTATCAATGATGTTTTGGAAGGTGATAAATAAATAATCTATAAATAAAAGTATGAACAACGAAAAACAGAACGCTGGTGGGCAGATGCAGATCAAAGCATCCGACGAAGCGCTTAAAGGGGAGTATTCTAATGTGGCAAATATTCAACACACAAAGGAAGAGTTCGTACTCGATTTTCTGAATGTGTTTCCACCGACGGGGATACTCAGTAGTCGGGTGATCGTGTCTCCGGGACACTTCAAGCGCATGGTTGGGGCGATGGCGGAGAATCTCAAGAAGTACGAAGAGAAGTTTGGTGTTCTTTCCATTTCTCAGTCACCTACTGAGTCAGAAAGGACGATAGGTTTTCACACCGGTGATTAAAAAACTTTTCTGAAAAAGCTAACTCGACGTCTGGTATGGGCGTCGAGTGGGGGCGGAACATTCTCGAAGGGCATATTCAAATAAGTCTTCGAAATTCTCCGCGAAAGCCACAATATTCTTCGCGAAATTCTTTCTCATCCACCATGAGGAGCGTGTTTCCGATCGCTGTGGCCAAATCGGTGTTATAGGGTACGATGTAGTACCAGGATCGGTCGGAACGCCTGCGACTAATGAATCGCCAGCGAAGTACGCTATTTTCGCTACAGGGGAGGTTAAAAGCTCGATCACTTTTCTTTTTCCCTGGAACAAAAGTGACATCCGCCGTGCCCTCGACGAGAATGCTTGGAAGACAAAACTTTACCAGAAAGGATCCGTCCTGTTTGAAGCATTCCGCAGGAGTTTCTTTGTCTGATGCTCTTAAGAGGAGACATGCTTGTCTTTTGTGACACGGATCTGGTGAGACAAAGTAACAATAGAACGTTGGCAACGTGTGCATAGGGATTTCTCCTCGTTAGGTGGTGCAGGGCGGGATTCGCGTTTTTTGTTAAGGATCTGGCAAGGGGTGGTACGGTGTATCTAAACATCATTAGAAGAGAGAAGCAGTAATACTGATACTTGTCTGGTTAAGGCAATATTTCATAATCATTGATTTTTTGTTTTAAAAGAGGTATTTTAAAGGGGAGGTAATTTTTAAAAGAAAAGTTTATGTTATTTTGGCAATCACTCAAAAGGAGCGTGCATGATCCTGAGTTTTATCGGGAAGTTTCAAAACAGTCATTTTCTCAAGGATTTTCGTTCTTTATAAGATATATTCTGTTGCTTTCGGCAATGGTCTCATTGGTCATATTGACGTATTTAGGGATATTCCTTTTTGGTGGAAAGTTTGATGAAATGATGCGTGATGCTAAGTCATTTTACCCGGACGATCTAGTTGTAACGATCGTGAATGGAAAGATCTCGATCAACCAGGAGCAACCGTATGCTATTCCTTTGCCAGTGAGCGGAAATATAAAGGACAAAGAGGGTGATTTGAATTACCTAGCAGTTATCGATACGGAGTACCCGATCACGTTGGAGGCGCTTAAGGAGTACAAGACGGTAACGTTAGTAGGCGAGAGTAGTATCGGATTTCGAGATGACTCCGGAACGCTGAAGATCTATGAAATTCCGAAAGAAGTGAATATGGTGATCGATCGTTCTTGGGTTGACGGAACTGTTGATAAGGGTATAGGAGCTATTAAGAAAGTGGGTTTTGGAGTTGCTTTTGTAGGTGTTCCTCTCGCGATCTTTATAGGATTTACTATCGGGGTGATGATGTACCTGATATTTGCCGCACTTATCGTGTGGATTATCGCGCGGGTCAACAATCTTTCGTATAGTTACAAACAGTCCTATGTCGCGAGTATGTATCTTATTACGGTGCCACAGGCTCTCTCCGTCGTTTTCTTTTGGTTGGCGATAATCATTCCTTATTTCCGAACGATCATTTTTATTGTATTGGCGATCCTGAATCTTAAAAAGGATGATCATCAATCAGCGGTAATGGGTCAGCAGCAGGATGGAACACAAAACGTGGTAAGTAATACATCCCCGTTTTCTGAAGTTAGGACGGACCTTCCGAATACTCTACCGGAAAAGAACACTGATCGACCAGATGGATCTAAAGAACTTGAAAAGGAGAAGGAATAACGCTATGCATGAAAGTATCTCGGCGACAAAGCCAAGAAGAAAAACTCGTGTAGTGATGGTGGGTGATGTTGGCATTGGCGGAGATGAACCGATCCGAGTGCAGACCATGACCAACACCGATACGCTTGATATTGAGGCAACCGTAGAGCAGATCAAACGGTGCGTGGATGCCGGTTCAGAGTTGATCCGTTTGACCACTCAGTCGCCAAAACATGCTCGGGCACTTGAGGACATTCGTCAGCAACTCAAGAAGAAATATGCTGTCTCTATTCCTCTTATTGCTGATGTGCATTTTTCGCCCCCAGCTGCTTTTGAGGCGCTCAAGTGGGCGGATAAGGTGCGCCTTAATCCCGGGAATCTTCTTGATACAAAACTTTTCAAAAAATTAGAATACGAAACAGGATCGTATGAAAGAGAGCTTGCTCGGATCGAGGAACAGCTTCTGCCATTTATTCAAGCGGCAAAGGATTCTGGTAAATCGATCCGTATAGGCGCTAATCACGGATCTCTTTCGGATCGAATATTAAGTCGTTATGGTGATACTCCGGAAGGGATGGTGGAAAGTGCGATGGAATATCTGCGCATCTTTCATAAAAATCATTACGACGAGATCGTGGTGGCAATGAAGGCGTCGGATCCGCTTATTATGATCGAGGCAAACCGACTCTTGGTGCAAAAGCTGGATGATGAAGGGATGGACTATCCAATACATTTGGGAGTAACGGAAGCGGGTAATGCAGAGGATGGACGTGCCAAGTCGACGATCGGTATTGGAACGTTGTTATTGGAAGGGGTGGGGGATACATTACGCGTATCGTTGACCGAGGATCCAGAAAGAGAGATATCGGTATGTTATAGTATCTTGCAGGCAACACGCAGGCGGATCACCAAAACGGAATTTATCTCATGTCCGTCGTGTGGGCGAACGCTGTACAACATTGAGGAGGTGACAAATAAGATCAAAGAACGAATGGGACATCTTAAAGGGGTGCGCATCGCAATTATGGGATGTATTGTCAATGGTCTGGGAGAGATGGCGGATGCTGACTTTGGGTATGTGGGAGGTGCACCGGGACAGGTGAGCTTATACTTCAAAAAAGAACTTGTCCGACGTGGCGTTCCTGAAGCGGAAGCTATTGATGCTTTGGAGGATCTGATCAAGGAGAAGGGATTGTGGGTGGATAAAGGGTAATGGACAAGTAATGGGAGATGGTTGGTGAGAGCGGGAGTGGGGATGAAGACTTGCCAAAAGGCGAGTTTTTTTGTATGAATAGTATACCCAAAACGAGTGGAGTATAGCCATGTACGATCCGAGTGACCCGAGTAACTTCCCTGTGGAGATCTCTGATCCCAGGATAGACGTTCGGTTGGTGATCAAGCCCTGTTGTCGGGGGGCTCAAGGACCCTTCATCCCGGGGGGTGACGATGGAACGCCGGACCATGAAGAGCTTATTGGTGCGGATGTGGGTGACGATTAGGATGTCGTCACGAGTTGGGGGAGAGGGGGTTGGTAGTATCCAGCCCCCTTGAAAGTTTTTGCCTTAAGGAGAGTTGTCAACTTGCTTGCTTTTCCTGGTTTTGGTATAATTTTACTATGATCACTATACAAGAAAACATACCTTTAGCGCCGTACACCACTTTTAAGATCGGTGGACCAGCGCGGTATTATTTTGAGGCCTCGGATACTGAAGAGCTTAAGGAGGCTTTGCATTGGGCGCGAGAACAGAAACAGGAGGTATATATTCTTGGTGGAGGAAGCAATGTTCTTATTTCTGATTCAGGTTATCCTGGGCTGGTCATTCGACTTGTTGAAACGACGCCGATCGTGGTTGGAAATATGATAACAGCGTTTGCGGGGTGTCCGCTTATGATGGTGGTACAAACAGCTCAAAAAAATGCGCTTGCTGGAATGGAACGTATGGCTGGGATTCCCGGGACCATTGGAGGAGCAGCTTATGGAAACGCTGGTGCCTTTGGAACGGAAATGAAAAATGTTGTGGCAAGTGTCACAGCTGTTCACCTTGAAACAGTGGAAGAAAGAAGGTTTCTTCATGGACAGTGTGAGTTTGGATATCGGAAAAGTTATTTTAAGACGAATCCGGAGTGGGTCATTGCTCAGGTGGAAGTTTCTTTGGAAGAGGGGAAGGATACAGAATTGTTGGCGATCATGGGGGATACGATCGCACAACGCAATGCTAAGCAAACCCAGGATGTCAAGAGTGCGGGATCCTATTTTGTAAATCCCGTGATCGAAGATGATATGCTGCGAAAGGAATTTGAGAAAGAGTCAGGAACAGCATCGAGAGAGAACAAGGTGCCAGCTGGGTGGATCATTGATAAAGCTGGACTTCGAGGGAAAAAGATCGGAGGAGCAATGGTGAGTCGTGAGCATCCAAACTATATTCTCAATGTTGAAAACGCCACAGCAGAAGACGTGGTGACATTGGAAAGCTTTATAAAACAACAAGTTCGCGACAAATATAATGTAGAACTTGAACGAGAGGTTCGGTGTGTTGGATTTTGACGGTGGAGTTGTTGATTGCGCTTAAAAAAAGACCGCAGTGGCTGTTGTATTGAAAGAAATATTTTATCTCGGATGTGCGTATTAACAGCAGGTAGGAATAATTTCTAGTAAAACACATATGATGGTACATTTTACATTTTTACGAGGAGTGGAGGTGGATGCGGAGACTCGTGGGTACGTTGAAAAAAAGGTTCAGGCGGCAGGAAAGGCTTTGACGGAGGGTCTCGTGGAGGCAAACGTGGAGATCGGTCAGGATAAAAGAGAGCGATTTTCTGTGGAAGTAATGATTCGATCGGGAAAAGATGTTTTTCGCGCAAAAGAAGATAGAGCTGAAAGCACTGAAGAGGCAATTGATAAGGTTGAGGAGAAATTGCAAGTGCAGATACGGGAGAATCGTAAGAGAGTGGCGGATCTGGAGGAGCGGGGAGGTCGATCGGTTAAAAAAAGGTTAACGGTTGATGAGGGAGCGAGGTTTTAGCGGATGTTTTGGAGGTCGTTGCGGGTGAGATGTATCAAAGTCTTTAAAAGGTGCCTTCTAAGGCACCTTTTTGAGAAAATAAAAAATCGCTTTGTGAGCGAAATATTTGGTTTGGGCGCGGGGGCGACGGATCGTTGATCCATCGCACCCCGCGGGGTTATGCGAGTAAGGCTCTGACGGGGACGGCCCAGAGGAGGGCAGAGCCTGCAAAGAACGCGATCGTGGAAAGCTCCTGCATCCACCGCCACTCCTTCTGAGCGCTTCCGACGGAAACGGGGAGGCCCATAAAGAACGTGATCACGGTGGCAGTGATCATGTTGACCGTGGTTCCCATCACCTCCCCGTTGTGGGTGAAGTGGAGTAGTAGGAGCCATGGGACCAAAAATCCGAAGAGAAATCTTGGAAGGGACCCCATGAATATTCCCGTGATCTCACCCCTGGTATCTTTGAGGGTAAGCCCCTTTTTTCCCGCAGTCTGGCTGTAAATCCAGGTGAGGATCCCTAGGCTTGCAGCTAGGGCCACGAATTGTAGAGCGTAGTTAAAGGTGACGATCAAAACAGCAATCGCCATCTCTTGGAACAGTCCGAGGAGTTGGGACAGGATGTCCATTTTGAGATCCTTTATTTGGGTTTAACTGAGCCTCGGTCTAATGTCGAGGCACCGGTTCTTGTTAAAGAACAGAATACTGTGGCATATATCCATAATCTTGTCAATAGTAGAGGCTTGTTGAAGGTTTACTTTAGGGGGAATGGTTGGTATTATGGTGATGGCTCACTCTATCAAGAGTATGGGGAATCGTTTATGAAACCGTATTTTTCTAGTATGGGCAATGTTTGTTTTTTAAACAGGGTCATTAAATTATTTGGATCGCTATGTTGAAATTTTTTACAAAAGTATTTGGTTCCAACGATCGTGAAGTGAACAAAATTCGTCCGATCGTTGAAAGGGTGAATGCTCTTGAGGAGGAAACAAAAAAACTCACTGATGAACAGCTTCAGGGTAAGACACAGGAGTTTCGAGATCGTATCAAAAAGGGTGAGACTTTGGATGACATTTTGCCGGAGGCGTTTGCGGTGGTCCGTGAAGGGGCACAGCGCGTGATCGGGCAACGACACTTCGATGTACAAATATTGGGAGGGATCGTACTTCATCGGGGGGCGATCGCTGAGATGAAGACGGGGGAAGGAAAGACGCTTACCTCAACGCTTGCGGTCTACTTGAATGCATTGACCGGGAAGGGTGTGCACGTAGTGACAGTGAACGATTATTTGGCTAAGCGTGACTGCAATTGGATGGGTTCGGTGTATCATTTTCTAGGACTCTCTACAGGGTGCATTTTACACGATGGAGGTTTTATCTATGAACCAAAGGTGATCGATAAGAACGAGGTGAGCGTGGAACAGGAAAATCTGCGCACAGTAAGTCGTCGAGACGCATACGGCGCTGACGTTACCTACGGAACGAACAATGAATTTGGTTTTGACTATCTTCGTGACAATATGGTGAGCCGTGCTGAAGAGCGTGTGCAACGACCATTTTCTTTTGCTATCGTGGATGAGGTGGACTCGATATTGATCGATGAGGCGCGTACCCCACTGATCATCAGTGCACCGGACAGTGAGTCAACGGATCTCTATAAGAAATTTTCTACGGCGGTACGACATTTGAAGGTTGATGCTGATTATACCGTTGATGAAAAAATGAAGGCGGTAGCACTGACCGATGAAGGGATTTCGCATGCCGAGAAAGTGTTGGGCATAGCGGATATGTACAGTCCGGGAAATATTCGTTATGTACATCACTTGGAACAGGCGCTTAAAGCAGAGGTGATCTTTCAGCGCGATCGGGATTATGTGGTAAAGGATGGACAGATCATAATTGTGGATGACTTTACGGGAAGGCTCATGCCCGGACGTCGATATAGCGAAGGACTACATCAAGCATTGGAGGCAAAGGAAGGGGTGCAAGTGCAGAAAGAATCAAAGACATTGGCTACGATCACATTCCAAAACTTCTTTCGTATGTACGAGAAGCTGTCTGGTATGACAGGGACGGCTCTCACAAGCGCTGAGGAATTTGCAAAGGTGTATAAATTGGATGTAGTAGAGATCCCAACTAATCAGCCGGCCATACGCAAAGATCTTCCGGATATTATTTACAAGACAGAAGAGGGAAAGTTCAAGGCGATCGCTGAGCGGATCAAAGAACTGAAAGAAAAGGGTCAGCCAGTGCTGGTGGGAACGATCGCCATCGAAAAGTCCGAATATCTTAGCGCACTTCTTATGCGTGAGGGAGTAAGTCATGAGGTTCTGAATGCCAAGAATCACGAACGTGAAGCGCAGATCATTTCTGATGCAGGACAAAAAGGATCGGTGACGATCGCTACGAACATGGCAGGACGCGGAACCGATATCAAGCTTGGTGAAGGTGTTCGTGAGACCGGAGGGCTGTTTATTTTGGGAACAGAACGACATGAGGCACGGCGCATCGATAATCAGTTACGAGGACGAGCCGGACGACAGGGGGACCCGGGTGTGTCGCAATTCTATATTTCTTTGGAAGATGAGCTTGTGCGACGATTCGGTGGGGACAAGCTCAAAAATATGATGGACACATTGGGACTGCCTGACGATCAGCCGATCCAGAATGGGATCATCTCTAAGAGCATCGAAAGTGCGCAAACACGTATCGAGGGATTCAACTTTGACATCAGAAAACACGTCTTGGAATACGATGATGTCATGAACAAGCAGCGTGAAGTGGTATATAAGAAACGTTTGGAATTCGTTGAGAAATCGAACGTAAAACCGATCGTGTTGGATATGATGTCAGAGGAGGTGGAAACGATCGTGTCCGCGCGTTGTGTGGGAGAACCATATGAGTGGGATATTGACGCACTGGTAGAAGACATGAATTTTGCGGGATTTTCCGAGAAAGAGAAAGAAGAGATCAATCGAATGCGGGAAGATACACATATGGACGACGCGCACAAAAGGACGAAGGTTCATGAATATATTTTTGACCGCGTCAAGGCCGTATACAACAAGAAGGAAGAAAGTATCGGAGTTGAATCGGTGCGTCAAATGGAAAAGTATGTAGGTCTTCGAACGATCGATGAGATGTGGATGAATCATCTTGATGAAATGGACTATATGCGTCAAGGTATTGGACTTCGTGGGTATGCTCAACGCGATCCTCTCGTGGAGTATAAAAAAGAGGCCTTTGGGATGTTTGCGGGACTCATGGACACAGTGCGCAGAAATATCGTTTCGATCTTGATGCGTATGGAGAAACAGGTTCAGGCACCTGTGCAACAGTTAGCTGTACAGCCGGCGCAGTTAGTGTATAGCGGTCCTGAAGGGCAACCAGCACAGTTCGGTGCGCTTGATCAGGGGTCTGGTCAGGTTGCTCAGGGGTCTGGAGAGAGTGCGAAGAAAGAGCAACCAAAACAAAAGCCGATCCATGCGGAACATATCGGTCGAAATGACCCTTGTCCATGCGGGTCAGGGAAGAAGTATAAGAAATGCCATGGGAAATAAGATGAAGGCGGTTATTGAGATTCCCAGAGGGGATGATAGAAGGAGACATCTCAGTAGGGACAAGACTGGGTTCGTTGATCTGGGGCCTCTGAGAGATGTTATTCCTGTCAATGAGGGTATCATGCCGGTTCATTACGGATACATTCCGGGGACGCTGAATGTCAGTGATGGTGATGAGGTTGATGTTCTGGTCTTATCAGGTGCTGAATTGAGGGTTGGACAGGAAGTTGAAATCAAGCCAATTGCTATAATCATGCGAGAAGACGGGGATGATAAGGTTGTTGCCGTGGATGGATCCAAAAGAAACCTTGAGCAGTGGTGGGAGGATGTAGCAATATCTGAGAGAGAGCTGATAGAAAAATTCTTTAGCTATCACCACAAAATTCTTTCTGTTAAGGGTGCAGAGCTTGCGGTGCATTATATACATAAAAGACGCCAGTACATATGATCACGTACGATGACTTTGAAAAGGTGGATATACGAGTAGGGGAGATTATAAAAGTAGAAGAATTTCCTGAAGCGCGAAAGCCAGCTTATAAACTTACGATCGATTTTGGCGAGCATATCGGTGTAAAAAGATCCTCTGTTCAGGTCACAAAGCGCTATACAAGAGATGATCTTGTGGGAAAGATGGTGGTCGGTGTAGTGAACTTTCCATCAAAACAGATCGGGCCGTTCATTTCAGAAGTGCTGACATTGGGTCTTCCCGATGAAAATGGGGATGTGGCGCTTCTAGTTCCGGAAAAGAGTGTCCCGAAAGGGGGAAGGGTTTTCTAATTGAAAAAAGTTTCTATGGCCGATATAAACAAAAGCGCACTACTTATCTTTAATGAAGATAAAACGAAATTCCTTGTGACCAGAAAATCTCCGGAAAGTGTGACGACACAATGGATCATGCCGGGTGGTAGTATCGAGGGGGGGAGACGATAGAAGGATCACTTGTTCGAGAAATACAAGAAGAACTGTCATGTGGGATCGATGTTTTTAGTCTTGAATTTGTTGGGGAGTACGAAGCGCCGGCAGCAGGACAAACTCACAAGATCGTGAATATACAGCTCTATACGGGGACGATAATTGGTGTGCCGGTAGCCAGTTCTGAGATTGTTGATCTTACTTGGTTGGGGCGCGAGGATGTCCATAATCAAGAAGCAAGTGAGATCATTCGAAACCATATCATACCGGAACTTATACAACGAAAAATTCTCAAGTAACTATTATGTGTATGACCAAGGGTAATGACATTATTCAGGTAGGCGCGGGTGCTGTTATCGTTCGGGACGGGAAGGTTCTTCTCGCTAAGCGAAAGGGTTCTCATGGGGAGGGTTCATACGGTACTGCTGGAGGACATGTGGAATTCGGTGAAACTCCTACCGAGACAGTCAAACGTGAAGCGATGGAAGAGTTAGGAATAGAGCTCAAGAATGTTCGTTTTGCTTCATGCACGAATATGCAGAAGTATGGAAAACACTACATTGACATTTCCTTCGTGGCAGAGATCTTGAGGGGTGAGCCGAAGATAATGGAGAGGGAGAAGATCGCAAGTGTGGATTGGTATGACCTGGAAGATCTTCCGGAACCACTCTTTGAACCTGTACGCATCGTGCTTGAAGCGATGAAGAGTGGAGAGCGGTATTTCGAGATACATGAGTAATATGGAAGAATTCAAACCAAAACCTGGACAAGTGGATTTTGCTCATATCCGGTGGGCACCGGTGATCAATTATGTCGTTCGATATAAGGGGAAGATGTTATTGGTCAGACGAAGTAAGGATCTGCACTTTTATCCGGGATATTGGAATGGAGTATCGGGATTTTTGGATGACAAAAAAAGCCTTAAGCAAAAAGTGGAGGAGGAGATTCGGGAGGAGTTGGGTATTTCTCGGACACATATCCGCAAGATCTCTTTTGGGGCGATATTTCACCAAGACGCACCCAAATACAAAAAAACATGGATCGTCCATCCAGTGCTTGTAGAGGTGGATATCGACAAGATCCAACTGGATCGGGAGGGTGTTGAGTATCAATGGGGGACATTCTTGGAGATACAAAAGTTGAGACTTCTTCCGGGATTGAGCAGGGTTATTGATGAGATAGCTAATCTTTAAACGTTGCATATGCAAACTATCGTGGTGCTTGGTGCAAGTAATAACCCTGAGCGATACTCCAATAAGGCGGTCAAGATCCTTAAAGAGAAGGGTTTTCATGTTGTTCCGGTGCACCCATTGCTCAAAGAGGTCGAGGGCTTGTCGGTTTCGGCATCACTTGATGATGTAAAGGATCCGATCGACGTCTTGTCGGTGTATGTTCGACCCGAGGTATTTTTGTCGATGATCACATCGGTTGAAGAAGTGAAGCCGAAACGTGTTATACTAAATCCTGGGACCGAATCGCCAGCTATTAAAATGGCGCTGGAGCGATCCTGCATTCCGTATCATACGGGATGTACGATCACTATGGCGAAAAACGGGTTACTTTAGATGGGCATGCAAGGAAATTCAGATGTTGTTATGAACAAACTATTTAAATTGTTGTGGGCGTACAGACCTTCGTTCGAGGTTTCGGCGGGCTGTGTACTTGTATACCGATCGTCTTTCGGTGCTCGGTATTTGCTACTTCGTTATCCTCACGGACACTGGGACTTTGTAAAGGGTCACATCGAGAGGGGTGAGAACGAGCAAGAGGCGCTACTGCGTGAGATCGAGGAAGAAACGGGCATATCGCAGGTGGCACTCTCGGTAGTGCCTGGATTTCGGAAAGACACTTTTTATTTTTATCGCGCCAAGGGATCGGAGTATGAGAAACGTGTCCGTGTTGGTAAGAGAGGCATATTTGTTTTTAAGCGGGTGATCTACTTTCTTGTCGAAACGACGCAATCAAGTGTCTCGATATCTCACGAACATACGGATTCTGAATGGCTTTCTTATGAACAGGCGTTGGGTCGACTCACCTTTGCAAGAGCAAAAGAGATATTAAAAGGTGTTGGAGAAAAAAAGTAGAAAAGGAGCATATGCCACATATTCACACAAAGGAAGGGGAGATCGACTTTACAGCAGATGTTTTTGTAGTGCATAAGAATAGAGTGCTATTACGAATGCACGACAAGTACCGCATGTGGCTTATGGTTGGGGGGCACATTGAAACACATGAGACACCAGAAGAAACAGCTGTTCGTGAGGCAAAAGAAGAAGTGGGACTTGATATAACGATCTGGTCTGGGGATCAAGAAACGGTTCCTGAATCTTTCTTAAATTCCCAGTTTCGATCGCTTGTTCCACCTATTTTTTTGAATGTTCATAAAATATCCGATACGCATAGACATATTTCGATGATCTATTTTGCGTTTTCCGATTCAGATGTTATTATAGAGCCAGAAACGCATGAAAAAAGCGGTGGATGTGTCTGGTTTAGTAAGGAGGAACTCCTTGCGGATAAGGATATCGATGCACCGATAAAGTACTATGCGCTTAAGGCGTTGGAAGTTTTGGGGAGTTAATACTAAATTGTTGACGTAACTGCTATGATCGGTACTATTGTCTTATTTTTGGTTATTTTGAGCATCTTGGTCTTTGTGCATGAGGCGGGGCATTTTATTACGGCGCGACGAAATGGTATGCGTGTGGATGAGTTTGGGTTTGGCTTTCCCCCGAGAGTGGGGGGGTTTGTAAAGAACGAAAAAACTGGAAAATGGGATTTTGTGTGGGGTAATCCTGACAAAGAGTTCGCCAATACGATCTATTCTGTGAATTGGATCCCCTTGGGAGGATTTGTTCGCATCAAGGGAGAAGATGGTTCTGGTGCGACCGATCCAGATAGTTTTGCCTCCAAATCAACATGGAAGAGGTTAAAGGTTCTGGCAGCGGGAGTAGTCATGAACTTTGTTCTGGCGTGGGTACTCTTCACTATTATTGCCATGGTCGGTTTTCCAAGAGAGGTGGACACCTCTAAGGGCATACCGGCAGGATCGTCAGTACAGATATTGAACGTTGCTGATGATACGCCGGCAAAATCCATGGGACTTCAACTGGGAGATACGGTACGTGGATTTTCTGAAGGGGGCAATATGATACCAGCAAAGTCGGTGGATACTGTAAGGAATTATATCTTGGCACATAAGGGTACATCTATTACGCTATTGATCTCAAGAGGGAAAGAGCAACTTACGTTAACAGGAACGCCTCGTGTTGAGTATAGCCCAGATCAAGGATCACTTGGTATATCTCTGGCACAAGTAGAGGTAGTAAAAACACCCTTTTGGAAAGCGCCGTGGGAAGGACTTAAACAGGTGGGCATTCTTATTTGGTTGATCCTGTCATCTTTGTGGGGATTGCTTATTGCTTTGCTTACGGGGGCTGGAGTTGCTGGGGACGTTTCTGGTCCAGTGGGTATTGCATATATGACCAAGCAAGTATCAGATCTCGGATTCCTGTACCTCTTACAGTTTATGGCCATTCTCAGCGTCAACCTCGGAGTGCTCAATATTTTGCCAATTCCAGCACTTGATGGGGGAAGGATACTATTTGTTCTCATTGAGATGATCAAAGGTTCTCCTGTGAGTCAAAAAGCAGAACAATGGATCCATTCGACTGGTTTTATAGCATTGCTCCTTTTGATGCTTGTGGTGACCGTATATGATTTTAGTCGATTCCATATATTTGATAGGTTTTTCTAGTGGGTCTGTAGATCTCACAAGGTCAAGGAGGATGAGTGGAATGTTTGTATATCTCTAACTTTTTAATCTTTGCTGTTTCTATGCGCCAATCAGAGCTTTTTACTAAAACGAGAAAGGATTTTCCAAAGGATGAAACAAGCTGTAACGCTCAGCTTCTTATACGTGCTGGGTATGTGTATAAGGAAATGGCGGGAGTGTATGCTTATCTTCCACTGGGACTCCGTGTACTGCATAATATAAAGAAGATTATACGGGAAGAGATGAACTCTATAGGAGGGCAGGAGATCATTATGACCTCGCTACAGCGCAAGGATCTATGGGAAAAGACGGATCGCTGGAGTGATGACAAAGTGGATGTTTGGTTCAAGTCGAAACTCAAAAATGGTGTGGATGTTGGTTTTGGTTGGTCGCACGAAGAGCAGATCACAGAGATGATGCATTACTATGTTTCTGGGTTTCGTGATCTTCCTGTTTCGGTATATCAATTTCAAACGAAACTTCGTAACGAGCTTCGTGCCAAAAGTGGTATTATGCGTGGACGTGAGTTTTTGATGAAGGATCTGTATTCGTATTCACGAAATGATAAAGAACATGACATTTTTTATCAACAGGTTATTGATGCGTATCTACGAATTTTTAGGCGTGTTGGACTTGGAGATGACACTTTTCTTACTTTTGCTTCCGGGGGTGCATTTACACAGTTTAGTCATGAATTTCAGACGATCACAGACGCTGGAGAGGATATCGTATATCTTGATCGAAAAAGAAAACTTGCAATAAATAAAGAGGTACTGACTGATAAAGTGCTGGAGCAACTGGATGTAAAAAGGGAGGATCTCGAAGAGGTAAAGACTTCTGAGGTGGGCAACATATTCAGTTTTGGGGGAAAGAAATGTGAGCAGTTGGGGCTTTATTTTATGGATGAACGGGGAGTGAAACAGCCTGTTGTTCTTGGATCGTACGGTATCGGAATTACTCGTCTTATGGGGGTGATCGTAGAAAAGTTTCATGACGAAAGGGGTATTATTTGGCCTGAGACAGTAGCGCCTTATCAGGTGCATCTTCTCAAGATCACCTCGGGGGGCAAGCAGTCAACGAGTACGGATAAGCAGGCGGAAGAGGTGTACCAAAAACTGAAACGTTCAAATATATGGGTTCTCTATGATGATCGCGAAGGAGTGAGCGCGGGAGAAAAATTTGCTGATGCCGACCTTTTAGGTTTGCCTACCCGTATTGTGGTAAGTGATCGATCTCTTGAAGCGGGAGGTGTTGAAGTAAAGAGGCGAACAGAAAAGGAGTCCAAGATAATGTCGGTTGAGGATTTTATCAAACAATTTGCCAATAACTAGTGGCACGTTAAAAAAAGACGCATAAGCGTCTTTTTTTAATTTTCAAAAATAGAGTCTTATTTTTTAGGGTGTTATTTATTCTTTTGTTTCCATTGAGGCGACAAGCTGTTGCATAAGGTCTTGGGTCTTTTTGATATTAGTGTCCATGAAGATCACCTTAGCGTTATTTCCCATCCCAATCGATTTGAGTGTATCAAGGTATTGCGTGAGATTCAGTATAGCGAGGATCTCACTAGAAGATTGTTTGGTTGCTTCTTGGACGGTTTCGATCGATTTCTTGAGTCCTTCAGCGATCGCTTCTCGTTCTAGGGCAATTCCTTCTCCCTGAAGACGTTTACGTTCTTTCTCTGCTTCAGCCTCTTTGATAGCTTGGATCTTTATGGCCTCCCCCTTATTTTCAGCCGCTTTGCGAAGCTGTTGGGAAGCAACTACCTCACTCATTGCGTCGGTTATGGTGGTGGGGAAGGTGACATTTGTTATTTGAAAACTGCGAATAAGCATTCCCCATTCGCTAAATTGTTTTTCGAGATCGCCTTGGATGTGAAGGGCGAGCTCCTCTTTCTTTTCGAGAATACCTTCGTGGGTCTCTTTGGCAATATAGGTTCGAAGAGAGTTTTCAATGATGGCACCTATGGATCCGTGCGGATCAAGGAGAACATAGGTATATCGTTGTATACCATCTTCTGTTGGATTGACGGCATAGATGAGATTGGTAGTAATGTCCACGATCACTTTGTCTCCAGATGGATATTTGCCTTCATTGGAGAAATTTTGTTGACGAAGGGATACCCGGTTTGATACACGTTCAAAGAGGGGAATCTTCATATTGAAGCCTGCTGTCATAATTCGGCTGTATTTTCCCAGGAATTCGATAACATAAACATTGTTCTGTTGAACGATGCGGATACTTGTAACAAGCAGTAGTAAACACACGCCGAGGAATAGGTAGGATATGAACATAGAATTATATTGAGTGATTTATATTTTTAATAGTAGTCGTTCTTGGCTGAATAATCAAGCAGTTAAAAAGGGTTGGTCTTCCTATTTTTCTTGATTTTTTGGGTATTTTTCGCTATGGTGGGAGCGATGGTCATCTGAAGGGTGGCTCCGTATCTACAAACCGTGAGGTGTGCCATGAGAAATTTCCGTTTGATGCTTGCAGCTCGAGTGAGCAAGGGATTTAGTGTCGTTGTCGGGCTAGATACTGAGTTTGATCGAATCCCTAAGCGATCGAACATTTGGGGGTGGGTCTACCTCCTTCTCGTGCTCATGGGCCTTCGTTGGATCGTGATCTATTGGTTCAATAGGCGTATTGTAGATGCTACGAGTGATAGTATTTGCGCCTACAAGATCAATAATGCTTTCTACGCGATGGAGGGAATGGGAGGTGTTATTGCATTGCTACTCACCGTCCGGTACATTCTTCGGGTTGCACCGGATATCCCGATACTTCTCGATGCCAAGTATGGGGATACTCGTAACACCAATGTTCGTAACGCGAGAACAGCGTTCGATGTCCTGGGTGTGGATGCGGTGACGGTGCTTCCGTACTTCGGGGGTGAGTCGCTTGAGCCGTTTCTTGAGCGGAGTGACAAGGGAGTATTCGTGACCTGTCATACGGCATTTCCAGGGTCACAAGATTTTCAGGACAGGGTGGGTTATGAGAACGAGCCCCTCTATCGGGTTGTCGCACAACACGTCACCAGGCAATGGAATAAGAATGGAAATTGTGCGGTGGTTGTCGGTTCGCCACAACCGTACGACTTGAGCAGGATTCGCGATGTGGTGGGCGAGATCCCAATTCTTGTTTTGGGTGAGGGTGCTAGGGCTGAGCATCTGGCGCAAACCGTCCCAGCGGGCGGATCAAAGGCTCTCTTTGGTCAATCCCGAGGCATCATCTACGCCTCGAGCGGTCCGGATTTTCCGGAAGCTGCTCATCGGGCAGTTGGAAAGCTCCAGACCCTCATTGATCAATATCGATAAGGGAGGACGGCTTATAGAACATGTGGGTTTGATCGAGGGGTTGCCCAGCGGGCCACCCCTCTTTCCTTTTTTAGAAAAAAGAGATACCTTGATGATATGAAGAATCAAGAAAATATTTTTTCTCAACCGCTGGCGGATCGGGTAAGACCGGGGCGACTTGATGATTTTATGGGACAGAAGAATGCCGTTGGCCCGGGGTCTTTTTTGCGTTCTGCCATTGAGACGGACGTTGTTCCATCGCTGATCTTGTGGGGCCCGCCGGGGACGGGAAAAACGACGCTTGCTCGTATTGTAGCCAACGAAACAAAGGCAAAGTTTGTTCAACTGTCGGCTACTTTAGCAGGAAAGAAAGATCTGAAAGCTGTTGTGGTTGAAGCAGAAGGATTGGTGCGGTCAGGAACACGAACGATCGTTTTTATCGATGAGATCCATCGTTGGAACAAGGCGCAACAAGATGCACTACTTCCCAGTGTGGAAGATGGAACGGTGATCCTTATCGGCGCCACAACGGAAAATCCGAGTTTTCAAGTTAACGCTGCTTTGCTTTCTCGGTGCCGAGTCATTGTGCTCGATCGGTTGGAGGCTGAAGATATTGAAGAGATACTTTCGCGTGCACTCAAAGACAAAAAGACCGGGCTGGGAAATGTGTCCGTGAAGAAGGGGAAAGGCGTTTTGAGATTTCTTGCAAACCTCTCCAATGGAGATGCTCGGTTTGCTTTGAATGTTCTGGAAACGGCTGTGACCCAAAATACAAATCTTACAAAAGAGCTCCTCAAAAAAGTGCTTCAAAAGTCACATCTTTTGTACGACAAGAACGGTGAAGAACACTATAACATTATTTCGGCTTTGCATAAATCGATGCGTGGAGGGGATGCTGATGCAGCGGTCTATTGGGTGGTGAGGATGCTTGAAGGTGGTGAGGATCCATTGTATATCGCGAGGCGTTTGGTACGGTTTGCGAGTGAGGACATTGGCTTGGCGAATAATACCGCTGTGCTTTTGGCCAATGCGGTCTTTGAGGTGTGCCATAAACTGGGCATGCCGGAGTGTGGAGTGCATTTAGCACACTGTGCGATCTATCTTGCCAAGTCGCCCAAGAGTGTTTCTGCTTATGATGCCTATGAATTAGCTCGAAAGGACGTTTTACAATACGGGAATCTTCCAATTCCTCTGCACATACGAAACGCTCCAACAAAACTTATGAAGGATCTGGGATATGGGAGGGGATATAAGTATACTCCGAAGGAAGAGAGTGCGGGACAAGAATATCTGCCGGGGCAACTTAAAGGGAGAAAATATGTGAAGTAGGAAATATGAGTTAATGATGCTAAGAAGTTTACGATGGGCATAGGTTTTATGAACATGCAATTTATACCAATTAAAACGAGAACGATGATGCCACCGAAAGATGATATTTTTTCGGTATTAGACGAATCACTGATGGAGATCCGCGAGAGGGATATTGTGATGATCACTTGCAAGGTGTTGTCGATCCATCAGGGAAGATGTGTAAAGAAAGATGGGCAGGTGTCGCGTGTAGGGTTGGGAAAACAAGAGTCTGATTGGTATATCAATTATGGAAATGATAGAGACCATGGTCATATTCCTACGATCAAAAAGTATGCGTTTCTTGGTTCTGCAGGTGTGGATGCGAGTAATGGGAATGGGTATTTTATTCTTCCTCCGGAAAATGTTAGTGATCTTTGTCAGAAAGTGTGGGCTTATCTTCGAAAGAAATTTAATTTGAAGGAACTGGGAGTTATGGCTGTGGACAGTCACACATTGCCGTTTCGATATGGTGTGACAGGTGTGACATTGGGACTCTTTGGACTTGATCCAATTCGTCGATATAGGTATGCGCGGGACATATTTGGAGGAAAATTCAAAGAAACAGTGAACATTGCTGATGCGCTCGCAGCCACCACGACGCTTCTATTTGGTGAAGGAGATGAAAAAACCCCGATACTTATTGCTCGGGGTATTGAAGGAGTGGAGTTTGTCCAACGGGAATCATTTTCGTCTTTGTGTGTTCCAGAGGAAAAGGATATCTTTTGGCCAATATTTCAAGTGTTTCGGAAGGGGGGGAGGCGAGAGGAGAGGTAGTTGTATCATGCTTTTTGTTCATCATTTTTTTCTGCTGTGGCTCTGTCGGCACCTGAACCGTTTTTCCAACGTCCCAGTTCTTTCTTTTGGGTTCCTTGTGCGGGTTGGGGCGTTGTCTCCGAGGCAGCGGGATAGTTCTTGCTATCGGCAGCAAGGAGTTCTGCTTCGCGTATCTCTTGTTCGATCTCTTCTCTTCTTTCGGGAGTGATATCGCCTAGTGTTTCTTTTGCCATACGTAGCCACCTACCTCCTGGATCTGTCATAGGATTCTGTTACAGATTATAACTTTAGTATACCATATACAATATGATACAATGAAAAAGAATATCACTGAAATGTAGAAAATTTAGCTAAAATCCTTATGACCTAGTCGATAAAGTAATGTCAAAAACAGGCAAAAAAAATTCTTTTGAACAAAGGGTACTTGAGGTGGTTTCACGCATCCCTCGGGGTCTTGTTATGACCTATCGTGAGGTGGCGGAAGTCATCAATGATTCGAAGAGCGCTCGAGCAGTTGGTTCTGTACTGAGAAAGAACAGGAATCCGGATACCCCTTGTTTTCGTGTGGTCAGATCAGATGGGTCTCCGGGACAATATAATCGGGGAAAGAAAAAAAAAGAACTTCTTTTGCGTGCAGAAGGATCATTGGACTCTCGCGGTAGGGTCCGTCGATACTTTTCTGATAGGTTTACACCGCTTTCTCAGGAAGCGGCGATGCAAAAATTACGATCGGGAGGTGTTGGGGTTATTCCAACAGACACGATCTATGGGGTGGTGTGTCGTGCAGAAGATTCGATCTCTGTCGCACGTGTTTACCAACTCAGAAAAAGGAATCCGCATAAGCCTTGCATCATTCTTATTTCTGACTATCGGGAGATGAACAACTTTGGAGTGTCGATGGATGCTGTTGACAAGCGTGTGTTTCGGGCAGTATGGCCCGGTCCAGTGAGCGTTATCGTTCCGTGTACGGAGGAACGATTTACGTATTTGCATCGTGGTGTACAAGCGCTCGCTTTTCGTTTGCCTGACGATGAAGACCTTTTGGGGATATTGCGTGCGACAGGTCCGCTTTTGGCGCCGAGTGCTAATATTGAAGGACGGCCAGCAGCCAAAACAGTTCGGGAGGCTTATACTGTATTTGGTCGTGGGGTAGATGTGTACATTGACGGCTTGGTTCGGGTTGGTCAATGGTCCACATTGATTGCCTGTGAAAAAGGTGGTATAGTGCTAAAACGTCCTGGAAAGGTGGATTTTTCGGATATTCAGAAGAAACTAAAGAAACTATAAAAATATGAAAAAAGGAGTTTTTTCTCGGGTTGGTGCTATCGTTGTTTTCTCATGTGCGGCGATCGGAACTCTTTATTCAGGAATCTTGGCGTATGGGAAATTGACGACGGGTGTATGCGTTCTTGGGTCCTCATGTCCTCTTCTTTTTGGGATACCCGTATGCGTATTTGGTTTCTTTGGATTTTTGAGCGTGCTGCTTCTGTTCGGTGCGTCATACTATACTAATCGGTGGAGATCAAAAGGGGTGGTAGTCGAACTTTTCTGGATATCTTTGGCAGGAACCTTGTTTGCGCTCTACTTTTTGATTCAGGAGCTATTTTTTATTCCGGGTGCGAGTAGTGGTTTTTCAAATATTGGTCTCGGGTACCCAAGTTGCTTATATGGTCTGGTACTATTTGGAATAATATTCTTGTTCTCTCGATATGCCCTTATACATTCGGAAGATAATCTGTAACAAATACTGCTATGAAGTTTCGAACAATAACTCAACTGGCCAAAGAGAAGGGTGCGCAGATTCGATTTCATGAAGGGAACAATGTACACCGTTTAACGACAGAGAAATCGGGAGATATTTTGGATATTGCAGTTCCCAAAAAAGAGGAACGTACTCGATGGAAGATGATGATGCTAGCAAGAACGATCGTAACGGTCGCTCGCCGATATGAGATAGTTAAGCTTATTCTTGTTTGGAAGGATTTCGTAGCGCTTTTTGAGGAGGAGGGGTATGACGCACAAGATCTTTTGGAGGCCTTCGTGGTCAATGCCGATATGGCGAACTATCAGTACAATCGTTACAAAGAAAAGCCGAAGGAGGGGTGGAAGATCGTGGAAGATATAGCAATACTTGTGTCATCTCAAGGACGAACAAAATTGGAAGAAACTCTCGGGCATGCAAAAAAAGTGGCTGAGGCGGTGACCATCTCGCGTGATCTCTCCAATACACCTGGTGGACACATGACGCCTGATATTTTGGCACAATCGATCAAGCGAATTATTCACGGATTACCCATACGATATAAAGTTCTCAAGGATAAGGAAATGAAACGCCTTGGTATGGGTGGAGTATTGGGTGTGGCTCAGGGTTCAAAGGCTCGTCCACGATTTATTGTTTTAGAGTACACTGGGTCCAAGAATTTGAAAGAAAAGCCGGTGGTACTTGTGGGAAAGGGTGTAACATACGATTCTGGCGGAATTGATATCAAGCCTTCCCCATATGGTCTTGAGATGAATATGGATATGTCTGGTGGGGCGGCCGTAGCTGCTTCGCTTGTAGCGCTGGCAAGGATGAAAGTAAAGAAGAATATCGTGGTGTTGATCCCTGCTGTAGAAAATATGCCTTCCGGGGAGAGCTATCGTCCGGGAGATGTGCTCAAATCCCTTTCCGGGAAAACGATCGAAGTGCTGAATACGGATGCAGAAGGAAGGATTATCTTGGCAGATGCTTTGGCATATGCTAAGCGGTACGATCCGAAAGCCGTGATCGATGTAGCGACACTTACAGGGGCCGCGGAGGTGGCTTTGGGAAAGCGGGCTTCGGCAATATTTTCACCCCAAGAAGATCTTTTGGAAGAGGCAAAGAAGTGTGGGGAAGAGTCAGGGGATCGTGTATGGCCCCTTCCTCTCTGGGAAGAATATGAAGGGGATGTCGCGGGTAATTTTGGAGATGTAGCTAATATGCAGACCAAGGGGTCTTGGCGTGAAGGGGGTACGATAATTGGTGCGGTATTCTTGTGGCAGTTTGCGAAGGATCTTCGTAGGTGGTTGCACGTTGATATGGCACCTCGAATGACCCCATCGCATGACGAAATGCTCGCAAAGGGAGCAGCTGGCGCGCCAGTTCGATTTCTTATAAGATTTGTAGAGCATTACCTCTAAACTATTTTGTATGGATCAAGATCAAACACAAAATGAAGCAATCGTGCAGAGCACACCAAAGAGAGAGCCAGGATCTCGGGAACGTCTGTTGCGTATTGCGGATGAGATGGAAAAAGGATTTCGTTTTGCGGAAACATTTGATGAAACACGTGTCGTGACGGTGTATGGAAGTGCAAGAACCAAACCTGAGGAGCAATGTTATAAAGCTGCATACGAATTAGGTAAATTGCTCGTGCAAGATGATAGCTCTATATCAGTGGTAACTGGAGGTGGTCCCGGCATCATGGAGGCAGCAAATAAGGGTGCTTTTGAGGGTGGGGGATTTTCTGTAGGATTGGGTATTCAGTTGGATCACATAGTGGAGAAACCAAATCCTTACACGACACATCGACTCGACTTTTACTATTTTTTTGCGCGAAAGGTGATCTTAGCACATATCGCACAAGGTTATGTTTTTTTCCCTGGTGGGTTTGGTACTATGGATGAGTTCTTTGAATTATCGACACTGGTAGCGACCAAGAAGATCGAGACGGTGCCAACTATTATCTTGGTCGGAAAGACCTATTGGGAAGGGTTATTTGATTGGGTTCAAAGATGTCCAATAGAAAAGTACCGCACCATATCGGAAGGTGCGCTTGATATATATACCATCACCGATGATGTTGAGGAGGCATATCATCTGCTTGATAAGATGCCTCTTCGTATCGGTCGTTCAGATGTTGTGTAAGAGGAGATTCATAATTATGCATAGGTCTATTGTATGGTCTATATTGGCGCGCACGTATCGGCATCTGGAGGTGTAGATAAATCTATCCAAAATGCTCTAGAGATCGGTGCGAATGCGGTACAAATTTTTGGTTCTTCTCCAAGGCAATGGGCTGTTCGGCAGATCCCAGAACAAGAGATAGGGGAATTCAAGCGCGCCTCTCTGCGTGCTAAGATGGGACCTACTTTTTTTCATGCCCCGTATCTTATCAATCTAGGTAGTCCAAATGTAGAACTTCGAAAGAAATCGGAGAAAATGCTTTTAGAAAACTATCAAAATGCGGTAAATCTTGGTATTGCGGGGGTAATATTTCACATCGGTTCACGAAAAGAACTTCCTTGGGAGGAGGCAAAAGGATACGTAGTAGGATCACTCAGGCAGATATTGAAGACCGTTCCTGGGAATACGTTCCTGGCGATAGAAAATAGTGCCGGGGGAGGAAATACGGTCGGATCCACGTTGGAAGAGGTGGGAGAGGTCGTGCAGTTAGTAGATGATGAACGCCTTGCTTTTTGTTATGATACAGCGCACGGATTTGAGTCTGGTATGATCGAGCAATACACTCCAGGATCAGTGAAGGATCTCTTTTCTCGGATAGAGTATATCGTGGGAAAAGGGCGTCTTGTTGCGGTACACCTCAATGATAGTAAAACCCCATACAAGTCCAATAGCGATCGACATGAGAATATTGGAGAGGGACACATTGGTAGAGAGGGAATCAAAGCATTTGTTCAGAATAAAGATTTTCAAAAGGTTCCTTGGTATTTGGAGGTTCCCGGATTTGATGGCACAGGACCGGATAAAAAAAATATCGAAAGAGTAAAGAATCTCATGATGGGTAAATAAGATCCTTATGTGTCCCATAATACGCAAGATCCTTCTTTTCTTCTTGGGAGTCTTCTTCTTTTTCTTGGGGGTTGTTGTGGTATTATTTGTGTTCTTTGTGAGGGTGATCGACGCAAATCACACAGAGATATATAAAACAGAAAAAGCTATTACAGTTATTCACGATGGAGGGCATGTGAGATCGGTCATTATGTCTAATGAGGTGAAACCATGGTTCAAGTGGGTTGTGCAGAATATGGCTGGATTCATTTATCACGAGGCGACCATCCATAATCCCAAGGGTGATGTGTTGCCGGACTCGATCGATGATACGCTTAAGGGATACATAAAAGAAAAGGTGCAATAAGCCTATGATTATAAAGGTAGAGGTCAAAACGGGTCGATCCAAAGAAAGCGTGCAAGAGATAGAAAAGGGGCGATATGTTGTTTCATTGATTGTTCGTCCTATTGAGGGAAAGGCAAATAAAGCTCTTCAAGGGCTTATTGCTCAGTATTTTGGGGTAGCTCCTTCTTGTGTGGTGATCAATAAGGGAAAGAACAGCCGAGTAAAGAGTATCGAAGTGACTTTCTAAAGACTTGCCTTTTATCTTAAAATAGTATATTCTCTTAAAAGAACGGAGCTTCGTGTTTTTTGTTTTTATTGCCAGATGTATAGCGGGGTAGAGCAGCCAGGCAGCTCGTCGGGCTCATAACCCGGAGGTCGTGGGTTCGAATCCCACCCCCGCAACAAAATGTGACAATTAAAGAGGTTGGGTGAAGAACCTGTTTGTTCTTGGCAGGGTAGCTCAGTTGGTTAGAGCGTGGGACTCATAAGCCCGAGGTCGAGAGTTCGAATCTCTCCCCTGCTACAAAGAGGAGAGAGGATATAATAGTGATTTACGACTCAAGTATGTCTTTTGACAAGGGACCAAGAAAAGAAACGGTAAGTGGACTGTATGTACACGGTCTCGCCGACAGTAGAAAGTCTGTGGGTGCTGAGGATCGGGAAGGAAAAAAGCTTTCCGTAACGGAGCAGGTACTGGCCTCATTTAGAAATAATGAGCTCCCATCATTGGATGGAGCCCGGGTTGCTGTTGATCACATGTTGGCTCATTCCGGTATTAGTGAGAAGGACTTTTTGGAGTTTGCTACGACACATCAGGAGTCGATGAAAGAGTTTATAGAACAAGCATTACGGATCATGAGTCGAATTGATGGAGGAAGAGAGAAGGATTCCAAGGTGTTATTTGAACGATTGAGAAATACGATACCCTCCTCTGAGGAAGTTGATTATAGAAAGGCAGCCTAGAATAGAAGTGTTTTGAAAATTTGGACCGGTAGCTCAGTTGGTTACCCGCCCGTACCGAACGGACTCGGTACGTTCGGGCGGGGATCATCGCCCTGTCACTGTATGGTTCTATGTACACCGTTTATGTTTTGCAAGATGATTCTGGAAAGTTATACAAAGGTATGACGAGTGATCTGAACAGAAGATTTGCAGAACATAGCCGGGGTAAAACGAAGACAACGAGCAAAATGAAAGATATTTTCGTTGTCTACACTGAAGAATACGTTACTCGGCTGGAAGCGCGCGCAAGAGAGAAATACCTCAAGACAGCTGCAGGTAGAAGATTTTTGAAGAAAAAGTTGCAATAATATTTGGACCGGTAGCTCAGTTGGTTAGAGCATCGCCCTGTCACGGCGAGGGTCGCGAGTTCGAGTCTCGTCCGGTCCGCAGAAATCTAAAAACGGAGTCCTTAGGGATTCCGTTTTTAGTTTCCTTGAGGAGACGGAACGAGACGAGAACAGGGAAAGGAATCGGGGGAAAACGGGAGTTTTTCCGTTGCGGAAAGTAGGACGAAGTCCGCTCCAAACCGAGGGGTTTTTAAGGAGCGAAGCGACGTGAGATCGTCTCGTCTGTCTTACCGAAGTTTTACGTAGGCAGGTCCGGTCCGCTAAACGCGAAAGCAGTACCAAGAGGTGCTATTTTTGGATTTTGAACAGCGAGTAGAATCTTTTTTTGCTTTATGATACTATTAAGATATGGAAAATTATGCTGAGTATCAACAGCTCATAAGACCGTCTTGGGCACCGACTTCTTGGCTGTTTGGTCCCGTTTGGACCGTACTGTATGCTGTAATTGCGGTTACTTTTGGATATGTTGCCTATCTTTTTATTAAAAAACAGATTCCCTTTATAGTCCTTTTTCCCTTCGCTCTCAACCTTTTGTTTAATGTTGCATTCACTCCAATACAATTTGGTTTGAAGAATAATTACTTGGCCACCATTGATATCGTGTTTGTCCTTATTACATTGATTTGGGCGCTTACCTCGATCCATCCCCATGCTCGTTGGGTGTCGTATGCCAATATTCCCTATCTTCTTTGGGTTGTGTTTGCGACAGGGCTCCAAATCACAATAACCTTTATGAACTGGAAGCTGTAGGTGGAGGAAAATAATAGCTGTATAAGTGCGTAGCTCAGGAAAGAGAGGAAATATTGAAAATAATACGAGACACTGGAAAATTCAATAGGATGACTCTTGATACAATGGGGATATGAGAAAAAAAGTATTTGTCAACGATGCGTTCCAAAAAAACTATACATACGAACGGGTTGAGCCAGTTGGAAAAAATTTTCATCGAGATTTTGCGCCACATCTTACCCCACAACAAATGCTGGCGCTCGGTGTCTTCGATGGTGTCTATTTTGGCGATAAACCAAAAGAGTTTCCGGTGACCTGGTTTAGGAAAGCGAAGCTGGCAAAAAATCATAAGCGAGACCAATCGATCAACTATTTTGGTGTTTCAGCAAGTAAACCGCTCTCGTATTGGCGCGAAAAGGGATGGATTCATCCGGATGATCCGCGCGGGTGGTTTCAGTGGTACGCTCGCTATTACCTCGGGCGACGTCACGAAGATGATGCGCGTCAGATCAAAAGATGGAAAGCATTTCGCAGACATTGGGTGCCCGTAGAAAAAATGTGCCGAACAGGAGATTTTTCGTGTCGCACAAGGCAACGACAAGCTCTCTTGCATTGGGCATACGATAGTCGTAAGATCTAGTGCTTGTCAAAAGTAAAGAGTATTATATATGGAATATCGACTATTGAAGGCACGGGTGCAACATCGGCGAGAGAAACCGACAAAAAATGCCTTCGCCTATAATGTTTTCTATGTGTCTGTTCCTATTGAGAAAAAAACAAATCCGGGAGTGAGACTGTTCTCTTGGAACCGGTTTAATGTGTTGAGCGTTTCTGCACGGGATCATGGTAGGCGTGATGGGTCATCTCTTTATGCGTGGATTCATGAAAGCTTTCGGAAAGTCGGCGTGGACATAAGGGAGGATGACTTGGTAGAACTGATCACGCACCCGCGGATCTTCGGGTATGTCTTTAACCCGATATCGTTTTGGGTGTTGCGAAATGCGGAGAATCTTGTAAAAGCGGTGCTTTGCGAAGTGAATAATACATTTGGCGACGACCATAACTATATACTTGCTCGGAGTGGTGGTGCGACGATAACCGCTCGAGACCGATTTCGCGCTGAAAAAAAACTTTTTGTCTCTCCCTTTACTCCTATGGAGGGGCATTATATATTCAATCTATCGATAGAAGAAAATCATTTTGGGGTAACGATTGTATATTATACAGGAGAAGAAGTGACACTCTCAACGCATATGGGGGGAAAATATATCCCTATGCAAAATAGGACAATCTTGAGGATGTTTTTGACACACCCTCTGATGACATGCATGGTTGTTGGACGCATCCATTGGCAAGCTATAAAACTCTTTTTTAAGAGAGTGCCTCCGCAACTGACAACTCGTCCGGGAAAAATGCACGGAGGAGTAACGCTCGCAAGATTAGTAGAATAAAAAGAATATGTATGACGGGAGTGGAGAAATTTAAACATTCGCTCAATACCATACTTGGTGAGTCGGACGTTATAATAAATGGTGAACGTCCATGGGATCCGCAGATTCGGGATAACCGCGTTTTTGAGGAGATCATGCAAAAGGGGTATCTCGCAGTGGGTGAGTCTTTTGTGGATGGTATGTGGGATGTTGAATCATTGGACGCATTGGTGGCGAGGGTGCATAGAAATGATGATCGTTGGGAATCGCTTTTCTCGGCAGGGCTTTTTTGGCATTGGCTCAAGGGAAAAATATGGAACCGACAAAAAAAGAGTCGTGCTTTTGATGTGGGGGAACAGCACTATGATCTCGGTAATGATTTGTATTCGGTGATGCTTGATGCGAGAATGACCTATACGTGCGCCTATTGGAAAAATGCGAACACGCTGGATTCTGCGCAAGAAGCTAAGCTGGATCTTATTTGTCGCAAACTCAATCTTCAGCCGGGGCAACATATTCTTGATATTGGTTGCGGGTGGGGAAGTTTTATGCGGTTTGCAGTTGAGCGCTATGGTGTTCGGTGCGCCGGCCTTACCGTCTCGAAAGAACAGGCGAAAATGGGGCGTGAGATGTGTAAGGGACTTCCAATCGAATTTATTATTCAGGATTATCGTGAATATGCTCCGGCTGAGCCGTTTGACCATATTGTCTCTATAGAAATGTTTGAGGCTGTGGGGCATAAGAATTTCCGTGAATATATGAGAAGGGCACATGAGTGGCTGAAGCCCGGGGGATTGTTCTTGCTCCAAACGATTACTTCTACAGCAAAGCGACAGGTTTCTGACCCATGGATTGATAAATATATTTTTCCCAACGGAATTTTGCCCCACAAGAGGCAAGTAGAGGCTTCTGCGCGAGGTTTGTTTGATGTGATAGATTTGCACGAGATTGGAAAGAATTATGATCCAACGCTTATGGCATGGTGGAGAAATTTTAGCGAAAACTATTCTTCATTGGATCATGCAAGATATAACAAGACGTTTTATCGTGTGTGGAAATATTATCTCCTTTCGTGTGCAGGTGGGTTCCGAAGCGGAGTGTGGAACGACTGGCAAATGCTTATGATGCGCGTAGAAGATGAAGACAAAATAAAATATAACAAAATCAGATGACACAGAAAAGAATTGCCATCATTGGAACGGGAATAGCGGGAATAACGACCGCATGGTTTTTGAAAGACGCCCATGACATTGAGGTTTTTGAAAAGAATGACTATATAGGCGGGCACACTAATACGCGTGAAGCTCGTTTTGGAGATGTAACCGTTCACGCTGATACCGGATTTATGGTTTTTAACAAGGCGACCTATCCTCACTTTACAAAACTTCTCGAATATCTCGATATTCCGGCAATTAAAACGGATATGTCGTTTGGAATAGCGTTGCCTCATGAGAATTTTGAATTCTATTCCGATTCGGCCTTTGCCAAAAAAAGTGATTTTGTAAACATACGACATTGGCGAATACTTTTGGACATTGTGCGGTTTAATCGTGATTCTGAGCGGGTTGTTTCACATATGGAGAAGGGAAGTACGCTTGGTGAGCTGGCAAATACGATGCATCTCTCAAAAGATTTTCTCCATCGGTATCTTTTACCTATGGCCGGGGCAATATGGAGTACGGACCAGAAGAATATGGCCGAATATCCAGCAAGAAGCTTTGTAACGTTTTTTCAAAACCACGGACTTTTAACACCAAAAAGTGTAAACCCCTTTAAGATGGAGGAGGGAAGGGTTCAGTGGTATACTATACCGCGCGGTGCGCAGACATATGTCCAAAAGATTGTACGTGATATCGAGAGGCATGTGCATCTGAGTCGGGGAGTTCGTTCGGTAAATCACGTGAAGGGTCATATAGAAATTGTGGACGAACAAGGTATAAAAAGCTCTTTTGATGCGGTGGTCCTTGCTTGTCATCCTGATCAAGCGAGAAACATCTTGAGCGATGAATTTGGTCAACACAAAAAAGCCCTAGCGCCATTTCATTACAGTAATCATGATGTTGTCATGCATAGCGATGTTAGTTGTATGATGAAAAAAAAGAAATTATGGCCTTCCTGGACGTATCGTGAGGGGGACTCCGGTTCGGTCGAACTGTCGTACAATATGAATAAGCTACAACACATTGATGGGCAATATCCTACTTTTGTGACACTTGATCCCAAGAAGAATATTCCGGAAAAGAATATTTTTTACCAAGTACAGTATGAACATCCATTATTTACCCCTGACACCGAAGAGGGTCAGAAACAAATCGAACGCATACAGGGAAAACAGGGGATATATTTTTGTGGAGCATGGCTTCGATATGGATTTCATGAGGATGGGCTTGTATCGGCTGTGCGTCTGAGTAATTTATTAGGAGGCCACGTCCCATGGGATAAAAAAGGGTAGGGAATGGGCGAGGGCGGAAGATCGACGCAAGGACGCGTTTTTTGCCAAACGGATTTTCCGGGATAAGGAAGATCTGATGTGAGCAGGGATGCCCGACAATCAACTGATTGCCGGGCTCGTTTTATTGTAAAGAGTCTTTTTGGAGATATTCTTAGGGGGTTGACAAAATCCTCTATTCTGGTAATTTCTCTCTATCGTCCGCCGGACGATCATGAATCTTTTAGAGGTGGGATATCGTGGAAACAAAAAAAACCAGCCTAACCTATTTCCAACTCCTTGATGAGTGTTCAAAACATCCAAACAATTTGATGACTGTCGTCTGTCACCAGCCATCCTCATTGACGAGAATGCGTTTCATGTACGTGAGTTGCGCCAAGGTGGGCGAAGTGACCATTTCGGTGGATGGAATGTGTTGGGACAGAGGAGACGCCGGCAGCAGGCACTTTGTCCCGTGTACCATTCGTGACGTTCCCCCCTGTGGGTACGAGATCGTCGAACAGTAGAAGGAGAAGCGAAGTGAGCAGGGACGCTCGGACAATGATCCGTAGCGTTCATTGTTTTTGTAGGGGTTTTTAGGTAAATATGATCTTTTGAGAACACCAGAGTATTAATAAATAAGTGGTAACGGATCTTTTTTGGAAGCTGGGGTATGCTAGTTTATATAATAAGTTGGTTGGATAATGGGAAATTGTAGAAAGTATGTATTATCTTTATATTCTTCAGTGTGCTGATGGGACGCTCTATGTTGGGATCACTACTGATCTGGCACGCAGGATAAAAGAACATAATAGCTCTACGCTTGGGGCAAAATACACTCGGACTCGACGGCCGGTTAAAGTGGTTTTTTCGAAGTCATTCCCCGATCGGTCACTTGCTTCACGGGAAGAGTTTCGTGTTAAGAAGCTCTCTCGCGTTGAAAAGCTTGAATTGATCCGAAAAAGCAAGAGTAACAATTGAAAGAAGAATAGGATAAAGGACATTATTTTTTCGGGGTCTTGTAAGGGCTATATATGTGAAAGCCAACAGTGGGTTGCTGTCGGCTTTATGTTGACGGGTCTTTTTGGGGCCAACCGAGCTCGGCTGGTCCTATGCGGTTCTGCGATTTCTTTCTATCGGGTCGGTTCAATACCGCCTCGATTATCTGGGAGGCTTTCCTGGCCCGCCACCACCGGGACCTCTTTGTGGGGGTCCAGCGTGGGGTCGTTGAGGTTGGGGCCTTTGCTGGGGTGGTCTGAAGCCACCTCCGCCGGGACCTCGCTGTGGCCGATGTTGTGCCGGTGGCGGTCCCCCGGGAGGAACTCTCCGTGGGGGTCTCGGTCTGAGTTCCAAACCAGGAGGGCGATGTTCTGGGCCTACTCCGATCTGGATTCCTGGTCCAGACGAAACCAAGCGATCCTGGACGACGTTGATGGTCAACGCCTTCCTGATTCGTTTCTTGCTGATGTAGACCTGATCCGTTCCATTAATCGGGTAGTAATACAGCCCGTCCTTCTGGACGTAGGTGTCCCCCGGATTGATGGTGTATGCTACCGTCTCCCTGACGGCATACACGCAACCAGTGAGCACCATGACGGTCAATACGAGGATTGCGATCGCCAGACCCCTGGCGGTGTTATTCGTCTGCATCGTTTTCTCTCCCCCGGTTCTTCCGGTTTTGTTGATGCACGCGAACTATTAGCCATAAAGATGAGTTTGTCAAGGGTAGGCAGTATGTTTTGTAAGTTACTTTTGGGAGGGATATCTTGACGGAAATACAAAGTTGGTGTTATTTTATGGTATCGTCCAGCTCTGGGCGATCGTGATAATTCACGACACTTTTTGTTTAGGGGGTTTTTATGGACGGTTCGACGGGTATGGCTGTTGGGATCGATCGGCGGCCCTGGCAACGGGATCGGCACACCTTCTTCCAGATGGAGGCGGGGTGCATCGGAGCCAAGAACATTACACTTCGGTTCTCCTATGTTCCTAAGGGCGGGGGTGAGGAAAGCCGGACCACTCTGGGCTTCCGATGGGTCGAGGAAGATCTCACCGCCACGGATGGGACCCGAGTGAAGGTTTCGGGTCTCTATGTTGAAGGGCACAGCGGGGTCATGGAACCCCTCAATGAGAAGGCGTTTCCGGCAAACGGGTACGTCCTCGTCGAGAAGGGGGACTAGGCTCAGGCCCGAACAATGGTTGCTGCCTATGGATGGGCAGTAGAGAAAAAGCAGGGACGCTCAAGAACCATTGGGCGTTCTTTTTGTTCGTACGGGGGCGAGATTTGATACTCCAAAAGAATGAATCGTGTTATGATTAAAAGGCTTAGGGGTCTTATAAATAAAAACCTATGCTACGTTGTTATTGGTTTCGACCGAAGAGATTTTGGGGATATTTTGCTTTTTATTATCCCTCCTCAAAAGAGGGATGGATAATAACGCTTGTTTTGGTCGTAAGCGCTTCAGAGATATTTTTGTTCATCGATGGGCGGTCACACTCGGTATCGGATACTTTGATCGGATTTGCGCCTTGGGGTGTTGTTATGGCAGCGTTATTTGACCTGCTCTGTTTTCGCTTTGGGGAGTATCCGAGTTGGTGGAAGCGCCATGGGAAGAAATTGGAGAAGTAGTAGATGGGATCTTGTTGTTTTAAGTATAACGAAAGAACGATATTTGGGGTGCGTATAGTAAAAGCGTACGAGGTAAGATAGGAAGAGTTTTTCATTTTCAGTGAGAGAGCGTGTCTATCTGAAAAACAGGTAATTTTCTGAGTATATAAATACAATTTAATAGATACAACAGATGTATGGTAGGAAAGATCTTTTCATTGTCGGGGAGAAAAAAATATGTATGGGCGGTGGTCGTGATTTTTGTAGTGATCGGAGGGTATTATTGGCATGCCAAGAGTCAAACTACTACAACACAGCCTCAATATGTTACGGGGCAAGTGGAGAAAGGAACAGTAGTGCAGTCTGTTTCTACGAGTGGAAATGTTGTCGTTGATCAGTTGGCGTCTGTTGATCCAACGATCTCGGGGACGGTAGAAAATCTTTCGGTCAATGTCGGAGACTCTGTTAAAAAAGGACAAGCGCTCTTTGATATCAAAAATGATCAGTTGAGTGTGAGTGCAGCACAGGCAGTTGCTTCTCTTCAGCAGTCACAGAATTCTTTGAAAAATGCAAAGATATCCCTTGATCAAGCAAGGGTAGATTATAAAACTATCAAAGATCAAAGTGTTTCCGTTCTAAAAAAAAATATAGCGGAGGATAAAGTGAGTGCTGCAAAAGATGGTGTAATGGGGGCAGAAAAGAGTTATGCAGCAGCTCAGGAAAGTTATAATAACCAGATCTCGACGGCCAATGAGCGTCATGTAGTTTCTCCTATTAGTGGAACGGTCAATGAAGTAAATATCAAAAATGGTGATGATCTTGGGGCATCCTCGAATTCTACGCATCAGGCGCCGATCATTGTGGGTGATCTTACAACGATGAAGGTTCAGGTTCAGGTCAATGAAGTAGATATTCCAAACATTTCTGTTGGGCAGAGAGCCATTCTGACATTTGACGCGATTGATAGTTTGAGTTTGACGGGAAAGGTAGAAAAGATGGATTCATTGGGGACGGTGACCCAGGGTGTTGTGACATATAATGTTGTTATCGGACTTGATACGATCGATCCACGTATTAAGCCTGGGATGAGTGCTACCGCTGCTATCACGACACAAGTAAAACAGGACGTGCTGATGGTTCCCAATAGTGCTGTGAAGAGTCAAGGAGGGAGTTCTTATGTGGAAGTGCTGAGTAATGGTGCTCCACAACAAAAGTTGGTAGAGGTGGGCATATCCAACGATATGGATACAGAGATCGTGAATGGTTTAAATGCTGGTGATTTGGTGATCACTCAAACAATACTTCCTTCCACAACAATAGCTTCGCCCGCAGCATCAAGCACATCCCGATCTTCTCAGAATTCCAGTATTCGTATCCCAGGTCTTACTGGGGGAGGTAGGTAAAGAAAAACCATATGGCCCTCATTGAATGCAAGGACATAAAAAAGATCTACCGGAGCGGGGACGTTGAAACGATGGCGCTCAAAGGGGTTACCTTTTCGATCGAGAAGGGGGAGTTTGTGGCGATCATTGGACCATCTGGTTCGGGAAAGTCAACATTAATGCATATTCTTGGTGCTTTGGATACCCCGACGAGCGGGACGTATTTTCTGGAAGGACAAGAGGTTTCGAAATTGGATGACGATCAACTGTCGGAATTTCGGCGTGATAAGATAGGGTTTGTGTTCCAGTCATTTAATCTTCTCCCGCGAGCCACGGTGCTTCGTAATGTGATGTTACCACTCTTATACAGTTCGGTTTCTGAGAAGGATCGAGAAAAGAGGGCTCGGGCGTCACTTCAGTATGCTGGACTTGAGGAAAATAAATATTATAATCTTTCCAACCAACTTTCAGGAGGGCAGATGCAGCGTGTGGCGATTGCACGTGCGTTGATCAATGAGCCCGCTATTATATTAGCGGACGAACCAACGGGGAACCTGGATACCAAGACAAGTCACGTGGTGATGTCGACACTCCAAGAACTTCATCAGAAGGGGCATACAGTCATACTGATCACGCATGAAGACGAAGTGGCGGCATTTGCTCGGCGGTCTATTTCCATCCGAGATGGTCTAATTGAAAAAGACATAAAGCAATGATCAGCGATCTTTTTAAAGAAATACTTTGGTCTCTGTCGGGCAATAAGGTAAGATCCGGATTGACCATCTTGGGTATTGTTATTGGGATCGCTTCGGTGATCACTATGGTATCTATTGGTCAGGGTGCCAAAAATTCGATAGAAAGTAATATTGAGGCAATCGGGTCAAATCTTATTATTGTTATGCCTGGAACACAACGCAACGGGGGTTTTTCTGGTGGGCGCGGAAGTGCGCAGACACTGACCATGGCGGATGTGACTGCTTTGCAAAAAGATGCAGTGGATGTTTCAGCTGTGGCGCCAGATATTAGTCGACGGTATCAAGTGACCGCAAAAGGTACAAATACGAATACGGAAGTAGTCGGCACTACAGCGGATTATCTGGTGGCTCGAAATATCAAAATGGATACGGGAACATTTATCACTGAAAGGAATATTCAAACGTCGGCCAAAATTGCCATTCTTGGTCCAACCACGCGTGATGATCTTTTTGGTGTAGGCGCCAACCCCATAGGACAAACGGTCCGTATCAATAACGTGAACTTCAACGTTGTGGGGGTAGCACAGGCAAAAGGGGGATCAGGGTTTAATAATCCTGATGATGCTATCTACATTCCTGTTACAACAGCGCAGCACTTTCTTGCTGGAAGCGAGTATGTGAACACGATCAGTGTTTCGGCCCAAAGTCAGTCGGTGATGGCTCAGGCGCAACAAGAAGTTCAAGACATCCTTTTGAGACAACATAAGATCTCTGACATGGCTTCGGCAGATTTCAATATTCTCAATCAAAATGATATTATCGCTACTGCAACGAGCGTAACTGGGACCTTTACTATTCTTCTTGCTTCTATTGCGGGTATATCTCTTTTGGTGGGAGGAATTGGTATTATGAATATGATGCTTACTACAGTAACGGAGCGAACGAGGGAAATAGGTTTACGAAAGGCTATGGGAATCAAGAAGTTTTATATAAACATGCAGTTTTTGGGAGAAGCGGTTGTATTGACCTTCTTGGGTGGGGGTATTGGGGTTTTGTTGGGGTGGTTGGCATCTATCGGTATTTCTCGCTTTGCCGGACTTTCTACACAAATATCCTTTTCAGCTATTCTTCTGGCTTTCGGTGTTTCGGCTGCGGTAGGGATCGTGTTTGGTTTTTATCCGGCACGACGGGCAGCTAATCTCAGTCCGATCGAGGCATTGCGATACGAGTAGATCCTGCATGTTGAAAGAATTTTTATCGAGTTGCGTATCGAAGTGTGCAAACTAACAAATAATATAAGGGTATGAATGTAAGATATGTTTCTGCGGTGACGGGACTGGTGGTTCTTGTTGGTGCAGGAGCTTTCTATGGGGGGGCAGCCTACGAAAAAAGTAGCCTGTCGAGTCAAGGACTTCTGAGAAGCGGAACTTCTAACGGGGCCAACTTTCAGCGAGGTTCGGGTCCAGATGGACAACCAGGACAGAGAATTCCCGGACAACGTCCTAGTCGGAATGGTGGTGGCAACTTTATCATGGGTGAGGTGCTTTCTAAAGATGATAAAAGTATTACCATAAAAACACAGGACGGGAGTTCGAGAGTTGTTTATTTCTCAGGTTCTACTATGATTGGGAAGGCAACGGCTGGGAGTATTGATGATGTGACAAACGGTGAACAGGTGACGGTGGGGGGGACGTCCAACCCGGATGGAAGTTTGTCGGCCCAAAACATACAGATCCGTCCAATACAGCAGTAACGGTTAGCCTTTAGGTAATGCAAAAACAGGGATTTCGTATCCCTGTTTTTGTATGATATACTAATATGATATATTTAAATATAATAAGTTTAATAAGATATATATGAGCACTATTCTTATTGTTGAGGATGAAAGCGTTTTGAGAAAGGCATTGAGAATGAAACTTGAAGGAAGTAAATATTCTGTCTTAGAGGCGCGAGATGGAGTGGAAGCGCTTGAGGTGCTTTCTCGAGAAACGCCTGATGTTATTTTGCTCGATGTGGTCATGCCGAGAATGGATGGGATTACGTTTTTGCGTCAGTGGAGAACACAACAAAACGAGAAGCAAAATATTCCAATCATCATTCTCAGTAATCTTGCTGATGGAGAAAAGGTAAAAAATTGTATTGAAAATGGCGTGTATGATTATCTGATTAAGTCAGATTGGTCTTTGGAGGATGTTTTGGAAAAGGTCGAATCAAAATTGAAAAAATAAAAAGTATTAGTCTTTTATGAAGATAAAACCTCTTCCTCCCTATCTGGATGCCTGTTTTTTTTTGAGTGTCCTATTCGCTTTGCTTCCTATATTTACGGTTGTCTACGCGGAATTTATAGGTCTTACATCGCTCCTGAGTGTCCTGATATTGATTCTTTATGTTGTAATGGCACTGCTATTTTTATCGCTTTCTCTTTCGCTCAAACGAAAAATGTTCTCAAAGCTCGCACATCAGGAGCAAACGCTCAAAGCCTCTGTTCAGGAGCTTAAGAAATTTAAACTTGCTGTGGATAATGCGTCAGACCATATTGCTATTACAGACGAAAATGGAATGATCCTGTATGCTAACAAGGCGGTCGAAAATGTTACGGGATTCTCTCAGAGTGAGACGATAGGAAAGAAAGCTGGTGGAAAAGATCTATGGGGGGGAAGTATGGGTTCTGGTTTTTATAGGAAGCTTTGGGAAACTATCAAGGAAAAGAAACAAGTTTTTCGCGGAGAAGCTCACAATAGAAGAAAAAACGGAGATGAATATGTGGCGGCTCTAAGTATTGCGCCCGTTCTTGATAAAGAAAGGAACGTGGGGTTCTTTGTAGGCATTGAAAGAGATATTACAAAAGAAAAAGAGATCGACAAAGCAAAGACAGAATTTGTGTCTCTTGTGGCTCATCAGTTACGTTCCCCGTTGACTGTTGTTCGTTGGTATGTGGAAATGTTGCTTAACCGAGAGCAGGGCGATATTACTAAGGAGCAAAAGCAGTCATTGCAGGAGATACAAGAAGGAAACCAAAGAATGACAGACCTGGTCAATATGTTTCTTAATATCTCACGTATCGAGATGGGAACGTTCTCTGTTTCTCCCGAGGAAGTACGCCCAAGTTTGGTCGTGAAGAGCGTGCTTGACGAGCTCAAGAGCATATATCAAAAGAAGCAGGTATCTATTGAGACGGAACTCGTGTCTGCCGAACGTGTGTATCTGCTTGATGTTGTTTTATTTCGTATTATAGTCCAGAACTTGATATCAAATGCGGTAAAGTATACTCCGGTAGAGGGTTCTGTTAGAATCCGGATCTACGAGGGGGAGGAGTCTTTGGTCTTTTCCGTCTCGGATACGGGCATAGGTATTCCGGAGAAGGATAGAAAATTCTTGTTTTCAAGAATGTTTCGTGCCAAGAACGCAGTTAATATAGATGCTCAAGGGAATGGACTTGGGCTATACATTGTGAAGGAGATAGTAGAAACTTCTGGGGGATCTATTACTTTCACTTCGGAAGAGAACAAAGGATCCACTTTTATCGTCCAGTTTCCAGTGACGGGAATGCGACGCAAAGAGGGGACAAAAAAGTTATCAGTGTAAAATTTCTTGATTAATTGCTTTTTTTACTATAGCGTTAAACGTATGAGAGAAGACATATTACAAACACGACTTCAAAAACTTGAAATGTTTCGTCAATCCGGACGTGATCCGTATCCGGAGAAGACAGACCGAAATACGATCGTGGCGGATGTAGCCGCATCGTTTTCCGCGTGGTCGGAATCGGGAAAAGAAGTGATATTAGCAGGTCGGGTACGATCGATGCGTGTTATGGGAGCAGTGGCATTTGCACATGTCGAGGACGAATCGGGTAAGATGCAGATCTTTTGTAAAAAGGATATTTTAGGCGTTGATGAGTTCGGTCTTTTGAAAAGCACTGTTGAGATCGGGGATTTTATTGAAGTGACCGGGATACTTTTTTTAACCAAGCAAGAGGAAAAAACTGTAGAAGTACATTCTTGGAAGATGCTTGCGAAAGCCACGCGTCCTATACCTACGGAACATTTTGGGATCAAAGATGAGGAAATACTTTTGCGAAAACGATATTTGGATCTTTTACTCAATCCTGAAACGCGCGAATTGTTTCGTAAGAAGAACATATTTTGGCAAACAGTTCGTACGTTCCTTGCGGAGCGAGGATTTCTTGAGGTGCAAACGCCGGTTTTGGAGAATATTCCTGGTGGCGCTGATGCGGAACCATTTACTACTCATCACAATGCCCTAGATCGTGATTTTTATATGCGTATCTCCTTGGAACTTTCCTTAAAGCGTCTTTTGGTGGGAGGATACGAAAAGGTATTTGAGATCGGGAGGCTTTTTCGAAATGAAGGAGTGGATCGGGAACATTTGCAGGAATATGATGATGTGGAATTTTACTGGGCATACGGGGATCTTGAGAAGGGAATGAAACTTTGTGAGGATCTGTTCCGATCTCTTGTAAAAAATGTTTTGGGCGGATATGAACATACCTTTGAGGGAGAAACGATCGATTGGGAGAAGCCGTTCTTAATGATCGATTATTTTGAGGCTTTTAAGAATGAAACAGGGATCGACCTTTCCAGGGATGTGTCCATAGAAGATCTCAAAAAGAAGGCGGATGCATTAGGGATCAAATATGAGGCATCATATGGGAAGGGCAGAATGATCGATACTCTGTATAAAAAAACCGTTCGACAAAAGCTTATCCAGCCGTGTTTTTTGGTAGGTCATCCTATTGAGGTGTCACCGTTGGCTAAAGCTGATCCCCAAAATCCTAAACGAGTTCTTCGCATGCAGATCGTAGCAGGGAGATCGGAGCTGTGTAATACTTTTGCCGAATTGAATGATCCGATCGAGCAGCGTCGTCGATTTGAGGATCAAATGAAACTTCGTGAAGCGGGGGACGCTGAGGCGCAGATGCTCGATGAGGACTTTGTAGAGGCTTTGGAATATGGCATGCCCCCAGCATTTGGTTTTGGGATGAGCGAGCGATTTTTTGCCTTTCTTGTGGGTCGGTCAGTGCGAGAGACGGTCATATTTCCTCCAATGAGAGAGGCGGAGAATGATAAGTAAATTTTTGGGTCCTTAATGTTATGAAGACCGTGATGATATTTGGGACATTCGATGGTTTGCATGAGGGGCATCGATCACTTTTTCGCCAGGCTAAGAAGCATGGCGATTTTTTGATCGTTGTAGTGGCGCGTGACACGACCGTGATGTTGGTGAAAAAACGCTTGCCTAAATATCGTGAGTGCGTTCGATACGCGATGCTTTGTGGTGAAGAACACGTCGATAAAGTGGTCCTAGGTGATGAGAAGGATAAATACGCAGTTATAAGAGCTCATAATCCGGATGTAATATGTTTAGGTTATGACCAAGAGAAGTTTGTTCAGAAATTATATGAAAAGTTTCCCGGGGAGATCGTTCGACTTCTGCCATTTCAACCAGAAAAGTATAAATCTTCTAAGATAGAAAAAGAGGATCATATTTACCCAGCAGCTAAGAATGTTTTGCGCAGACATCTTTTTATCAAAAGAACGGAAATCCCCTTGGAAAAGAGAAAGAGAGATTCTCAATCGATAGTCTCTGCACTTTTCTCTCTTTCAGAAATACGGCGAGCTTCTGTCATTGCTCTTTATTATCCTATGCGGGCTGAAGTAGATATACGCGAACTTTTATGGAAATTCTTAGAAGAGGAAAAAATAGTCCTTGTTCCTTTGATGAAAAGAGGGGATCAAATGATCTTTTCTCAAATTACGAAGGAAACAGAATTTAGAAAAGGCGAGGGTGGATTTAGAGTTCCGCTTCACGTATCTCCGTACAATGGCGATATAGATGTCTGTATTGTTCCATGTGTGGGCTTTGACGCACGGGGAAATCGTCTGGGTCGTGGAAAGGGATGTTATGATCGTATCTCAGCGGAGTATCTTAGGACTTTTTTTGTAGGAGTTGCTTTTGAGGAGCAGGAGGTTTTGTGTCTTCCAGTTGAGTCTCATGACAAGCGAATGGATGTTCTTTGTACTGCAGAAAAGGGTTTGCCTGTGATACGAAGATATGATACTCTCGTTACGGAAAACGCTTAACAATAAGTTATTTTGTATGGAATTTAGGCATCAGCCCGAAAAGACACCATTGAGGATCCTTACGTCACCGTTTATCTTATTTATGATCGTGCCTTTTGTTTTTCTTGATATTTGTTTGGAAGTGTATCATCGAATATGTTTTCCTGTTTACGGTATTTCACTTGTAGATCGAAGGAAATATATTCGTATTGATCGGCATAAACTTTCTTATCTTAAGGGGGTTGAAAAGGTATTTTGTGTATATTGTGGATATGCAAATGGACTTTTGCAGTATGCAACAACTGTTGCGGCCGAAACCGAGAGATACTGGTGTGGGATCAAGCATAGCCCAGCAGTGGGACTTATAGATCCCCCGCACCATAAGGATTTTCTTCCCTATGCGGATAAGGGAGCATTTGAAAATTTCGTCTCTCAGAAGGTTCCTACGCGGGAAAAAGACGCCCACTCAGCGGTTGAAGAAACATAATATCTGGAGAGTCTAGTCATGAACACCCATCGCACATGTGTGCACAAATAAAAAAAATGAGTGGTCAGATATACAAAGAGCTCAAATTGTATGCAGATCCTACGAGGGCCAAACATTCATTGAGATTTTTTAAGTGTGGAAAGGGACAGTATGGGGAAGGAGACCTTTTTCTGGGAATAACAGTGCCCCAGTTACGAAAAACTGCGAAGAAATATTTTCAAGACATTTCATTTGAACCTGTTCAGGAGCTTTTGGAGAGTGTATACCACGAACATCGCTTGTTAGGTCTACTCTTTTTGGTGTACAAGTTTGATAGATCTACTGAAAAAGAGCAGGCGAAAATATACCGTTTTTATAAAAAGAACATTCGTCGGATCAATAACTGGGACCTAGTCGATGTTACCACACCTCGCATTGTAGGAGAGTATCTTTGGGATCACGTTGGTGAACGAAAGATCTTGAAGCGATGGACCACTGCGAAGAATATGTGGGAAAGGCGTATTGCAGTACTCGCTACATTCGCTTTCATAAAAAGAGGAAGATTCCAGGAGTCCTTCGATATCGCCAAGGCACTTTTACAAGATCCGGAGGATCTTTTGCACAAAGCCGTTGGTTGGATGTTACGAGAAGTGGGCAAGCGTGATCAGGTCGTATTGGAAAAGTTTCTTCTTGAGCGTGGGGCGCATATGCCACGCACAACACTTCGATATGCTATTGAGAGGTTTGATGAGAAGAAGAGAAAAGAATATCTTTTATTAAAATAAAAATACTTACCATGAAAGGAAAAAATGGTGAACAAGACGGGATAAAGATATTCTTGTCAACTCGAGATGACGGGAATATGGCTTTTTATGCAGGGGAAGAGCGTGGGAGGTCTTTTGAGAATAGAGAATGTTTTTTTCAAGAGAGGGGCCTTGATCTTTCTCGGGCTGTTTTCTTGCAGCAAACGCATAGTGATCATATTTTGGTGGTTGGAAAAGAAAATGCTGGACGAGGGGTGAGTAGTCATGAAGACGCCTTGTCAGACGCGGACGCACTTGTAACTGATGTTCCTGGAATCACCTTGTGTGTTCAGGTGGCTGATTGCGCGCCTATATTGCTTTTTGATCCGGTCCGTCGAGTGATCGCCGCGGTGCATTCCGGGTGGCGAGGCACCTTACAGAACATTGTAGGAAAAACTGTCTTGAAAATGGCTGACACTTTTGGCTCGGAGGCAAAGGATATACAAGTGTGGATCGGTCCAGCCATAGAAGGTTCTTGTTTTGTTGTCGACGATCGGATCGCTGATCCAGTGAAAGCGAATGGTTTTTTAGGGCTTTCTGATGATGAAACGCATTGGGACATTTCGGTAGCTTGTAGGGGGCAACTTGTTCGGGAGGGCGTCAGAGAAGAGAACATCGATATGTCAGGGGAGTGTACGGTATGTAACAAAGAACAATATTTTTCTTATAAAAGGGAAGGAGATCATGCGGGTAGAATGTTGGGGGGTATCGTGCTTATTTAGGGTATGTGGACTGTGATATACTAAAGTGCATGGTGGGGGGAGATTTATGAGCTGGTGGTAAGCCGTGGAGGTTAGCGCGACATAGATAGCTAAAAACCTTATGAAACTTCTTCAAGAACTTCGAGAATCAGATCTGGGAATAGAGCCGAAAGAAAGCGCGGGTTTTTTGGAGGTGCGTAATGCGGTGCGAGCAGTGGTGTTTGATGCGGAGGGTCGGGTGGGCGTGGCGCATGTGGCCGATGGAAATTATTGGAAGATCCCCGGAGGGGGCGTTGAGAAGGGAGAGAGTTTTGTGCAAGCCCTGGAAAGAGAGCTTATGGAGGAGGCGGGAGTGAAGGCAACCGTGGAGGGAGAGATCGGGGTAATCATCGAGCATCGCGATCAATGGAAGCAACTGCAAATTTCATACTGCTATCGGGCGCGTGTAGAGGGGGAAAAGCAGGTCCCAAAATTTGATGAGACAGAACGGGAAGAAGGATTTTCGTTTCACTGGTTACCCTACGGGGAAGCACTGCAAAAGTTTCGAGGAAACACCTCGCTAACCTATGAATCACAATTTATGCAAACGCGGGATGGGATCTTTTTAAAGAAGGTCCCTATATAGAGCAACTTTATGAGAGCATTTCTGAGAAAAATTTATACTTGGCATAGAAACAACGGATGGGCTCCGGCACTATGCCTAATGATTACCTTTTTTCTCGTGGGGCAGGTTACGCAGATATTTGTAGGGTCTCCTCGTAGATCAAGCGAGACATTGTTTCCTGTTTACCTTGCTCTTTTTAGTTTTTTCTTTGTGCTGATCGCGGTACAGGCAATTGGAACTGCATTATCAGGGGTATATCAGTTTCGACAAAATCGGTTACTCGTTGGGGCCTTGAATATTTTATTAGGCATCGGTATTATATTACTTTTTGGGTTCGTGATATTGGTATTTGTAATTCATCCGCCAGGAGTAAACTAAAAAGCAAGGCATATGGAAATTCTTTTTCATGGAGCGGGGAGAGAGATCGGGAAGAGTTGTATTGAGATCAAGAGTCAAGGGCAGCGTTATTTGTTAGATGCCGGAGTGAAGTTTGTCGGTGGAGGGATACAATATCCTCAATATCTTGAAGAGGTGGAGGAGGTGGATGCGGTATTCCTTTCACATGCACATCTCGACCATTCCGGAGCGCTGGCGTTCTTTGAGCATAAACGCTTGGGATCTTCGATATATAGTACGGAGTTGACCTGGACGATCACGCGGATGTTACTTGAAGACACACGGCATCTTGAGCAACTTCGTCGTGTTCGACCAACGTTTAGTGCTAAGGATATTGATCGAGTTGAGCAAGACATCGTGTATGTAGAGTATGATAAACGGTATCAAACCAAAGATGGAAAGGTGAATTTTCAGTTTCTTAACTCTGGACATATACCTGGGGGCGCTTCAGTTCTTCTTGAATTGGAAGGGAAGAAAGTTCTCTATACGTCAGATATAAATACACAGGAGACTCGGCTAATGATACCGTCGGTAGTTCCTACACAATGCCCTGAGGTGGATGCATTGATCATTGAAGGGACCTACGGCGCGCGCAGTCATCCTGATCGAAAACTTACGGAGGAAGGGTTCATCAAGTCTATCCGGACATGTATGGAAGGTGGCGGATCGGCACTTGTTCCAGTTTTTGGAGTAGGAAGAAGTCAGGAAGTACTTATGGTGCTTGATGCCTTGCGAGGGGAATACCCGATCTATTTGGACGGTATGGCCCGTGGACTTCTTGATGAAACACTGCGATCGGACGATCCCTATATTCGTGGAAATGATGTATTGCGTAAGATGGCTCGATATGTAAAGAAGGTACAACGTCATGATCGTGAGAGGCTTCTTAAAGAAAAAAATGCTATCATTGTCTCTACTTCGGGTATGGTAGAGGGCGGTCCTTCTACCTTTTATGCGAGGAGTTTTATAGAAAAGAAGGAAAACTTTATCATCCTTACGGGATACCAAGCCAATGGTACACAGGGAAGGTCGCTCTACGATGACCATGTGTTCTTTGAAAACGGTGAGCCGATCCCCGCTAAATGCCATATGCGCAAGTTTAGTTTTTCGGCACATCTTGACCAGGGGGCACTCCACGATTTTGTGAATGCGATCAAACACAAGGACCTTATTTTGCAGCACGGAGATACGGACTCTTTGGATGTATTTTCGGCTTATGCCGTGGAGAATCTTCCTTCAACGAAAGTACATGTTCCGCATGTGGGCGAGACGATCCGTATTGAATAACGTAAAAGGGTATGAAGAAAATCAAGGGAGTGTTATTTGATTTTGATGGGGTGATCCACAATACCTTTCATACGCACCTCAGAAATATACGTGAGTTTTCAGGGTATCCTCTTACGGAACAGGAATATCGTGATATGCATAATGGGAATTTTCATGGGCATTCTCTTGATGGTTTAAAGGATATGGATTGGTTGGCCTACCGAAATTTTGTTCGAAAACATTTTGGAGAGCTTGTGATCGATCCAGAGGTGCAAAACTCTCTCAGGGAACTTGCGAGGGAACGGGAATTGTTTATTGTGAGTTCTGGTGGAGAGAGTGTTATACGAGAATATCTTGAGAGGAATGGTGTTTTGGAGATCTTTCGGACAGTGCTGGGAAGGGAATTCCATGCGTCCAAAGTGGATAAGTTCAAGTATATTTTTCAGCATTATGGATTTGGAAGTCGTGAAAGCGTGTTTGTGACGGATACTTTGGGGGATATTTTGGAGGCGAACGTTGTAGGACTCGAAACGATCGCCGTGGATTTTGGTTTTCATTCGAGAGAAAAGTTGCAAGAAGGAAATCCTTATTCGATCGTTTCTGACTTTAAAGACATAATTACTGTCGTAGAATCCTATGAATCAAGAGAGCAGACCGAGCGTTGGGATCGGAGTGATCATTCTCCGAGATAATAAGGTGCTTATGGGACTTCGGAAGGGACCTCATGGGAAAGGGGCGTGGTCCTTTCCCGGAGGACACTTGGAGCATGGAGAGACCCCGGAGGAGTGTGCCGTTCGTGAAACGTTGGAGGAAACAGGCGTGCATATAGGAACGGTTCAACGGGGACCATTTACGAATGATATTTTTGAGGAAAGTGGGAAACATTACGTAACGCTCTATATGATCGCTTTTGGCATACAGGGAGATCCGAAGGTAATGGAACCGGAAAAGTGGGATCGATGGGAGTGGTTTCCGTGGGACACAATGCCTGAGAACCTATTCCTTCCGATACAGCATCTTTTGGAGTTGGGGTATCATCCAAAGAATTGACGAAGGAGTGCTTACGCGGTAATATTGTTCTATAGAATCAAAAAAATATGCTTGATATCCAATTCATTCGAGAAAATCCCGATGTGGTACAGCGCGCCATCGAGCATAAGCGAATTTCATTGCATATAGACGATGTGCTTTCGGCAGACAAGAAACGCATTGACCTTCAGAAAGAGATAGAAGAACTTAAGGCGGAAAAGAATCGCTTGAGCGAACGGATCGCCCAGGCCTCTTTGGAAGATCGCCCCGCTTTGATCGACGGGGGTAAGAAAGTCAAGGAAAAATTGGATGCTTTGGAACCGACGTTTCGTGATGCAGAACTGATCTATCAGGAGATCATGCTTCGGGTTCCTAATATCCCTTCAGAAGATACGCCGGTGGGAAATGATGAAAATGGGAATGTCGTGATCCGGCAGGTGGGAAAGAAACCGGAGTTTCATTTTGCGCCCAAGGAGCACTGGGAGATTGGAGAAGCGCTTGATCTCATTGATTCTGAGCGGGCAGTGAAGGTAAGTGGTGCACGTTTCAATTATCTCAAAGGAGATCTAGTAATGCTAGAGTTTGCTTTAATGCAATTTGGATTGTCTGTATTGACGAGCGAAGAAAAGATCCGAGAAATCTCCAAGAATGCTGGGCTGGATATTTCCACAAAACCTTTTGTTCCAGTGTTGCCTCCAGTGATGATGCGGCCTGAGATGATGATGCGTATGGCACGTCTTAATCCAGAGGAAATGTATCAAATGAAAGAGGATGATCTGGTGCTTGTAGGAAGTGCTGAGCATACTTTAGGTTCGATGTATGCCGATGAGATATTGGAAGAAAACGATCTGCCGATCCGTATGGTAGGCTTTTCGACGGCCTTTCGTCGGGAGGCGGGAACGTATGGAAAGGACACGAAGGGCATGCTTCGCGTGCACCAATTCAATAAGCTTGAAATAGAGACCTTTTCTACTCCGGAAATGGCCCGCGCTGAGCAGGATCTTAATGTGGCTATCCAGGAATATTTGATGCAGCAACTTGGTATTCCGTACCAGGTGGTGGCAGTGTGCACCGGGGATATGGGAAAGCCGGATGTCCGACAGATGGATATTGAGGCATGGATGCCGGGACAGAACACATATCGAGAAACCCACACCGCTGATCTTATTGGGGAGTTTCAGGCACGACGCTTGAACACGCGTGTGCGACGATCGGATGGAATGTTACAATGTGTACATATGAATGACGCAACGGCCTTCTCTGAGAGACCATTGATCGCAATATTGGAAAATTATCAACAGGAAGACGGCAGCGTATTGGTACCAGAGGTGTTGCAGAAATGGGCAGGAAAAGATACAATACGACTATGAAATATTTTTGCGTCCAAAACAACAACAGTATCATTATTATAAGCTCCTCTATCGGAAGGTTGTTTTGAGATGTTTTCCCCCAGACACTTCAAAAGAGCCCTCCGAGTCGAGGGCTTTTTTTTCATCCTAACTTTGGAGGAGATGTGAACGTGAGCGAGCAAGGTGGGATAAAGCGAGAAGTGCGTCCCATAAGAATGCCGCAGTGTAGTACCTGTTGGCATCGTGGGCACAGCACTTGCCAGTCTATCAATTGTCCAAAGCCATCTCATACCTCGGAGATAAACCAGGCAGTGACCTGGCAAAGTGCCGTACGGACAGCATCAATGGATTGGGAATGATTCTCTAAACGGGGCGCAACTTATCACGGTTGCGCTTCTTCTTATTGTGTCTTAGGCTATTGACAGGAAGTGATAAATATGCTATATTATACGGTTATTTACTAATCATATCACTATGTCGATATTTTCCCTTATGAAAGCCAATAAAGCGAATATGGTACTTTCGGGGTTGGCAGTCGCAACGGCGGTATTTTTGGGATTGGTGTTCCTGGCGAATGATTATTCTGTGCAAACCGATTATTTGGTGATCCAAGGATCGGCAGACAAGCAGGACTTCTATACGCTTTCTAAGAGTGTTGAGTATTCAGGAAATATTCTTAAGGAAGCGATCGCGAGTGACTTATTCTTCTCTGAGGCCGCTAACACCAAATACTTTGACGCTTCTGTATTTCCGAGTGATGAGCTTGAAAAGTTGAAGGAGTGGCGCAAGTCGATCAAGGTGACGCAACGATCCGGCGCAGGTATCTTGGAGGTCACCGTTAAGCGTCGTACGCAATCTGAAGCATTAGGCATCGCACGCGCCGTTTCTGATGTGCTGATTCAAAAAAATAATCTTTTTCGATCCGGTACGCCGGAGAGTCTTACGATCAAAACCATATCTGGACCGATCGTAGAACAGAACCCAACTATCAAACAGTTGATCACTGGATCGGTCGCAGGGTTTATTCTTGGAGTAGCGCTCTTTCTTCTTTGGAAGTTGTCGCGAGGACCAACCGTCTCAAAGAAATCGGATCAACTGTTCTTCTCTTCTGAGAGAGAATTGGATGAGTATCGTAATCGTTTGCAGGTATCATTAGAAATCTCAAAGGGACCGTTCGATGAAAGTTTAGTAGGGGAGGGTAATGCGGTTCCTGAGAATTTGCCACACTTGACCCAAACGGGGTATACTCAGTAGTTCTTAAAAAAACGCATAGTGGTATATCTGCGAGAAGGAGAGAAGAGGATTCTCTCTTTCCGCGGGCATAGCCCCGAAGGTTCGTTAACAACTTCTTTCTTTTTCGTAAAATCAGAAGACCCCCAATGGGGGCAGGAGGCATAACCATGGATAAAACCATGGCGAAACTCATTAGCATCATCTTCGCCGGGCTGGTCCTGGTGGGGTGTGCGACGACTCCCCCCGGGGAGACGTTGGGTTTGAAGGGCGAGGCGATGGAACGCCTTGCCAACGCGACGACGTTCGTGGCTCCGCCGCCGGTCGAAACGGCGCGGGGCTTCGAGATCGCTCTGCCACAGGATGTGGCACGAGAAATGGGGTGCAAGGAGTACCCCACGATAGACCACTCGACCGTTTCGGTGTGTCGGAAGTCATTTCGCGCGCGCCTGGACGGTTTGGAGGCGTCTGCTTACCCCTTCGGGGGGAAGTGGTATGTCTTCATTGCTGGGAAACCCTCTCGGGTGGAGATCCTCTCCGCTCGGGGGGCGAGGCATAACGCTTCGGTCGTCGGTGAGATCGGTCGCTCCCAAGTAACCGAAATCTATGCCGACATCGGCGCGACATTCCCGTCCGTTTCCGGGGTCATTCCCGGGACGGCGGGGACGCGCCTGCTTTATGGGCAGGATGCCCTGAATGCGCTCCGCGTCCCGTCGCTTGTCGATTGGAAGGAGCGTGCGGCGGTGTGTGGGTTGGGGTCCGTGTCGTCCACTGAGCTAATCGGTGTGGCGACCGGGAACCCCTTGCCCGCAGTTGGGAAGGTTTTGCAGGGCGTTTGTGCCCTGCGCCAAGAACCCCGGCTCCTCGTGGGGTCGGGATCCGCAACACAACCCGGGGCAACCCCCCAGGAGAAGTAAGATGAAACGCTTGAATGCGTTCTTCGTCCTCGCGGGGCTCGTCCTCGCGTTGACGATCACTACCACCCCCGCGGAGGCGGGGAGCTACACGGTGTCCAAGTCGGACTACCGTGGATTGTCCTCTATCGGGCGCAAGCTCGGTGTGGATTGGCTTTCGATCGCGAAGACGAACGGGATTAAACCCCCGTATCGGATTCGGGTCGGTCAGGTGCTCACCATTCCGGAAGGCGAAAGCCAACCGGCGGTGGCACAGACCGAAGCAACCCCCGCCAAGGCCCCCGTGGCCACGGCGGAGATCCCTGCCTCTCCTGCTGGCGTCCGCCAGTGGAAGAAGGTAGGTGGAGACCCCCTCCTTCCGCTCCGTATGCGGAAGGCTTGGCACAAGGCCGAGGAGCTTCGGCTCACCTCGGAGCAAGCCAACCGGCTGGCTCAATTTGGGCTCTCTGAGTCCCAGATCGAGCAGGTCCGCAAGGATCTGGCTGGCGGCCAGTGCCAAGCGACGGCTCGTCCCGTAGGGTATCCTTGGGACGGCATGGCGATGGGGCGTGGCAATTGGAACGCCACAGAGAATGCAACTGGCGACAGCATCATGGTCTGGGCTTGCCCGGAACAGGATGACATACAGGTCGACATCGCGATGGGCTGTGGCAATGTGGCGTGGAAACGTCATGCGCCCAAGCCCGTAACGCCAACCCCGCAGGAGAAAAAGGCGGGGCTCGAGTGTGAGATGGTCGGAGCCTTGTGGGCGCAGGTCGGAGGGCATGGTGAGTCGGGTTCGGCCCGGTTCAGCTGTCTTGTCCCGGTCGGCGATCACTGGAAGGTCGGACCGTCTGTTGGTATGTCTGGGTCTCGGTTCGGCAATGGCGAGTGGGTAGAGGTATCCAACTTCGTCGGCGCCGGTATCGAGGCGCGGGGATCCGATATCGCCGGCCTGGACGCCGTCGAATTCGTGGTTCTCGTGGGGCAAGGGTCGGCACGTGGTTACTCCACCGATGGAATGGTGGAAAAGCTCAAAGCGTCCGGTATGGACGCTCGTCTCGCGATCCAACTCCGGAAGCGTTTCGCGATCTCCCCTCAAACGGGAGTGACCGTGCGCTTTATGCCCTGGGTGGACGTGCCACTCACGGGCGCTTCGACCGACATCCTCTGGAAGGGGGGTAAAGTTGGAGAGGAGCGCGGAAGGCATGTGGTCGTAGGAGCGATCCTGCGGCTTGAGATGGATCGGGCTGACTGGAACGTCAAGCCTGAGCTTACCCTGGGCGTCTGGCACATCTCGGATGTGCAAGAGCCGATTGGCGCGAAGATCCTCCTCGGTGTCGCCACGAAGGATGACGTGTGGCGTATCGGAGCGGGCGTACAGTTCCCCAATCCCCACTGGATAGTGGAGGTTGAGTGGAATCCTGGTCTGGGATGGCTTCATGCCAATACCCAGGTTGCCACCACGGCACTGCTTGCGGGGTCAACACCCACGGAGCAGTACCTCGGCGTCAAGGCCTCTAAATCGGCCAAAACGTCGCAACCCACAACCGCAACCCCCGCCAAGGCCGAGACGCAAGTCAAGGTCAAGGCGGAGAAATCTGGAAGTAGCCCGTTTGGTTGGGCTGCCGATATCCAGACAGCAGCACAGTCCACCAGTTCCGGAGCTTCTGGAAATGGCGGACACACAACTTCCTTAACCTCAACCCCGACAGGATCGTCGGGTTCGACAGTCGACGCGGCCCTCGGGCTGTTCGCCGGCTGAGCACAAGGAAGTACTGAAGTAACCACCCCCTCATAGGAGAGGGGAGACGTCAGTCGAAGAACTGACGAAGGAGTAGTGAAACGCAACACCGCCCGTCTGGAAGACCGGCGAGATAAGTAAAGGCGAGAACACTCCGCCTTTCGCCCCTGAGAAATCAAGGGTTCGGGCACGGTGCCCAAGAGTGCTCCCTTTTCGGTTGTGAAAAGGGTACCCGTTCCAGTGAGGACGGTTGAAAAAGGAAAGAAGGGATCGTAGCATATCCCTTGACAAGCCTGTCAAAGTATGCTAGGATTGAACATTAAATAAGGAAAGAACCTTGTATCTATGGACGCCCAGGAAAGAGTATTTGTAAATCGGTCGACACGATTTACTTATGTTCTTTCCTTGGGCATTAGCTTTAGCTTTTGATATTTTGTGTTCAGTATTTTGTATCTTCTTATGAGGGTGCAAATAGGGAATACAAGAGAGTGAGTTTTTCGAGAGATCAACGGATATACGCATGAAGCGCGTGTCCATCGTCCCCCGAAAAGGAGGTCGAGAATAGTTACAGGAGTTTTTTAAAACCATGGCCATTTGAGGGAAACCCCCTCGGGAGAACGCCATGAACCGCAAGTACTTGATCCTGATCGCCGCCCTGATCGCCACCGCCGCCAGTACCACCGCCATCGCCGGCAAGTACGACGGGGCCTCCTGGGGCACCGCCTCGAACAATGTCCAGGTCATCAACTACGACCCGGTCCGGTGTGAGGTGTGCCGGGCCGAAAACGGCCAGGCTACCATGACCGAGTGCAACAGCCCCTCGGCCATGCAGGCCGGCCTACCGTACGTCATCTATTGCGGGGGCGGGGTCTGGGGGGAGGCTGGCTCCGCGCCCGGGACGACCCGCGTCGGACCCGGCGGACATGTCGGCTCGTTCCGGGCCGGCCAGAAGGACTACTGGACGGTCAAGCAGTAACGCTGCCGAACCGCCCCTAGAAGTCCGAGACCGTCGGAGAGATTCAGAATGTCAATGCAAAGCGCAACGCGCTTCTGCCACGACTTCTGTCTCCTCTCCGACGGTCTTTAAATTGTTTCTCAAAATTCCGATCTTGCCAGAAACAATTAACCCCGCTGTATGGCGGGGTATTCTCTTTTGTGAATTTATTTTTCTTCTGCCGTTCTTCCATAAACGCTTAGCGCCCCCCCGATCATTGCCCAGAGGATCCACTGCACCATAGTAGAGCGCAGTACGTGGTCGGTTGCACTGAGAAGAAGAAGTGAAATTGTAAGACAAAGAAGAATAAGGAAGGTATCGTGCTCAACCGGTGTTTTGGAAGCTTTCCAATTTTTATAGAGGATGAAAATAGGAGCGAAGGAAAAGAAGAGAAAAACAGCGAGTCCAACCACACCTCCTTCTACGAAGGAACGGACGAATTCATTATGTGGGGCATTGACGACAAAACGGATCCCACGAACGCTTTCGGCGATGATCTCGAATGTACCAAGTCCGTACCCAAGGAGCGTATTTTGGTCGGCGATCGTTTTATGGATGGTGTCATTCCAAATGGTTATGCGCCACGCGAGAGAACTGGAAGGACCGAGGTTCAGTCCTTCGGTGATCCGTCCCTGTATGCTGGGTAAGGCAAGGAACAGTACGATAGGAATAAGTAAAAGAGCCGGGAGTATCTTGAAGTATTTGACCGAGGCGATAAGACCAAGAAAGAGAAAAAATGTTGCCCAAGCTGCCCGAGCGTAGGTCATTATAAGGATCGCAGTAACGGTAAAGAAGGCAACAAGAGAAATGTTTTTTGCTCTTTCTTTCGTGTACGTAAAGAACATAAGTAGAAGCGCCGCAAGGACCACCACTAGATAGAGGGCAAATATGTTGGGATGAGCAAATGTTCCATAGATGCGCGGAACCGCAAAAGCATCGTCGACATAACCAATATTGAAGATAAACTGATACATGGCTGTGGCAATGGGAATGATCGCCGATAAAGAGGAGATCAGCAGAAGTTTGAAAAATCTTTCTTTGGTGTTGATGACAAAGTAAGAAAGGAGGAATATAAAGAGTATTGAAAAGAGACGAAGGATCTCATAGAGCGTTTGGGAAAAACTGACCGAATAGAGAAGTGTTCCTGTGCCCCATAGAAGCAGTACCAGGAACGGATAAAAAAGAGGGACATTCAAGACCTTCTGTATTCGGGGGGCGAGATAGAGGATCCCAAGAAATACCGTAAGTAAGCCAAATGCTTGGGCCACTGTAATGATCCGGGTTGGGTCAAAAGGCATTGAAAAGTTGAGTATCTCAGAGAGTCGATCAAGGGAGGGTCGAATGAAGATCAGAGAAAAAAGAAGGAGATAGGGAGAATAGAGCAAAAGAAAAAATGACCAAGGAAATAGTCCGGCGAGCACGGATCCAGTAATTGACAATCCCAAGAAAAGAGAGACGATAATAAGACCGACTGAAGCGATGAGGGTTATGATAAAAATTCGGGAAAATCGAGCATTCATAGTATAATGGAGAGTATGAAAATATTACTGGTCAACAAATATCACTATGTAAAGGGTGGTGCCGAACGGGCCTATTTTGATACGGCTCGTGTTCTAGAAGATCACGGACACGAAGTGGCATTTTTTTCTATGCATCATCCGATGAACGTGAAAACTCGATGGTCGAAGTACTTTATCGACTCGGTCGATTATCACGATAATCCAAGCATACGCCAAAAAGTGAGAATTGTGAAGAATATCCTTTGGAATAGACAGGCACAAGAAAATCTCAGGTCTCTGATTGAGGAATTCCAACCTGACGTAGCGCATCTCCATAATGTTTACCACCAGATCTCTCCTTCGATCATCGCTACTCTCAAAAGGCATCGCGTACCTGTGGTGATGACACTTCATGACTATAAGCTTATTTGTCCCAACTACTCGATGTATGTTCGAGGTCGTATTTGGGAAGGCGGCGCGTTACGTTGCGCTCTCGATCGATGTGTGCAGGATTCATATTCAAAAAGTCTTGTATGTGCCGTGGAGTCGATGTTTCATCAATTGATCGGGATATATGACCGGGTAGATGCTTATATTGCACCCAGTCAGTTTCTAAAGGAAAAATTTAGGGAGCATGGTTTTCAGAAGAAGATCACTCATATCGCACAGCCTTTGTTCAAGGAGGATCTTCTTGAAAGTGTTCCATTCGATGTTTCGGCGCCAATCCTTTTTGCTGGGAGATTGTCTATCGAGAAAGGGGTTGAAACGATCATTCGAGCGATGGCTTTATGTCCCGGTGAAAAACTGGAGATCGCTGGATCTGGTCCTGAAGAAAGAGCCCTGAAGGAACTTGTCCGATCTTTAGGGGTTCAAGAACGAGTGTCCTTTTTGGGACACCTTTTGGGTAAAGATCTTCGCCCAAGGATCCAGAAAGCCAAAGCCGTTATCATAACATCGGTGTGGTTTGAGAATATGCCGTATGCACTTTTGGAGGCGTTGGGCGCAGGAAAAGTAGTGATCGCTTCTCGTATTGGAGGAATGACTGAACGTATCGTTGATGGTGAGAACGGTTTTCTTTTCACAGCGGGGGATGTGGAAGATCTTGCGCATACCATAGAGAAGATAAGCCCAAAGAATGTGGAAGATATTCAATACAAAGCGAGACAAAGCGTTCAAGATATCTCTCCAGAGGAGTATTACAAAAAGGTACTCTCTGTGTACCAAAAGGTTGTGGGGAAAAATAAGAAATAAATTGATATAAAAAAAGGCTCTACAAAGCCTTTTTTTAGTTGCAGTTGGGGTATTGACAAGGAACTAGAAATATGCTATGTTTCTAGGTTAATTTCTATTACTTAATTATGCATATATCTTTACGGAGCAGGGTGTTTTTGGCGGTTGGTGCGTTCGCGTTCCTGGGTGCAGTTGTTTTCCCGTTCGTTTCTATGGGAAGTAGTCGCCATGAGTTGTATGTTGATAAGAATGTGAGTGGTGATCAGGATGGATCTTCTGCTCATCCATACAAGACAATCTGGCAGGCTTTGGACAAGGCTGATGAGGGAACCGATATATTTGTAGCGAAAGGAGAATATAAAGAAAATATCACCATTGGAAAAGATATACGCGTGTATGGAGCTGGTGCCGACAAAACAACTATCAAGGCCAAGGAGGATGATGATGCCGTGGTGACCATGAAACACAAAGCTCGCTTGGAAAGTGTAACGGTCAAAGGTGGTGATGAAGGCATCTTGGTAAAGGAAGACAGTCGAGCCAATATCGTCAAGGTAACTGTCAAGGATAATGACAGTGAAGGAATACTTATTTTGAAGGGTGATACCGACAGTGATCACAAAGTGAGCATTGTTGACTCTTTGATCAAGGAAAATGGTAAGGCTGGAGTTTATTCAAGAAAGCGAAATGTGGTAGTAACCGATTGCACCATTCAGGACAATAGTGGTGACGGGATCGTTTTCGAGAAAGATGTTACCGCATGGCTTGAGAATAACACCATCAAGGAAAACAAGAAGAGTGGGATCGTGGCTATTTTGGATAAGTCGGATATCGGGATCAAGAAGAACAGTGTGTATCGAAATGGTCGAGAGGGTATGGAGATCTCAACGTATGGAGAAGCAGGAAAGATCAATCTTGATAAATCAAAATTTTACGAGAATGGTCGTTATGGAGTTGCTCGTGTTTCACGATCAGGATCTTCGACGGTTTGGAATGGACTTACCATTCAAGTAAATGTTGAGTATTGGGGGAATGTATTTGGGAGTTTGTCGAGAATCCTCTGGATATAATAGGGGATAGTCGGTATTTGTAGGTCTGTATTGTACTTGTATGAAAATTGCTTTTATTGGACAAAAAGGAATACCCACGAAGTCTGGAGGTGTGGAGCGACATGTTGAAGAGCTCGCGCTGAGACTTCGTCGTGAAGGACATGCTGTGACCGTCTACGGACGTCAGAGTTATGGTCTTCCAAAAGAAAGCTTTTATAAAGGCGTTCGTGTTTTGGCTGTGCCGAGTATTTCAACGAAGAACCTAGATGCTATTACAGCGACCTTTCTGGGCATACTGCATATCTTGTTCCATTCATATGATGTAGTACATTTTCATTCTATTGGTCCAGCATCGCTTGCTTGGATCGTTCGATTGCTGAAACGCCGTACTGTGATCATCGGAACGTTCCACAGTCAGGATTACGATCATGCGAAGTGGGGGTGGTTTGCTAAGAAGTATCTTCATTTTGGGGAGTACGTTATGTGTACTGTTCCTCACAAGACGATCGCCATTAGTCGATCTATGCGCCGATATGCGTTCAAAAAGCATGGAAAACATACGGTATATATTCCAAATGGATGCAATGCTCAACCGATCGATTCGGAGAAGGCTTTGCAACGATATGGACTTAAAAAGCAACGCTATCTGCTTTCTGTAAGTCGATTGGTAAAGCACAAGGGAATCCATTTTTTGATAGAGGCTTTCAAAAGATTGGAGGATACGAATAAGATCCCCAATAACTTTAAGTTGGTCATTGTAGGAACTTCTTCACAAACAGATGAATATGTAAAATATCTCAAATTCATCAGCCGAGGTCGAAAGAATATCATCTTTACCGGGGAAAAGTCAGGTGTTGCACTTCGAGAGATCTTTTCACATGCTTACGCTTTTGTGCAGCCATCAATGGCTGAAGGTCTTTCGATAGCGCTGTTGGAAGCAATGGGATACGGACTTGCCCCACTTGTGAGTGACATTGTGGAAAATAAAGAAGCAATTGGAGAATGTGGTTTTGAATTCCGATCGGGAAATACCGACTCCCTTCAAGAAAAACTTGCTTATGTTCTCAATAAGCCAAAAGAGGTGGAACGTGTTGCAAAACTTGCCCAGAAGAGAGCTCTCACTGAATATCATTGGGATGCTATTGCTAAGAAGACCGGAAGTCTTTATCGTGAAGTTTGGAAAGAGCGCTTTGGTCAAAAATTAAAAAATAATAGAACGCAGCTTGTAAAACTTGGAACTCATAACTCCTAATGTGAGAATAGTATGAGTCAAGAATGGCAAAAAATCCTTATCCGAGTTGTGTTGATCTTTTCGATAGTCTCTCTTGGGATTCTTTTTGTCTTGGGCGAAACAGGATCATCAAACTACCAAGGTTCTACGATATTTGTGGTTTTTGCGAGAACCGAGGTGGCCGCACAGCAATTGTCCACAACAACCCAGAACATAGGGCTTATACTGAAAAGTGATCTTTTTAAGAGATCGGTATCCGGAGATCTCTATCAGGCAACGGAGGAATGGAAACAGTTTTTACTTGATATAAAAAATCCTGCTGGATCGGTTTTTGTGATCTCTTATAGGGACAATTCGACCGATCCGCATGCTGTTCGTGAGGCCTTACAGATCGCTCGTATGGAGGCGGTTAGAACGATCGCCAAAAACTATGATCTTTCTCGGGATCTTTCTCTACGTTTTCTAGATGAGGGGATCGTTGCAGAGTCAAAGGAAAGTACTCGCACTATCTATATCGCTTTCCTTGTGGCCTTTGCGGCTGTTTTGATCGTTGAGGGTGGAGTGTATTGGCGATCTACAAAAGAGTTGGAGGAGAAGTTTCGCTTGGCAGTGGAAGAACGATTGAAGGAGAAGAGCGAACTGCCAGAATGGTGGAGGAACTATGAACCTAAAAATACGGAGAAAGAACTACTCCCGACCTTTGAGGATAAGCACGAGATAAAGAGAGTGATTCCAGAGGAAGAGGTAAACACATCCTTGCCAAGCGACACTGTGATCTTAGAGTCGTCGACTCCGGAGGTTCCAAAAGCTCGAGTAGTTTTGCCACGAAGGTCGGCAACTGCGGCTGCACCAGCTAATCTTCCCATTGCTACAGAGATGCCAGAGGTGTTTAAATCGTACACGAAAACTATCAAATCGGAAGATATTTCCACAGATGAACTGCCTGATCCGGACGTGATGGTGTCACATAGAGCTATCGTAGAAGCTCCTGTTGTCAACCCTGAACCTTCAGTAGAAGAACTTAAGGCGCGACTCAATAAATTGCTTCGAGGTGAGTTATAATGGTTAGGTGTGAATACATATTTTGTAATGGGCATAGTTACAGAAGAGCATACTATTTATGAAAAAACATTCGACACGATTCTGGATCATATTTTGGGTAGTATCTGCTATTCTCCTTTCGATATGGTATGTTTTTTTGCAAGTCTATAATAAGGGTTTTTCGGGTCTCCGCTCTTCTGTGGGGGTACTTCCTCTTTCTTCAGAAATGAAAGGTGATCTACAGGCCACTCTTTCTCTTATGGATTATGCGCTTGCCGCTGATGAAAAACCCAAGACATTTCTTCTTTTATTTCAGAATAACTGGGAGCTTCGACCGGGGGGCGGTTTTATCGGATCTTTCGGGATCCTTACCATCAAGAACGGGCATATTGAAAAGTTGGAGATTCACGATACGGGAAACTTTGATGGTCGCATTCCAAATGTTGAGCAACCCCCTTATCCAATGAAAGAATATCTTCGTATACCTTCTTGGCAGATGCGAGATTCTAACTACTCTCCGGATTTCCCAACGAATGCTCAGAAGGCGGAATATTTCTATCACCTTGGCCAAGGAGAGGAGCAATTTGATGGTGTGGTAGGGGTTACCACCAATGTGCTCATCGCACTTCTTCGTGTGACGGGTCCTGTGCAGTTGGAGGGGTATCCTGGAACGTATGATTCCGAGAATGCTATTTACACGCTTGAGCATCAAGTAGAGCAGGCGTATTTGGAACAAGACATTCAGAAGGGCGATAGGAAAGAGGTGATGCGGGCTCTTGCTGAGGCTATACTACAAAAGTTACAACCCCTAACATTGTCACAAAAAATACGTTTGGCACAAGTTGCTTTGGAAGAACTGAAAAATAAGAATATTCAGGTATTTTTTCACGACGAAAATATCCAAAAGGTCGTAGCAGGGCGGGGATGGTCAGGCAGTGTGGATCCTCTCTGGCAGAATGATTTTCTTATGCTTGTAGATGCTAACCTTGGAGCATTTAAGAGCGATTCGCTTATGAAGCGTGAAATACATTACACATTGGATATGTCTGGTGAGTCGTCTCAGGCAACGGTGGAAGTAACCTATTCTCATACGGGGACCGAAAAGAATTGGCTTATCAACAACTATACTTCTTATCTTCGACTGTATACCCCAAAGGGAAGTTGGTTGGATTCGATCGAGGGAGGCGAGGGAAAAACGCAGTATGGGGAAGAATTCAACAAGCGTGTTTTTGGAACGGTAGTTCGGGTTTCTATTGGTTCTTCTAAAACGATAGTTTTTCACTACACACTTCCCAAGACCATCGATCCTGATTTCTATGATCTGAAGGTCCAGAAACAGGCTGGTCTCATGGACCCAAACTATACTATTACCACAATTGATAAGAAGGGAATGAAAAAAGAGCAACAGTTCGTGCTTTCTCATGATCAGGTCTTGAGCGAAGAGCTGTAGAGTATCGGTGGTTATTTTAGAAAAAAAGTGGTATAATAAAGACACCCTATTAAGTGTCTTTATTATTTTGTATGAAAGAATATCTCAAGAAAAATGCATTGGTCGTGATCGCTTTTTCTGTCCCTATTGTTTTTGTGGGGATTATTTTTTTGATGACAGCATTGCCGTCAATGTTCTTTTCAACACAATACAATTTTGTGTATGCGGTATGTAACGACCCTACATCGATCGATCATTATAACAATCAGCGTTGTCAAGAATATCTCAAAAAGAAGGTGTCTGTTGTTGATGGGCGGATCTCTATAAAAGAGGATCCTACCTATACTGATACTGCCTATGGATATCCTGATGCTTTCATCGATGAAGTGGGACCAAGAAGGATGATCCCCATTGAAAGAACGTATTCTTACGAGAAAGAGCTTGGATATAAGCTTCGACTTCTTTTGTATGATGTTCGTATCGGACAGTCTCGAGAGATATCTCAAGAAGAAGCGAAGAGTATGCATTTCAGTGACCTTATTACGTCGCCTGAGGGCGTTTCGATAGAATCAGGATATGATTCCACTTATAATTCTCCTTTCTTTTTTGACACCTCATCTTCTTACAATCGCTACCTCAAAAAGGGAAATCAAAAGAAAAAACTCAATCTTCTGGATCAATCGGATCGATATTATAATGGTAACTTTCAATTTGTGGGATGGGTAATCCCTTAAGTGTAACTATATGGATAATAAAGAGTTGCTTCAAGAAGTGCTTGCGCGGCTTGAGCGAGGGGAGATACAAAAGAGCGAGATACAAGAGATCTTGAATCTCATTGCTCCAAGTGAGAATATTCGTTTAAAGGACCAAAAAGCTGGCTGGAGAAATCTTGACCTCACGAAGGTGCTTTATATTATCGGTGCGGCCATAGTGCTTTTGGGTATTGTGTTCTTTGTGGGGCAGCTTTGGGACGACATGGGGTCCTTTGGAAGGATATTCGTAACGTTCATTTTGGGAGTTGTTTTGGTTGGAACAGGTTCATTATTGCATCAGAAACAAGAGAGAGTTTCTCTGGGGAATGTTTTCCATGCGATGGGATCGATCCTGCTTTTGGGAGGGTCCTTCGTGGTTGTCGATGAGATGGGTCTTGACGTAACGGCCGGAGTCGCTACATTTCTTTTTGGTGCACTTTTTGTTTTTCACGTATTGCTTGCTTTGTACCACAAAAGTGTGTTGCATAGTTTTTTTTCGGTGGCTTACGGTACGAGTTTTCTTTATGCTCTCATTGAGTTTATTTTGCCTGGGTATGCGTATGAACATGATGCCGTATATGTTTATCTGACAATGCTCTTTGGGGGGAGCTATCTTTTGCTTTCGCGAGCTCTTCGATATACCTGGAACGTGGCACTCGTGGGGTTGCTTAATTTCTTTGGAACACTTGGTTTTATGGGGGCTATGGCCAATCGAGCTTGGGAAGGATCGGGTTTTTGGGAGGTCTTCTACTTTCTTTTCCTTTTTGGGGGAGTATACCTTTCGATATATCTCAAGAGTCGGGCGGTGCTTGTTGTGAGTGTTCTTTTTCTTATTGCACATATTATTTATATCACAAGCAACTATTTCGCGGACTCTTTGGGATGGCCCATCTCTTTGGTGTTTCTTGGAATGGTGATATTGGGACTGGCCTATTTCTCTGTCAATCTCAATAAAAAATACTTGCAAGCAGGGTCTTCTGACACAGTTTTATGAGGGCACACAGTTAAAGAAAGAAGAGCAGATGACGAAAACAGCACCCAAGGGGGTGCGTTTTTATCTGTATAAAAGGTGTCTGTCCGCGCCGCGTTTTGGGTTTTTGGGGAGAGCTCTCCTCATATTCCAAAATGCGGCGCGGTGCCATAGCCCCTAGTCAGTCGTCATCATCGGGAAGGTAGGCGAGTCTTGTCCTTGGTGATGTGGTACCCAGCCGGCAGCCTCTTGCTGTGCCAGCGTTACTGGTTGGTAGACCATTTTCCAACGATGGTCTCGCGATACCTCATCTTCGACGACGATCGGGGGTTCACTTGTGGACGCATCCACGGATGTTTCTCCTGTTTGAGCCGAAATGGCCTTCTTACTGTACCTCTTATGAGGCACTATCGTCAAGAAACGAGATAGAGAACAAGGTGTACGCTATTACACCGAACAGTAGGTGTTTAGATGCTCACACAGTTTTCTATACGTAATGGTGGCAACTCCCGTCACTTTATCGGCGCCACCATAGTACACAAAAAGTTTCTTTCCTCGCATCACTGATCCGCAGGGAAAAACGACGTTGGGCACCAATCCTACTTTCTCATACGGCATTTCCGGCTCAAAGAGGGGATAGCGTGATCGTGCAATGACCTTCTCCGGGTTTTTGAGGTCAAACAGCAGAACTCCAACACGGTAGATCCCATCGTGGGAGACACCGTGATAGAAGATGAGCCAACCCCGCTCAGTTTTTACGGGAGTGGAGCTTATGCCGATCTTTTGACTGTCCCACATGCCTCTTCGGGGAAATACAAATGGATGGTGATAGAGAAAACGTTGACCGTCAAAGTCTAGATCATTAAAGAAGTTGATATCGATCGAAGGCTGGATGCGATGTAAGATCACATAACGGCCATTGATCTTTTCTGGAAAGACACAGGCATCCTTGTCGTCTATGTTGGGAGGAGAAATAAGCACTGGAAGTTCAAAATGTTCAAAATGTTTTTCGAGAAAGTGATGTGTAGCAATAGAGGTCATGGCCACGCGAGGAGGGTTTACTCCATCGTAAGCCGTGTAGAGCATTATAAGACGATCGCCGAATTCCGTGATGCGTGCATCCTCGCATCCGGAATTTCCGGTAGCGTGAATTTTTTTCTCAAAGGGCATTCTTGGGATGTATGCGGGATCTGGATGGCGATATGAAATATCAAAACCATTTTTTGTTTCGGCATAGCCGAATGTGCACGTATCGTTCTCGGATTGTGCGCGATAGAATATTCGAGTGAGTCCTCGAAGATGTATGGCTGCTGGATTGTAAACCGCTTTGCTTTCCCATGGGTGTTCGGTGATCGCCATGAGAACAGGGTTCTTTTTATAACGTTCAAGTTTGGGTCGATCCTGTGGAACCAGGGAGAGTTCTTTGGTGAGCTTTTTGATATCTCCCGTGGCTGTGCATACAGTGGTATCAGCGGCGCCGTAATAGAGGTGAATCTTTCCATTTTTCACATAGGCTCCCGTGGGAAATACGATATTGGGAACTTTTCCGTATAGTTCGTATTCCTCTTCGGGAACCAAGAGAGGCGCGTCGGTTTTTCCAAGGATCTTTTTTGGATCATGGAGATCGAGTAGGATTGCTTCTACTGAAAATGTGGGTCGATCCGTTTTATAGTTTTGGATATATGAATAAAGTACGATCCATCCCGCGTTTGTTCGTATTGGTTGGGCGCCCACCTCGATATGGTCTTTGTCACTTCGCTGTATCGGGAGTGTGTGGGTATTAAGGGTCTTATACCATTCTGACCAGATCTTGTGGTTCCAGATATCCTCTTTTTTGGAGAAGGAAACGAGGGCAACTTTTGCCGGGGGGTTGTCCGTGTTGGCAGTAAGGATGCCCCAATACTTTCCATCGATCTTTTCGGGAAATAAGGTCATGGCTTTGGCATTGAACGGAGTGACCAGATGGCGCTCTTTGAGAGACCGAACGTTTTTCCCGAGGGCTACAGCTACTCGTATGCCTTCGGCTCGAAAAGGATATTCCGAAAGGGCTGTATAAAAGAGGAAGCATTCTTTTCCAACCTTGACCACCCGAGGATCTTCACAGCCATAACGTTCCCATTGCTGTTGAGGAGAGATGAGTTGTTTATGATGTTCGAAATGAAGCCCATCTTTTGAAGATGAATAACCGATCGTAGAAATAGAAAGCCAATGGCCATCATCGTGCAGATGGGGGAGGGATTGTGCTCGATACACCATATGTACCTCTCCTCTTTCATAAACAACGGAACCGTTAAAAGCTCCTTCTGCCTCCCAGGGGAGATCGGATTCGGGAACAAGAATGGGATTTTCGAATGATCGCTCGAAGAACATACTAGTGTAGATTTTATGGTGACTTGTTTTATATTTTTACAAGACAAGCAAACGTTTTATAAAAAGATATCTCAAGGAGGATGTTATGATCTGACTCTTTTCTTGCTTAAGTGTTTTTCTTTCAGTACTACTTTTTTGAGTGGGAAGGGTTTTTGCTCGAGTAATGCCTTGAGGAATGGCTGTAGTGGTGCGGTTGCGACAGCAACGGTTTTATCGGATGCGCCATAGTATACAAAGAGCGTACCGTTTTTAACGACTGACCCACAGGGATAGGCAATACCAAACTTATGACCGTTATTTTCATAGTTTGTTTCTGGTTCTAATATGGGTTCTCGGGATCGAACGATCACCTTGGTGGGATCATTGAGGTCGAGTAGCATGGCACCAATTTTGTATCGGAGATCCCCACCTTCTTCGATACGAGCCGAAACGGCGTGATAAATGACAAGCCATCCTTCTTTTGTTTTGATGGGTGGAGCACCAACCGAGAGTTTTCCACGATCCCAGAAGCCCTCTCGGGGGGTAATGTGGTATTGTCCCTTGAGGTAATTCTTTTCGTTAAAGTCATCGAGGGAGTCGACAAAGTCGATCAGAATATCGGGAAATATTCTATGAAAGATCACATACTTTCCATTTACCTTCTCTGGGAAGAGGGCGGCACTTTTATCTACTACTCCGGGAGGGGAAATAAGTGTTGGTTTTGACCATTTTTCCCACTGTTTTTTGTGAAATGCGGAAAGCGGTATCCAAGAAAGAGCAATGCGTGGAGGCTCCCAGCCGTTAAAGGCGACGTAAGTGAGATAAACTCGGTCTTTGATAAGGGAAACTTTGGGGTCTTCACACCCGCCATAGCCACCAGCAGACATATAGGAGCGCACTACTTCTTTGGAGGAGGGAATTCCAAAACCACCCTCGAACGATTCACGCGGAATATAAGCGGGTTCATTTTCTCGGTGATGTATACTATAACCATCTTTGCTACTTGCATATCCAAGAACAGAGAGTCCGTTATGACCTTGCGCTCGGTAGAGAAGATGTACAATACCTTGTTCGATGAATGCAGCGGGATTGAATGCCGCAAACGATTCCCAAGCGTTTTCAGGGTTTGGTCCTAATATAGGATTTTCTGGAAATCGTTCAAGTGTTGGAGATGGGGAAATAACTCGTTTTGACTTTGTGACGGTTTTTTTTCTGGGAGAGGTTTTCTTGGTTTTTTTCTTTACTTCTTGCCTTGTTTCTTTTGGAGAAGGTGTTGGTGTTTTCTGATAGGGTTTTTCCCAATATTTCACGACGGGCACTGTTTCTAGGATGTTGTTTCTTTCAACGTAGAGATAAAAATATTTCTTATGATCTGCACCACCTATGACTCGGAGAGATTGGTCTTTCCAGGCATAAGGTTCTTCCCAAAGAGGGACGTCTGTTCGCCAGAGCAAAGTATTTGGGTGGTTTGGATGAAACATTGCCGCGCCAAGTGTGATCCGGCCATATCCATTCCTCGCTGTGTAGAGAAGTAAGATCACTCCTTTGTGAATACGAACAGTGAGGGGGGCTATCGAGGAAGAGTCGAACATTCGTGTTCGAGCACCCAGTATTACTCCTAGCTCTTCCCATGTTGACGCATCTTGAGATATTGAACAGGTTATGTATTTTCTTCCTGAGGCGCTAAAGAGAAAGTATGTTTTCTTCTTCTCGTTTCTTAGTAATGCCAGAACGGAAGAGTGCCTCGCAGGTAATTGTCCGAGATGTTTCCAATCAAGACCATTTCTCGATGAGGCAAATTGAAGAGCTGGTTCGAAAAGGAGTCGATCTTTGAGATAGGTGAGTAGGAATAATCCATCACAAAGGGAAATAGAAAAATGATCGGACCCCGACCATTTTTTGATTGTCCGATTTTTGAAGGTCAGTTTGATATCCTTTCCAAGCACCCGAAAGTTGGTTCCATCAAGAGATTGGGCATGCTTAAGAAAAGGTGATGCTTTATCGGAGCGAAAGACGAGGTGTGTTTTTTCGTCCTTTTCAAACACAAAAGCGCCTTGTGGACGGGGATTTTGTTTTTGCATACTTTGGATTTTTAAGTATTTTTATAATAGCATATGTTTGATATTTTTGGAAGTTTATTATCTGGACAATTTGGTCTTTTCGGGATATGCTGGGAATATATTTATGATGTCAATGAAACTAACGCGAGCTATACAACCTCGGAGTAAGAGAAAATATCTATAAAAGAACACAAATGAAAGAACAGTATCAACAACTATTAAAGCGTCCCTTAGAGGCCATTTTACACTTTAGCGATGTGTTTTCAGGACCAGAAGTGGACTTTGATGCGGAACTGACGGCCACGTTTCGTAATTTGGGAGTACTGTCTGATAGGCCTTATTTTGTCGGAGGGAATGTACATCTTGCTGGTTACGGGGCTGTTTTGATCAATGATCTTTCTCTCGAGCGAAAACGGATCGCTGAAAAGTTGAATGTTCCGTTTGCCCATAAAGAGGATGCTTTGTGTGTGATACTGAATACACTACCTCGAGAAGGGTATCGTGTGGAAGATGCCCCAAATGGTCGAGATTTTCACTTAGCTATCACGGATCAAGGAGTAGAGATATTTGCTGTTCCTTTGGCAACGCTTTCGGCACTTGAGTCGCGTAATGCGATCGTCGCTTTGTATCGGATCCCTAATGCTCAGATCCCTTTGACCGATGGCATGCATGAGCAGTTCAGGTCTTCTATAATCGCCCTTTCGAGGTATCAGCCTGAGATATTTGAAACCGTCTTCGAATATGAAACGGTAGAGGATATGATCCGTGCTAAATTGTATGGAATGCACCCTGACGTTATTCCTGTTCAGGAGAATGAGGTTGAATTTGCTTATAGTGATCGATTTGGAAATGTTCGGTTAAGTGTTCGTGATGGGGAAAGATTTCTTGCTCAGTTGGGTGACCTTCAGTATGGGGATGAGGTACACATCTTTGTTGGAAAGAATGAAGTGATGTCGGCGATATATACCGATGCTCTTGCTGATATTCCTGTTGGCAAGACGGGACTGTACCAAAATGTTGCCGATATTTCGCGCACGCATCGACGCGCAAAGTATTGGGAGTTGGTCAAGCGAAGCGATCATTGTCTTACCGATAAAGAAATGGCTATCGATTTGCTGAAGAAAGGCAACGCTTCTTCTTGGGGCATGCCGATCCGTGTAGAGAAAAAGTAGGACTTGAAATATCGAATATATGGTATAAGAAACGCAAAGGGGTCTATTTCGGATAGAAAAGCGAATGATGGTCATGTGGTAGATCCTATTTCTTTATTTATAATTTATATCGATCTATGCAATATTCTCATATTAAAAAAACAGATCCGGCTTTGTACAAGATGATCGTTTCGGAACAAAAGCGTCAGGAAGAAGGAATGGAAATGATCGCCTCTGAGAACTATGTTTCTGAAGCGGTGCTTGAGGCATTAGGGTCCGTAATGACCAATAAGTATTCTGAGGGATATCCGGGAAAGCGCTATTATGGTGGGCAAAAATATATCGACCAGTCAGAGTCACTGGCCATCGAACGCGCGAAGAAACTCTTTAGGGCGCAGCATGTGAATGTACAGCCGCTTTCTGGTGCGCCGGCAAACTTGGCCGTTTATAATGCCGTACTTAAACCTGGGGATACGGTTTTGGGAATGGATCTCTCACATGGAGGACACCTCACGCATGGTCATCCAGTAACACTTCCAGCCAAGATCTATAACTTTGTGCGTTACAAGACGGAAAGTGATGGAAAGATCGACTATGAAAAGCTGCGGGCCCTTGCCATCAAAGAAAAGCCGAGACTCATCCTCGCGGGATTTTCGGCGTATACGCGCAAGTTGAATTATAAAAAATTTCGTGACATTGCTCGTGAGGTGGGAGCCATCACGATGTTTGATATGGCGCATGTGGCGGGACTTATTGCCGGGAAAGCGTATCCCAACCCTGTTCCGTACTTTGATATTGTGACGACCACGACACATAAAACCTTGCGAGGTCCTCGTGGGGGAATGATTCTGTGCAAAAAAGAGTTTGCCAAAGCGATCGACAAATCGGTATTTCCTGGACTTCAGGGAGGCCCGCACGAGAACAACATTGTGGCTAAGGCAGTGGCATTTGGTGAGGCGCTCAAGCCCTCTTTTCACACGTATGCCAAACAGATTATCAAGAATGCCAAAGTATTGGAGAAGGAACTTCGAAAGTATGGTTTTCATATGGAATTTGGAGGTACCGATTCCCACATGGTTTTGGTGAACATGGTCAAAAGCAAAGGGGTGACGGGGAAACAAGCGGAAGAGGCGTTGGATAAGATCGGGATCACCATCAATAAAAATATGATCCCCGACGATCCAAGAGGGCCCTTTGATCCGAGTGGGGTTCGTATCGGTGTTCCAGCCATCACCACACGCGGAATGAAAGAGAGAGAGGTCATCAAGATCGCAAGGTGGATAAATGATGCGATAGAGCATTATGATAAACCCAAGGAACTTGGTCGGATACATAAAGAGGTCAAGATCCTGTGTAAAAGATTTCCAGTATACACTACAGGTTAAGTAAATATAGCCCTGGTGCCAAGTTTTGGTAGAGATGGGGACTTCAGCAGATATCAACCTTGGAATTACTTGCGGTTTTGTTGAAAAATAAGTAGATATCTTCGCACGAACTGGTGCAGAGCATATACTTTCTGGCAAGATTAAAAATTTTGAAAAAAAATGTATGAAAGGGATCATTCTTGCTGGGGGAACAGGCACGCGACTTCTCCCTCTTACTGCAACAACGAGTAAACAATTACTTCCTATCTATGATCGTCAGATGATCTTTTATCCCATAAACACATTAGTGAGCGCTGGGATCAAAGATATTCTTATTATCGTTTCTCCTGATCATAGTGGGCAATTTCTTAATCTTTTGGGATCGATGTTTTTGAAGTATGGGGTGCATATCTCTTTTATGGTACAGAAGGTTCCTTGTGGACTAGCTGACGCCTTTATTCTGGGAGAGGATTTCTTGGACGAAGACTCCGTAACAATGGTTCTGGGAGACAATATATTTGAGGACAACTTTACCGAGGCGATCCGATCATTTGAAAAGGGGGGACGGATATTTGCTCTTAAGGTACCCGATCCGGAACGATTTGGTGTGGTTGAGTTCGACGAGGCGGGAAAAGTTTTGTCTATCGAGGAAAAACCTGAAAATCCGAGGAGCTCGTACGCTATTCCTGGGATTTATATTTTTGATAATTCCGTTTCCAATATTGCCAAGCGGGTAGTACCGTCTGAGCGAGGGGAAATCGAGATCACTGAGGTTCACAAGGCATATCTTCAACAAGGTTTGCTTGATGTGCGAAAGATCACCGGACGTTGGTTTGATGCCGGAAAATTTGAAACGCTTCTTGAGGCAAGTCAATTTGCACGTGAGAAAAAGGTCGGTGAAAAATTTGATCCAACTGTTAATAAAGCTATTGAAGAATTTAGTATAGAGATGAAGCGATTGGCAAAGCTTTAGGTATGTCGTTAAATAAATTTTTGATAGGAATACATTATTTCTAACGTATAGACATATGAAAAAGATCAAAAAAGCGATTGTAGCGGTGGCGGGATCGGGTACGCGATTGTTACCAGCGACCAAGTCAATGCCAAAAGAAATGCTTCCCATCATTGATAAACCGGCTATTCAAATCATTGTGGAAGAATTGGTGGAGGCAGGGATCGAAGATATTATCCTGGTAACGAAGTGGGACAAAAAGCCGTTGGAAGATCACTTTGATCACTCTTGGGCATTGGAAAATGAGCTCGAGAAGTCGGGGAAGATGGAGAAATTGGAACAAGTACGACGCATTGCTGATCTAGCCAATTTTGTCTATGTTCGACAGAAGGGGCCTTATGGAAACGGCACGCCATTGCTCAGCGCCGCTTCTTTGGTTGATGATGAACCATTCGTATATGCGTTTGGAGATGACTTGGTAAAGTCCAAAGTGTCATTCACGAAGCAAATGGTGGATGAGTACGCACAACACGGTCGCCCGATGGTTGGTGTGCAGAAAGTTCCGGAATCGGATGTAAACCGATATGGGATAGTAAAACTTAAAGAAGGGACGCAGGAAATGGAAAGTATTGTAGAAAAACCAAGTATTGAAGATGCTCCTTCTCAATTGGCACAGTTTGGGCGTTTTATTCTTGACCAGGATATCATAGATGCGCTCCGAGAAACAAGCATAGGAAAAGGAAATGAGCTTTGGCTTACCGATGCTATTGAATTGTATCTTAAAAAAGGTGGAATAGTTCGAGTTCGGGAGATCCAAGATGGGAAGTGGCTTACAACGGGGGATCCACTGAATTATCTGATGGCAACACTGGAATATGCGTTTGATCGACCGGATATTAAAGATCCTTTGCGTGACTATGTTATGAAGCATCTCGAAAGGTAGGTGTCCAAATATTGAGATCAAAAAAAACAAAAGCCAGTTTGTTCCATAGTCTGTTCTGAGACTGCTAATCTCCTTACCTCGATCGTGTATGTACTGGCTTTACGTTATTCTTTTTGTGTGTACGCTTATTGTTCCTGGTTTTGTCGAGCAGGGATGGCTTCCTTTGGTCTTAAGTCGGGAAATTACGGAGATCGTGTTCATCTTTATCTTTGCAACACTTGCATTCATCTTGTATATCATTCGGGACTATCAATTCTTGCGTTATGAGAAGGAGTTGATCAAAAAACAAAAAGAGGTGAATCGTCTCACAAAAGAGCTTACCTCCTCCTATTCTTATATTGGGGAGGTGAACCGAAAATTTGAGATCCTTCAGGACGTCACATTGGAGATGCCGGAATTGATCAGCGGGGAAGGAAAAGAAAAAGTAGGTCCCTATCATGATATTCTTCGTGCAATACGAATATTCTCTGGGTGTCAGGACTTTGTCGTGGTTCTTTTTTCCGTGAAAGAGAAGAAGGAATGCGCCCAATTTTTCCTCCCCGATTCCAAACTCACCTCTCTCCCGAGGAGGATGGGTCTTTTGGAGATGATTCATGAAAATATCCGTTTCGTAAAAAATAAGGGGGAGTATTGTGTCATGGAGGCGAGCGGAACAATAGCCGACCTTCATTGTTTAGGGATATTCCATCGTTCCTCGCTTCGGGATGATATTGTCGATCTTATTCGACCGCTTTTGATGCAAATATTGCTTTTGTATGCCTATGCCAAGAACAAATGATCTAAACGGTTGTTTGTTTTGCTTTGCTGCTACATTTCTCTATAAGGGGAACGAATAGAAATCCTGGAAATTCGAGAGTAGCGATCTTTGTCGGAGAGATTTTCTGTATTTTGAAAATAGACTGTCCTATGGGAATGACCATGATTCCTGACACGCGCAGTTGTTTAATGAGTTCCGGTGGCATCGTTTGAGATCCAGCAGATACAAGTATTCTATCAAAGGGGGCTTCTCTGGGCATGCCGAGGTGATCATTTGCATATTCTATTCTTGTTTGTGGGATGTTATATTTGCTTAAATTTTTTCTTCCCTGAGTCACCAGCTGTGGTACCCTTTCTATTCCAAGTACACGTCCTTTTTGTCCTACTATATTTCCGAGAAGGGCCGTGGTCCATCCCGAACCAGAGCCAATATCCAGGACGCTATCTGCATTTTTTGGATCGAGAAGTTCCATCATAAAAGCAACTGTTGAGGGTTGTGATATTGTTTGGCCGTATCCGATGGGAATGGGATGGTCCTCATAGGCTTCATCTTGATATCTCTTGGGAACGAAATCCTTCCTGTCGATCTTCAAGAATGACTCTATGAGACTTTTTTTACTCAAGAATCCCTTGGAAATGACATCTGATACGAGTTGTTTTAGGTTTTTTGGCATAAGTTGAAGAGTTTCTACAATGTGATACAATAAATTTGTACATAAAGTTCCAAAAGAGCATAAGAAAATGATCAAAGAATGATTATGCAGGTTTTATTGATACAAAATGTTGCAAAATTGGGTCTTCGTGGGGAGGTCAAGAACGTGGCTGATGGATATGCCCGAAATTTTCTTTTTCCCAAAAAACTGGCCAAGCCGGCAACCGACTCTCTTGTTGATCAGGTGAAAAAACAAAAGATACAAAAAAACCTTCAAAAAGAGCAAAATCGGTCCTTGCTCGAGTCCTCAATTGCAAAATTTCGGGAAACGATAGTCTTCTCACGTCCGGCAATGGGGAATACACTGTTTGGGTCTGTGAGTGCCAAGGACATCGTGCACGAGCTAAAGGCGAAGGGGATAGAGATCACAGAGAAAAATCTCGATCTTCCGCATCCATTGAAACGTACTGGTACGGTTGTCATACCAATCGTTATGGATGGAAAAAAGAAAGGGGAGATAACAGTAGATGTTCAAGTGGCCAAGCATTGAGATGCGTTCGTGGAATAGGGAGTGTCAAGTTCGTCTTTACTCGTAATCATGTTGTTATGTCCAATCCGAAATATATCTTTGTGGTCGGTGGGGTCATGAGCGGGGTGGGAAAGGGGATCACTACTTCTTCCATAGGAAAAATACTGCAAGCGCGGGGATCTTCGATTACGGCACTCAAGATCGATCCCTATATCAATGTTGATGCTGGTACGATGAATCCGACGGAACACGGAGAGGTTTTTGTCTTAAAAGATGGGTATGAGACAGACCAGGATATGGGGAACTATGAACGGTTCCTTGGTATTGACCTTCCAAGTGAGAATTATATGACGACCGGACGGGTCTATCTCAGTGTGATCGAGCGAGAACGAAATTTGGAGTATCACGGGAAGTGTGTGGAAGTGGTGCCTCATATTCCCATGGAAGTCATTGATCGCATTAAGAGCGCTCAAAAGAAGTCGCATGCTGATATAACACTTATAGAGATCGGGGGAACGATCGGTGAATATCAGAACGTGTTGTTTCTTGAGGCGGCGCGCATGATGAAGATCAAAGATCCTGAAGACGTGGTATGCGTATTGGTGAGTTATCTTCCTATTCCTAACAAAGTAGGGGAGATGAAAACCAAGCCTACCCAGTATGCTGCGCGTACACTCCAGAGCGCAGGCATTCAACCGGACTTTATCGTTGGTCGTAGCGAAAAACCAATCGATAAAAAACGTAAAGAAAAGATCGCTATGTTTTGTAATGTTCGTGAAGAAGATGTTATTAGTGCGCCTGATATCGAAAGTATTTACGAAGTACCGTTAAATTTCGAGAAGGACAACTTGAGTACTTTGATCCTTAAGAAATTGCACCTTAAGCCCAAGGGATCGGATATGAAGGAGTGGCGTGGATTTGTGGAGCGTCTTAAGGGTGCAAAAAAGAAGGTCCGTATTGGTATTGCAGGAAAATATTTTGCTACGGGGGATTTTGTTCTATCTGACTCATATATCAGTGTGATCGAAGCGATAAAGCATGCTGGAGCGCTTTATGGACTTAAACCAGAGATCGTGTGGCTTGATACGGAAAAGTATGAGAAGGATCCCAAAACGATCATAGAGATCGCGGAACTTCAAGGACTGATCGTTCCCGGTGGATTTGGGACGAGAGGCATCGAAGGGAAGATCCTGGCGATCCAGTATGCTCGAGAAAATAAGATCCCCTTCTTGGGAATCTGTTATGGAATGCAGATGGCCGTTGTTGAATACGCACGACACATCTTGGGCTATAAAGATGCGCACACAACGGAGATCGATCCAAAGACTACGCATCCGGTCATCGACATCTTGCCGGAGCAGAAGAAAAATCTTGAGGAGAAAAATTTTGGTGGCACGATGCGATTGGGGTCGTACATGGCGGAGTTGGTTGCGGGTACCATAGCGCGGTCACTGTACAAGAAGAGTAAAACTTCCGAAAGGCATCGGCATCGCTATGAAATGAATCCTGAATATATTGAGGCTATTGAGCAAGCAGGAATGGTATTTTCTGGAAAATCTCCTGATCGACGACTTATGGAGATCGTAGAGCTTCCAGAGAAAGTACACCCTTTTTTCGTTGGTTCCCAGTTTCATCCGGAGCTTCAATCTCGTCCGGTTGTGGGTCATCCGCTCTTTAACGGGCTTTTGAAGGCTTCAGGAGAGTTAAAATAGTATGTTTATAGCAGGAGTGGTTATTACCGGAAAACAACGCGGGAGGGAATTGGGATTTCCAACGGCAAACATACCTTTTGATAAACAAATATCTCCTGGTGTTTATAGCGGGTGGATCTTCTATCAAAAAAGGAGATTCAGAGCTGCAATCTACGTTCACTTTGACCAGAGACTTCTTGAGGCACACATTCTAGATTTTGAAAGCGACCTTTATGGGAAGCACATAAGGGTCGAGTTGGGAGAGAAAATTCGTGATCCAATACAATTTGATTCAGTAGATGCGTTGAAAGAACAGATTGCTCGGGATGTTGAAAAAATACGGGAAGTGGTGTACGGTGGAGGGAACCTGTCTTAATGGAATATCTCTATGGAACTTCGAGAATTTTTACGCCTTCTTCAGAGAGAGTGGAAGTCCCTTATTGGTACGGTGCTTCTTATCATGGGAGGAACATTTTTGTGGCAAAATATACAACCCGTGAGTTATAAGACGGTCGTTTCTTTGCATATTGCACGGGAATTCGATTCGGACCAGCAGTCCAATGAGTATCGTTATGGAGATTTTTACCGACTTCAAGCGGATGAGAAGTTCGGTGATACGGTAGTTCGCTGGCTTCTTTCTCCGGGGATCGTACTTGATATTCTCAAGGGGGCGGGGATCTCTTCGGAAAGACTTTCTTATGGGGATCTGCCAAAGCAGTTCCAACCCAAACGCCTTTCTTCTCAATTCATCGAAGTTCGTTTTTCTACTCCTGTTCAGGATGAGGGAAAACGTATCGCAGATAGCATGCGGACGGTTCTTAACAAACAAACGAGCGACCTAAACGTAGACTCAAAAAAACAGGATGGGTGGTTTGTAGTAGTTGTTGACGATCCAGTTACATATCTTGATGTTTTTGATTGGAAAAAAACGCTGACATTTTCGGGGATCCTCGGTATTATTGCGGGAGTGTGGTTGGTTGTAGGAAAGCGGTATTTTACGGAAGGAAGGTAAAACTACAGGTATGAGAATAGGGGTTGATATCCGGTGTCTCTCTGAGGGGAGGCGCTCTGGTGTTGAGGAATACGTGGAAGAAACGCTTAAAAGTGTTTTGTCCATGGATCCATATAATGAGTATGTTTTTTTCTTAAATGCCTTTTCTGATATAAAAGCTGATCTTTCGTGGACTAAACAATACGCGAATGTTTCTCTGTCTCGATGGAAAATACCAAATAAGATACTAAACCTTTCTTTGTGGTATCTGAAGTGGCCGAAGCTTGATCGCCTAATCGGAGGAGTAGACATCTTCTTTGCTCCGAATATAAACTTTTTAGCCCTTTCGAAGCGAACAAAACTCGTACTCACCATGCATGATCTTTCTTTTGAGCTGTATCCGGAAACATTTTCCTGGAAGCGAAGGTTGTGGCACTTCTTTATTGCGCCGAGAGCGCTCTGCCGACATGCTGATCGCCTTGTGGCTGTTTCGCGCTCGACTGCCCAGGACCTCATTACGCATTACGCTATTTCTCGAGAAAAGATATCGGTGGTCTACAGCGGAGTTGGGGAGAAGTATGTTACGATAGACAGGAACGATCCAGTGCTTCTGCGAACTAAGGAGAAGTATGGTCTTCCATACCGATTCATACTTTTTTTGGGAACATGGGAACCAAGGAAAAATATAGATGCATTGATCGCGGCGTACAATGCGTATAGAAAAGATCATCGGGGAGAGACTTACTATCATTTGGTTTTGGCTGGAACTCCGGGGTGGAAGTCAAAGTCAATATACGATGCTATTAAGAGTTCTCCTTATCAAGATTCTATCCATCTTTTAGGATTTGTTGATGATGTTGATAAACCAGCACTCTATAATTTGGCAGAGATATTCTTGTACCCTTCTTTGTATGAGGGATTTGGATTCCCAGTTCTGGAGGCAATGCGTTGCGGAACGCCAGCAATCACTTCTCATACATCTTCACTATCAGAGGTAACGGACGGTCAAGCGATCCTGGTGGATCCCTATAAACCAGACGAATTGTATCGAGCTATCAAGGAGCTTCTAAGCGATAAACAACTACGCAAGATGTGTGCTGAGAATGGTATGAGAAAAGCATATATATACCGTTGGCATCTTTCCGGATCGGCACTTCTCGAGGTTTTCCGTGAAGTATTGGGTAATAAATAAAAGTTGGTATAGACTTTTTAGCTAGTATACTTTAAATCTTATATATGTCTTGGATCTTTTATGCGTTTCTTTCAGCGGGTTTTGCAGCGCTTGTGGCCATATTTGGGAAAGTTGGTATTCAAAACCTTGATTCTACCCTAGCTACAACAGTTCGGTCTGTTATTATGGCTATATTTTTGCTTACTGTGAGTATATCCTTAGGAAAGTTTAGACATTTTGAAATGTCTTCATTTACCGGGAAAGAATGGCTATTTATCATACTTGCTGGGATCTCTGGAGCGATGTCTTGGTTATTCTATTTTTTTGCACTTAAAAATGGTCCTGCTGGTGCTGTTTCGGCCATAGATCGAACAAGCATTGTTTTTGTTGTGGTGTTGGCCGCTCTTTTTTTGGGTGAATCTTTTGGCTGGAAGACGGGTATTGGTGCGACCCTCATCGCTTTGGGAGCGTATCTTATCACAATGAAGTAATTGTATATAGAGAGGGCTACATTGTAACTGTATGATGTGATGAAAGCGGTCCTGGCGAGGGCCGCTTTCTTTGTTGAAGGGAAGGGTGAGGGTTTATTTTTGGGTCAGTGCGTCAACCCGTTCCAGGAAGCCTGTTATAGTGCCTAAATAGGCGGGTGGTGTTCTTTGGAATCTTTTCCGAGATTCATCACGAAGTGTCTCCACGGCCCTTTTCGCCAGATTGTTGTCGATGCGTCCAAACCTTCTCTTTCCGAGCCTCTTGAGATCAGCCTTTGTCACTGATCCACGTAAGGAGAGTCCCAGTGCAGACCTTTCGCTTAGCAGAAGAATGATGACGCTTACAACAACTCTCCTTGGCGTGCTGAGAAGATAGTTGATCGAGTTCTCGTTTTTAAGTTCATCGAGAAGGTCGATCATGATCCCCTCACAACCGTCTTGTTTTATTCTTCCCACGAGTGTTTCTACCGTCTCTACCGGGCATGCTTTGCATGCTTCAGTCGGGTCTTCCATGTCTTCTTTCGTGGGAGGGGCAGGCACCGGTTTTGTGAGGACATTTTTTAGGATCTTCAAGATACCCATGACACTTTTCCTCTTTTGGCTGTTATGGGACAACTTCATTCTTGCACTTTATTCTAAAAGTAGCAAAGGTAGGACTATGGGTTGATAAAAGCGAGAGAATCCGTTATGCTTCAATCGTTCTTGTAAAAGGTTTTTTCACGGACTTGTAGATATATATTTGTGAGAGGTGTATGAAGCTATTGATCAAGACATTTGGGTGTCAGCAAAATGTGGCGGATTCTCAGCGGATCGCGTCCTATTATATTGCACGCGGATACACTTTGATCGAAAATGATGAAAACGCCGATCTTATCGTGATCAATAGCTGTATGATACGGGAGAAGGCAGAAGAGCGGGTGTATGGATATATCCGGAATTTGCGCAAAATTCGTGGACCTAAGGCCTTACGGATCGTTCTGACGGGATGTATCGTGGGAGCATCAGTGCGAGAACCAAGCGGAAAAATGAAGAAAAAACTCGAAAAACGTATTCCTGATGTAGAGCTCTTGTCGATCGATGAGGTGGGTTTTGAACATTTACCGGTACGAAAGGAAGGCGAAAAACACGGTTGGGTAGTTATTTCTAACGGGTGCAATAATTATTGTGCATTTTGTATCGTGCCTTTTTCTCGTGGAAAAGAGGTCTCACGTCCTTATAAAGATGTTCTTGACGAGACAAAAGGAATGGTGGCAGAAGGGTATGAAAGCATCACACTTTTGGGACAAAATGTAAATTCCTACGGGAGTGATCTGGTTTGTGAAGGACAATACGCGTTGCCTGATGGAAGAAGGGTGGATCCAGTTATGGTAAAACACTTGGGACGGTATCGTATTCCTACGCTCTTTCCCTATCTTTTGGAGGATGTGGCCAGGATCCCAGGAATCAAAACCGTTACGTTCACCAGCTCCAATCCGTGGGATTTTTCTGATGAGCTGATCGATGTGATCGCGCGCAATAAAAATATTGACCGACTACTTCATCTTCCGGTGCAGTCGGGAAGTACCAAGATCATCAAAGCGATGAACCGATGGTATACACGAGAGGCGTATCTCGAACTTCTCGAACGAATACAAAAGCATATTCCCGAGGCAAGGTTTATTACCGATATTATCGTCGGATTTCCCGGTGAGACGGAAGAAGATTTTGAAGAAACGGTTGATCTGGCACGTCAAGCCGGTTTTGTTCGTGCCTTTATCGCCTGTTATTCTCCTCGACCGGGAACGCATGCCACGAAAGAGATGGCTGATGTAATCCCCTGGGAAGAGAAGAAGAGAAGGATGCAAGTACTTAACAAACTCATTAATCTTTCCCACCCAGGCGTGTCAGAGGGAAAGGATTGGATACGAAGGTCGTAAAGCGTTCAATATAAATGTCTTATATGTAACATTTATCGTATGAAGCTCCCCGTCAAAAGATTTGATAAAGGGATAGCACTGCCCAAATATGAGAAATTGGCAGCCGGATTTGATTTCAGAGTACGAAAAGGAGCCACCTTTCAACCGGGGGAAATAAAGCCCGTTCCAGCAAACATTGCCCTTCAAATTCCGGACGGATACGTTTTATTAGTTGTTCCTCGAAGCAGTACGGCGTCTCGCATCGGACTCGGTATGCCGCATTCTATGGGTGTTATAGATCCCTACTACTGTGGGGACGACAATGAGATCATGCTCATCTTTTAAAACATCACAAACCATATTGTCCGAGTAAAAAGAGGAGATATTTTGGCACAAGGACTATTACTCCATTGTAAAAAAGTTGAGTTTGAAGAAGTGGATCATTTATCAAAATCAGAAAGGGGGGTCTGGAAACTTAAATATCAAAGAAAATAAAAGCTGTTCTTATGAAAAATACCCAAGCGATGCTTTTTGATGTCGACGGAGTGGTGATACGGCCGCCAAAACTTTTTAGCCAGCAATATCAAGAAAAGTTTCACGCGCCGAGTGATGCGTATTTGAGGGAGTTTTTTGGTGGCGTATTTCGCGAGTGCACGCTTGGCAAGCTCGATCTCAAGGAAGTGATGAGCGAGCGACTTATCGACTGGAGATGGAATGGCACGGTAGAGGAATTTTTGGATCTTTGGTTTACCTCGGAAAACTATCCGGAGAAAGCTCTCATAGCCAAGATACAGGATATTCGGAAAAGGGGTGTTCAGTGTTATCTTGCGACCAACCAGGAGAAGTACCGGACTGACTATATGAAAAAGGAAATGGGTTTTGGTGTGCTTTTTGACGGTATTTACACACCCTTTGAGATTGGGTACAGAAAACCAGACCTTGAATTTTATACGTATATTGTGCGAGATCTTAGGATAAACCCAGAAAATATTGTATACTTGGATGATGAAGTGGAGAATATCGAGAGAGCAAAAGAACTGGGCATTCTCGGACATGTATATTGCGATATACGAGACGTTCTAAAACTTATCGCACAGTAAATCTTTATGGGGCTTGAAACGATATCGACCGATAAAAAAGAGTGGGAATCGGACAATGAACCATTACCTTCTGAAGAAGAGAGGGAACTCCGATCGGGTTGGGAAAAGGGTAGGGATACTTTTGTCGTTAATGGAAAGACAGTTGAATTCTATGGATTGTCGCACACCATCGATACGATGCGTCTGTACAGAAAGGAGATCGAAGATGCTATTCAAGGAGCTTCCTGTGTCTTTTCTGAGGCAACACCCATTCTTTATTCAGAGAACTCTCCTTTGCAGTTGGATCTGCTTCCTTTATTTCTTCCCGAGCAACGAGAAGACATAAGAAGGATGACCTATTTTTTTAATGAGATACACCATATATGTCGAGATAATTCTCGTCGGGTGTATACAAGTGATCCTCTTATGAGCGGTCGTCTGGCCGATATTGTTGAAAAAAGGTCTTCCCTTCGGGAATTTGAGGTGGCGAGGGAGATGGATCGCCTACAAGTGGTCCTCGGGTCAATAGCTGGGATTCTTGTTGGGACAGATGTCGAAGACCCAAAAGATGGAAAAGTGGATCAGCCGAAGGAGCAACAAAAGAAACGGGGGCTTACTCGTCGAGATCTGCTCAAGGGAGTTCTTGCAGGTACTGCTATATCGTCCATGAACGGAACTCTTGGAAAAGTACTTTCTTCTCAAGGGAGTGACGAATTTGATAGAACAGACATATTAGGATTTAACGTGCACAGTTTTCGGGATTACCGAGATATTTGTATAGCAAAAGGGCTCGATCTGCTTACCAAAAATATTCAGTCAGATGCTCCAGTGGTTGCCATTTATGGGGCGGATCACACGGCTCCTGTAAAATACTATCTTGGACATCCAAAGGAAAGGGAATTGAGGTTTAAAATGTATGAATCTACGCGAGAAAAAGTTCCTACCGCACTTCTTGGATATGAAATCGATGAAAATGGTACTTGGAAGATCACTGAAGAGCTGAAATATGAAAGGGACGCCCCATCTTTTATTTCACATAAAAAATAATTCGTAATATATAAGCGTATGCAATGCAATGTAGGAAAGGTCGACAAGTGGATCCGTATCGTTCTTGGAACTCTTATTATTGTTTTGGGAGTAGTATACCAAAGTTGGTGGGGTTTATTGGGCCTTGTTCTTGCGGGGACTGAGGTCTTCGGTTTTTGTTTGCTCTATGTTCTTTTGGGTATCTCGACCTGCAAAAAGAGCGAACCTTCCCAAAAACAATAGCGTATGAAAACATTTACGCCAGCTGAGCAAAATATTGTTTTTTATGACGGTGAGTTCACTTCTCTTAACCCTTATACGGGAGAGCTTTTTTCGGTGGGAATGATAAAACCCAGTGGGGAAGAACTGTATGTGGAGATCGAACCAAAGGGAAAATTAAGCAAGTGGGATCAGGAGCATGTTGTTCCGTATCTTCTAGGAACGTATATTTCTCGCGAGGAGGCGAAGTATGCTATTACTGATTTTCTGGGAAAGGATCAGCCTCATTTAGTGTGTTTCGTTCCTCAGTATGATATGGTGTTTCTGCACAAACTTTTCAATGTGGGAGATCATTCTCAGGACGATCTCCCGTATCATTGGATGCCTATTGATTTTGCTTCTATCCTTTTTTCTCTTGGGGTCAACCCTCGGCATTACAGTGACAGCAATATGACATTTTTTGACACGCTTGGTATTGATCTAGGGGTGTACAAGAAGCACAATGCGCTTGATGATGCAAGGCTTCTCAAAACGACGTATGAACGACTTTCCCAAAAGCAAGAATGATTTATCCTTGCCTTTTTGTAGAGAATTTGCCTGTTTCCGGGAGGAATGCTATAGTAGAAAATCCGATCAGAAAAGAAAGTCTGATAATACATAATAAAATGAGTATGAGTGATATGTTTGCGAGGGTGAAGGCGGGCATCGGTTCGTTCATTCGTCAGCTTCGGAGCAATATGTTTCTTCTGTTCATAGTGGCGGTCATTGTTGGGGGGCTGTTCAAATTGGGTGTTTCGCAATTTATCACAATCGGGTACAATGATTATCTCACAGAAAAGAATGTGGGCTTTGATTTCGCTCAGATGAAGCAAGACGTTGATAAAAAAAACCAAGAAGCTCAGCAACAAGGTGGACAAGAGAGTGCAAATCCGGCACCTGCTGCCTGTGGAGCATAGAAAGCAAGACCAAGGCGTAAGAGTAAGAAAGTTAATCTGTAAGAAAAAACTATGGAAAACAGCAATGATTCAGAAGTGGTGAGTTCAGAGGATTTGAATACTGAGCCACCAAAGAAAAACGATTTTCTCGCCGTGATCATTTTGTTGGCAGGACTACTTGTGGGGAGTATGTTTATTGACGTTGCTCAGCTTATTTCTGGACAGGGATTTTCACAAAAAGCTCTTCGTAAAGCGGATGTCTTCGAATCGGATGGGAAGACCTGGGTAGCCTATACTGATCCCGCCGTTCACGTGAGTGTTCTTACTGATGATACTTGCGATAAATGTAATCCCGATGAAGCCCTTCTTTTTCTTCGTCAATATATTCCAACAATGATCGCGGAAAAAGTAAACACTTCGTCCGATAAGGGAAAGCAACTGATCGAGAAGATCAGCGCAAAGACCATCCCCGCATTTGTGTTCGATTCTTCTTTGGAAAAGACAGAATTTTACACACAAGCACAGCAGATCTTGGACAAGAAGGATAATTTATTTGTTCTCAACACTCAGGCCATGGGTGTTCCAGTAGGAAAATATCTTACTCTTCCTGAGGTGGGTAACGATGCGATCGTACTTGGAAATAAAGATGCACAGCTCCGCGTAATAGAGTACTCTGATTTTCAATGTCCGTATTGCAAGGCGATGTACCCTGTCATCGGTCAAATGCTAAAGGAATATGGCGATAAAATAGCTTTTGTCTATAAACAGCTTCCGCTTTCATTTCATCCTCAAGCAGAAAATGCCGCCCTTGCTTCCGAATGTGCTAATGAGCAGGGAAAGTTCAAGGAATATCACGACAAGCTTTTTGAACAGCAGGATAAGTGGACTGCCACAGAAGGAGTCGCCTCCTTTAAACAATATGCTTTGCAACTTCGCTTAAATGGCCAGCAATTTAACACCTGCCTTGATTCTAAGAAGTATGCCGATAAGGTTAAGGCCGATTCAGACCAGGCTAAAGAATTTGGTATTAGTGGGACGCCAGGAATATTTGTTGGAACGGAATTTCTTGGTGGTGCAGTAGAGTACAGCACCCTTAAAGGAATGATCGATCAGCAATTAGGGAATGCTTCTGCAGAGACTGCTCCGGCGGACGGCACCACTCCTCAAGAGGAGGGTTCTCAGCAACCGGCCGATGTTGGAAACAAGGCATAAAAGTAAGTAATTGGAAATTGGAAAGAAAAGAGGTCGAAGGTGCTTTGCACTCGACCTCTTTAAGATTGTAGATGTTCCCCAGATAGAGCTCATCTTTCCTGGATTCAAATTGGAGAAGGGTATGGGGTGACGAAGTGTCTAAGAGCTTCAGGCATTTTTCTTCGATCGATCCACATTTTCCTTTCCACCTCTTCTCCCTCTAGACGCACCACAAAGAGATAGATTTCCCCCGCCCAGTTCCTAAACCAAAACCTTTCTCGAAGGTTTTGAGGAAGGCATCTGCGGACACTTTCTAGAGGGGTTTCCCCCGGAAGCGATGCAACTCGGTAGGAAATCTTTGTTATATTTACTTCCTCTACTGGCAGTTGGGTATCTTCCCAAAAGACCGAGGAGGTACTTATTTTGCACATTGAGCTTCTCCCGAATGACCAAAGAACTATGCTGCATAAAACAAAAACAACCCCGCGAAGGGCTGCCTGTGTTTTTGTTTGTGAAACTTTTACAAACAACAAGCCCTTCGCGACGTTATCGCAAAGAAAAACCAAAAACTTACTTGTTGATGCATTTTGTTCATGAGTATATATTACAAGATATCGAGAGGAGCTGTCAAGAATCCTCCCACTCTTTAAAAGATCGATCATACTGTTCTATAATGAAAAATATTCTCCTTATACAATTTCGGTCCGACGTATCATTTCTTCATGAAAGGATGTGTTTTTATTGCTCCTTGCTTCCTATAAAGAATATGCGATTGACCATCCTTAATGCACTTGATGAGAGTGTCTTATGGAAGAGACCCCAAGATCTGCTTTCTTCTTTTGATGGGGTTATTTTGGGTGGGTCAGGAGAGTTTCACTTTCCTGGACACAAGACCATCCAAGCGCAAAACTTGTATGATCGAGCAATACACAATGTACGCCCTCTTGTAGAGAGGATCTTAGCTCATGATATTCCCACGTTAGGCATTTGTTTTGGCCACCAGCTCCTTTCTCATATCCTTGGAACAATAGTCGTGTACGATCCGAAGCAGGCAAAAAAAGCGGGGTCATATCGCGTATGTCTGACTAAAGAAGGGGGAAAAGATCCTATTTTTTCGGATATTCCTAAGAGATTTTTTGCACAGTATGCTCACCGGGATAGTCTTTCAGCTCTTCCCCAAGGATCAGTATTACTCGCAAAGAATGGGAAAAGATGTCAGACGAGCGCATTTCGATATAGAAATAACATATACGGAGTGCAGTTTCATCCTGAAATGACAGAAAAGGATTTCTTTTTTAGACTCAAAATAAGCTCTTCGGAGTACTATGGAAAAAAAGTAAAACTTTATCCAACGCGAGAGGCTCAAAGAGTGCTGATGAACTTTATTAAGAAAAAAGTCTTAAAAGAAGATTAGAATGATCTTTTACAGAGGTGCCGAGGTAGCATCAGAAGTTTCATTTTCCAGGGGGCTACCGATTTTGGGTTGTATCGGTTCTGGTTGAATTGCTTTAAAGGTCATAATGCCAGAGTCATTCTTCAAGTGAAAGAAGAGCTCCGTGTCGTTCTTGCTAAAGATGCTAGCATTAGAGATTGTCTGCACAAATTGTTGCTCTAAGGAATCTTCCGCACAAGACATTTTCGTAGAAATGATATTTGAAAAAGTAACTTGATCACTTGAGTTACCAAATACTTTATAGTCACCACTTAGGCGGTTACAATCTGTGGATGCAATAAATCGAGTGTTATTTACAAATACCAGTGTAAATAAGCCGGGCTTTGGAGTGTATGAACTTCCATCGCTCATTTCTGTTCCAAACCACTCCCATGATGTTTCAAGGAGGGAATTGGAAGCTGAAACAGTGGATGCGGTGTCTTTTTGTCGATGAAGTATCAACCCTTCCGATCCCCATACTGTAGGGTCGTAATCTGTCATTGTAAGAGTATCCTCTTCGTAATTAAAATAGATCTCCTCACCTTCATCTGCGATAAAGGTCTCACCGTGGGCAGGTAGTGTCAGAACGATTTGTGAACCATCTGTTTCCCAAAGTCCTTCACGGATCACTGGACTGGCGTCATCCAAGGAATTTATAGATAAGGACGCTACAGGATTTTCTCCATTAGCGGAAAGCGTAAGTGTGACTACGCGACTAGGAGAAGTTGTCGAGGGAAATGTATCAGAAATATAAGTGCCCACAAAGTCGTCTGTTGTTTGCTCAGTCTTGTTTTTCTCCGTCGGAACAAGAGCTGTGCTGGGACTAGTGGGTTTTGTGTTTTCACTAAATAGAAAAAGGAATACACCAGAAATCGCCAAAACCGCTATAATCCCGAGAGAGAGAAAGAACTTGCGCTGTATCATACATTTTGTATTAACTCAACTATTTTTTGATAAGAAAGGTCATATGAGCCGATGGCCGGAATCGAACCGGCGACCTACACGTTACGAGTGTGTTGCTCTACCAGCTGAGCTACATCGGCGTATCTTACTCATGATAAGAAACGGGGCCTATACTGGTTTATTTTCTCATATCAGAGTATACTTATACTAACAGGTTGGTCAAGTTTAGGCAATCAATCGTTCTCCCAAGAACTTGACTACAAAAGGAAAAAGTGTTACAATAACACGGTTGCCTATTTTTTCAAGGTGGGGGAGACGATCGCTTCAAGAAATGTCTTGGAGAGGAAAGTCCGGACACTTAACTACTGTCAAGTAGTAGTAACAGTAGCGGGCAATTCCCGCACGCCGCAAGGCGCGAGGTGCGAGCAGAGACGTCTCTTTTTGTAAAAAAAGAGACACCTCCAATAGAATGAGAAATATCATCTATTGTTTCGAGGTGAGCTTGCTGAGTGATCGGCAAGGTGAAACGGCTAAATCCTTACTGGAGTGCAAGGTCGAGTCCCAAGCAACAAGCTTAGGAAGTACCGCAAAGATCGTATTGGCAACAATACGACAAGATAAATGATCGTTAGGAAGGTATAAAGCTTTCTGATACAGAATCCGGCTTATCGCCCACCTTGAAAAAGTATGCAATTAGAAAAGGAAGATTGTTTTTGTATCAAGACTCGTGTTTACCACCCATAATTTCTAGAGAAGTATGAAACTTAAACGTTCGGAACTCTTCTTTAGTGGCATTCAACTTCCTGTCGATGCGATAATGCTCTATCTGGGTGCAATTACCGCTTTTTGGATCCGAAATATACCGGAGGTTTTGAAATACAAGCAAATCCTATATACTTTTTCTTTTTCCGATTACGTAAAGATTGTTCTTTTGGTTATACCGCTGTTTTTGTGTATCTTTGCTTTAGAGGGGCTATACTCTACACGTGTAACAAGAAAACCTTGGCAAGAAACGATACAGGTCTTCAAGGCGATCAGTATTGGTTTGGTGATCCTTATTGTGGCGATATTTCTTAAGCGTGAGTGGTTCTCTTCGCGTTTCATTATTTTGGCTGCCTGGGGATTGGCGTTTGTGTATATCTCGACTATTCGATATCTTCTCCACGGATTTCAGCGGTATTTAGTAGCTAAGCGAGGTATTGGCGTACACCGTGTACTACTTATTAATGGCAGCAAAAAAACAAAGTTTTTTCAACGTTTATTTCAAGAAAAAAGAATGTTGGGATATCGTGTTGTCGACACTGTATCGGATGCAAATCTCCATGTTATTAAAGACATCCGAAAGAAAAAGGGTATCGATGAGATCATCTTATGTGACCCAACTATCCCCGATGATCAGCAAGAGAAACTTATCGACTACTGTTCCATTCATAATATTGGGTATAGTTACGTACCTACTTCACTTCAGACGGCCAAATTTTCTATACGCTTCCTTGGTGGAGAACCTTTGTTCGAGATAACCCATACGCCTTTGGATGGATGGAACCGAATACTTAAACGAACCTTTGATATTATCGCCTCATCAATACTGATCGTTCTTTTTTCGCCCATCATTCTCATTACTGCAATAGCCATTCGTCTTGAAAGCAAGGGGCCGGTTATTTTTAAAAACGAACGCATTGGAGCGGATGGCAAAAAATTCAAACTACTCAAGTTTCGATATATGAAATGGGAGCATAGTACAAGCCAGGAGAATCCAAATTGGAAAAAGGCATTAGAATACGAAAAACAGCTCATCATAGAACGAAGTTTACGTAAAGGTCCTCTTTATAAGATCAAGGATGATCCTAGAAAAACAAGGGTTGGAGCATTCATTGAGCGCTATTCAATCGATGAACTTCCTCAACTCTTTAACGTTTTTATGGGTTCTATGAGCTTGGTGGGGCCACGTCCACATCAGGAGCGTGAGGTCAATAAGTATCGAGAATATCATCGGCGCTTACTGACCATAAAGCCAGGAGTGACTGGAATGGCACAAATATCGGGTCGAAGCGACCTTGATTTTGAAGATGAATACAAGTTAGACGTGTTCTACATTGAAGAGTGGTCTTTATGGCTTGATATCTCCATCTGTCTCAAGACCGTACCAGCACTGTTGAGAAGGAGAAAAAATACTGCATAAATCGTGTTATTGAAGAATTTTCAACACAATATAGTAAATATTTTATACTAAATACCATATCTATGCTGCGAACAAACACCTGCGGAGAACTGACAGAGGGACATATTGGTAGAACGGTAACGCTTTGCGGGTGGGTTCATCGTCGTCGTGATCATGGCGGGATCGTATTCATTGATCTCCGAGATCGCTATGGTATAACACAAATCACACTTCATCCTGACACTTGTTCCGATTTTTGGAAGGATGTTGAGGTGCTTCGGAGTGAGTGGGTGATCGCGGTTACGGGAGAGGTGTCAGCTCGCCCCAAAGAGATGATCAACGAGAAATTGGAAACAGGACATATCGAGATCTCTGTACGATCTTTAGAAGTGCTTGGGAAGTCAAAGACTTTACCATTTGAGATCGATGAAGATAAGCCTGTTGAGGCCAACGAAAATCTTCGTCTTCACTATCGCTTCCTTGATCTTCGTCGTTCCAGGCTTCAGCACATATTGCAACTCAAAGATCGCTATATTCAGCACATGCGAAACTATTTTCACGCATTGGGTTTCATAGAGATCCAAACACCGATCTTGGCAAACTCTTCCCCAGAGGGAGCTCGTGACTTTATTATTCCCTCGCGACTTCATCCGGGAAAGTTTTATGCATTACCACAGGCACCACAACAATTCAAACAACTTCTCATGGTGGGTGGTGTAGATCGATATTTTCAGATCGCACCATGCTTTCGAGACGAGGACCCGAGAATGGATCGTCACTACGGAGAGTTTTATCAGTTGGACATGGAGATGAGCTTTGTTTCACAAGAGGATATATTTGAAGTGATGGAGCCTCTTATGAAAGAACTTACTGAAAAATTTTCCAACAAAAAGATCATAAACCTCTTGGAAAATGGAAGGTTTCGGCAGATCCCATGGCGAGAAGCGATGACACGATACGGATCTGACAAACCGGATATTCGTTTTGATATGGAGATTGTTCCTGTGAGCGACCTGGTAGGAGATTGTGGCTTCTCTGTTTTTTCAAATGTTATAGAGAGGGGCGGGGTAGTACATATGCTTAAAGTTGATGGTGGAGCACGATTCACACGCAGAGAGATCGATGAGCTGACAGAAATAGCCAAAGAAAAAGGCGCCAAAGGATTAGCCTATATTATTGTTCAAGAAGATGGATCATTACAATCTCCGATCGTAAAATTTTTAGGTGATGAACTTGCTCGAATGCTTGTGGAAAAAGTTGATGCTAGGGGAGGGGACATTCTGTTCTTTGGAGCAGATGAGTGGAAAACTGTCTGTACGAGTCTTGGGGCAGTACGCAATGAATGTGGGTCTCGGTTGGGACTTAAGGACAATGCAAAAGCGGCATGGTGCTGGATCATCGATTTCCCTATGTATTCCCATTCTGAAATTGAACCGGGAAAGATCGACTTTGATCATAATCCTTTCTCTATGCCTCAAGGAGGGCTCAAAGCCCTTCAAGAAAAGGATCCGCTCGAGATCCTTGCTTACCAGTATGATCTGGTACTCAACGGATTTGAAGCTTCTAGCGGCGCGATCCGAAACCACGACCCGGAGATCATGTATACCGCTTTTGGTATTGCAGGGTATACTCGAGAAGAGGTGGATCAACGTTTTGGAGGACTCATTCGTGCGTTCGAATATGGTACCCCTCCGCATGGAGGGAATGCGCCCGGTATCGATCGTATTCTGATGGTGTTACAAGACCTGGATTCTATTCGTGACATTTATGCCTTTCCCAAAGACGGTAAAGGAAAGGATCTTATGATGAACAGCCCATGTGAGATCGATGCCAAGCAATTGAAAGACGCAAACATTCGACTCGTCTAAATATTTATGAAAAACAAAACTCTCATCGGAATCTCTTCTGTTTTGGTTTTGTGTTTTGGAGCGCTATTTCTATTTCTTGCGACCCAAAGACCTGCCCACGATCGCGATTGGGAGCTTGGACAAGAGAAACTTCCCCAGATACTCTTTGAAGGGAATCAAATAACCATCACAAATCTGCGAGATTTCCATTGGATAGGACCATTTGAAGCTGTACCTCACTACATTACGGAGACCTATGCCCTCGACACGATGGAGACGGCAGATGTGGTCATTTCTCATTTTGATAGTTTTGAGGGGTTAGCTCATATCTTTTTAAGTTTTGGGTTCTCCGATGGAAGACACGTGAGTGTTTCTATTGAGACGCGACGGGAGAAGGGGGAGGAATTTTCTCCACTACTTGGTCTAATGCGTCAGTTCGAGATCATTTATGTCGTTGGAACGGATAGTGACCTTCTGGGTGTTCGGACAGGTCCGAGGGGTGAGCGTGTCTACATCTATCCCACTGTGGCTTCTCCGGAACAGACTCGAGAGCTTTTTAAAAAGATAGCGCGTGATGTAAACGACATTTCCCAAAGTCCGACCTTTTACAACACGCTCACAAATAATTGCACTAACCGAGTCACTCGACGAGTGGAAGAGATGAGTAGCCTTAAATTCCCCTCTACCTATAAAACGATCCTCCCTGGATACTTTGATGAAGTCCTTTACAATATGGATCTTATTGATCGTAGAGGATCGTTCCAAGAAACTAAAAATAAGGCCTTCATTGACAACAGTACTGCGGAGCCCAATGACCCGGAATATGCGACAAAGATCCGATCTGCTCATAGTTCTCAATAAGAAGTTTTCTTATTTTCTTATCGGAGCAGCTGCGAGTAGTGTTCTCGTAGTTTTTTGAGTTTTGGATTGATAATAACCTGACAATAGCCCTGACTGGGATTTTTTGCATAATAATCCTGATGGTATTCTTCGGCTGGAAAGAACTGCACGAGCGGGAGTACCTCTGTGATGATGGGTGCACTAAAGATCTTTTCTTGACTAATCTTCAATATGAATTTTTCAGCCTCTTCTTTTTGGGCCCAGGTGGAGTAAAAGACAGCTGATCGATATTGCGTGCCAACGTCATTGCCCTGCCTATCAGGGGTTGTGGGGTCATGAACGGCAAAGAATACAGTCAGTATATCGCTAAAGGAGACTTTTCTTGGGTCATAAGTGATGCGTACGACTTCAGCATGATGGGTATTTCCAGTGCATACCTTTTCATAGGTTGGGTTTGGAGAGGTTCCCCCTGCATAACCTACTTCCGTCTTTAACACTCCTTCTATCATTCGATAAGAGGCATCTAGACACCAAAAGCACCCCCCACCAAGAACGATGTTCTGATCTTCTTTCGAGGTTTGTTCTCTTGGAATGAATCGCATCGAAAGGGAGTTCACACAGTGTCGAGTATTTTTTTCTGTGAGTTGTTCGCCGAGAAAGACATGTCCAAGATGTGCTCCGCAAGATGCACATGTTATTTCAATCCTCTGACCGTCGGCGTCAGTTGTTTTCTGTATGGCCTCAGGGATCTCATCGTCAAAAGCGGGCCAGCCACAATGTGCATCAAATTTATCCTTGGAGTCATAAAGGGGTGCGTTACAGTGTCGACAGAGGTACACGCCATCACGGGTGAAATGTTCGTATTCCCCAGTCCCAGGTGCCTCAGTTCCCTTGTGTAAAATTACACGTTCTTCTTCGGACGTAAGTGTATTAAGTATTCTTTTTTGCATAGATCTTTTCAAAAAAATAAAAACACTCCACAAGAGAGTGTCCATATTTGTACAAACACAGGTTGAATTTATTTCTTCTCTTCAGGAATCACTGAAACAAACTGTCGCGTAACAAGTTTCCCAGTAAAGCTTGTAACTTTCTTTTTCAGAAACTTTACAATACCGGGAGTTTTTGCATAAAGCGTATCGTCTTCACCGCGCAAAACGTTCTTTCCAGGATGAAATTTTGTTCCACGTTGACGCACGATGATAGCGCCAGAATTTGCTGGTTGTCCACCGTAGATCTTGACCCCCAATCGCTTAGATATGGAATCTCTTCCGAGTCGCGTTGATCCACCCGCCTTCTTTGTTGACATAGTTGCGAAAATTATAAAGTAAAGATATACTTCCTTTAACTAAAGCAGTAGGGGAAATATATCAAATAAAGGCATTTATGTCAATATTGACTGACTGGAAAAGGAAGGCCGTGCTTTTTTTGAAGAGAAATGAAAGAATTTTCGTTTTTGCTTTCTCTTTAGTGATTGCCTGCGGACTTTCTTTTGAGCTGGGAATGCTTTATAAAGGGCAGGTAAAAGACCAGGTGCTTGTCATAGAAAAGCCAACTGTCTCTTTGGCTCAGATAAAAAAAGAGGTGGGTATTCCGGAAGGGAAAATTGTTGCAATGGCACAAGCTGAAGCGGCGATAGCACCCAAGCAAGAGGCTGATCAGTCACAAAACATACAAACCAGTTGCACTTTTGTGGGAAGCAAAAATTCAGATAAATATCACTCACCATCATGCAGTTACGCCAAACGCATAAAACCGGAGAATGTCGTGTGCTTTAAAAATAAAGAAGAAGCTGAGGGGAGGGGATACACGGCGGGATGTATACAATAGACAAGGTCTTGAAATTATAAATTTAAAATCTACTCTTATGCAAAAGATGTGCATCTTGTCCCTAGGTGGATCACTTATTGTTCCAGAAGATATTGATGCGGTATACTTAAGAGCCTTACGAGAAACCATTGAAAAAGAGATCCAAAATGGTTGGAAATTTGTTATTATTACTGGGGGCGGGAAGATCTGTCGTAAGTATATCGCTTCAGCTGCGGAGGCTCACGGCGGTGTCACCGATGAAGATAAAGACTGGCTTGGTATCCATGTGACTCGCTTGAACGCTCAACTTGTCCGAACCATTTTTCGTGATATCGCACATCCTCGTGTTAATACGAACCCTCACGATCTTGAAGATTTCTACGATTTTAAAGAATCGGTACTTATAGCTGCGGGATGGCGTCCAGGGTTTTCGACTGATTATGCTGCGGTTATTTTGGCCAAATATCTTGATATTGAAAAGATCGTGAATTTTACGAATATTGACTATGTCTATACCGAGGATCCAAAAATGAATCCGCATGCTGAAAAGATAGAAAATATTTCCTGGACTGACTTTCGAAAGATCGTTGGGGATGAGTGGAGCCCTGGTCTTAATGCTCCTTTTGATCCCATTGCTTCTAAACTTGCGCAAGAGGCAGGACTTGAGGTAGCCATTCTCAATGGAAAAAATCTTAAAAACTTCCAGGACTATTTGGAAGAAAAATCCTATATTGGAACGAAGATCTCGGGGAAATGAGATCCGCTCTTCTCTGAAAGGTCAGCAAATAGAAACCTTACTCCTCAAAAAGAAAAACTCAGACCAGAACGTATTGCTTTCGAACAACGGCATTCATTGCTCGTAAAAACAAAAGGGTGAATGATCGATCATCCAAGGTCACTGTTTTTTCACTGTTAGGCTTTTAGTTTCTTTGTCTATTTTTTTCGTGGTGTCTAATTCTTTTTTTAGCGAGAAGGGGAGTTCACCAGAAACTTTTTTAAGGGCTACACCATCGATCTTGATCACTCGATCAAACAATCCTTTTGGCTCAAGTAAACGACGAACAGAAGCGATATCGTACGTATACGTTGTGCGTACAGCTCGTTCAATAATCTTTGTTTCACCAAATATTCGTTCTATGCCTTCTTGATTCATACAGTCAGTTATAACACCTTGTAACTCTCCGAGGCGTCTTCGATCCGTTGTAGCACGCTCTTTTATTTCCAGATATTCGGCGATCGCCTTCTGGACATCTTCAGTTTCAAGTTTGCGTTCATCCTTAAATTTATGTCGCCACATTGGGCAGATCTTTTGGAACCCACAGTAGTCACAAAGAGGGGAGACACGCGGATCAAATTTCTGTGCTTCGATATCGTGTATTACTTCCAGAAATTTATCATCTAGTTCTTTTAAGTCTTCTTTGGTTCTTAAGGAAGTAAGTTTGACGCCGTGTCGAAGAAAATAAAGGCTTACAGAAATGTTTTGGAGATCATTCTCCTCTTTTGGATAGCGTTTAAGAAAGGCTCTCATATAGACCGAAAGTTGTATATTATCATCTACGTCTTTTTGAGAAGGCATCTTCCTTCCAGTTTTGTAGTCCACAATCTCATAGCCCGCATCTGTTTTGTCAATACGGTCGATGATACCAGATATAATATGGACCTCCTTTGACCTTGGGTCCTCTAGTTCTATAGCAAATCGAGTCTCGAGTCCCACAATGATGATCGAGGCGGGGTCATTGTTCTTGTAATACCTTTGAATGATCTCGACCCCCTGAGTGAATGCTGTGCGCTCATCAACTTCTTCGATAAAAAGGGGAGCAATCTCATTGAATTTTTTTGCGAAGAAGTCAAGTGTCTGCTCAAGCGTTGGTTGGGAAAATCCCGGAGCGTGAACATATTCTAGTACACTATGAAGCAATGTCCCAAAAGCGGCTTCGCGGGATTTTGGTTCCTTGAGCTTATCAATTTCTTTGTATTTATATTTGAGCGGACAATTCTTGTACGACTCGAAGGATGAGTAGGAAAGACGCATACAAAAAATTATAGGTTATGTTTTGCTGGACTTTAAGAAGGAGTTACTCTGTATACGGTAGCATTTCTTTTATTAGAAGCAACTTTTTTGAAATATATAATGTCGCACAATGTATATTTTACGACATTATAGAATGACCTGTGCTCATATTTCAATGATTGTCTGAGTCTACCCATGCCTTATCAACAATGGCAAGCGTTTTAAAAAATGCAAGATAGACCACTAACATCCCTATGCTGAACAGAGCAAAAAGTATATTGATCTCCAGAGGCTGATTTTCGGATGCAAAAATCAGTTCAATGGCTGGCGCAATAATGGATATCTCTACGATGTATTTTACGCTAATATGATGGTAGCGCATGTAGTATAAAAGCATCCTATAGGACTTCACAAAAACGATTGTAAGCGCTATCGTGTGGAGCACCTTTTCAGCTGTGAGATTTGGAAAATTAACATAGAGCTTATAAAACTCCAGCAAAGAAAAGAAAATAAGCACAAATATGGTTGCGAGTATGATGACCGACATGAGACTATCAGTATACCCAACTATTTTTGATATGCTGCCCTTTTTCATGGAGATATTTTTATTCTTAGAATAAGGCATTTGAACGTCTTTTACAATGGATTAGGAGGGATAGGGGGCTCAAAAAAGCTTATGCTCTCCCCTGCCCCCAAGAAAAAATTATTTTATCCCGTTCTTTTTAAAGCATGCTGTATATTTTTTATCTTCTTCCATAATGTGCACTACAAGCCAATCGTTCATAAATTCAAGTAGGTCATACTCAAAAAGCTCCTGTCCCTCATTGAATCGGCTTTCCAAGAGTTTTATTTGCTTTTTAAATGTGGCATGACCTCTTTTGTGTTCTTCAGTGTGCTCATAATGAAAATCATCGAAATATCTCTCCTCAAAAGCGAAGTGCTGTTCCGCATATTCTGACAATCCTTTGAGTATCTTTCGTATAGTTTGTTTGTTGTCTGGCTTTAAGAGTGAATGGGAAAGCCTATTAAGGATCTCCACAAATCTTTTGTGCTGTTTGTCTATTACTGTGAGTCCAGTGCTATATTCTTCTTTCCAAAGTATTGCCATAAGGCTCGGGTATATAAGAATAGACCTATTTTTCCTCCTTTTTAAAACCATAGCATATTTTTTCTATTTATGCTAAGCTCATTCATAGAAGACCTTCAGAATAAGGCACTGAATACGGGCGCGAAAGTGCTCATCATGGAACCCACCTGAGATCTCAGGGAAAATATATTTTTTCCGATGTCTATTTTTACGGGATCCATACGTGCCTTTGCATTGAGGGTCTTTTTGGTTTTTTTGCCCTTTAATAGCTTTGAGACAAAATTTAAAGACGCATACCACCTCAAGTCCTCCTGGACTCTCGGTATTTATGCGCCTCTCGGTTTTAGAAGGAGTGGTCACTTCCTCAAGGTGGGGTCGATCTCCCACTTGTTTTACGCATTTACTCGACTGCAATCGAGTTTTTTAGCAGCTACAAGTGTGCTTGTCAGGCAATGAGACGCCTACCTTTCTGGGGGGTGTAATACCCTCGAGTGAATATTTTTCCTTCTCTCAGCCGAATTTTCAATTTTAGGATAGATTGAAGTTTTTGTCAATAGCAGAATATTTCCAAAAGAAGCACAAAAAGGGCTTTGATTGTTTTATTATAAGCGTCTTCCCCACCCTACCAATTTTCTAAAATGTGCACCAGATGTCATTTTTGGCTTTTTTTTCAGATTTTACTGCTTGTGCTACCGCTCTGGCTGCACAGGTATCAAATGGGTCTGGAATGATATTATTTGGCCCAGGTTTTTTTACACAAGCGGCGAGTGCGTGAGCAGCACGTAAAAACATGGCATCGGTGAATTGTGCGATTCCCCCATCCAGAGCACCTCTAAAAAGCCCCGGAAATGCGAGTACGTTATTTACCTGGTTGGGAAAGTCGCTTCGTCCTGTTGCCACAATGCTTGCCCCAGCTTCGAGAGCTTCTTGTGGCATGATCTCCGGATCGGGATTGGCAAGTGCAAATATTATAGGATTTGGATGCATAAGTCGCACAAGTTCCTTTGTGAGCACACCTCCTTTACTTACCCCTATGAAGACATCAGCGTCCCGTATGCTTGTACTGAGTCCACCTGTAATACACCGAGGATCATCTATATCAATCTGGCAAGAGATATTTGTCAACATGGCAAGTTTTTCTTTTTCACTCTCCATTTGGGTGCGCCCTGTATAGAGAGCGCCTTTGCTATCTGACACGACCACATTTCGAAAACCTTCCATGAGCAAAAGCTTGACGATCGAAACACCGGCAGCGCCAGCACCATTTACAATCACCTTGGCCTCTTTTTTATCTATTCCTCGGATCCTGAGAGCGTTGAGAAGTCCAGCCAACACAACAATGGCCGTCCCATGTTGATCGTCATGCATAACTGGGATAGGGAGAAGTTTACGAAGCCGCTCTTCCACCTCAAAACATCTTGGCGCAGAAATATCTTCCAAGTTGATACCTCCAAATGTAGGCGCGATAGCTTTTATAGCTGCTACTATCTCATCTACATTTTGTGTATCTAAGACTATGGGCATTGCATCAACATTCGCAAATCGTTTAAAGAGAGCTGCCTTTCCCTCCATAACCGGAAGCGCTGGAAGTGCTCCCAAATTTCCCAGACCCAAAACAGCAGAACCGTCTGAAATGACCGCTATGGTATTTCGCTTAGAGGTTAGTTCCCGAGAGCGCTTCGGGTCGTTCGCAATAACATGACACACCTCTGCCACACCCGGAGTATAGACTAGAGAAAGATCCTCGCGATCCTCAATGGCCACTTTTCCTGTGATCTCGATCTTTCCTTTATGTTTTTTGTGCAACAAAACGGAACGTTCTCCCAGTGATGATCTTTTCATATCTTATTGCTATTCGGCGTGATGGTGTTCCTTTTCGTACTCATCAGCTTCTGCCTTGTTATGATGAACCGTTCCATCTGGATGTTCAGCTGGGGCGTAGACCGTATAAAGTTTCATAGGCTTTTCTCCAGAATTGATCACATTATGTTGTGACCCTGCAGGAACGATGATTGCTGATCCATCCATAAGGGAAAATTCTTCGTTACCAATGATTGCCTTCCCCTCCCCTTCTTCTACGCGAATGAATTGGTCATGTGTGTCATGTGTTTCCAAGCCGATCTCTTCACCAGATTGTAGCGTCATAAGAACGAGTTGCATGTGTTTGGCCGTAAACAAAACCCTGCGAAAGTCATCATTACTCAGTGTTGCTTGTTCAAGTGATACGTGAAATCCTTGCATATTTTTTCTTTAAAAAATTAGAAATCCCAAATACACTTACTAATACGCCAAACAGGGTCTAAAATTTCAGCTTATAGGGGCACCTTGATCCGCTGATGCCCGCTCTGCGCATCTTTCCAAAACAATACGTGTTTCCCTATCATCTTTACAAGAAGTATCTATAGACCCAAAGGAGTGTGCGATCCATGACATGCTTCTAAGAAACCCTAGGAAATAAGTAAAATTGCTATATGTATACGCTTAAGTGTGGCTTCTTTGCCGATCACCCAGGCGATGTCTTGAGGTGGAGGCGACTGTTTGGCGCCAGTCAGAGACACGCGAAGTGGCCAGAGAAACTCTCCTCGCCGTTCACCCGCTTCAGCAAGAAATATTTCCCCTAATTTTTCACGATCCCAATTTTCTTTGGGAATATTTTGTATCATTGCATGAGCTTTCTCAAGCATTTCTCTGAGTATTTTATCGTCCATATCTTTCCACCGAAGCAATGTACTATTATACTCTGGGTCGACAAAAAGGAATGGATTTTTTTCTCCTATTTGGTCAAGTCGATCAAGTCGATCTTGCTCTATAGCAAGTACCCGCTTCCAGTACTCCTCCCCCACCTCAGGATATTTTGACATCCACGGTTGAACTTTCTTATATAATTCATCGATCGGCATCCTTTTAATATATTCCCCATTCATCCAATCTAATCGCTTGATATCAAATATTGCTCCAGCCTTGTTAACCTGTTCCAAAGAAAAATTCTTTACCAATTCCTCCAGTGAGAATATCTCTTTTTCCGACCCTTTGCCTGGGTTCCAGCCAAGTAATGCCACGAAATTGAGAATAGCCTCTTTGAGGTAGCCTTTTTGCACATAATCCTCTACAGCAACATCACCCTGACGTTTAGAAAGCTTGCTTCGGTCAGGATTGAGAAGAAGTGGAAGATGAGCGAATACCGGTACCTCCCATCCGAATGCACGGTACAACAAAATGTGCTTGGGTGTACTGGGAAGCCACTCTTCACCACGGATCACGTGTGAGATCTGCATAACATGATCGTCTATAACGCTTGCCAGATGGTAGGTGGGAAATCCGTCTGACTTAAGGATCACTTGATCATCAAGAAGCTCTGTTCGAAATCCTACCTTTCCGCGAATGGCATCCGTGTACTCAACTTGAACGATCTCTTCATTGGGAATCAAGAATCGAATAACGTGTGCTTCACCGGTAACTATTTTTTGTTTGACCTCCTGTGGAGAAAGATGAAGGCAACGCCTATCATATTTTGGAGCCATTTTTTTTGCTTGCTGTTCTTTCCGCATCGAATCAAGCTCTTCAGGGGAACAGAAACAGGGGTAAGCTTTTTTCTCGCTCACTAATTGCTCGGCATATTTTTTGTATATCGAAAGATGTTGTGATTGAAAGATGATCTCGGGATTATCCCAGGTAAGTCCGGCCCATTTAAGGGATTCCTGCAGTTTTTCTTCTGCTCCTGCAACATAGCGGCTTCGGTCGGTATCCTCGATACGCAAATAAAACCCTCCATCGTGATGACGTGCAAATAAGAAGCTATAGAGAGCTGTGCGTAGACCACCAATGTGCAGATACCCCGTTGGGGATGGTGCAAATCGCGTACGAATAGACGTATGGCTCTTTGATGTCGTAGTTGCTGTCATTGCAGTAGAGTAAAATGTGTTTATTCTGTAAATTTAGATTATCACGTCACAACTGGAACTGCAATATTTTCCTACAAACAAGGTATATTACTATTCTTCCTTTTTAAGGATATATTCAAAAATGAGCAATGTTGGGAAAACGATAACAGCGCGGAAAATACGCAGTACACGACTTGGTTGTCGTATCAAACGAAAAAGCCACTCAAAGCCCAACCGTTGCATCCAACCAGGGGCACGGGAAACTTTTCCGGTCATAAAGTCAAAAGCACCTCCTACACCCATCATAATAGCGGGAATTTTTTTCTCTTGTAACTCTCTTAAAAGAAGCTCTTGTTGAGGCGCCCCGAGAGAAGCAAGGATCACTTGAGCCGTTGAGATCTCTTTGATCATTGTAGAGGATGCCCATTGTTTTGATCCCGAATTTCTGAGTGGAGGGATCAGATCAAACCCGAAGAGCTGTATATTGGGATATTTTTTTTGAATACGTTCTTTTATTTCCAGAAGCGTACTAAGTCCATGCCTGTGATTGATAACACATACGGTCCAACGATCTCTATGTGCCATTGCCAAAAGGTCTGAAACCAAATCTACACCAGTGATCCGATCTGGCGCATGACTTCCTCGGATCCAGTAGGCCAACGCGATCCCGTATCCATCACGCACACATATATCAGCGTGACAGAGCGCATCGGAAAATTCAAGATCTCGACGTGCTCTCAAAAGAAATTCCGGATTGATCGTTGCGATGCGAAGAGGTTTTTTGAGTTGTATGTACTCCCCTATCTGGTGAAGGAGCTCTCGTTTCGAAATGTCGTGTATGGGAACGTTAAATATCTTCATATTCCCTATTCTACTCTAGGTAGCGATATATTGACAAATCGTAGGTAACATGCTTAGATGTACAATCCTCTGGAAACTCTGTCTCAATGATGGGGACGAAGTGCGATCCGTGAGGTCAGCCAGGCGCCCAACATAGGGAGGCGCCATACATGGGGCAACATGCCCCAAGGAGAAAGACCGTGTCCTACCTAGTACTAAGTCGCCGAGCTGGAGAAAAAATCCTAATTGGCGATAACATGGTGATCACCATCGTGGAGCTCGGCGGAGGCCAGGTCAAGGTTGGTGTGAAGGCTCCGCCCGAGGTTCCGGTTGACAGGGAAGAGGTTCGGAAACGCAAGGAGGCCGAAAAGGACTATCGGAGGCGGAAAAAGGATCGCAACCGCCGTTAGACGGCGACAGCCAGAGGCCAGGGACGGCCCAACAAGAAACATCGCAGGAAGCATCCGCGGTGTTTTTTTAATGGGGATTTTTTTGGACAGATTACTTATCTCCCCAGCCCGATCCGTTCGATAGCAACGTACTTTCGTTTACCTTCAATGATGGTGCTTTCAAATATCAAAACCTCCGTGGCAGGAACAGAAAAGTGTGCGGCAATATCGATCACAGGTTTTTGTGGGAGTGCTTTCCATTGTCCTCGACGTACACGTCCTAGGGTGATGTGTGGGTGAAACGATCGGCGGTCCACTACAAAATCACTCAGAGACCTTGCAATACGATTATAAAGATCTTTTAACTCGTCATTCCCCTCCCCTGTCAGCTCAATGCGGTCAGGATTGTCTATTGGCGTTATCGCAATTTGAGAAACATCCACATCAAAAGCCATCACTTCTTGACAAGCAAGGGAGATCTTTTCCACGATCTCCGGGAGATCCATGTCATCTACCCAACCCAAGAATAACACCGTGATGTGACGATTTTCCGAGACCGTCCAAATGACCGGAAGTTCCAAGAAAGGTTCGATCTTTCGGTCGATCCGCTTACCGATGTCCTGAGGCACCGAAATACCAATAAAAAGTCTTCGTTTCATATACCTATTGAAACACGAGGTTCGCTTTTTGTACAGGATAGAAGTTTGACTTTTTTTACTGTACCCAGTAAAATTATCTTTCTTCTTTAACAATCCAAAAACCCCCAGGAGGTGCAAGATGGACAGGAAAGAGCCTTTCCTGCTATCACTCGCCCTCCGTGGGCGAAAAGGAAACGAAAAGGTGCAGGATGCATTCTTTTTCATGATGGAGGCCCATCAGGGACAGACCAGGGATACGGGTGAACCGTACTTGGTACACCCCCTCGGCGCAGCTAGGATAGTGTGCTGTGAATTGGGACTTACGGATGATGTGGAACTCCTTCAGGCGTTGCTGTTGCACGACATCCTGGAGGACACGCGGAAAACTGAAAGGGAACTCTTGGAAAGGTTTGGGGAGGTGGTGACCGGCTTAGTGGTAATTGTCACAAAGCCTCCAAAACCGCTTGATGAGAAACCACCAGTATTTCAAGCAGTGGAACTTTCCCGCAAGGACCACGCACGCAGGATATATGTGCAGGGGATTGCCGACTACCCCGATTGGCGAGCAATACTGGTGAAGCTCGCAGACGCGCTTCACAACCTCCGAACGCTTGACCCCAGGAAGCCGGAAAAGAGGAAGAGAGTCAAGGAAAAGGTCCTCTTTTACTATCTCTGGTTGGTCGACGTGCTTATCAAGAAAGCACCTGACCAAAGAGAACGTGCTAAATATCTCCGCAGAGAGATCCTTTTGGCAATCCAATCCATCTAGAACCCCCGGGACGCAGTAGCGCTCGGGGGTTCAACACATAGACCTTTGCGTTCGAGCGCCTTCTTGCTACACTAACGATATATGAAACAAGAAAAAACATGCCTCCTCTCTGTGATCCCCCTGGTACATATCGCTCCCTCTCGTGGACATATTTTTTCCTATACTTTTTCTTCCCCGATCCCCATCGGTACATTAGTAGAGATCCCATTAGGAAAAACTCGCATAGTATTGGGCATTGTAGTTACCTCGAAGATCACAACTATCTCCCAAAAAGGACTGAAGTCTATCAAAAAAATAGTCTCCCCTTCTCTTCTTGCCGAAAAACATATTGCTTTTGCCGAATATATCGCTCGGGAATATTTTGGATCGGTCGGAACGATCCTTGATCTTTTTCGTCCTCCCAAGATCAAGAAGGTCAAGTCTCAAAAGTCACTCAAGAATGAGTCTATTGAGAGCATACAACTTACCCCAAAACAAAAAAATGCTGTAAAGAAAATAGCACAAACAAAAAATCCCATTCTTCTCACAGGACCCCCTGCATCAGGAAAGACGGAGGTGCTGATCGAGGTGGTCAAGAGGGTTCTTCAGGAAGGTAAACAGGTTCTATTTCTGCTTCCTGAGATCACGCTTACACCGCATTCGGTCGATCGAATGACCAGGAGACTGGGAAGTGGTTGCGTCTCTGTTTTTCATAGCGCACTCACCAAGGGTCAACGTGCATCCGTATGGCACGGTATTGCCTCAGGAAGATCGCAAGTCGTGATCGGTTCACGGTCCGCGCTTTTCCTTCCCTTCCAGAATTTGGGGCTTGTGATCGTTGATGAGGAAAATGACGATTCTTATAAACAAACACTGAAATCTCCTCGATATGATACTCGGATCGTAGCGGAAAAACTCGCCAAGATCCACCAAGCGAGAACAATATTTTGTAGTTCTACACCCAGAAGTGAAACACTTTTTCGAGTTGATCATAAGACCCTGGATATCGTCGATCTCCCAATATTAGAGATGAAAAAAAGTCTCTCTCCTCCTCAAATACAGATCGTAGATATGCGCCTTGCTCACTGGAAGAACAAACAAAAGAAAATGTCCCCACCTATTTTTTCAGAAGATCTGATCGAACGCATTCGAGAAACACTCAAAAGAAAGGAACAGATCCTGCTTTTGGTGAGCCGCCAAGGAATGAATGCATTCTCTTTATGTACAGTGTGTAAAAATATTCTTCGTTGCCCAAAATGTGACCGCGCCCTCGTAGGACAACACTCCGGTCACTACTTGTGCCTTGGAGGGCACTTCCGAACACAAGCATTTCCCAAATGTCCAACTTGCGGAGGATTGCAGTTTACAAGTCATGGTGTTGGAACCCAAAAGGTAGAAGAGGAACTTGTGCGTCTTTTTCCTTATTCACGGATCGCTCGATTTGATTCTCAAGTGGCCCAAAAACGGTCTCTTCGTGAGTCGCTATTCTCCGATATGTCAGATAGAAAGATCGATATCCTCATCGGAACACAGATGATAGCTAAGGGCTGGGACATCTCCCACCTTTCACTGATCGGGATCATAGACTCTGATTCTTTTTTCTCCATTCCCGACTACTCTACTGATGCTCGAATAGCACAGCTCTTGTTCCAGGCGCGAGGACGACTCAACCGCGTGGGAAGTATTTCTTCCGGAGCGCTTCTTATACAAACATACCATTCCGAAAGACCAATTTTTTCCTTCCTTGAAAAGAACAATTACACTGGATTTATAACAGAGGAAATGGAAACACGACAAGCGTTAAAATACCCCCCCTATTGTCGCTTGCTTCGATTAGTGGGTAAGAGTACCAATGATATCAAATTACGTGCCCAGGCACTTGATCTCTATAAAGAGATGGCAAGCATCAAAGATCCCGATCTTGTCATAGCACGCCCCACAAAATCTCTCAAACGTCAAAAAATGGGGATCTTTTCCCGTCAGATAGTGATCAAGCATTTTTCCCAACAAATTTCGCCCCCCATTCGAAAAATACTTGAAAATATCCCTAAGAACTGGTACATTGATAATGATGCTGTGTCCATTGCTTAATCGCGGTTGTTTATTGCATCCAAATAGGTATGTCAGAGCTGAGAAAGCTTTTTAGTCTATATGCTTACACTCGTTACACATCCAAATGAAATCCTTCGAACCAAAGGGGAAAAGATCCTCGATCCGCTTGATCCAAAGATCCAGGCGCTCATCCCTGAAATGATCGGAACGATGCACGCTGAGAAGGGTGTAGGACTTGCTGCACAACAGATCGGTCAAGCTCTTCAGATCGCTGTCATTGAAGTTGAACATATTGTGTATATTCTCATTAATCCTAAGATCACAGCACTATCTCGAGAAACAGAACCAATGGAAGAAGGATGTCTCAGTGTTCCTGGAAAATTTTTTCCAATAAAACGATCCACATCCGTTCAGGTACGTTATACCAATGAAAAAGGAGAGCGAAAAAAACTTCGCGCTCGGGGACTTTTGGCCCAAGCTATCCAACATGAAGTGGATCATCTCAATGGCATTATTATTCTTGATCGACTCTAAAATACACCTAAAACAATAAGGGTCATGTCTTTTTTTCACAAATTCTTCTCAAAACCAAAAGATCCAAAAAAAATACATATTGTCTTTTTTGGTACCCCAGAATTTGCAGCGATCGTTCTTGAAGCACTTTTGAAAGAATCTTACACTATTCGGGCAGTTGTCACACAACCGGATAAGGCCGCTGGGAGAAAAAGGATCGTTGTTCCAAGTCCTGTCAAGGAGGTTGCTCTGAGAAGTTCGATCCCAGTTTTACAACCCACGAAGATAGGAAAAGACTTCTTACAGGTGCTTAGCAAATATCAACCGGAGCTCATCCTTGTTGCAGCCTATGGAAAGATATTTCCTGCCCCCCTCCTCGACTTCCCCAAACACGGATGTGTCAATGTTCATGCATCCCTGCTTCCTTTGTACCGGGGAGCCTCACCCATCCAGAATGCTATTCTCAATGGTGAAAAGATGACAGGTGTTTCTTTAATGCAGTTAAACAAGGGACTTGATACTGGACCAATCTATGCCAAACAGATCATCTCATTAGAAGATAATGAACTTTTCCCGGAGGTGCTCGACCGACTTGCCCATACAGCTGCAACACTAACTATAAACATGCTGCCGACAATACTTAAGGGCGACCTTATGCCAATCCCTCAAAATGATGAGGAAGCGACAGTTTGCCAGCTTATTGAGAAAGAGGATGGTCGTATATACTGGAACGAAACGGCACGAGAGGTCTTCAATAAATATAGAGCCTTCTTTCCTTGGCCGGGGATATATACACACTGGAAAAGAGGTGCTAATATTCTTCGTATTAAACTTATTCGTATTCAGTTGCGTGAAGATGTGCAAGTAAAAGAGCACGCAATGGGGCAGGTGTTTCTGCAAGAATCTAATGTTTTTGTAAGCACATCCCTTGGCTGTATCGAACTTCTCGAGGTACAACTAGAGGGTAAGAGCGTTTTGAATGTTCATGATTTTATTCGTGGGTCTGATGAATTTATCGGATCCGTGCTACAATAGAGACACAAACATACATTGGAAAATGAATCTTATTTGAAGATCTTGCTATTTTTCCTAAAAACAAAACTTTTCTATGAAAGATTCTATCTTCCCTAAAGAGGTCTTAGTTGTTGTCGTTGGCGTCTTACTGATTGTCGGTGTTATGCTTTTCACGCTCCTTCGCTCTGATACCAAGATACAGAATGTACTTAAAACATCTTCCGAAGACTCACAAACAACGCAATTCTTTGATCAAATAGATTATATACAGGCCAATAAACTGATAACAGAACTGCACAACGAAGGATTGGTCATTCTTGATGTTCGAGATAGGACGTACTTTGATCTGAGCCATATTCCAGGTTCCATCTCAGTAACTCCCACTACTGCCGCAGAAGCGTTTACGTCTTATAGATCAAACCCACAAAAGATCGTGTTAGTTGACTCAGAAGGACAAACACCTCAGCTCAAGGCAACCGTTGAGGATCTTCGTGAGAAGAACATAAAGAATGTCCGAATACTTTCTGGAGGATACTCAGCATGGGATACGCGCGCTTACCCGACCGTTTCCTGGGGAGATCCAGAGTCTCCCACAGATCTTGCAAAAGTTCGATCCATCTCCCCAGAGAATGTTCAGAAAGTAAAAAATGACAAAGAGGTCATATTCTTAGATGTTCGGACAACAGAAGACTACGCTAAAGACCACAGAGAAGGATCTATTAACATTCCTTTTGACGCATTAGAGTCTTCGAGCGATAAGATACCAAAAATGCAAATGTTGATCGTTTACGGCACAACACCCATTGATAGTTTCCGTGCAGGTGTGCGTCTTTTTGATATGGGCTATAATCTTGCCTATACAGTTGTTGGTGGCTATATTGATATCAAATAGATTTATAAACATCTATAGAAAAGGATTTGGTTTAAGTCCAATATTTTTCCAGAATTCTCTGGCAATTTTTTTTGTTATGTCCCCTACTACTCCATTACCGATCTTTTGTTCATCCACACTCACCACAGGAAGGATGTTTTTGTAGCTCCCTGTGAGAAACATCTCATCAGCGTCAAGCATTTCAAAAGCTAACACATCACGTTCTTCCACAACGAGTCCCATTTCTCGCGCCAGGGATAGTGCGTATTTTCTTGTTATTCCACCAAGCACACTCGTTTTGGGACTTATGACCTTTCCCTTCGATACGATACATACGTTGGCCGTAGAGGCCTCTAAAAGATTTCCGTTAGCTATGTATACGATCTCCACAGCTCCTTTCGCTTTCTTCTCAGCCAGGTAGGAGATCGGAAATACATAATCCACCGTTTTAGCTTCTGGGAACTTTCTAATATAGGGCTTAGTGATCACGCCCACACCTTTTTCATACCATTCGGATGAGATTTCCTTCCAGATATCCATCAAAATATAGAAAGTTGGTTGTTTAAAGTTTGGCTCAAAAGCATTTTCACTCACTCCTCCAGTCAACACCGTCCGAACCGAGGCGTCTTGCAAATGATTCTTCTGCAAAAGATACTTGATAATTTCTGTCCATTGTTCAAAAGAGATGGGTAGACCAAGTGAGAGCGTATCGGCTGACCGAACTAATCTTTCCCAATGCTCACGAGCGAGGAAGGGATCCTCATTAAATATCGGCATAACATCAAATACTGCATATCCTCGTAGCACCCCGATATCTCGAGGATTAATCCGCATATCCTCTTCAACAACTACGTTCCCGTTTATATATCCAAACATATGTTTCTATGACAAGCCTTTAAATAGATTATCGTTTAAGAACATTCAGAAATGCCTCGGGCGGAATATTTACACGTCCAGATGATTTCATACGTTGCTTGCCTTTTTTCTGCTTTTCTAAGAGTTTTTTCTTTCGTGAAAAATCTCCTCCATAGAGTTTTGCAATAACGTCCTTTCGGTAGGCACTTATGCTCGATCGAGCGATGATCTTCCCTCCAATGGCCGCTTGAAGCGCCACAACGAAGTTTTGTCTTGGGATCACCTCTTTTAATTTATCTACGATCTTTTTACCCTCAGAAAACGCTTGGCTTTTTGGAACGATCCGACTGAATGCCTCCACTACATCCCCAGCAACCAGAATGTCAATCTTTACCAGATCACTTGTTCGATACCCAATAAGCTCATAATTCATTGAAGCAAAACCCGAAGAGATGCTCTTGAGATCATCATGAAAATTGACGATCACCTCCATTAAGGGCGCCTCAAATTCCAGTACCGCACGGTCAGCATCCAGGTACTGTGTATTTTTATAGGTTGAACGAAGCGAACTAAGCAACTTCATTATGCCTCCCATGTATTCTGCCGGGGTGATCACCTCTAACTTTACAAAGGGCTCTGCAACGCTTTCAAGGGTTGAGGGATCAGGATATTCAACAGGAGAATAGATGTGTTTCTTTTCTTTATTTTTTAATATGATCTCATAGACCACGCTTGGCGTTGTGATAACTGGGGAAAATTCAAATTCCCGCTCCAATCGGGCTTGGATGATCTCTAAATGGAGCATGCCGAGAAATCCACAGCGAAACCCACGCCCCAAGGCAAGATTACTTTCAGGCTCAAAAACAAACGAAGCATCATTAAGGCGTAGCTTTTCCAAGGCATCTCGCATACCATTATAATCCTCTCCTTCTCTTGGATAGAAGCTGGCATACATTACCGGTCTCACTTCACGATATCCAGGAAGAGGTTTGATGGATATAGACTCCGCTTCTGGTATATCCACTCTGACCCTTTCTGTTTTTGACCTTGTGCTATAGACCGTATCTCCCACACGGCAAACGCTCACGCTCTTGAGTCCTGTGGCGATATAACCCACCTCACCTGCATGAAGTTTTCCTGTTTTGACAAGCGCTGGGAAAAAATAACCCACCTCAATGGCAATACCTTGTGTTTGTGTGGCAAAGTATCGAAGTATCTCATCTCGACCCACTTCACCATCAACTACACGAACATATGCCACAACACCCCTATAATCATCATATACGGAATCGAAGATCAGTGCACGGAGTGGCGCTCGAGGATCACCCTTAGGTGGAGAGATACGCGTGACAATAGTATCCAGTATTTCTTTTACTCCCAATCCAGTTTTTCCAGAAGCACAAAGAATATCTTCTTCTTTGCATCCTAAAATATGGATGATCTCTTTTTTTGTCCGTTCCACCTCAGCATTTGGCAGATCGATCTTATTGACTACAGGTATGATCTCCAAACCCTGTTCAATGGCACTATAAAGGTTTGCCAATGTCTGCGCCTGAACACCTTTGGTTGAATCGACCAACAATACAGCTCCCTCTACAGCAGCAAGAGAACGAGACACTTCATATTGAAAATCCACATGGCCCGGAGTGTCTATAAGGTTGAGCACATAATCCTTCCCCTGAAATACATAATTCATTCGTACAGGCTGGAGCTTAATAGTAATCCCTCGTTCACGCTCAAGATCCATCTGATCAAGAAGTTGTTCTTTCATCTTCCGATCTTCTACTGTATGTGTAACCTCAAGCATTCGATCTGCCAATGTGGATTTCCCATGATCGATATGTGCGATAATACAAAAATTTCGGATATTCTCCATATGTCCTCAAAGAAGTTTTCCTATAAAATATATCCAAAGTATGCTATAAAAAGGGAAAAAGAGCAATATCCTATACAGAGCAACATTCTTGACATTTTTTGGACACTTTTAAAGTAAAATGCTATACTTCCCAACCGCAAACAGTTCTAGGTCCTATCCATCACAATCTTCTTTTATGAGAATAAATAAAGTCCTTTTTACTCTTTTTCTTGTCACTACAATATCGCCTCCCTTATTCTCTCACGCACAAAACATCTCCGCCACCAACACATCGGTGGTTCCTCTCTATGTATTTTCGCGAGAAGACTGTGCGCATTGCGCTGAGGAAAAACAATTTCTCGAGGAACTTGCTCAGCGAGACCAAACTATACAGATACAGATCTTGGACATTGGGGATGCAATCTACCACAAGCAATGGACAGAGATCGCACGAATAAATAAACTATCACTCGCCACCCCGATCACCGTAGTAGGCAATACCGTGCTTCAAGGATTTGATTCGGCCGATACGACCGGCAAAAGGATCGAACAGATCATCGACAAAAGCAGAGGAAAAGAAACGCTCTCCCCTGAGGAAATGATTGCGATGGGGGCAAATGGAAGTGTGGAGTCTTTTGAAGGATCTAGCTGTGCCGATGGGGCAACTGTTTGTGCGTTCCCCGCTCAGCAACCTCTCGTGGTCTCCCTTCCCTTTGTTGGAGCTACTGATCTGAGTAAATACTCCCTTCCCTTCCTGTCTGTGGTATTGGGTTTTGTTGATGGATTCAATCCCTGTGCAATGTGGGTTCTAGTCACCTTTCTTATCATCCTCACGCAAGCCCGATCGCGAAAACGAATGTTTCTTATCGCCGGGGTCTTTATCTTTGCAGAAGCTGTATTGTACTGGCTCATTCTCAACGTATGGTTCACAACATGGAATTTTGTTGCTTTGGACCGTGTTGTGACCCCACTCATTGGATTACTAGCCCTTTTAGGAGGAATGTTTTTCTTGTACGAATGGAGTCAAGCCACAGGGACCTGCAAGATCATTGGCGCATCCACAAGAGAAAAATTCATGCGTCGCATCCATTCTTTGTCCAATAAACCAGTTGGTATAGCTATGGTATTGAGTGTTGTTGGACTTGCTTTTTCCGTTAACATTATTGAATTTGCTTGTTCTATAGGTATTCCTCAAGCATTCACGAAGATATTGGAGTTCAACCACCTCAATCTCTTTCAGCAACAATCCCTGATGGGAATCTATATCTTCTTCTATATGATCGATGACCTGGCGGTGTTTGCCCTAGCTCTCTGGAGTATTGACAAGATCGGGCTTACTGCCAAATACACCACTTGGACCAACCTCATTGGCGGGATCCTCATGGTCATTCTTGGATTCCTCTTCCTTTTTGCCCCACAAACACTTCGTTTTTTATAGTCTTTCTAGAAACTCTTTGACAAGAAATACTTTTTCTTGTTATCTTGTTATATCCGTACACAGTCGTGCGGATCTTTGAAAAAAACAGCCAAGGAGAAGATCGAAAATGAAAAAAATTGAGATGTGTTACGACCCCGCGTGCGCGGAGGACCCTCCGCACGCACTCCTTTTGGACGAGCAGGGGAGCAAGGTATGCCCTATCCCGCTCTACTCCAAGGACCACGCCAGGGAGGCGATCCTTGAGTGCGGTCGCTACTGGTCGAGCACAGAACGCTCGCGTCTCTTGGAAGCAGTGGAAAGTTTTCCACTCCCCAACAAGATCCCTGCGGTATTTGAAGGGGCGACCCTCTGCGAGTTGGTTGCCGAATATGAGGAACATCTCAGGCGGAGGTCTAAACCAAGCAGTCTCGTTATCCTAAGGTTCTACTACCTGCCTCAGTCAGGATTCATTGCCTGACCTCAATATTGGGAAATAGACTTTCCGGCATAAGAAACCAAGCGCTCCCAAGGATAGTATTCCGAGGGAGCGCACACATTTTTATAAAGCTCAAGGGAAACAAGATATTCCCCCATAATTACTACTACTTCTTTATTTTTTCATGATCGAAGTAGACGGCTTCGATATTATGTCCATCCATATCATACACGAACGCCGCATAGTATCCGGGCCAATATTCTGTGCGATACCCCGGTTTACCGTTATCCCTTGCCCCTGCCGACAAGGCCTCTTTGTAAAATGCATTTACCTGTCGCTTATTCTTAGCCTCGAACGCAACATGCGTTGGGGAATGTTTTTTTGTTCTTGTGATCCAAAAGCTCGTATTACCCCCCTCTTCAAATCCAGCTGCCTCCCCAAATTCCATTGTCTGTTTGTATTTTAGAGGCTTTAACGCTTTAGTATAGAACTTTTTTGCCCTCTGATAGTCGCTCACCGAGAGAGAAATATGTGCGATCATATATTTACTTTAAAGAAGTTAGTTGAAACAAAAACAAACAGAACGCTCTCCCTCTTTTTATCCCATATATGGCGTGTTGTCATTTACCGTCAGAGTTATTTGCTATCATTTGCATCATTCCGACACGATTCCCCTCCGTATCCTCAAAGGATATATAGCGACCCACCCCACCAATGGCCATAGGTTCTCCTAGTATTTTTCCCCCGGAATCCACAACCTTTTTCATCTGCTCCTCCAAATTCTCCACATTAACAACCACCGATGGATATTGTGCTGGTTCATCCGTCGCCCGCTGATAAAAACCTCCATTGATAGCGCCGAGATTTTTTGGACCGTTTTTGTCCGATTCCGTTGTCATCGCCATAACATAGTCCCCGAATTCAGAACCGAGTTGTTGCATTTCCCAACCGAATGCCTTGCTGTAAAAATCGATGACGCGTTTTCGATCATACGCCGGCATCTCAAAATGTACTACTGCATTTTTATTGTTCATACATGTACATAATACTATTTATACGCTGGTATGCGTTTGTCTTCATCTTTTATTTTCCTTGGCTGTGGGATAATAGTGAGTCTCGAGTTTGTTCATGCGTTCAAAAATAAAAGGGATGTAACGCAATACATCCTGATCTTTCAAAAATTTCACCCTTTTAAACAAATACAAATTTATACACCAAGAACCCTCGGGAGTTCCTGTGTGCTGAAAAAGTCATCAAAAAATTGAGAAAGAGCGTCTGTCACTCTACTTGTGACCTCAGAAGTGTAAAACTGCTCTTCACCTCCTTTCTCAGACGCAATTCTCTCAATAAGAAGCTCATCCTCACCAAGCTGATTTGAAGGATATCGGTAAAGATTTAAAATAAGATTGACCTTTTTTATGCAAACTCTATTTGAGTCAAAGTACATAGAATTCATCTTGTCTATAAATTCTCGTTTGAGTCCTTCTCTGAATTCTTCTCCTGGATACTCCAGTTCATCCTCATCAAGTTCCGTCTCATGTTCAACAGCCTCACGGCGCATCTTGTTCTCACGACACGTTCCCCACAAGAAGTTCATACGCATCCTGGAAAAATAAAATACATACCCCAGTTGCAAGTCGCTTACAGCATGCCCGGATTGAAATAAGGTGTTTATCTTTTCTGTGAAGAGATCACAAGAAGTGGAAAATCTTTTGTATCTGCTTCTACTCAATTGAGAAAACGAATCCTCGAATTTTCGCAAAGCAAGTCCCTCTGGATAGATATCAGCAGCAAGTCCGGAATCAAAGATATGACCCATTCGATCTTGTTTCCCTAATATTTCAGGAACTTGAGTAAGATACTCTTCTAAATGTGCGGAATTCTCGATCTCCTCCGGAAATAATGCTTGTAACAAAAAAATAGAATCTTTTTGAAAGTCAGCAAGAGCACGGAGCAACTGTTCTGGAGCCTCTGTTATTGAGGGTACTTCGCGCATAGCTTCAAAAATTGGTTAGATTTATAATCTCCGCACAGATCAGCTGGCTCCGCCACCTCCTCCGCCACCTCCTCCGCCAGCACTCCCTCCTCCTCCGGAGGCCCCACCACCTCCAGATTGAGCCAGAGATGAGGATAAACTCGAACTCAGTGATGCAGAGAATGCTCCAGCAGAAAATGAAGAGGTAGATGAAAAAGAGGACCCTGTTGTAGAAGAAGACGCATACCAATTTGGTGGAGTTGTGGCTATGTTTTGAAATGCTTTCGCCCACGCCTTTTCTACTCCAAATATCATAGCGTACGGCAAAAATCTCTCAAAAATCTCCGGTGTCAGATCTTGCATACGGTATCGCTCCGCAGTGTAGAGATACTGCTTGAACCCCAGCCACTTTTCCTTAAAAATATTTCCCTGTTGGCTGAGACGCGCTTCAAAGAAGACAAAATATCCAATAAGCATCCCCACGCCAAGAACCGAGAGTATAAGAAAAACAATATGGCCCAAAACAAAGAACATAAAAAAGAGAAAAAAAAGTACTGAAAATGCTACCAAAAGAACTGCTTTTCCCCAATACTCATGACGAATAGTTTTTTTCCGTTCATACATGCCCAGATCTGAAACATTTTTAAGTAATGTCTTTTGTAGTTTTGTGAACAAAAGAGATACTTTTTGTGAAAGCGTAGAATTTTCACGAATATCGCGTGTTGAAAAATGCCTTAATTCTCCCGAAGAAAAAAAGAGGATATTGATAAGATCTTTTTCATAGGGTTTTAATGTATTTGATCCTATGTTATACGTTTCTTCGTTAAGGATCAATTGGTAATCCCTCGATTCAGTAACTCCGCGAATACTGAAAATAAGACGAATAATGATCAGTACTAATATGATCCCATAGGGAAGTAGTATATGTAGCATGTTTATAAGAAAACCGTAATTTGAATAAAACGAAAATCCATCTTTGAGTAGAAACCAAAAAAATCCAACTATAAGAATAGTTATTACTATTTGAACAATCTTTTTAAGTTTCGGATAGATAGGTTTTTCCTCTTGAATTTTCAAAAATCCACGAACCGCCAAATCGACAATAGTGGCAGGCCAAGTATCGCGAGTCGTTTTCTCTTTTACGATCACTTCACCCATTGCCGGCGGAAGTCCTTCGGGTGGTTCGTATTCAGCTATGATCGTACCCCTTCCTTTTTTCCAACGTTCACCAAAAAACCAATATACAAAACAAAATATAACAGCAAATATCCAAATGACACCAGAGGCGATATACCCCCAATACGTTTCTAAAAAGAATTTCCAATACTGCTTTTGGTCTACTACACCCTTAGGCCAACCAAAGGCAACGGTAAATTTTGCCTGAGGTTGCAACTGAGAAGCTTGTGCCTTGATCGAGTTACCACTCACGACCTTGGAAGAAGACGCGACTCCCCCAGAAAGATACTCGGTGATCTGTAGATCCTCCTCGGAAACCTCTTTCGGGAGCGTTATTTTGACCTGAGAACTCCCAATATTGGTGTCATAATCTGTAAGTATGTTCCAATATAGTTCATCGTGATCTTTATAAAAAGACAGTCCTCCTACAACCGTATAACTGATTATCCACGACCGAATCTCATCATTAGCATTAAAATACCACTCTATCTCCATTGAACCAGCGTTCTTGTGGAATGTATATTTCCCTTCAGAGTCTAGGTCAAGCGGATCTAGCTGCTTTGGAGAATACACCAAAAAGGTCCTGGTTCTTTCGTCAAATACCTTTATATTTCGTATATCATCGATCTTATTAAATGGTATGGAACGCCATCCTTTGTGAAATTCTCCTTCAAATTTGTATGTTTGTGTCTCCTGAACATCAAAAGTAGTATCTTGATTGATCTGTATATCCTCACTAATATTCGTGTAGGTATATGACTTCGCATACACCGAAGAGAATGCACAAAAGAACATGCAAAAAATAGAAAAAGCAAGGGGTATATATTTTTTCATACAACTAGTATACCATAGACGTTTTTCTCAAGAAAGGATTGCCATAAAAAAACTCTCACCGGAGATAGAGCCGGTGAGAGTCTTTATGAAGGGACTATTGGTTGTGTCTTCCCTGTCCGTTTCCAAATACCTTCATTCCAATTTCCTCACGAAGCTGTCTTGCTTCTTGATATTTCCCTTCCAATGAAAGCCTGTGCGCCTCTTGAAGCTTTGGAAACTCTGATTCCGTTACCTCATTAGCATTCGGGCGGTCGCCCATTGCCTTCTTCCAGGCGTTGTAGTCCCCACTTTCTACTGCTGCTCGGATAGCAACCCGTTCCTGTACTCTTTCAGCACGCTTCTCTTGATTTATCCCGAGATGTCTTTGTGCTTGTGAACCCATATCGGCTGAAGCAGTAAGCGAACTTCCCGCAACGGCAGCTGACATCGCTAATACCCCCAACACTGATCCAACAAAAAACTTCTTCTTGTTCATATATAATTGTTTTACCGAGTTAAAAGAATCAGGTGGCCAACCCTCTGAACCCTCTCGCATTATATCCCCTATGAGTTAGTATAGGACTTGCAATCGGACTCACTTATTGTTACGCACACCCCTTTGGATTTCTTTCACTCGTCCCTGACCATCAGTATGTCCTGCGCCCTGCCCAGATCCATCTCGCAACCCTCGCTTCTCAGGGGAAGGAAGGATCTTTATCCGCTGTGCCTGAAATTCTCCTTCGGATATCTCTTCACCCACTGCGCCAACGGTCATGTCTGCATGAAGATCTGGAAATACACCATTTTCCGGGCTCGACTCGATCACTAGCCACTCTTTTCCTGAGGGATCTTGTAAAATAAATGAGTTCGTCCCATCCTCCATCTCTAATATCTCCCCAGCTATTCTTCCCTCTTCTGGATGAAACCACATCATCTCCCGCATTGTTTCCACGGGAAAATATCCTGGAATACTTTTTCCTAAGCCACGATCAACCCAGTGACTAATGCCCGTAAAGTATAAAACGCTTCCCAGTATAAGCGAAAGTGCTACATTAAAACCTACGATGCTCCACAAACGAAATCGATACCCGTTCTTTGTGTGACGAATAGCAAAATGAGCCGCTAGAAGAAAAAGAATGAATGTGATCGCCCACACAAAAGGAAACATTTTGAAAACAGCGTTCAAAAGTGATCCATGAAGCAATCGGTATTCTACCCAATCGTCATTAAATATAAAGAGTAGTGTCAAAGAAAAAGCAATAGCTCCACTCACAACCGAAATACCTCCCAAAAACCATAAAGCAAAGTACTTAAGAACGAACTTCCACCGTGGTATTGGATGAAGTTGTTTCTTTTCTATCTCCTCCATAACCTTTGAAACTGTTTTTTCTTGTGGTGTGGTCATACGGGAATATAAACATTTAGGACTTGGATTTTTCTTCTAAAAGAATACGTAATTTCTTCTTGGCTCGATAAAGATGTGTGGCCACTGTTCCTGCAGGCTCCTGTAAAATATCTGCTATTTCAGCGTAATCTTTTTCTTCAAAGTATCTCAATACCAAGATCTCTCTTGTTGGCTCATCCAATCTCTCGATCGCCTCTCGGATCACTTGGGCCTGGATCTCGCGATCGAGGTTGCGAGCAATATCTTCATCAGAGGCTATTTGATGCAACACGTTTTCTTCCACATCAATCCGATTGCCCTCGGGACGCACTTGTCTTTTCCGATAAGCGCTTATTGTTTGGTGATGAGCTATCCGATATATCCAAGAAGAAAATCTGAGCGAGGTGTCAAAATCATTGAGATTGAGATACGCTTTAATAAAGACTTCCTGGACCAGATCCTCCGCCTCTTCTTTGGTCACGCCGGATATCCGTATAACATACCGAAACAGACGCGAGGCATAGCGCTCCATCAAAATAGCAAAGTATTCTTTTTTTTCAACCGACAAAGAGACCAATTCCTCATCAGTAGCCTCTGTTTTTTTGGGGTCCATCAATATTCGAAATTAATGTTCTTGCGATATATCGTTACATCCCACGGCCAAACGCCTTATCTCTTCTACGCAAACAAGGATGTTTTCTTTCACTCGACCTTTTTGACAAATAATCGAGCAGAGTTAATAAGAGGAAAAAAATCGGTAATGAAATTGTATAGCGCTGCCAATGCTGGATCAAGCACTCCAACCAAAACGAGCCCAAAGCCTAATAAGTTAGTAACAACCCATATAATAATATTCCACCGAACAACAGAGAGCGTCTTCCGTCCTAGTCGTATCAAGTAGGAAAGTCTACTGAGATCATCCTCCAAAAGGACGACATCTGCTGACTCAATGGCGATGGCCGTACCCCGAACTCCCATTGCGATCCCTACGGAAGAGCGCGCCAGAACTGGAGCATCGTTAACTCCATCACCCACCATTGCGACACTCCCTTCTTGGAGATATTTTCCAACCTCTTCTACCTTATCCTCAGGACGAAGTCCATAGCGAAATTCTTCAATGCCAAGATTCTTTGCTACATCTTTTGCTGTCTTTTCTGTATCTCCTGTAAGCATTACCACATGTTGAACACCCTCTTCTCGCAAGGCCTCAAGACTTTCTCGTGCTCCCTCCTTTGGCGTATCTGCAACAGTGATCAGTCCAGCAAACGACCCATCAAGAAAAACAAGAAGGGTGGTCTGCCCATGATCTTCCTTTTCTTTTAAAAATTTCTGGTGTACAACCTCCTCTATTTCTAGTCCCGATGCTTGAGCTATGTCCTCATCCCCCACTGAAACACGAACTCCTTCCACCTCTCCAGTAATACCCGCTCCATCATGCACTACAACATCCACAGCTTCAGCAATATCCCTATCATACTTCTTTCGTGCATCCCGATAGACAGCCTTCCCTACCGGATGTGCCGCATATCTTTCCAATCCCGCAACCGATCGCCAAAACACACTTTCCTCTATGCCTGGCTCAATATGTGCGTCACGAATAGAAAATGCCCCATACGTGAGAGTTCCTGTTTTGTCCAGCACGAATGTTTTGATCTGGGCAAACGTTTCTAACCACTTTCCACCCTTAATAATGATCCCATTCCGTGCTGCCTGGCCCAATGCGGCAGAAAATGCCAATGGAATAGAAACGGCAATATCGTCTGCACATGCTACCAAAAAATAGGCAATAACCGTTGTCATATTATGCGTCAGAAAATATACGCCAATACCCCCTAGAAGAACCAGGGGAAGAAAGATCTGCGCAAATCTATCTGCCATAAGATGTGTCTTGGATTTGTTCTTCTCTGCGGCCTCAACGATCTTGACCATTCGCTCTACCGTTGAATCCTCCCCAACAGAAGTCGCCTTAACACGAACGTGTCCTCGCACAACAACTGTTATTCCCAGCACATCATCGCCAATGCTCTTTTCTTGAAAAGCCGATTCTCCCGTCATTGAAGACGCGTCGATACTCGCCGATCCAGAAACTATAACACCGTCCACTGGAATTCGTTCTCCCTCACGAATCAGTACCACATCCCCCTTGTGAACATCATGCACGGATATGTCTTGAAGTTCTCCGTTTTTTTGTTCAATCGTTGCTCGTTCTGGACGAAGCGAAAGTAATTCTGAAACCGCTCGACTTGCTCGACGTCGTGTGTTCCATTCAAGAATACTGGCCGACTGAAGCATGAGCACAATAAATCCGGCAGATGCCGCGTCCACCATTCCATATGTCACCAAAAGAGCCAGCATATTAAAGGTGTCGATCGATATTCGACGCTCCTCCAGAACCGACAGAAGACCGGACCATATCGTTGGAATTCCCCCAATAACAGCCAATATAAGCAATACCGTCTTGCCCCCAGGAACACCTATCCAGGTCACAAGTAGCCCAAACAATACCAAACAAATAAGAACTGTCTGACGAAAAGGAGAAGAAAGAACCTTCAAAAGCTGTGAGGGCATAAATAAAAGATTATAGTTTATTTGGAGTGTTTAACCGTCTCTACGATATTTTGCTTCACGTCGTGAGCCACATGGTGCACATTATTTGCTATTATTTTTACTTCTCCAGCAACTCGCTTTACCCCATGACCAACTCGTTTTACCCCTTGCGTTATTCGACCCTCTCTTTTACCAGTGAGATCAGAATCTGGCTTGTTATGGACTGTTACTGAAACCACTTCTGGAGTATTTCCAAAGCGTATAGGCGGACCCCAAGTACCGATCCCATTGGTGGTATACAACGTATAATCTCCCAGTTCAAACTTTCCATAATCAAACCCCTTGTGCATATAGTGCGTGATCAGATTGTATGGGGTCATTTGTCCAAAATGGGTATGCCCAGAAAGCTGTAATGCAATTCCCATTCGACTGATCTTTTTGATCTGCTCTGGGGTATGATTCAGAAGCAATGTCGGATATCCTTGGTATTCTGAAAAAAGCTCTCGCAACGTTTTTATAAAGTTTTTTTTCTTTCCACGATCAGGATAAGATAGCCCCACGATCTTAAGCCCCTTCACCTCTGTCACAACATTATCCAAAACCTGCAATGATGTTTCTTTGAGAACGGATAAAGCCTTCTCTACACCAAGATAGGTTTCATGATTTCCAATGATAAAAAAAATGCCGCTTTTCGCCTGTATACGAGAAATTGGCTCAATAAATGTTGAAAGCCACCCATCAGTGCCGTCGAACGTGTCGCCTGTAAACACCACTATCTCTGGCTTCTCAGCATTTGCCATTGTAGCTATCTTACGAAAGTGTTGGGCGCCGTATACCGCTCCCAAATGCACATCGGAAAGCTGAACGATCTTCTTTCCCTCCCAATAAGGAGGGAGGTTACGAATACGAACTTCAACCTGGCGCACACGAGGGTGAAACGCATTCCAAATCCCGTACGATACTGCAAGAGCAGAAATAACAGCAAAGAAAGAGAATGTCATGCTAAGAGAGATACTTCGATCAAAAAATGCATCCATCCAAAAAACTCCCCATGTCAAGAACATTGAAAAAAAGAGAAATGAAAAATATCCCATCCAAATAGAGGAAAATAGATATAGCCAACGTGCAGGGTCACTCTCTCGATTGTGTATGATCCCAGTGGCTAGAAAGAAAACACCCGGAAAAAGAATCGCCAACAGAATTATTGCAGACGCAGATAGTCCAATACTCCAAAAAAAATCAATAGAGATAAAAAGTATCCAGTGAGCAAAAAAAACGGCTAGTGCGATAAGGGAAAATATCGAAAAATGAGCTAGCTTCATAGACGCCTCTGAGTCAAATTGTTATAAATTTTCTTTACGTGCGATCAGTTGTGATTCTATATAGCCGAGCATTTGAAGATGTCTACCCCATTCGGTTCGCGTCTCACTTGGGTAACGCTCATCTAGAACCATCTGAGAAAATGACTTCTTCGCATTCTCTATATAAGATCGGAGGTCCATAGTACTATCTTTTTCCAGTTCTGCTCGAGCGCTCTCGAGAACCCCGGTAACCACCTTCAAAGATTCCAACATATCTTCAACGAAAACCTTATCTCTATGCAAAGCATCAAGATTCTCTGGGTTTATAGGCATCTCAACCATAAACAAAAAAGTTACTTCTAAGCAACTTCATTATATCCCATATTAAAGGATATTACCACACAAAGAACGAGAATTCGTCTCTGTCATAGCCACATGTTCATTTTTGTAAAGTTGTAGAACCAGAGCTATCAAGAACAAGAGGGCTCTCTTTAAATGAACACTCTTTGCTGTGAGAATCAATCAACATCTAAACTGCCAGTCCTCTCCTCGTCTCACTACTGAAATACTGGTCAAATATCGCATTACCCAGTGAATAATAGATCATCTTTTCGTGATAAATTTCTTTTTCCTGAACCACATGAGGATGTGACCCTATCACCATATCCGCCCCAGCATCGATGAAGTTGTGAGCTTTTTCTCGTTGTGACTCACTTGAATGTGTTTCATATTCTATTCCCCAGTGCGTGTACACTATCACAATATCAGACCTTGCTCTCTCCCGACCAATGTGATCTATCGTCCTTGCGATAGGAACCTCTGAGAATTGATTGTAATTGATAACAGAGATTGACACACCAGGCCGTACAATACGAACCGTATCCTCTTCTGAGTCGTCACGCACAGCACCAAAATATCCAACATTGGCTAATTGTAAAAAGTCTTTCGTTTGAGCAAGTCCCTCTACGCCAAAATTAAGAATATGGTTATTTCCAATATTCACAACTCGAATGTTTTTATCATACAGAAACCGCGCCGCTTCGGGGTCAAAGGTAAATATATAGTTGTCTGCTGATCCAAAAACACTTCCCACAGATCGAGACGGACTTCCTGTTATAGGCCCTTCAAGATTTCCAACGACTACGTCGCTTGACCCCAAGATATTTTCGGGGTCCTTCAAAAGAGCATCGTACCCACTTTTTTTGGCCATTTCACGAATATGACGATCGAACATCATATCACCCAAGAATGTGATAGAAACGTTTCTGTTCTCCGCTCTCTCTTGTATTGGACCACTAACTCTTGATAAGACCCGAAAACGAGAGTGTAACCCCGCGCCTTCTCCTGACACAGTATCCATAACTAAAAAAACAGTAACAGCAACCAAACCAAGGAATAGTAATATTCCCCCTAGAATAAAGAAGTATTTTTTCATATCAAAACTTTCGGACTTTCGAATTGTTAAACACTACATGAGCTTTCTGTATCGATTGGTCATCATATCACAAAACACCCGACCGGTGAAGTGCGCCTGAAGCATGCAAGGCAAATATATCCAGAAAATCAAACTCTTGTTTATCAAAAGAAGAGACACTACCAAAACCAAGGAATATAAATCCCCGCAACCTAGAATCTTGTATGATAGGTAGGGTCACAAAATAATCAAGTTTCTTGTTGAGAGCGAACAGGTCCCCTTGATACCGACGAATCTCCCCATTGAGTCGATTTTTGCTCTTATTGAGAGATTTCAACATTTTTACTCTTCGAGAAGAGATGTCGGTCAACAATGAGCATTGTGACTTACTAGTGCCCCTACAGGCAAGGAGGTGGTACTTTCCTTGACCCACCGTTGAATATAGATATCCGGTCACTGCTCCAGAAACTTTCATTGCCATGCGAAGCACATAGTCTACCACATAATCCTTATCCATGCCGGGTTGAGGACATCTTTCAAGTTCCTTGAGAAGAGTGATCTTTCGATTGACTATACCCGCATTCTTATATGATTCCATAAGAAGCTGTTCGATCTGTCTCTTGGAATTTCGTCGCGTTTTCTCTAAAAGACGTTCTGTCTTTCTGCGATCCCGAATATCTCTCAAAAAGGCCACGATCAAACCATCCGAATAGTGAGCACAATAGTGAGCGCTTACCTCAACTTCAACCGGAACACCATTTTTGTCACGATGACGTGTTAAGAATCTATCACTTCCCCGCTTTACTATTTTCTCAATGAGCTTTTTTATCCTCTCGGGCTCATGAGACACCTGCAGATCCATCACGTTCATGCGAAGCATCTCCTTTCGAGTATACTTTAAAAGTCGACAATAAGCTTCATTTACATCGAGGATTTTCCCACTCTTACTTACAAGCAAAAAACCATCCAACGAGTATCGAAGAATATGTTGGTACATCTTCGCCGTTTCTTTAACCATCTCGTATTCCTTCTTTCCAACCAGGTTTAGCATACTCGACATATTGGGAGATATTACCTCACCTATCTGTACGCCACCACTCAAGAAATTTTCAGGGCAAGGGGGACCACACACTGAAACCTCAAGCCGAATAGTCAAAACACTCACAATTTTAATACAGAGATCTGGTATTTTTCTTTCAAAAAAATGGAAATTTTATAGTATTAGGACATTTTCACCAATTTTTCCATAACTATACCAGAAAAAATAGCAAAAATAACCACATAAAAAGCAAATATGAGAGAAAACCCCCAACCAAAGTAGTATGCCATGACTGGCAAAAATGTGAGTTGAACATTGCGATTGTTCAGAAATACCGTAATAAGTGAGTATTTCATTCCGTGATCCTTCAACTCTCCTAGAAGCGGGAAAAGTACATAGGGCGGCCCAGAGATCACCATAGAGGCCAGTAATGTATAAAGCCATCCCCTGAGACCCGAGTCATGACCAAGATGCTTCCCTATCGCCTCTGGTTTTACAAAGACATTGTTCAAAAACATAATAAAAAATACAAATGCCAAAATTGGTAATATAGACAAAAACGTTTTCAGAAAATCCTGAAAAGCAGCAGAGACCAACGTGGGAGTTGCAAAGAATAAAACTCCATATAAAAAAGTAATTGCCAAAAAGAACATCATCCCACCCGAAAGTTTTTTTAGACAAGTCATCATCAAAATATCCTAAGAGTTATCGTCGTAAGCATTGCAATAAGAATTGCGAGGAAAAAATTCAGAGCGTTTCGCATAAATGCAAAACGTTTCCCCAGATGAGCCGACTCCAAAAAAATCATCGGGATCCCAACGGTTGTCCAAGAAAAGATAAATGCCGTCACTACCAACAAACTCACACCCTCCTTCAAAAGCTCTCCCCCAACCACATAACTGGCAATAGGAATACCGAAGGAAAAACTCCCAGCAATTGTTCCGATCAGCGGATCAACCAGATAGTTCCCGGTAAAGATCTTTGGATAATACTCCTTAAACAGTGGATTTAAGATGCTCAACACCAACAACACCCCCATCAAAATCGGCAGGGATGCTTGTATAGATTGAAAAGTTTTTCGAAGCGAGCTTCTTATGTCCTGCATATAAAAGTCTATTTGTATTCCCAATCTGAATTACCTCCGTATCTTCGCATATATGCGAAAAAATTCGATCTGCTTGCCACAGAAAGTGTTTCGGGATCTATCTGAGCAATATCCTCCCATTGTATTTCGTCACATTTGTGCGGCTCCATGATCTTTGCTTTGCCAGAAACTAGTCGTGCAATATATGATGGCGAAACCCAATGCTGGTTCTCCTCCGGAAGAATATGATCTACCACTTCCAAAAGCTCCACCACTTCAATATCGATATCGTGCTCCTCTTTGATTTCCCTTGTTACGGCGTCTTCACATTTCTCTCCAAACTTGACACCCCCACCCGGGAAGTCCCACTTTCCCACTTCGTTCCTCACCTGTTTCCCTCACTTGGCTAAAAAAACTTTTCCTTCATCATTAAATATCATCGCCCCACACCCCACCCCGATATAATCTTTTCCTTTTATCATAAAATTGCTTTTATAGTATACCTCCTCTCGTATATACGCTGTTATGTAATCAGTTACGTCACTCATTACGTAACTCTTCGATCGCCATGAGGATCCAATTTCCTCTTAATTTATCTTTCATCCCCACTAAATCTTCATAACTCCACCAACGTGCGTCCAGTATCTCATATTCCGGGTAGTGAAGCTCCCCTCCGATAATTTGTGCTTCAAAAGTGCCGACATATTCTATGGTGTCCAGCACAAGATCAATACTCAGCTCTTCTTTTATCTCTCGAACAAGCGCCTCTTGGTCACTCTCCCCACTCTCTCTTTTTCCACCCGGAATATAGTAGATATCATTATTTTTTGAGCGCGTGCTTAAAATATTTCTATCCTTGATAGAGATCCAAGCGAGTTTATCAATATATTGATTATTCATGATGCAAATGTATGCCTCAGTTGTTTTTATAGCTCTATATATGGCTCAATTATACACTATTACTCCTATTTTATCTTGAGTACATTCACGACTTTCCCATTGATGACGAAGTTGTCTTCTGAGGTAAGAAATATAGGTTTGTGCTTGATATCCGTAGACTCCGGCATGAGGACAATATTGTGCCCATCGTGCGAGCGATAGGTTTTGACGGTTGCCAGGCCGTCGATAATGACCAACACCTTATCACCCGTTTCATAATTACGAGCGGATTTGTCCACCAGAACAAAATCACCATCCTCTATCGTCTTGCCATTCACCTTAGCCTTGTTCATAGACGTTCCGGAGATCTGCACCGCAAACACATCACGATTCCGCACGATATTCCTCGAAACTTTAAGATATCCTTCCACGTATTCATCTGCAAAGGCCAAGGCTGTTCCAGCATTTGCCATGCCTAAAACAGGCACATCCATAAATGTTTCCATTGTGACCCCTTTGAGTTTTATACCTCGATCCTCTGAAGTTCGTTGTATATACCCCTTCTCCTCTAGTTCATTGAGATAGAGAAAGAAACTGCGAATGCTCTTGAGCTTGAGTCCTAATTTTCCAGCCTCCCCTTGTATCTCTCGAACTGTAGGCATCTGCTTGTGCTGAGAAAAATACCCCTTGATCGCTTGAAGCACGATCTTTTGTTTTGGTGTGAGCAACTCCATATGTTTGTGTGTTTACTTTTATTACATATACTATTACATAGTAAAAGATGTAAGAAATTCTGTCAAGAGATGTATTATGTAAAATTATCCACACACAAAAACACCCTTTTGGGGCGTTCTTTCAAAAACACGATCGCCTTCTTATGCGGTTAGTCCTGAATCTATTCGGACCATTCTCATAAAGAGAATGATCGACCTTAGTGTGCTTGAGAAATTGATATTGACTATCAACTCTCTCACCTTAATCTCCCTAGAAAGGAGGTGATCCATCCACAGCTTCCGCTACGGATGCCTTGTTACGACTTCACCCTTATCACCAACCCCACCGTAATTCCCGTTTTTACACGGGACCTTCTGGTGTTGCCGGCTCTCTTGGTGTGACGGGCGGTGAGTACAAGATCCGAGAACGTATTCACCGGGGCGTGGCTGATCCCCGATTACTAGTGATTCCGGCTTCATGGAGTCGAGTTGCAGACTCCAATCCGAACTGGGGCCGGCTTTTTGAGATTGGCTCCCCCTCGCGGGTTGGCTACCCTCTGTACCGGCCATTGTAGCACGTGTGTCGCCCAGGGCGTCAAAGGGCCATGCTGATTTGACGTCATCCCCTCCTTCCTCCCAGCCTACAAACCACGAATATTTCATTCATGATCTTTAGGCTGGGCAGTCTCGTGTGACACATATAACACACGACAGGGGTTGCGCTCGTTTCCTGACTTAACAGAACACCTTACGGCACGAGCTGACGACAACCATGCAGCACCTGCTATACACCCTCGAAGGCATACTGATTTCTCAGTATTGCAGTATAGTTTCAAGCCCTGGTGAGGTGCCTCGCTTACCATCGAATTAAACCACATGCTCCACCACTTGTGCGGATCCCCGTCTATTCCTTTGAGTTTTAAGCTTGCGCTCGTACTTCCCAGGCGGCATACTTAACGCGTTAGCTTCGACACTCAGGGGGTCGATTCCCCAAATGCCTAGTATGCATCGTCTACGGCGTGGACTACTGGGGTATCTAATCCCATTCGCTCCCCACGCTTTCGTGTCTCAGTGTCAGAAAAGTGCCAATTGAATGCCTTCGCCTTGGGTGTTCCTCATGATATCAACGCATTTCACTACTACACCATGAGTTCCATCAATCCCTCACTTTCTCGAGATATACCGTTTCGTGAGCAGTTTTCGGGTTGAGCCCAAAAATTTAACCCACGACTAATATATCCACCTACACACGCTTTACGCCCAATAAATCCGGATAACGCTTGAGGTCTCTGTATTACCGCTACTGCTGGCACAGAGTTAGTAACCTCTTATTCTTTCGGTACCGTCATCGAAATTCTTCCCGAAAAAAAGCGGTTTACAATACGAATACCTTCATCCCGCACGCGGCGTCGCTCCATCAGGCTTTCGCCCATTGTGGAATATTCTCGACTGCAGCCACCCGTAGGTGTTTGGCCAGTGTCTCAGTGCCAATGTTGGGGGCCATGCTCTCACACCCCCTACCCGTCATAGCCTTGGTGGGCCATTACCTCACCAACAAGCTGATAGGACGCAGGCTTCTCCAAAAGTGATAAATCTTTACTCCGTAGAGCACATCGTGTATTATTCCGGATTTCTCCGGATTATTCACGGCTTTTGGGAAGATTCCTACGCGTTACGAACCCGTTTGCCGAGGGTCTAAACCCTCTCGACTTGCATGCCTTATCCACGCCGCCAGCGTTCATCCTGAGCCAGGATCAAACTCTCAATAAATACGATCGTTGCGAGTCGCTTTGTTCGTATCAACAAAAGCGAAAGAATTTCAATTTACATTGAGAACTCTCAACAATGTTTTCTGAACTGTGTTCAGATTGTTTTGAATAGACTCTTGTTTTTTTAGTATCTGACCACCGTTACCGGGGTCATCTCCTAAAAAAGGACTAACCGCATAAAATTGCGATTTTCTCTGAATTACATATTCAGAGACGTGTTGTATTCAGTTGTCAAAGACCCTGTTCCTACTTCCCACGAAACAGCCCCTGCATGGAATACAGGAAGGCAATTCCGGAAACGAAATAAAAACACATCTCTTCCAGCTTTATCTCTCGGGAAGAAATGTATTTTCATTTACCCGTTCCTTGTCTTGCACAAATAGTGCCGGCCAAATCTTAAAGAGAACTCTTTTCTAAAACGTGCTTCTGAGTATAGAGCACTCTTGTTTTCCTGTCAAGTCCCGGACAACCCCCAAACAGTCACTTGAACTGCGCCGTATACAATAAAGGGTTTACTATTTTGAACATGCCCATACGCCAAGACCTTTCTCCTGCGCTTCACGTACCCAATTTTTTATATTTTCGGCATACTTGACGTCGGGCTTGATGGTCATTTCCTTAGCAAATCCCTCTCTTGTCAGGGTTTCTTCTACTGAGACATCTCCCACAAAAACCAGATAGAGCCATCGACCATACTTGTCCTTTTCAGAGGTATCTCGTTCAAGGCGCACCTCTTTTCCCTCAACTAAATCTTTATTTCGCTCCAACGCCTCTTGACCAAAACATTCTCCCTTTTGTTTTCCACGGGCGATCTCTGGGGTATTGATCCCCACATATCGCACACGTCGTCCATCTGCAAGGTCCACTGTATCCCCATCGATCACTCGAGAAACTACCGCATACTCACTTGATCGACCCGCCTGATCCGTGGAATTGGTAGAATTGGGAACGAGTGTCCCTAGGTCTTTACCTGAATACAAGGCATATCCCAATAAGACCAGGGAAATGAGCAAAGAGAGAATTTGCTTATTACTAAACGACAGGGACATGCCGAGGATCTTTATTTTCATTCCTTTATTTTCTGGAAGTTACTTATTGAGAGACTACTTCTTAGACTCAACAACACTAATTACCAGTATCCTATCAATACGAAATATCCGACGATCTCCGCTCTGCTCATCATCCGCATCAACACCCAAGAATGTTTTATCTTGATAGATCATATTGGCCACACGATATGGAGTGATAACACGTGTTGTTCTTTCATCACTGGTTTTAAGATAGTCTATCTTAAAAGACTGCCCCTTTTCTATTCCCTCGCGGAGCATTCGTACACGTGCCTCCAAAGGAAGTGCTTCTTCCGCCAATCCGTATTGAAAACTTGTTAGAAAATCTGTCACGATCTTATCCATAAAAATATGCCTCTTCTGGATCGGAGATTTTAGCACGATCCCCTCCAATGTTCTGGCTCGAGAGAGAGCAACGTACATCTGCCCATGCGCAAATGTTCCACGACCAATGTCAATGGCCACTTGATCAAATGTCTTTCCTTGACTCTTATGAATGGTCACGGCCCATGATAGCACCATGGGATACTGACGAAATGATCCAACAGACTGAGATACGATAGATCGAGAGGTTTCATCGTAAGAAAATCGAAACACCTCCCAAGTATACGGTTCTACGTACGAACGCTTCCCATTGGCAAGCCGAACAATGATCTCATCCCATCCATTTTCACTCTCTCGAAATCCCTCCACTCGTGCAATTGTTCCATTCACCCAACGCTTGAGTCGATCATTATTGACCAGCATCACCTGAGCATCTTTTTTCAAAGAAAGGATCGGATCGGTTGGGTAAGACCCGCGATCAAACTTCCCTTCAATATCAGCCTCATATCGGTGTTTCTTTCCCGGCAAACGCTCCAGCCACTCTTGATTTTGTTCCTGTGCCATGGCATTGGTCGATGTGAGCGTTACACAAAAAGACCCTTCCGGAGGAAAAAAATCGACATCAAGACGTTCATTCAATGCTGCAATATGAAGATCCTGTATATTGTTATTTCGAACAGCGTTCAATATCTCAATAAACCGTTCGTCACTTTGGCGATAGATCTTTTGTAGTTCCATCATTTCCACATCGAACGATCGAAAGACATCTGAAGAAAAAAAGTAGGGACTTTGGTATCGTGTCTTAAAGAACATTCTCTCCTCAGCGCTTGCCACCACTGGAGGCAATTGATAGAGATCGCCGATACATATGAGTTGTATCCCACCAAAGGGAATATCTTTTTTATTCCGAGCCAAGCGAAGCGATCGATCTATACAATCTAGGAGGTCGGCCCGGACCATAGAGATCTCATCGATCAACAAAGCGTCAAGAGCCCGAATGACCTTGATATTTTTCTTTGGTTTCTTTATCGTCTCCAGAGTTATATCAGTAGAAAAACCAAAGAAAGAGTGGATGGTCTGCCCTTGAACGTTCAACGCCGCTACGCCCGTCGGCGCCAAGATCACAATACTCTTTTTTGTATGCTCACGGAAATATTGAAGGAGAGTTGATTTCCCTGTTCCTGCACGCCCAGTGATAAAAACGGGCTTATTGCCCTTTTCCATCATCTCCCACGCTCGTTTGAACTCTCTATTGATCTCGATACTCTTCATTTTGATTGTAATGTTCGAAAGAAGGGCCTATCAGCCTGTAGTAACCTTGGATTTCGATCCCCCACCTGATCCGGCATTTTTTCTTCTTCTCCCAACTGTCCAGGCGATTCAATACCAATGCTATCATTTTGTTTTCCCTCGATACCGGTATTGTCACCGAATTGTTTTGGCATCGGTTCTCCAGATCCAAGTTGTTCTCTTTTACGCATACTTATATTTATTTTATGATTTTACCCACTATGAATCTAATCCAACTTCCTTCATATATACCGTCTTGGTTGGGAAAGCAAACTCTATCCCCTCTCGCTCGAATGCCTCTTTAAGGCTCAAGTTGAATAGTTGCCTCACATCCATATACACATCATAGTCACTCGTTTCCACAAAATACACACATTCAAAAGATAAGGCACTCTCCTCAAAGTTTTTAAAGTGTGCTCGACCAAACGTCGTATTCTCAATGGAAGAGACGATCTCTTTCATGATCTCGGGTATCCTCTTCAACTTTTCATTCGGCGTATCATAGGTCACACCAAATTCTTTAGAGACCCTTCGTCGTTTCATCTTTTTAAAGTTCTGTACACGTGAAGAGGTCAACTCAGAGTTAGAAATGATGATCTCCTCTCCCCCCAACGACTTTATCCGAGTCGTTTTGATACCAATACTCTTTACTGTACCGCTATGTTCACCTACAACAATGAAATCTCCCACAGAAAAAGGCTTCTCAAGATAGAGAGAGAAAGAACTAAAAAGGTCCTTGAGAATATTTTGAAGTGCGAACGCAACGGCAATACCTCCTATCCCCACCCCAGCGATCAGAGACGTCACATCGATCCCAAGATTGGACAAAACGACCAAGGTCCCAAATACCCACACCAACCCCTTGATGATCGACCCAAGAAGCTGTACTGCGACCTTTGCATGTGCATCTGATTTCACGCGAAATACTCCATCGGCTATAAAGTCGATCACAACACGTAACGTCACCACTATCTGATAGGTAACCAAAATGATCAACAGTGTATTAATGATCGAATGTGTGAGACCGTTCAAAGTCAATGTCCTTATTGCAATATATGCCGCTAGAAACAAAGAGAGCGGTGGACGCAATGACTCGATCACCTGTATCACTATATTATCAATATCCGTCTTGGTCTTCTCAGAAAATCGCTTGAGACGAGTCATCAGTAGTTGTTGAGCGAGAAATAAGATGACCGCAAATATGATGAATGAGAGAAGTGCTTGTATATAGGCGATTGCCGTATTCCCCCAAAGTGTTGTGGTCCATCCGGACCAAAAAAGAATCTCTTCCATGATGCACTATTTTTAAGAAATTATCCTGCTTTTTGTAATTCCCGAACATCCGCAAGTATTTCACTTGCATGAACCTCGGGTTTTACCTTTTCGTAGATCTTAGCGATCTTTCCCTTAGGATCAACCAAAAATGACATACGCTCTACACCCATATAGGTCCGTCCCATAAACTTTTTCTCTCGCCACACCCCAAACATCTCCGCCATTTTATGGTCCTCATCTACGAGCAAAGGAAATGGCAATTGATACTTCTCCACGAATTTCTGGTGCGACTTTACGCCCTGAACGCTCACTCCTAAAACTGCGATCTCCCCCTTCTTAAAATCCCCCCAAACATCCCGAATGGCGCATGCCTCCTTCGTACATCCAGGAGTATCATCCTTGGGATAGAAATAGACCAAGAGCCACTTCCCTCTATAATTTCTGGGTGTTTGTCCAACGCCCTTTTCATCAAAAACGACGAATTCAGGTACTTTTTTCCCAATTTGTATAGACATATTTTATGAGTTATCAAATAAGATCCCCAAGTCATCAAAACATTGGGTGGCGTGGGATGGATGACGACGAGTTCCCATCATCCGATCCACCATGTTTTCCCAGGGTCAAGCGATCATCATCGCGCTGTCCATACGGTCTTGCAATACCAGACTTTTTTTCTTTCTCCTCAAGATACCGATCACGTGCCTTCATAAGTCGTCGATCATCGATCCCAAACCGTTTTGCGATACTCCTTGCCTCTTTTTTGTTTATGTGATCTCCCTCTCCATAGCGCGCCTTCGCCACAATATCTGCCATCTCATCAAACGTTACTCCACCTTTCTTCCTATCAAGTATTTCATCACGTAGCCATCGCTTTTCGGCCATTATATCCATACCTTCTGTTCCTCGAGCAACCTTTTTCATATCCTTCTTATCTCTCCCATGTTTGAAATAATCTGTTGAAAAAACTTTTTTTGTTTTGCCAAATATCATATGTCTTCCACGTTATTTTTTATCAAACATGATCCCACTATTTTCTGATCGAACTCAGATCCCTGCCCCTTTCTATAACTCCGTTTTGCTTTATTTTTAATACCGACCGCTTGTTTTTATGACCCTCATCCCTTAAGGCCCCCATATCCACGGATGCCACGCTCAAGTCTTGTCTCTCGTACACCGGAAGAAATTGATCCGTGTGTCCATGAAATATAGCGTTGATACCCTGCTTTTTTATGGCATCAATAAAGTTAAACTCATCCTTCCCCGAAAGCCCCCTCCAAAAATATTCCCGGTTATCCGTATTCAGAAAGACGTCACGCAACTGATCAAAAAAGGGACTCGGCTCCTTATTGTTCAACAACACATCTCTCAATCCCGCCTGATAATATGTATTGATACGATCAACCATCATCTTTATATCCCCCTGCTTCGTCAATGTCTCCATCATAGAAAATGTCGGATCGGTATGTGTAAACAAACTGTCATCATGCACTACAGCCAATTTGAAATTACACATCGTTTCTAACATTTCCCTCCCCCGAGAATCCCCTTGCATATTTCTGAGCACCAATTCTCTTTCTGCATTGAGTTGTTGCCAAATACGTTCCTGCTGCCCGGCGTCCAGCGTTGTGAATGCATCCAGATCAACACCGCTGAGTTGTGAAGACCCGTATCTGCATAGTTCTAATAGCCCGTAATAGTGACCCTGTCGACACGACTCAAAAGCGTCAGAACTGGCCGCCCCAATCCTACCAGAAAGAAATGAGAGAAAAAAATCTTCATGATTTCCAGAAAGTATATCGATCTCCCCCCCTTGCAACTTCGCCTCTTTGGATAATTTCGAGATCATGTCTACCGCATCCATCCCATGTGTCTGCCTATCCCCGAGAATATCTCCATGAAAAACTACTTTTCTATCACCGCCAGTCCAGCGTAAATTTCCACCCGCATCCACAGACACCACCCCCAAACTCTCCAGATTTGCCCTTAAGGCCTCGACACTCCCGAACAGATCTCCTACCGCCATCACCTCACTTGCCCGAGGAATTTTTCTCCAGTCCATAGCTTCGGCCTCTCCGATTTTTTTGCTTTGGTCTTTTGGTTGTGGCAGATCAGGACTCAACACCCCACCCTCTGCTGTGCCCCGTGTCTTTGTAGAAAGATCTTCTTCCTTGTGACTCACAACCCTAGATTCTTTCAGGTCCGGGGATCCTAACTCTTTCGCCTTCCGGTATTCTTGAAGAGCCAATTCATACTGAAAGTTGGTCAGAACCTCTCTATCCACATCAGATAGAGTGGGTGAAAATTTTCCTTCCGCACCTTTTTGCTGAAAATACAAAAATTCCTCACGAAGTTCTGACATTAAGAAACTATCTTCTGCAAGCAGAGATGAAATGTCACCCTCTCCTCTCACAAACCGTCCAACACGATCACCGGACAAGGCGATCGCCCGATCCATCAATACTTTGTCATCCCCCTCCAACCCAGCGTAAAAATCATTGAACGCCTTTCTCTTTCCTTCCTCTCTTTTGATCTCTCTTCGCTGAGTTTCAGCAACGATCTCCTTTCTTTGTCTCAGAACGCTCTCTCTTTTTGCCACATCGACCGGCAAAGCATCATGCAAAAGAAACTCCTCCACAAGCTTGCTTGGCAATCCACGCAATTTTGTTGGAATGAAGACCTCTCCTGAGGGAGAAACTTCCCTTTGTTCATGAACATCCATGTGTTTTACTATCACTTTTTAAACCCAAAAGAACATCATTCCAATATTGCCTTGATCCTTCGTACTCCAGCACTGGAAGATTCTTCTTTTGTGATACGGAATTTTCCTTTTATATCAGCCGTTCTTTCAACGTGTGGACCTCCGCATAGCTCTTGAGAATAGATATTCCCCTCTCGGTCCTCAACAATATATACGTTCACCATTTCAGGATATTTCTCCCAAAAACTTCCCTCAACACCCTCAGCACGCGCCGTATCCTTCGGCATCGTAGTAATTCGAACCGAACATCCCTTGGAGATCGCCTCATTCACATAGGCCTCCACCTCATCCAAGATCTCACGACTTACTTTTTCGGGATGCGTGAAATCAAATCGTGTTCGCTCCACTGTAATATTTGAACCAGCTTGATGTACATGATCGCCCAGGTACTTTCGAAGCCCTGCAAGCATAAGGTGTGTCACCGTGTGAAGCATGGTCGTCTTTTCACTGTGATCAGCGAGTCCTCCTTTAAATTTCCCTGCCGACGCTGTTCGTGAAAGATCACGGTGTTTTTGAAACTCTTCTCGATACTGATCAATATTTACTTCTATACCTTTCTCCTCCGCAAGTTCTTGGGTCATCTCCATCGGAAACCCATACGTAGAGAAAAGAATAAAAGCATCACGCCCATCAACAGACCCCTTTTGGGAAACCAGTCTTTCAAACTCTCGCAATCCCTTTTGCAAGGTCTTTCGAAATTTCATCTCTTCCTCTGCCACGATCCTTTCGATATTGTTCTCCTTTTCCTTAAGAAAAAGGTATGCATCGGCGTAGTACTCCGCGATGGGCAATGTGAGATCCTTGAGTGACCCTACCGACATACCAATTGAATCAGCAAAACGAATTGCGCGACGAAGGAGTCTTCGAAGTACATATCCTCTTTCCGTGTTAGATGGTACTATTCCCTCCCCGATCATAAACACCGAACCTCGAACATGGTCAGCTACGATTCGAAAAGAACGCTTATCCTCAGCGTATTTCTTTCCAGAAAGCTGTTCCATCTTTTCAATAAGACTTCGAAAAATATCAAGGCGAAAAACATCCGACTCGTCACTTGCTGCAGCCGCAATACGCTCGAGCCCTCCACCAAAGTCGACATTACGCTGTGGCAGTTTTTCAAACTTCCCCTCTCGCTTGATAAACTCCATAAAGACAGAGTTCCCGATCTCCATAAACCGCCCACAATCACAATTTGGATGACACTCAGCACCAAATTTCTCATCATGCAGGATGTCAGTAAATTCGTAGAATACCTCACTATCGGGTCCACCCGGTTCTCCCTCAGGCATATTGTCCGGCACGCCCGACCGGCTCCACCAATTCTTTTTTGCTCCGTACGAGAATATCCGACCCCCCTGCATCCCCACCTTGCTTGCTCGCTCTTCTGTAAGCATTTCTCTATGTTCTGCTTCAATTCCTTTTTCCCCAAAAAGCCTCTTCCAAATTTCAATGGATTCATCATCCCTCCCTACACCACTCTTTTCATCTCCTGAAAACACCGTAACGTAGAGTCGATTTGGATCAATTTTCAATTCCTGAACCAAAAAAGTGAAAAACCAGCGAAGTTGTTCTTGTTTAAAATACTCTCCTAGAGACCAGTTCCCCAACATCTCAAAGTATGTCGTATGTCTATTATCTCCAACTTCTTCAATATCCTCAGCTCGAAAACAGCGCTGTGAATTCACCAACCGATTCCCCTCCGGATGCGATTGTCCAAGAAGATACGGAATGAGTGGTTGCATCCCCGATCCGGTAAACAACGTCGTAGGATCATTTTCCGGAAATATCGACGATGACGGAATAACCGTATGTCCGTTTTTCTGACAATATTCCAAATATTTTTTACGTATTGCATTTAACATCATAACTTTATAGGATCTAACAGTACAGACTTTTAATTTATTTACACCGTTCTTACATCTTCTTCTTTCTTCTTTCGTATCTCCTCGATCTTTTCGTTATACTCATCCACTACCTTCTGCAAAACATCTTTTCCCTGAAATTTCTCATCCTCTCCGAATTCTCCCGCCTCTTGTGCCTTCTGAATGGCTGACCATGCATCCTCACGGATCTTTCGAATAGCAATGCGCGCCTCTTCCGCTTTCTTCCCCACCATCTTCACGAGTTCTTCACGGCGCTCTTCGGTCAACGGAGGAAGATTCAAACGTATCACCTGACCATCATTGGCAGGATTAAGTCCCAAGTCCGACTCACGGATCGCCGCTTCGATCTGTACCGCTGCTCCCTTATCCCAGGGAGAGATCGTTATGGTTCGTGGCTCAGGAATATGCACCGTCGCAAGCTGTTCGATCGGCATTTTGGAACCATACATATCTACCACGATCCCATCAAGCAACGATGTGCTCGCTCGTCCTGTTCGTACTTTTGCCAACTCCTGCTTGAAATTTACTATCGTATGCTCAAATCGCTCTTTTTCTACAGAAATGTATTGTTCAAACATAAGGTTATTTTAAGAATTATAGACCAAGAAAATTATTTATTGCTTTGCCGACTCTCGAAGACCTACATAAATAATGCCTGGGTTTTTGAAGTCATGGATCATCACACTCACAGAAGCTTTATCGGCATCAAGTTGATACGGGAACCAATTTACTCCACCATCCGTCGTTCGATAAATGGCCTGAGCGCTATTGTAGTAGATCTCACTTGAATTCTCAGGACTTACTACGACCGAGGCTATAGGAAATGCCTTGGAGCTCCCAATGATGTTTATTTCTTCCCAATTTGCACCATACCCTGAAAAACGAAAAAGTCCTTTATTCGTTCCCACGTACCCCACGCCCTGCAGTTTTCTATCAAGCGAATAAGAGTAAACTGAACCGACCACCACGTCTTTTACAGCACATTCTTTCCCTTGTACACAAGCCTTCTTTTTTTCATCAAGTGCTTTCTTCCACTCTTCCTTCATATCAACAAATGTGTTGCCACCATCTCGACTCATAAGAAGACTGTTTTGAAACGTCATAACATACACGATACTCTCGTTAAAAGGATCTACGGAAAGTGCACGGACGGGTTTTCCAGCATTAAACTTATTTTCCCATGTCGCTCCACCGTCTTGGGTCATAATGATCACGCCAGTACTCGTTCCGGCATATACAACATCGGGCACACTTTTTTTGAGTGCCAAGGAAAGCAGTACTGTCCCGTCCGCCGGCTCCGTATAAGTTTCCTTCCAGGTTTCCCCACCATCTATGGTCTTTGCGATCTTTGCTCTTCCATTGAAGACACCTGTCACATACGCGATATTTGAATCAGAAGGATGTGTAGCGATCGCGTAATTCTTTTGGATCGGCACATTGACTTGCGCCCAAGTCTCCCCACCATCTTTGGTCATAAAGACCCCACTCTCCAACGACCCGAGATAGATCTTCTTGGTATCCATATAATCCATACCCAAAGAAAGAACGTTCACTTTTGCAATGTTCTTTTTATCATCGACTTTTACGATCGGCTTATAGGCTTGTCCCCGATCATCGGAACGTATCATTCCTCCAGTCATCGTCGAAATAGACACTTCTGTATTCCCAGTTGGTAATGTACATCCCGAAAGCAGAAACGCTACAACAAGAACAAGCCCACTTCCCACGATCTTTTTCATAAGCGTATTGTTTTTTTACTTTTTCTTTATTATAGCATAAAAGAGCATAAAGAAAAGCCTCTTTTCCCCAATAAAAAAACGCTTTGCGCGTTGTTGTTTCCTGAAAAACTTTTGTCGGCGGGGACAAGCGGATCCTGATACTACAAGAATCCAGCTTGTCCCCACTTGCTTGAGCCATCAGACCGGGTTGACGCTGACTCGGTGCGCTCCCAGAGCCTGTCGGGCGATCGTCGTGATCTTGGTCATGCGATCAGAGTCGGGAGAGCCGTGGAGAATGACAGAAAAATGAGCACTTCCTTTCTGGTCAACCCTTCCACGGACCACCTTGTGACACCCTATCTGCGCTTAGCATAGCGCTTCGAATAGAGCGCCTTCGCTCCCGAGCTTCCCGTTTCCATTCCTGGGAACCGCCTTAAGAGTAAGTCTTGTCTTCAACTCTTGCCTCTTTTCTTGTGTCCTCCACCAGAACTCCAAGCTCCGGCTCTGGTATTGACCTGTGTATGAAATTGCCTCCCAATTTCACCTATTTTATATACCCCATTTTAAGAAAAGATGCAACATATAAATACTCAGACAATAAAAAACACGCTTTGCGCGCGATCATTTTTTACCGATAAAGAATATTACTGGGCGGAGGACTCAGCGGTTGGGTTTTTATTGGTGCGATACTACGACACCACCCTCGCGCTTTGTCCTCCGCCTACCCCTACCCCTGCTTGAGGCGGCCGGTCGATCCCGGTCCCTCCCGGAAAAACTCCGGGGAGAGTTCCCGGATCGCGACTGCCGCCGCCGCGAACTCCTCCGTCCCTGGGTCGAATTGACCCTCCCGAAGGAGGTATAGCCTTATATCCTCATCGCTCTCATGGGATTCCATTCCCGTCCCCCAAACCATTTCTGCCATTCCCATTCTCTCTTTGTCTTACCCTCCCGAGATTCGTTCCCCCTTCTCGGTCAGACCTGCCCTAGAAATCGAGGATTTCCAACCCTCGACACCCTAAAGAACTTACCCTGTAATATAACATTTATTTCAAATAAAGTCAATACCCCGACATTGACATCCATTCTCAGTATGCCACCATATGAGTTACCTATCGGAAACACCGATCCGAGGGTAAAGAATCCGCAGAATTGCGGTAAGTATTCAACCCAAGAAACGGAGAAAAAGGAAGGTGAATAAAACACCTGTAGAACTGGCGAGCATGCCCCCAGAAGCATTCCACGATCACCTCCTGGGAATCCTTCAGGAAATGCTCAGCCAGAACGAAAGTGGCGACGCTCCCGACAGAGGATTTTCCAATGCCGGTATCAACGATGAGGTTGATCGTGCTGCCCTGGGGATGCATCGAGAAACAGCTCAAGGATTCAGACAGATGAAAGGTGCCAACAAGGAGGAGTGTCGGGAAGCTCTCGATCGGATCAAGCACCACCCCGCGGAGATCGAAGTTTGTCAGAGCGGACTGGATGAGGACGATGGCTGTGAAGGGATCATTAGTCGGGCCCGACTTCAAGCCTACCCAATGACAACCCTTTGCAGGAACTGCCAGGAAAGGGCGGAGCGCAAAGATCCTTCCAATGGGAGAAACCGAATCGTACATCGACCCATCCGGATAGGAATGCTCAAGACATAGCGCTTCCCTCGAAAATTCCATCGATAAACACGTGAGACTCAAGAGCAACAAAGATTGCCTGAACTCATGACCTAGTGTTTTTATCGATGGATATCGTAGACAGGGTTACTAGGTCCCCCGCCCGTCTACACCATCATTCATGGACAGTCTTTCCCGCAGGAGCTGTCCATGTTTTTTATTCTTCAAAAAAATGCTTATGAAAAAATCTGAGACAAAAAATATCTATCCTTCAAACTCATTTCTTGTCACTTGTTGCCTGTTGTAATCCCTTGATCATTATCTGCACACTCCGTCTTCCGTTCCAAACGTTTTCCTGAATATTGCCCACTACATCGACCACCGCACCACTTGTCCAGGTTGTTTCTCCCCCTCCAAGATGAAATCCGATCCCATCCACAAAACGCTTTTGTTCTCCGTTTGACACTTCCAAGATCATTTTGAGATGTTTTTCCCCGTTTCCCACATATCTCGTCTCACGAATGATTGCATGAGGAATACAAAACAAGGGTTCGACATTTCCGATCCCAAATGGCTCGAACTGTTTGAGAAGTCTCACGAAGTCCAATGTAAAAAAATCCAACTCCGCGACGGCGTCTACCTCTTCCTGTATTTCCCTGCCTAAGTCGCTCTCCTTCATCATTTCTGATACTTGCGCGTGAAATCGCTCATGAAACGCATCGAGATTTTCGTTTTTTATGATCATCCCCGCAGCTTGCTCATGTCCTCCATATCGCACTAGTAAATCTCGACACGCCTCTATGGCGCGTATCACACTCACCCCGGGAATACTCCGAAATGATCCGTGACTTTCTGCTTCTCCCCGCGTAAGGATCGCCGTTGGCTTTTTGAACTCATCGGCTATGCGCCCCGCTACCAACCCTACGATCCCCAAAGGATAATGAGGTTCAGCAGAAACGATACACTGCTTATCAATGAATTTCTCACGCACCAAGATCCGTACCTCATCAGTGATCTTTGCCGTTATCTTTTGGCGATCTTTATTATGTTTCTCCAAAGTCTGGGCAAGTTCGTGCGCACGGTCACGGTCTTTGGTCACCAAGAGTTCATGTGCCACTTTTGCATGCGCCATACGCCCGGCAGCGTTGATCCGTGGCGCAATAGAAAATCCTATCGTTTCGGCATTGGGTAGATTTTCCTCGCCAATGCGCATACGTCCAACGGTATACAGTTCCTGCAATCCCGCTCTTCGAGTCTTTGAAAGCACAATGAGCCCATACTTCACAAGCACACGATTTTCTCCGATTATCGGCATACAGTCCGCTACCGTTCCAACCGCTACTAGATCCAATAGCCATTTTAATTGGTCTTCTTTTTCTGGCGCAAGTTTCTGATAAACACCCTGCATCACCTTGAACGCCGTTCCCGCGCCACATAGCTCACGGAAAGGATACCCTGACTCAGGCATTTTCGGATTGATACTCACTAGTGCCGGTGGAAGCACTTTGGGAATATGGTGGTGATCGATCACTACCACGTCCATTCCGTGTTCCTTGGCCCACAAGATCTCATCATAATTCGATATCCCACAATCCACGGTGAATACCAATGACACACCATTGTCCAAAAAATATTGCATGCCCAAAATACTCACCCCATGCCCCTCAACATTTTTGTCAGGAATATACACGAGCGCTTCAAGCCCCAATACTTCCAGCCCTTCACAAAGGATCGCTGATCCCGTAACTCCATCTGCGTCAAAATCCCCAAACACGCCTACTTTTTCTTTTTTTTGCAAAGCAACCTGGATGCGATCGACGACGTCACTCATGCCCACGAACAAAAATGGATCGTGAAGATGTGTTTCATAATCGGGAAAGAAAAATTGATCACGCTCCTCACTCGTCAAAATACCTCTTTTTTCAAGAAGTCTTTTGACTATTGGATGCTCCAAAATACCACTCGGTGTATTTCTCCCAGCTTTTTTAGGATCCATATTCGGTGTTTTTATGCTTTGTCAGGAACTCTTCGTCACTCGCTAAACTTGTCTCCATCCACAACGAGGACAAACGAATTGTGTCGTATGCACGCCCTTTGCCCCAACTTGCAGTTTTAAGATCATGGGCTCATTGCACTCGGCACATTGAAAATGTCCATTAAAGCTTAGGTCTCGAGCCAAACGTTGTGCATCGAGATTATATTTATCAAAATCCAGCGCGTATTCAGACCCTTCCGCAAATATCGCAGACACAAGGTCCACCACCTCTCCGGGAGTCGTGAAATCACGGATAATGAATTCTTTCACCCCAAGATCATTGGCTCGCTTCCGATCTTCCTCTCGTCCAAGGTGAGAAGACATAAAAAATGGAATATTGGCCGTCAAAACATTTTTCTTAAGTGTCTCGATAAGCGTAAAACCATCCATTCGCGGCATAACAATACCCGTAAATATCACATCTGGCATTTTGGTCGTTGCCACATCCACTCCCTCAACTCCGTCGTTGGCCTCCAATACCTCAAACCCAGATTGACGAAATATATCCGCATACATCTCTCGCGTAAACACATCATCATCAACGATCAGAACCTTCCTTTTTGTTTTATTCATAGAACACCTCTTAAACAAATAAAATAGCCTGCGTAAAGTATACCACAAATTTAATCTCCAATAAACCCGCCGGCCTGCTGCTTCCAAAATGTTGCGTATACCCCCCCTTGATCCACAAGGTCTTTATGCCTCCCCTCTTCCACTACCCTTCCATTTTCCACAACTAAAATACGATCCATTTTTTGTATCGTGCTTAAGCGGTGCGCAATAACGATCGTCGTTCGCTCCCTCATAAGTGCATCCAATGCCTCTTGAATATACTTCTCGCTCATGCTATCCAGTGAACTGGTTGCCTCATCAAGCACTAAGATCGGAGCATCCTTGAGCATCGCTCGAGCGATCGCCACGCGTTGCCTCTCACCGCCAGAGAGCTTCACGCCCCGCTCTCCCACCAACGTATCGTATCCTTTGGGAAGACTTTCAATAAACTCATGTGCACGAGCCTGCTTGGCGACAGCAATGATCTCTTCGTCAGTTGCTCCCAACCTTCCATAGGCAATGTTTTCTCGAAGTGTTCGATGAAAAAGAAGGGGTTCTTGTGGAACATAGGAGATGCTCCTCCGCAGATCATCCTGACGAATCCGTCGAATGTTCTGTCCATCAATAAGCACCGCTCCGCTGGACACATCCAAGAAGCGAAGGAGTATTTTTGTGATTGTGGTCTTTCCAGCGCCACTGTGCCCAACAAGCCCAACCTTCTCCCCAGGATGGATATGCAAAGAAAAGTTCTCAAATATCTTTCGATTCCCCTTTTCATAAACAAAAGACACCTCTTTAAATGCAATATCACCTTTTGTGATATGACACTCTTCAGAGCGTTTTGGATCCCGTACTGAAGGTCTCTTTTCAAAGATCTCCACCATTTCCTTCGCATCCGAAAGGGATTTCTCGATATCCATAAGAGCGCGACCAAATCCCCATACCGCGTCGAACGTTCCAAATATATATATCTGCACAAGCATGATCGTACCCACAGATACCTGTCCTTTGCCCCAAAGGTACACTGTAAAATACATGATCCCAAACTCCAGCACGATAAATAAAGCACCCTGAATGGCTATTGAATAATTTCTCATAAGCCATGCTCTTCGACGAACACGCTCCCAAAGAGAGGTTGTTTGTTTAAAAGATCGAAGTTCCCGACTTTTTAAGCCAAACAACTTTATTGTCAACGTATTGCTCACTGTATCCGCGTATTGCGCGATAGACCGAGAGTCCATACTTGCCTCTTCAAGATCATACGGCATCTTTTTTCGAGAAAAGTATAAGGACAACCAAATAAATAAAACGATCCAGATAAAGTACAATAAACCAATGATCGGCACACTCAAAAGCAACACGATCAGTGACCCGATCGCCTGAACGGAACGAAATACAATATGCCAAAGAAAGTTATTAAACACCGAGGAAAAAGATCCAATAAATCTCTTGGTCTTCGATACCAATGATCCCGAAAAATTATCTGCGAAAAAGACATAAGATTGTTCATGCACTTTCTGAAATGCGTAATCGGCAAGATCCCGAAGAACATTACTTTCAAAAAAAACACCAAAATAATCTCCGAGACGAAACAAGACATTATAAATGATAATAGCCCCTCCCAATACCCACACCCACATAAAAATACTCGAAATAGCCTCATCACTCATAACACCAAGGGATGCCACATCAATTATTTCTTTGTAGATCAAGGGCACGATCGTATTGGCCAATATGCCGGCTATAACATACAACACAAAAACGGCGATCCCTGATCTTGGATATTTTCTGGCTTGTAACCAATAATACTTAAGTATGGTGCGCAGCGCTCTGTTCACAAAGAATCGTTAATGCCAATTTGAGTTAAAAATATTCACCACGTGATCCTCTTATATCTTCCCATAAGTTCTGCCTGCTCGAGCATGTGTCCTTCGATAGCACGGAGTAGCTCTGCTTTCGAAGAATCTCTTTCGAGATCAAGGACAACATCAAGTGCATATAACCGAAAAAAATACCGATGCTCTCGATCTGGCGGACAGGGCGGTGTCCAGTCATGACGACCGCTCGTATTAATACCAATAGTGCCAACTGGAACTCCTCCCTCAGTTATACCCTGTGTTTCAGGCGACATATTCCACACAAGCCAGTGGTTCCACATTCCATCCTCACGAACATACTGCGGAACATCCGGATCTTCCACAATAAGAACCAAAGATACCGCGTTCTGAGGAACACCTTCAAATACAAGCGGTGGACTGACACGCTCTCCGTCACACGTGTATTTCGAGGGGATCCTCTCTCCGTTCTTGAATTGTGTACTCGTGATCTGCATATTCATAATTTGAAATATTGTGAACTGACCACTCGTAGTATCTTGGATGGGTTACATAAAAAGACAATTGCCACACCACTCATTATACACTATACTCACCCTATGCCCATACTTGAAATAAAAGATCTCGAAAAAAAGTATACCAACAGTGTACAGGCACTCAAAAATGTTACTCTTAACATCAACAAGGGAGAACTTTTTGCACTCCTTGGACCCAACGGTGCAGGAAAAACCACGCTCATTGGTATTGTTTGTGGGACAGTTCGCAAAACAGGTGGCACGATCATGGTAGATGGACACGATGCGGAAAGTAATTGGCGTGCGGTGCGTCAACTTATCGGATATGTTCCTCAAGAACTCACGCTCAATCCATTCGACACCGTATGGGACACTCTCTTTTATCAACGTGGCTTCTACGGACGTCCGCGAAATGATGCTCTCCTTGAAAAGATCCTCAAAGACCTTTCTCTCTGGGATAAAAGAAGATCCATGATCCGTGAACTCTCGGGGGGCATGAAACGACGCGTGCTCATCGGCAAGGCCCTCACCAATGAACCCCGGATACTTTTTCTCGATGAGCCCTCGGCAGGAGTAGATGTGGAACTCCGCAAAGGCATGTGGGATTTCGTGGGCAAACTTAAGACAGAAGGCGTAACCGTTGTTCTTACCACACACTATCTCGAAGAAGCGGAGTTACTTGCCGATCGCATCGGCATCATCCGAGAAGGAGAGCTAGCCTTTGTAGAAGAAAAACAAGCGCTTCTTCATCGATTTGGCGAAAAAACGCTCACCCTTTTTCTTGAAAAGCCCATCGACACTATCCCCCCTTCACTCAAAGGTTTTGACCTGATCCTTTCGGAAAACAAAAAAAATCTGATATATCACTACTCCAAAGGTCAAACGAACGTCACGGATCTTTTAAAAAACCTCCACAGTGAACGAATTTTCTACCAGAATATGGAAACGGCAACCAGCTCACTTGAAGACATTTTCTTACAGCTCATAGAAAAAAAGGGGGAGACCCAGAAAATCACAAATCTCTAAGACTTGCCCATATGAATTGGATCGGACTCAAAATGATCATTTGGAAAGAGTTGCAACGAACGCGACAAGTCTTTTTGCAAGCCGTGCTTTCCCCATTTCTCAGCACATTTTTGTATTTTATCGTGTTTGGAACGGCTATTGGGTCACAAATTGGAACCGTATCAGGCGTTTCCTATGGGCAATTCATTGTTCCCGGAATGATGGCTATGGCGATCGTTATGAACTCCGTACTGGCCGCATCCAGCGGGATCTATTTCTTGCGTTTTATGGGAACGATCAATGATCTACTCACCGCACCCCTTTCTTATATAGAGATCGTTCTCGGTTTCTCCATTGCTTCAGCGGCACGCACATCACTTATCTCAGCACTGATCTACCTTACAGCCCTACTCTTCGTACCACTTCCAATAGCGCATCCTTTTTGGTTCTTCTTTTTTCTCTTTGGAAGTGCGATGGGATTTTCTTTTTTTGGTCTTCTGCTGGGTATCTGGGCAAAGGATTTCGAGCAACTCTCCTTTGTCCCCACCATCATTATCACCCCCTTGAGCTTCTTGGGTGGGGTTTTTTATTCTCTTACGATGCTTCCCCCTCTTTGGCAAAAACTTACTCTTATCAATCCTCTCTTCTATTTGGTGGACGCCTTACGCTATAGCTTACTCGGTATCTCTTCAACATCGCTTACCATCAGTATTCTCTTTATCCTAGTGCTTTGGATAGTCCCACTGATCTTACTCAGAAAGATATTCTTGTCAGGATATAAAATACGAAATTAGGAATGCCTTTAAAAAACTTGTCGAAAAATAAAACAGGCGCACCGAAGGAATCCCTTCCTTTGGCACGCCTTTTTTTGCATTGGGTCAGGCAGAGTTACTGTCTAGCCCGCTCAAAATGTCCCAGTGGTGCCGGAGGAGGAAGTCCCCCATCCCGTTCATCACCGAACAATATTTGCCCTCTGCCGGCATTTACAGCCGCCGCATCGAGCTGATTCTGAGCCCTCTTCTTGTATTCCTTTTCCTCCGTTGTTTCCTTATCAGGCTGGTTGTCGTACTGCGATGTCACCGTCTTTTCCTCCGCCCATTTGGGCATGTTGTTCCATGCGGAACTCCACATGGACGCTTTTGTAAATATAGACCCCCTAACTGAGGTTGGCGCTCTCGCTGAGAAGCTTCTTTTTGAAAGCGCCTCACCACATTAGGTCGGCCGAGCGTTTATGCGCGCTCTCTCCGCCTCGAGTCGAGCAACCCACTGGCGAAGTTGAGCATTGGTGGTTTCGAGGTCGCCAACCTGGGCCGCGAGAGTGGCATTCCTCCCCCGCTCTACAGCGAGCTCCAACGTAAGGTTCTGAACCTGCTGCTCACTGAGCGCCGAGGCACTCCCAAGCATCGCTATTTTCGTATTTGCTTGCCCCAGTTCAGCCGCAAGGCGAGTATTTTCGGCAAGATACTTCTTTTCGTCAGGCGTCATATTTGCTCCGATTGCCATTCAAACTTATCCCACGGGGATCCGTAGGAATACATTCTTACCCTAGGTCGTTTTTTGCTTGTCGTCAACCTCAAAAAAAGCGAAAACCGGCACAGTCACTGAAAAGGATCTCCCTTCCTGACCGTGCCGGTTGATTTTCCCTGCTCTCCTATTTAGGGGTCATCCCCCTCGAGACGGATCCTCCTGTTTAGCCCCCCAAGCCGTCCATTTTCCAACTCCAACTCCCGAATTCGTTTTTGTGTTTCAGTAAGCTGGATGAGAAGGCTCGTATTTCGATCAAGAGCGTCCGAGAGCTTACTCACAAGAGCTTCGATGCGCCTCTCGTAATCATCGCGTGTATTTTTTTCATCGGTCATCACGCGTATCTCCACTTGTCCTATCAATGTCTCGCAAGACTCTGCGAGAATACCTTTTTACCCTAGGTTGTTTTATAAATATCGTCAACTTCATAAAAAGCGAAAACCGGCACGTCGTTGGGATACTACCCATTGACCGTGCCGGCGTAACCGAGACGCGAGGCGAAGCTAAATTACATGCTCGCCCGCAACCTCATAGAAATTCCACCAACGAGTGACCCCCTCCTGAGGACGCTCGTTGTGATGGAAAACAGGGAGTTGACTCCGGAGCGCGATAACCTCGAGATGAAGACGCTCACGCTCTGCCTCTAGGTACTGAACCTCTTGGGACAGCTCTGTGTTTTCCCGCTCAAAGCGCCTGATCTTCTTGTCCTTTTCTTTCGCTTCATTTTGTAGCGCTGACACCATCCTTGTGAGACGTGCTATTTCCCCTTTGGAGCTCCCTTTTTGTTCTCCTTTGCCCTTTCCATTTACCCCGGGATCATCTCCCCAGCTCATGCTCATATCTTCTCCCTCGCCTCGTTGGGCGATTTGTTGACCAAAAACGAAACCTTTCAAAAAACCCATGTTTCAGAAAGATGAAAAGACAATACCCTTTTTCTCGTACTTTGTCAATGTTTAACACCTCCCGATTCCAATACAATTTTCTGAACAACTCCAGAGTCAACAATCAGATATAGTCCTTATAACCTTGCCACCCTCGTCCTTTTCCCCTACAATAGATACGTAACCATAATATCTTCAAAATATGCCGAAAGAAATTGTCACTGTGGTTGGATTGGGGTATGTTGGACTTCCTCTTGCGGTACTCGCCGCCAAAAAAGGTTTTACCACACAAGGACTTGAACAGAACACTGAAAAGGTAGATCTCGTTAATCGTGGAGAAAATTTCTTACAAGATGAGTTTCTTAAAGAACACTTCCAGGCCGGCATGGTAAAAGCGTCTGTAAAGCCGGCGATACTCAAGAAGTCAGACATCATTATTGTATGCGTCCCAACGCCCGTAGACGCCCAATATAATCCCGATCTTGGACCTGTGCGTGGCGCAGTAGAAGCCATTGCTAACAATATTACCCTTGAGAAAAAACCCCTTATTATTATCGAGTCCACGATAAACCCCGGCGTATGTGAAGAGGTGGTTGAACCCCTATTGCGAGAAGCTGGCTTCAAGGAGGGAAAACACTATGACCTCGCGCACTGCCCTGAACGCATTAACCCGGGAGATCCAAAGTGGAACGTTACGAATATCCCTCGTGTCGTAGGCGCTGCCAATCCCAAAGGACTTAAACGAGCCGTCGCTTTCTATGAAGCTATCCTCGACGCTACGGTACGCCCTATGAAGTCGCTCCGCGAGGCAGAGGCGGCCAAAGTGGTCGAAAATTCTTTCCGCGATATTAATATCGCTTTCGTCAATGAGCTCGCGCGGTCATTTGATGCCCTTGGTATCGACGTAGTAGACGTCATAGCCGGAGCCGCAACCAAGCCCTTTGCTTTTATGCCTCACTGGCCAAGCTGTGGCGTGGGCGGACACTGCATTCCCGTCGACCCCTACTATCTTATCGAACGAGCCAAGAAAGCCGGATTTGACCATCGATTCTTACGCACTGCGCGCATGATCAATAACGCCATGCCCAACTATACGGTCGAACTTCTTCAAGACAAGCTCAACGACGTTGGACTTCCAATGAATGGAACAGCTGTCGGTGTTTTGGGAATTGCCTATAAAGCCAATGTGAACGACGTTCGCGAATCACCCGCCATCCCCATTATTCGCGAGATCAAGAAACACAAGGCAACTGTTCTCACATACGATCCTTATATTCCTAAGCAGTCGACAGAGAAATCTCTCGAATCACTTCTCAAGAAATCGACAGCGTTAGTTTTGGTAACGAATCACAAGATATTCACTGATATTGACCCTCAAGTATTCCAGAAATATGGCATTAAGGTCATTATTGATGGCAAAAACTGCCTCAACAAAACAGCTATAGAGAAGCTTGGCATCCTCTACAAAGGCATTGGCCGATAATAGCAACCACCGATTTAAAAAGTAATACACAACATATGTTTTCTCTCCTAAAACTTATTATCTGGATCGTTGGGTTTGTAATGGTCACCGCATTTGTACTGAGCTACTTTGGATACGAAGTAAATTTCAACTATTTTAGCGAAAGTAAAGAAGAGTGCCTCAAAAGACTCGACGAATGCAAGAACAAATACATCAAGCAAGGCACTAAAAACGCAAAGTGTGATTTTAATTGTATGAGCTCTGATCTGATCATCAAGAAAGAACAGTAAATAAGACTCTTACACCTCCTATGAAAAAAAGGATCCCTTACGTTCTCACACAAGATGACCTAAATGAGATCACTCGTCTCTTTTCCGATTACCAAGAATTTCGCCCAAAAAAATTACTCGGCCTCTCATCCCGAGACACTGAAAGCCTAGACAAGGACGCTGAGCTTCATCGACGCGCTCAAATGCTCAGTGATCATTTATCTCTATCGGGATCTCGCGAAATAAAACCACTTGCCCCACACTGGTGGATGGCCGTGCTCCGAAAGGCACGAGAAGCAGATCCCCATTTTCAGCTTCCTGTTGAAACAATAGCGCTAAGCAGCACTGAATTTTGGAAAGGTCTCATCGATATGAACAATACCCCTCCTCACAAAGAAGACGAGAAGGATGAGCGAGATAAAACAATAGAACCATCCATTCCTTTGCGATAAACATCAAAGAAGCCTTTTAAAAAAAGCTTAAATTCTAAACCCATCCTATGAAACTGGTTATTAATATTCCCGCCTTCAATGAAGAGGTGGCCATCAGTAAAACTATACAAAGGATCGCTCGACACTACGACGGGATCGACGAAGTAAAAGTTCATGTTATCGATGACGGATCCAAGGATAGAACAGCGGCCGTCTCCCGAGAGGCTGGTGCCGATCTCGTTTACTCACACCCTACAAACCGCGGGATTGGAAAGACCTTCCGTACAGCGGTAGAGCAAGCACTTGAGCACGGGGCAGACATTATGGTCAATATCGATGCCGATGGACAATTCGATCCCAATGATATCCCCAAGCTCCTTACACCCATTCTTGAAGGGCGCGCGGATATGGTAATTGCCAGCAGATTTGGTAAGCATAAAGCCAAGAACATACCAAGCATCAAAGATAGTCTCAATCGTTTTGCTGCCAACATCGTGAGTCGCTTTATGAAGACCAAGATCGACGATCTTACCTGTGGATTCCGAGCACTAAGTCGCGAAACAATGCTTCGCCTCAACCTCCCTGGAGACTTTACCTATACACAAGAAACGATCATTGATGCACTTGGGAAGAATCTCAAGCTTGTTTGGATTCCCGTCACCGTCACTTATTTCGCGGACCGAAAGTCCCGCGTTGTCAAAACCGTTTGGGGGTTCGTCAGTAATAGCGCCAAGATCATCCTTAAAGCCGTCCGAGATGTACGACCGATGAAGTTCTTTGGCATCCCCGGACTGATCCTGGTCTTTTCCGCGATCGTTGTTTTTATCATATTTCTTACTTTCTACTTCCAAAACTTCGAAATAACCCCCTATCGAAACTGGCTTCTGCTTTCCATCGTTCTCTTTCTTATCGGTCTTCAGTGCTTGGTGTTTGCCCTCATTGCCGACATGATCAAAAGCAACCGACGCCTCATGGAAGAAGTGCTCTATTCTCTCAAGAAAGAAAAGTACAATAAATAGATTCCGGGTAACAAGAAATAAGAAACTATCTTTTATGCGAATTCTTTTTATTTCTCGTGCTTACCCACCAATACTGGGCGGCATAGAAAACCAAAATGCGGGGATTGCAAAATACCTAAGTAAAGAAACAGAAGTTCTTACACTCGCCAATACACGCGGTAAAAAATTTTTACCTCTCTTTCTTCCCTGGGTAACTCTTCGAGCGATCTTTCTTATGCATCGATACGATGCCGTGCTTCTCGGCGATGGTGTTCTTGCGCCCGTTGGAGCACTACTCAGTATCGTCCACCCAAGGAAGAAATTTATTTCTATAATACACGGCTTAGATATTACCTATGCTAAAAAAAGATCTCTTATGGGAAGGATCTACCGATACGTTAACATTCCCTCGCTTAAAATGCTCGATCGTCTCATTATGGTTGGCAATGAAACCATTGAACAGGCCGTGGCGGTCGGCATCGATCGCGCTAGATGTCTCTTTATTCCTAATGGCATTGACCCTGATGCATTATACAAACATACTGAACGAGAAAGACTCGACGACCTTCTCGGAATTTCCACCAAGAACAAGAAGGTTATCCTAAGAGTTGGTCGCTATGTTCGCCATAAGGGAGTCTTGTGGTTTCTTGAGAATGTTCTCCCAAAACTTCCCAGCGATCATATTTTTATCGCCGCGGGAGGTGTTGTTGCCAATAACACTGCCGGGGACAACAACATATATCCCTTGTGTAAAAAGGTTATACAGAAACTCCACCTCGAAAGCCGAGCCTTTCTTCTCACCAACCTTCCCCAAAAGGATCTCATAACACTTTTCAACACCTGTGACCTTTACGTTTCGCCAAACATCCCTGTACCGGGATCACTCGAGGGGTTTGGCATCAACCTTCTTGAGGCAGCAAGTTGTGGAAAAGTCGTACTTGCTAGCAACCACGAAGGCCTCAAAGACGCCGTACATGAAGGAAAGAATGGATTCCTACTCCCACCACAAGATGCTTCTGCATGGATACAAAAAATACAAGAACTAAGCGCCAAGCCGGAGTTTCTCCACTCTTTCGGAGAGTCAGCAAAGCGTTACACCGATGAACACTTCTCTTGGAAAAAGATCACCAAAAAATATCTTGTAGCCATAAAAAAATAGCACCGGGAGGTGCTATTTTTCTCAGTACAGATTGAGTCTTCAGAGATGCTACATCTTAAGTTCCACACCCAGCGTGTCCAACTGCTTCAAACATTCTTGGAACATACCTTCCACTTCATCCTTTGTAAGTGTTCTTGTGTCATCGCCAAAGACAAGGTGATAGGCAAAACTCTTCTCCCCATCTTTTTCATACACATCAAAAAGTTCTGATCCTTTAAGGAATTTGCCAACAGATCGTTGAATCACACTGAGTACCTCAGCCGCAGAAATTGCTTTCGGTACCACGAGTGACATATCACGCCAAACATAGGGAAACTTCGGGAGTGGTGCGTATTTCTGTGTCGAAGGCATCGTCCCATACAACTCAGAAAGATTGGCTTCAAATAACGCCACTCTTCTTTTTACCTTCATTTCACGCAGTATGAACGGCGAGATCTCTCCTATGCGTGCAATACACTTTCCACGCGTGATGATCTGGGCACTGCGAGTCTTGTGGAAGTAGGCATCTCGTACATCCAGCTTCTGATAGGAAACTCCTTTCATCCCTAAGGAAGCAAACATTGCTTCAATACGTCCTTTGAGACATGCAAAGACTTCATCCCCACCAGATTCTAAGGCAACGATCGCCTTAGACCCATGTACCTTTCCCACCTCACCCTTCTCGTACACTTTTCCCACTTCAAAAAATCTTACTTCATCAAAGTAACGGAGGTTTTCTTTGAGTTTTTCCAAGGCATTCGGTAGCATATTCATTCGAAATAGTTGTTGATCGGGATTCATCGGATTTTGCAAGGTAAAATGTTTCTCTTTTGGAAGTCCGAACGTCTCCGCCACTTCCGCCCTATAAAAAGAGTACGATAAAATTTCATCACACCCCACAGCGGTAAGCTCGTCTTTTATCTTCCTTTCGAACACCCTTCTCATGTTCACAGCGGGACTCTCAAGGGAAACAAGTGGTGCGACTGGAACGATCCTGTCATACCCATACAATCGTCCGATCTCTTCGATAAGGTCCTCTTGGGTATAGAGATCTCTTCGGAATGTTGGGATAGTTACACGCAGGTCAAATCGCTCACTACCACCGATCTCCTGCTGATCACCCATCGACTCTATCTGCATCCCAAGCGATCCCAATATTGAAGCAATTGTTTCTTTGGAGATACTTTCACCCAACAATTTCTCCACATAAGAAACCTTAAGATCTATCGTCCAAGATGTCACCGGTTTAGGGTACACGTCCACGCTCGAAACGATCGTTGCCCCACATAGCGTTTGTAAAAGCTCTACTGCCCGAGAGGCTCCTATGCTGACCATATTTGGATCAATATCTCTCTCGAAGCGGTACGAGCTCTCCGTGTTCATTTTATGTCGTACACGAGATCTGCGAATGCTCATAGCGTCAAAACAGGCTACTTCTAAGAATACATCGGCTGTTGATTCGTCCGTCCCACTATCGCGCCCACCCATTATGCCAGCAAGTGCTAATGGTTTTTCTGTATTAGCGATCACAATATCTTCCTCAGATAGCTCGATCTCACTCTCATCAAGCAATGTCATTTTCTCACCTTCTCGAGCGTTACGGATATGAATTTGTAGATCATCTACTCCCTCCTGATCATCACTTGCCACTATTTGACGAACATCAAAAGCATGGAGAGGTTGCCCTGTTTCAAGCATGACATAGTTAGTAATATCCACTACAGCGTTTACCGAACGCATTCCACAGAGAAGAAGTCGCTCCTGCATCCATTTGGGCGAGTGACCATTTTGAACATTGGTAAGACGCACTCCCATATACCGACTACATTGCTCTTTCACCTCTATCTCAACATTTTCACTCTTCACCGTAGAATACTCTTTTGAAGAAAAGTTAAGATTTGTATTCTGTATCGCGCAAATTTCCCGAGCTATCCCGATATGCGCTAATGCATCGTGACCTCGACTCGAAAGGATCGAAAGTTCCAACATAGCATCTCCGGTCCCAATAATATTCGAGAAAGGAGTGCCAAGAGGAGTCTTTGGATCTAGATGTGCTATGCCGCTATGGTCTTCTCCTAATCCCAATTCATCCTCAGCACAAAGCATCCCATGCGATGTTTCCCCCCGAATAGCAGACTCTTTGATCGTCATCCCATTAGGAAGCGTGGTGCCCACCGTTGCCACCGGCACCACATCTCCAGGTGCAATATTCTTTGCACCACAGACAATGTTTAGGATCTCCTTTTCTTCCGGATCTATTGTGACCTTTGTCAATGAGAGCTTGTCAGCGTTAGGATGTGGAGCTACCTCTAAAATCTTTCCTGCCACCACGCCCTGTGAGATCGACGACGACTCTTCCAATGAATCTACCTCAAAACTATAGCGCGTAAAAAGCTCCGCCATCTCTTTTGGCAAAAGTTGCGTCCCCGCCAGTTCGTTAAGCCAGTTGACTGAATATTTCATATTAAAACTGTCTAATAAATCTCAGATTCCCACTGTGAAATAACCGAATATCGTCGATCTTATATTTCATCATCGCGAGTCGCTCCACGCCAAATCCCCAAGCAAATCCTTGATAACGATTTCGCTTATATCCCGCAGCTACAAACACGTTTTGGTTGACCATTCCAGCTCCTCCGATCTCCAACCATCCGGTTTGCTTACAAGAACTACACTTTTCTCCCCCACACACCATGCAACTAATATCAAATTCAAAACTCGGCTCCGTAAAAGGAAAAAAACTCGGTCGAATTCTTACCTTCGTTTCCCGTCCAAAAAATCTTGAAAAAAACTCCTCACCCACATACTTGAAATTTGCCACATTGACATCGTCTCCCACCATCAGTGCTTCAAATTGGTGAAACGTATGTTCATGTGAGGCGTCGGTGGCTTCATTACGAAAACATTTCCCCGGAACAATAATACGAAATGGCGGGGTGTGTGATTGCATATAATGCACCTGCACCGGCGAAGTGTGCGGACGAAGCGCTAACCTTTCCCCATTCTCATTCTTATCCGAAAGCCAAAAAGTATCCCAAGCATCACGTGCTGGATGATTGGCAGGAACATTTAAAACATCGAAATTATACAACTCTGTCTCTATCTCTGTCCCATCAGCGACATCGAACCCCATTGAGGAAAAAATACCTTCTATGTCACGGAGTACATGCGTGATCGGGTGCAAGTGTCCGATCTCAACCTTCTTCCCCGGAAGTGTCACATCGATCCGCTCACCCTCCCAATCAAAGTCTCCTTGCTCGATCTGAGCCTTTCGATCATCCAGTGCGAACAGAATATCATTTTTTACTGCCTGTACTTGTGGCCCAAATTCTCGACGCTCTTCAGGACTCATCGACCCCAAAGACTTCAGCACTTCCGTCAGTGCCGATCTCCGACCCAAGAATTTCGCTCGAGCACTTTCTAAAGCATCCAAAGTATCGACTTCAGAGATCGCCTGTATCGCTTCAGTTTTGATCACTTCGATATTTTTATTCATAGAACTATCGTAACAGATATTTATTCGTTTGCAAAGAGGACAAAACAAAAACGGGACCGTGTACGGCGAGTCCCGTTTGTTGTTTTTTTGCGAAGAGTTTATCGTTCCTCGAGAGGACGAGCTTCATTCACAACGAGTGTTCGTCCGCCGAATTCCTTTCCGTCGAACGTCTCAATTGCCTTGTCCGCATCAGCGTCAGCCTCGAATTCTACGAATCCGAATCCACGTGATCGGTTGGTCATTCGGTCCACGATGATGCGAACCGAGGAGACAGCTCCCGCCTCAGAAAAAGCGGCCTTCAACTCCTCTTCTGTGGTGGAATAAGGAAGTCCACCAACATATAATTTCTTTGCCATAACAAAACATGTTTTACCGATTAATAAGCGTAAGGCCTCTTGAACGCTTACCTTCCGGGTGAAACATGCCGTACACACGGTATCCACGCACAGAAGAAACACTTTCTTGAGAATACTTACTGCTTTACAGTATACACTATCCGACCAAAAAAGTCAATCATTCTATTCAAAAGGACTCCACTTATTCCTTTCTAAATAATCACTCTTCAGTCTCGCAAACACTGGCCTTAGAACATTCGAAACTTGTTGTTTCGTTAGATTTACCTTTTGTCCAACTTCTCTAAGAGACATTCCCTCTGAATCTATATCGCTATCCCAGTCATCTCCTGTTTTTATTCCAAAATAGAGACAGACCATTTTTCTTGTTCGTTCGTTCTGGATCTTCCCTATGATGTCTTGGACATACTCCTTGAGTTGCTCAGTAAATACTTCATCCTCACCCGAATTTATATCCTGAAACGGTAAGGAAGCGTCTCGCGCTTCAGGCGGTTCAGCGCCACTTTGAAGAGAAAGATATTGAAACACACCGTAAGCATTTCTGAGGTGTTCTAGGTCCTCAGAAGTTTCCATGGGGATGCCCAATGCGTGCATCTCCTCTGCGACAGCCTCAATAAATTCTTCGTCACTTTCTGGATTACGTCCATAAAAGTCCCGAAAATGTGCAAGAGCCCTTTTATACTTCCGAATTACATGGGCGCTCTTGCTGGTCGTGGATTCCCGAATCAGGTTATCACCATGCATTTTAAGACGTTCTTGAATACGATTGCGAATACAGACCGCGGCATATGATGGAAAAGAAATTTTTTCCTCAGGCTCATAACCTTTCAACGCCTGCAAAAGCCCCTCAGCTGCATATTGAAACAGGTCCTCCCTATCTGCTTCAGAACCCCACAAGAAAGGCCTCATCACCATCTTCAAGAGACCAATGTTTGCCAAAACTGCTTCCTGCAACTCTCTCTGACCGTTCTTGTCTTCTTTTTTTGTCAAATTATCGAGTTGCAAGAAGTGCTTTGCTCGACCCAACACACTCAGGAATCCTTCTTCCGATACCTTCTGACCATTTCGAAAAAGCTCTTTCTTCTTGATCGGCCTTTCTCCGACTAATGCTGCCGATCCATTCTTCCTACTTTTCCATACATAGGGATTTTTTTTAAAGAGTGCTATGTCTGACCACATATAGAGAAGAGCTCCCGCTTCTTCCTGTGAAAATTTTTGCTCTCCCTCCAAGTCTTCTCCTTGATCAAAGCGTTCTTGTCTTTTTCTCAGTTCTTCTCCGATCTGAGGAGAATATGGTATATGCCCCAATTCTTTCATATTGTATAAGCCTATCTTACAATTGCTACGCGTGCATCCAAGACCTTTCCTCCGTTCCCTTTTGAAAATATGATCAGAGGATTTATATCAGCCTCGACGATCTCCGGATGCTCCTCAAGGATTCGCGATATTCTGCCAATACTTTCTAAAAGAACCTCTTCATCCAAAAGTTCTCCACCCCGAGCACCACGGAGCAATGCTTTAGACTTGAGTTTTTCGACCATTGATATTGCATCATCCTTCGATACAGGCACAGCCCCAAAAGCCACGTCACGAAATACCTCAACATAAACACCTCCGAACCCCACCATCACCGCATGCCCCAAATTAGGATCTTTTACACTTCCTAGTATAAATTCCACGCCCTTTTCCGTGATCATTTCCGCCACAAGTATTCCATCAATATGTGCATCCGGTACGTTTTTTGCTATACGTTCCATCATCGCTTCAAATTCTTGCTCTGCCGTATCTGGAGTGACAGAAAGAGCCACTCCTCCCACATCACTCTTGTGTGCAATATCAGAAGAAAGGATCTTAAAAGCTGCTAAACCCCCTACTGATTCAACAGCGTTACGCGCTTCTAACCCACTATGAATATTCACGCTTCGCGTCACCGAGAATCCATACGCTTCGAAAAACTCCAGCGCATCCGAAAAGGACATATCCCCACCTTGAGTATATCTCGCAATGATCTCCTGAGCTTTACCACTCTTTTCAAAAGTAAAGTAAAGGTCATCACCCTGAGACCGTTGAGAGAGTTGAGCAAAATGATACATCATATCCAGCGAACGAATCGCTTTTTGTGGAAATCGACTTACAGGGATCTGCTCCTTGCGAAGCATTGTGATACCTTTCTCTACATCCGTTGCACCCATGAAAACTACATAGAGCACCTTTGGGGAAGTGTGAGATAGATCAATGATCGCCTGTGCCGTTTCAGAGATTTGCGTCATTGACTGCGGTGTGAGAACAACAACCACAGAGTCCACACCCTCATCTCCCAAGAGAAGCTCCAGTGACTGACGATACCGCGAAGCATCAGCATCACCCAAAATATCGACTGGGTTATGCGAATTAGCCGCCGCAGGAAGAAAACCCTTCAGTTTCTTCTGTGTTTGCTCTGACAACTTCGCCAATTGAAGACCGCGCAAGATCACTTCATCGGTCGTGAGGACCCCAGGACCACCAGCATTCGTAAGCACCGCAACACGGTTTCCTTTTGGAAATCGTTTGGACGAAAACCCAGCTAAATATTCAAATAGATCATCAAAGTCACGGACACGAATAACACCCGCTTTTTCAAAAAGAGCATCATACACAGCATCGTTTCCGGCAATGGCGCCCGTGTGTGAAGCTGAAGCACCTGCGCCAATACTGGTAACTCCCGACTTTACAATAAGCACCGGCTTCCCACCTGCTTGAAGTTGTCGAACTGTCTCAACAAATCCTTTTGCATCGGTTAGCTGTTCCGCATACAAAACCACGATCTCCGTTTCAGGGTCATCTGCCAAAAAACGCATTAGCGCCACCTCATCGATCTGTGCTTTGTTTCCAAGACTCACGAACTTCGAGAATCCTAAGTTCATCTCTTCCGCATAGTCAAGCATAGCTGTACAAAGCGCCCCACTTTGGGACAAAAAGGCTATTGAACCCACCCTTGGGAGACGTGTAGCAAAAGAAGCATTCATAGAAAAATGGGGGTTGATCACTCCCAAACAGTTCGGTCCCAACAGCGCAACACCGGCTGCATCGCACATTGAACGGATCTTTTCTTCTGCTTCCACATTCCCAATTTCTCGAAAACCCGCAGAGATCACAACAACAGCAGAAACACCCTTCCCTACCGACTCGGTAACCACCTGAACAACCGCGCCTGCCGGAACTACTACGATAGAAAGATCGACCGGCTCAGGAATGTCACCGATACTTTCGTAACATTTTTTTCCATACAATTCCGTTGCGTGGGGATTGACCGGGTACACTTCCCCTTGGAAACCCTGAGTAACCAAATTTTTCACAATGTCATTCCCAACATTCCCCTCTCGCGTGGAGGCACCGATAACAGCGATCGACCTTGGTTTAAAAAGCGCATCGTAGTTCATAGAATATTTTATTTTAGAAAAAGTTAATGCACGCAACCCGATCAGTGCCTTCTGATCAAAATACCTCCGACCACATCACATCTTCTCAGGAACGCTCACCCCACATAAATCCAATGTCTCAGCAAGAGCCGTTTTGACAGCCACGACCAATGCCAATCGTGCAGAAGCGATCCTTAGATCCTTTTCCCCAGTAATATGACATTCCGCATAGAACGAATGGAAAAGGTCTGCCAGCTCACGCCCGTATTGCGGGATCCGATGCGTTTCATAGGTATCAGCCACAACCTCTATAAGATCAGGAAAAGCTCTTAATTTTCGAAGAAGCGCTTTTTCTTTTGGATGCACCAAAGTTGAAAAGTCTTTTTCCTCCATCCTCAATCCCTTTTCTTTTGCCTTTCGCATAATACTTGCCATTCTTGCGTGCGCATATTGTACATAATATACGGGGTTTTTCTCAGATCGCTCCAACGCTAGATCGATATCGAAATTAATATGCGATGTAGCCGAATAAGAAATAAACCCAAAACGCACCGCATCTCTTCCCACTTCCTCAATAAGGTCATCCAAGGCAAAATACGTCCCCTTGCGTTTTGACATCTTCACCTCTTTTCCATCGCGCATCACTCGAACAAATTGTGTAAGGATCGTCTTGTAAGATCCTTCCTGTTTTTCCAATATTTTTTCCACAAATACTTTCATTTCCTTTGCCTCGCTGTGATGATCGGCACCGAGAACGGTGATGAGTCGATCAAACCCTCGATCAAATTTATCCTTATGGTATGCAAAGTCAGCCAGACGATAGGTATAACGTCCATCTGTTTTCACTAATACACGATCTTTGTCATCTCCAAATTCCGTCGATCGGTACCATTGAGCCCCTTCTTTTTCGTAGACCAACCCTTTACCCTTTAAAAACGAAAGAACCGCCTCAACCTTCCCATCAGTATGCAAGCTCTTCTCAGAGAAGAATCGGTCAAAAGAAATACCAAGTCGTTCACAGGTTGGCTGAATGTCCTCCTTAAGGATCTTCTCCGCAGCCCAGAATCCCACCTCTCGCGGATCCGTTGGTTCTGCCGGTCTTTGCTTGGCAAGTTCATCAATATACGCCCCGGAGTACTGTTTTTCTTCATCTCCCAGAATAGAATGTCCCAATATCTTTACTTGATTACCAAAATCGTTGACATAGAATTCGCTCCACACTTTATAGCCTGCTTTTTTGAGAACCTCCGCCAATACACTTCCGATCGGTCCTCCTCGAGCATTCCCCAAATGAATGGGCCCCGTAGGATTGGAAGATATATATTCCAGAAGAACTTTCTGGCCTTTTCCTACTTGAGATCCCCCAAACTGTTCCTGCTCCTGAAGCACTTGAGAAATGATATTTTGTAATGAAGTAGCTGTGCTATAGATATTCACATATCCAGGCATGACCGCCTCTACATGATCGATCTGTTCTCCCCGCAAAACTGAGGCGATCTCACGGGCGATCTCGATAGGTGCTTTGTGCAGTTTTTTTGATAACAAAAAGGCCACGTTGGTAGTGTAATCCCCCATCGCTTCCTCAGGCGGATACTCTACCAAAATGTCCTCCGATGAGATGTCCCACCCAAGGCCCTGAATAGCGTCAAAAATGGTCTGCTGTATATATTGCTTCATATTCCGCAGTATATCTGTTTTCCTTGAAAAAATCAAAATTACCCCCATTAAAAACAAAGACCCGCCGAAGCAGATCTCTGCCGGTAGGGTTTACCTCACTATCTCAAATCCTTCTCTTCGAACATCTTTCTTCAACTCTGCGGTAAGGACCTCTCCACCCGGAACAAACAGCTTCTTTTTCCCGGAAAGATATAGATGCGATACCCAGATACCATTCACAAGAGCGCACTTCGTCCACCCTTGAACCCGTGGATGCAAAAGACCTCCCTCCATTGCTTCCCATATTTGTAAGATTCCCCGAGTAAACGAAGTTCCAGTAGAAATATAATCCAGAACATGTCTTACCCTGTCCGGACGATGCCGCTCCTCTCCATCTCCTTTAAGCCATTCGCATCGAAATCCCTTGCATGATTCTGGACGAGACTGATATATTTGGCAACCCTGTCCAGGAATACAGTGGGGACACCATTTCCCAACCGGTTTATCAAGCTCGCAAATCTTATGCGTCTTGCAGCATGCGGTACACGGGCCACATGTTCGAATCATCACGTGCTTACTCCTCTAAGGAACTGAATGTATTCATCGTAACATTAGACCCACATATGTCAAAACATACTCAATTGAAAAGATTCTCTTTTCAAAACGTATCAATAAGTAGAATACCTCGGTATCTTGCCACATTTTAAATATTCCTCTATAATAAAATCAAATGACAACTCTAAAATATAAAAATAAAAGTATGTCGGATGAAACCACACAGACAGGAGAGTTGAGCCAAGATCAGGCAATGAAGATGCAGTCACTCCGCGAAATGATCTCCAACGCCGAAAAGACCATCCAAGGTGCCAAGGCGATGCTTTTGCAATTGGAGGGGAAAAAGAAGGCGGGACGCCGTCGAAAAATGGAGGAAGATGAAGATGGTGGGACGATCGTACAAGGAACCTTTGACGGTCAGATTATGCTTGGATCCGACGGAAAACAGTATCCCGTACCAGCAAACTACGCATCAAAATCGAAACTTGTTGAAGGTGATCTCTTGAAACTCCACATTACGCCGGAAGGATCCTTTATTTACAAACAAATTGGTCCGGTAGAACGAAAACATGCTCTTGGTATTGTCACCCAGGACGAAGGTGGAAACTATATTGTGATCGCCGACGGGAAACCTTACCGCATACTCCTTGCTTCCATCACCTACTTTAAAGCTCAACCAGGCGATGAAGCGGCAATAGTCACCTCGCGTGATATCGATAGCCACTGGGCATCCCTTGAAAACATCGTACAAAAAGCAAAGTACGGTGCTGAAGACCTCTCTTCATTGGGAAGCATAAAGACGAAGCAAGCCGCCCCGAATTCGCAAAAAATCATAGACGACCCCCAAGAAACTCAGGAAGAGGATGAAGAGGATGACGAAAATTCTGAAGATCTTTTGGAGGAGTGGCGTGCCGATATCGAGGCCATAGAAAAAGAGATTGCCGAAAGCGAGAAACAAAAGACACCAGCGGAATAATCACACTAATTAAATGTCTTTCTCTCCCTCGGAAGAAGGGAGAGAATCTTTATGGAACGGTATGAACACACAAAAAAGTTCCGCCTCTCTTACTTCTCGAGACCTCGTATTCGGAGCGATCAATGGTGCGGTATTCGGTCTCATGGCATCATTCGTAGCCAAAAATCTTGGGCACACTCTTAGTCCGGTCATTTCATTTCTTGGATTTTCAATACTAGCCGTGGTTGGTATCTATATTGGATATCTTCTCTCAAAGGTCAAGCCCTTTTTCTTCCAACTTGCCAAATTTGCCGCTGTTGGAGCCGCTAATTTTTCCATTGACTTTGGAGTATACAATCTCCTCATTCTCTTCACTCAGGTCAACACGGGACTCGGTATCGACCTCTTTAAAGGGATCTCGTTCCTCGCTGCAGTGACCAACAGCTACTTTTGGAACAAACACTGGTCATTCTCCAAGGAAGACTCGAACTCATCCGAGAAAGAGTTTGTACTGTTTCTTACTGTGAGCGTCATAGGAGCTGTGCTCAGCATCGGCATGGTACATGTCCTTGTAAACATCATCGGAAGCCCCGCCTCTAACATCTCTGCCAATATGTGGGCCAACATCGCGAATATCGCAGCAACGCTTGTGGTACTCATGTGGAACTTTCTCGGGTATAAGTACATCGTGTTCAAGAAGTAACTTTCTTCCTCTTCGCAAAACCCCTTCTTATTTGAAGGGGTTTTGTTATAGAACCTTTTGCACCCCAATACAAAACACCTTTCTCTTTCCTTAAAAATCGGCTATACTATACTTCGTCATGACTTAGTAGACTAGGTGAACCTATAAACTTTACGGACATCTTATGGAAACACTCTACCGAAAATACCGTCCCAAGAACTTTTCTGAGGTAGAAGGACAAACACACATCGTTAAAACCCTCAAAAATACTATAACAGCCGGACGAATAGGTCACGCCTACCTTTTTACCGGACCCCGAGGAACAGGAAAGACCACCATTGCTCGAATATTCTCCCTTGCGCTCAACTGTCTCAAACCAAAGAATGGCGACCCCTGTGGCAAATGCACCAGTTGCCTCAAGATCCTTAAGGGATCCTCTCTCAGCATCATAGAGATCGACGCTGCTTCCCATACCGGAGTAGACAATATTCGACAACTGCGTGAAGAAGCGATCCTTCCACCACTCGATGGCGCACGCTACAAGGTCTACATCATCGACGAAGTGCATATGCTTTCCAAAGGTGCCTTTAACGCACTGCTCAAGATACTCGAAGAACCACCCAAGCACATCATATTCATTCTCGCCACCACCGAAATACAAAAGGTCCCCGAGACCATTATATCTCGCTGTCAACGATATGACTTTGGTCGACTCCCTCTCGGAAACATCATCGACAAACTTTCTCGCATCGCCAAAGAAGAAAAGGTAAAGCTCGATCCGGAAGTATTGGAGATGGTGGCTGTGGCTTCAGCGGGAGGTATGCGAGATGCAGAATCCCTCCTCTCTCAACTCTTTTCAGCCAACGATAAAGACATCTCCGCAAAGGAAGCAGAAGAGATCCTTGGTTTTTCCCATCGTCATACTGTTCGTGCCTTCATTGACGCCCTCGTCGAAAACAATATACTTCAAGCGCTCCGCTACATCGAAGAAGCATCAGAGAACGGATACAATCTCGACCACTTCGTAGAAACTCTGCTGTACCAATTAAGACGAATGCTTTTTCTTCGCGTCTCACCCGATATGCAAAATGATCTCAAAAATGAAATGACCAAAGAAGAACTCACCAAGGTGCTTGAGCAGATCAAGCCTCTCTCGCTCTCTTGGATCGTTCGTGCCATTGATACCTTCCTTGCGGCACGTATCTCCATGCGATCCTCTTTTCTCCCTCAGATCCCTCTCGAAACAGCTGTGGTAAAGATCCTCGATACAGCGTCTACCACAACACCTCCTCCCACTCCTCCCGCTAACAACACACAACCAAAAACGCAACCCACTTCCGCACCTCAAAAAGAGAATGTTCCAACAACAAAACTTGCTCAAGAGGTCAAGGTCGATACCCCCAAGATATCGAATGCTGAAGATACCCCTTCCCCATCTTCTCCATCTGAAGAAGATCTTCCAGAGCCTTCCAGATCGCCCCAACGAGCCTCATTTTCCCTCGAGGAGGTCTTTACCATATGGCAACAGTGCCTTGACCAAACAAAGGAAAAAAATGCACTCCTTGGAACATTTTTACGCAATAGTAGCGTGACCAAAACAGAAGGAAACTCGGTGTTCATTACCACCTCCAGTGAATTCTACAAAAGCGCTCTCGAGAAACAAGAAAATCGTTTGACAATAGAGACTATTCTAGGTATCCTTTTAAACACTCGTGTTTCTATTCACATCAGTATTGGAGTTCCTGAGGCAGAAAAACCGGATCCACTCATCCAAAATGTCATAGAGGCATTTAGAAATGCGATCGGATAAAGATAGAACGATCCCTTCCCCTGTATTTCCCATTATAGGAAGGTTTGTTGTTGTTCAGGGATCAATAAAATTGGGGCGTAGCCAAGCGGTAAGGCAGGGGCCTTTGAAGCCCCCATGCGTAGGTTCGAATCCTACCGCCCCAGCTAACAAAATATTCCACCCTTCTTGGGTGGAATATTTTTGTTTAGACACAGTAGGATTTGAACGGGAGGGGATCGGGGAACGGAAGCTCCCCGTCGGGGGTGACCAAGTCTATCTGTTCTAATAAATAGATGAGGACAAGAGGACGGAAGCCTTATTGAAGCGAAGCGTGTGAGATTCCTACCGCTCTAGTACCCTACTAAAAATACCCCTATAAAGCCATTTTTTTGTTACGTGCTTGACAATGAGTATAAAATATGCTATACTCTCATGTTACAGTACAGTTCTTTACAAGGATGTCATTGCTAATTCTTCCTATATCGAAGGGTATTGGGCTGGAAAAGTTGGAGAGAATTGGCAAGCTCTTATCCAAGCCTCCTACTTCTCCCTGGGTTACCTCAACAGCACCAGGGACGCCGACACCATCCAGATTAAGAGTCGACTGCAGTACACAGGGTGGATGGTTCGACCTTTCGTTGATGTTCGAGGGCAATACTTTCTCCCCACCGGGGAGGCAGGTGTTGCCTATTCCGCCTTCGGTGCTGAATGGAGTACTGAGACCCGCCTCGGGACACTCTCTCTATCGGGACTGACAGCATATGACTCAACGCCGTTTCTCCCCAACCATGCCTGGCTCGGAGAGGTCGATGCCGGCCTCTGGCATTCCTTGGGCAAAAATACTCAAGTTGGCGCTTGGGGGAAGTGGATCACTCCCCTCTCCAGCTTCAATAGCGAAGAACGTGGAGGCCTTGTCGCCGGGATCGGATTCAAGCATGTTTTCTAACTAATGATGGGGATGTACAAGGACGTGCACTCCTCCAGAAGGATCTTTCAGGATAAGAAAGATCTTCGATCAGCAAGGAAGCTCAACATATCTATGTTGGGCTTTTAAAATTCTTAGATTTGCTTACGGTGTGCAAGATATGAGTTCCATATCATCCCCTATTCGTATAGCTTCATAAAAAAATAGCCCAGAAGAGCTATTTTTTATTTTTTTTCAATGAATACAGGTAGCTAGAATACAGATGGCTACTGAGCCCCTACCCTCTCGCCGTCAAGGTCGCTCGGGGACCCGCTCTCTTGGCTGTGAGTGTCATGCATTACAGATATCGGAGCTAGAACCTCAATTTAAAACATTCTCAAATGTTTTACCAAGAAAGCATCATTCTGCGCGTGGGCTGTTGGAATATGAATAATGGGAAGATTGGCATTTTTGTATACTTTATCTACAAATTCGTCTCGTTTCCTTCTCCAATAATTTCTATGTGATTCCCCATCCAATTCTATGGCAACGAGAGGGAAAGAAGTTTTCCGATCGCACAAAAGAAAGTCAACGTGCTTGGATTGTATCTTGTTTCGTAAAACGGCCTTTGTACTTTGGCTTTGATTTTGTACAACACTAAAAATATCCCAAAGGCGCACTTTCGAAAGAACGACGTATTTATCCCCCACAACGCGTGTGATCGATCGTATCGTAAAATTTTCTTTCCGAATGGTTAAACAGTGCTCGTATCACATACATTGGCTCGGTCATTTCCTCTACCATCTTCCTCTGTCGTTTTTTTAGGTATGCCCCAAACAAGACTAGAAAGAGAAAAAGTATAATGAGAACGAGCAGAAAGATGTATTGCATATTTTTTTCAATAAAAAAGATCCCACATCGGCAATACTCTTTCTGGCACTCATGCCACTTTCGAGATATAACCAAATACATGATACCGATCGCGAGACCGTTACTATGTACTTGAATTTGAGACCATGCCCTAGCAAAAACTATGGTTTAGGCCTATAATTCAGTTGTTGGCAATATTATATCACATTCTGAAACATTATGCTTGTTGTTTGCAACACAGAAAACCTAGTTCAAGATGTGTCAAGCATTATTACTGCTTTAGCTACAATTGCGGGTGTTTTGCTTGCAATAAAAGGATTTAGCACATGGAAAGATCAATTAAAAGGAAAGACTAACTATGAGCTTGCAAGGAGATATTTGAGGGCCGTTTACAAGGTCAGAGATGCAATAAAATTTGTCAGAAATCCTTTTATACCAGTTGAAGAAATGAATGCAACACTACAAGAAACCGGAAAAGACCTCGGCAGTAATAACAAAGAAACAAATAGGGCTGTCTATAGTCTTCGATGGAAAAAAGTCAATGAGGCTGAGTCTGATTTGAAAGTCGAGCTTTGGGAGGCTGAGGTGTCATGGGGAAAGAAGGCATTGTCAGTTGAAGAAGATTTTCATGATTGTATAGTAAAAATATTTGTTGCTCTAAAAATGTATCTGGATACTGGAAATGCTTACGAAAGAAAAAAAGAGGATAGAGATTTAATTTATGACATGGGAGAAGATGACAAATTTAATCAAAATGTAGAGCAGGCCATAAAGAAGATCGAGAATTACCTTGCTCCACACTTAAAATAAGCATGTTGCGAAAAACCCTAGTATTTTTACCGATAGTAGTCAGCATCTTTTTAGCAATCGCCTACTTTCGTTATTTTAATCGAGGAATTGATTTTTGGGATAGTATAATTGGAATATTTTTATCATTGGTCTCCGGTATACCGTTTGCACTCTGGATTGATGGCCTAATCAAAACTAAAGAAGAAAATGAAAGGATGAGGATGGATCGACTGAGGGAGAAAGATATACTCATGTTCATAAAACAAGAAATAGATTTTAATTCGAGGTTAATTTTAGATCTTCAAAATAGAGATATTAAAAATGCGAGTTTCCATCCTTTGCAAATAGAGATGTGGGAGGTTTTAAAGAGTTCAGGTGATTTAAAATTGATTTTAGATACCGAATTACTTAATAGAGTTACCTCTGCATATGATATCATTTCTAAAGTAAAGCACTTTGAAGAAAAAGCACTGGATAACTGGAATGTCAATAATAACTCGGATAACATAGGGTCAACTTGGCAAGTACAACTAAACCGAGCAAAAAATTTTTACGGTTTATTGGATAAATCTATGGGTGAAGCAACTGGATCAATTTCAACAAGAATAAGCGAAATCGATAAAAAATTTTAAACCCCTAACGAGTTTAAATAGGTTCCAACTTTATCCCACAATCGCAGCACTTTATCAACGGCCACCATCGGCCGTTTTATATTTCCATCATCCTAACACCCCCCTACTTGAGAAATAATTTTCGCACCTTTTAGTAATATTTAATGAATATCGACATTTTTTTATACCAACATTCAGAGAATACCCTATCTCAATGTATATGGAAAATGACAAAGACCAAATCATTGCCGAGGAGCTTCTAAGAACAGCCGACATTCGGATCAATGGCGATCGTCCATGGGATATTCGAGTACATGACAAACGTCTCTATGGTCGAGCAATAAGCCAAGGTTCCCTGGCGTTTGGAGAAGCCTATATGGATGGGTGGTGGGACGTCCCGAAACTCGATGAGTTCTTCGACCGGTTGTTCCGAGCCAAGATCGAAGAAAAGATACCCGAGAGTTGGCAGACTCTTCTCTGGATCGCCGAACAAAATATATTCAATCCTCAAAGAAGATCCAAAGCCTTTGAGATAGGCAAACACCACTACGATATCGGAAACGATCTCTACAGTGCGATGCTCGATGCTCGCAAGGTCTACACGTGCGGATATTGGAAAAATGCCTCCACACTTGATGAAGCACAGGAAGCCAAGCTCGATCTGGTGTGTAAAAAAGTACGACTAGAGCCGGGTCAAAAGATCCTGGATATCGGTTGCGGCTGGGGAAGTTTTGCTAAGTTTGCGGCAGAAAAGTATGGCGTACATGTGGTGGGTATCACCGTCTCACAAGAACAGATTAAACTCGGCAAAGAGCTCTGCAGGGGTCTTCCGGTAGAACTCTACTACCAAGACTATCGAGACATTGAGGGTGAGTTCGATCACATCGTTTCACTGGGAATGTTCGAACACGTGGGACACAAGAACTACCGAACGTATATGCAGGTGGTCCGAAAACACCTCAAAGACGACGGTCTTTTTCTTTTGCACACTATCGGGCAAGACTACTCAACGACATCGGGCGACCCGTGGATAGAAAAATACATCTTCCCCAATTCTATGCTCCCCTCAGTAAACCAGATCGCTGAAAACATAGAGGGGTCATTTGTTCTCGAAGATTGGCATAACTTTGGTGCGGATTACGACAAGACCCTGATGAGTTGGTTTGATAACTTCAACACACATTGGAACAAACTCAAAAACGCCTACGACGATCGCTTCTATCGTATGTGGAAATATTTTCTTCTGGTATCTGCAGGAACATTTCGATCCCGCAGGCAAAGTCTCTGGCAGATCGTTCTCTCCAAAGAAGGTGTGCCCGGGGGATATGTATCGATCCGATAGACACGCCCTTAGCTCGTTCTCGTCGAGTGACTGGACCGTGGCGGCAATTGACTCACCTGCCCCACCGCATGATTTCCAGAAGAAGCAGTCTGTGCGGATGCGGCCACTGCTCCAGCATCCACCCCCTTCTTACCCCAAACCAGAAAATATATGCCGAAAGAAAAAACGGCTATACCCGCGATGATAAACAAAAATTTTTTCATACGATATTCTAAATTATATATCTGATCAACTTCCTACATATACGCGGAAAAAATAATTCTCTTTCAAAGTTTTGCAATATACAAAAAGGACCCCTTGACGGCGGTCCTTTTTGTTTTTGCCTATATACCTTACTGACAAGATGCGGCTGAGGCTACGCTCCCTGAAGCCGCCTCTGTTCCATCTCCAAATCCTGGGCTTGGAACTGCCGATGACAACGTTGCTGAACACTCTTTTGGAGGATTCGTAAATCCAGAACAAACGGTCTTTAAGATACTTGCGCTATCACGTCCCGATTCAACCAGTTGTCCGTTAATGACCAAGCTTGGTGAACCCTGTACACCATACTTCTCGTTCAGATCTTTCTGGATATTGAAAGGTGGGTATGACCCATCCTGCGCCTTCGCATTAAAGGCTTCGGTAAGACCAAATTGCTTATCAGTAGCAGAGATACATGCTGCAATTTTAGCAGTGTTTATCTTACTACTTGCGGCACATTTTACAGAATCGCTCTCTTTGTCAAAACATGCCAAATATCCAAGATATTTTGTTGGCTCCTCTTTTTGGATACAATACTGATTCATATTCTCCTTGAATTCATTCTCTCCATGCATCACGTATGAAACGAATTTGATGTCAAACTTGATCTTTGACCCGAGGGCTTGTACAACAGGGATCATCCCCTTCTCCATCTGCGTACCGTATGGACAGTAACTCATCACGAAGAGTTCCACCACAGGAACATCCGTCTTCTGGGTGACCTCTGTGACCGGTGCTGGACCAGTCGGTGCTTGAGCAGCGGCGTCATCCCGCTTTACCAGGTCGATCGCCTGTGGAAAGAGCTTTTTTCCATCCTTGGTCACGTAAGCGTCCACCTTTTGTTGTGCCACTGAAATGCTCATTTTGTATATACCATCCTCTTCCGTAAAGCTATCTATCTTAAAATCAGTGCCTGGAGCTACCAAATTCTCTTTGATGAATTGTTCTGTGCTGGCCTTTACCGCCTCAGCATTCTTTTGATCTGTATTTTTTTGGTAAAAGTAAGCACCGACTCCAACAACCGCAGCCAAGAGGACTATCGCTATTCCAACAATGATACCCTCTTTATGTTTCTTCATAAACGCTTTGCATGTTGCCATTTTCTTCTTCTGGGAAACTTCTTGTGTTGAAACCCCCTCCTTTGGACTCTCTGCTTTTTGTTCCTCCATACTTTTTTATAACTTGTTATTTATGAACCGCGTTCGTACAGCATATCATATTTAGAAAAAAGAACAATCTCCAGCTCAACGATCTAAGGCCCATGAGATATGGCCGTTCCAGCCACAAATCCCGTTGTCCAACAAAGTTGTAAGCTATATCCACCCGATGGCCGATCAATATCCAAAACATCTCCCACTATATAAAGATTGGGATAAAGACGTGACCGCATATATTTGAAGTCCACTTCTTTGAGATCAACACCTCCACTCGTTACGATCGCTCTTTCTTCACCCAAGAGATCAATTATGCTCACGCGAAGGTCTTTACATATCCGAACAAGTTCCGCACGTTCCTTTCGAGTGACCGTAGATGAAACCTTATCAGGATGAATACCTGCAAGCTCCAAAAAGGTAGAAGCGCAAATGGGTGGAACAAATCCACTCAGTGCATTTTTCATCTGCTTGTTCTTTTGTTCATTCAGATGTGCCAGAAACTCCCTATCCAACTCCTCATAATTCAAATGAGGAAATAGATCGATGGAAAGAGGTACTTCTCCTTCGTGGAGAAGTTCTCCGATACGTCGGCTTCTATTAAGTGCTAGCGGACCACTGAGCCCAAAATGCGTAAACAAAAGTTTTCCCTTTTTAGGCTCCTTCTTCTTGCCTTCCCGAATGACCGACAGCGTTGCCTCCGAAAAACTCGCCCCGGACATTCGGCCTATCCACTTTTCTTTGACACGTAGTGGCACCAAAGCCGGGCGTGCCATCTCTACCAAGTGTCCAATGCTCCTCAGCCACTTAAATCCATCTCCCGTCGACCCCGTTTCTGGATGAGACTTCCCGCCCGTTGCCAGAATGTAAGCATCTGCCGAGATCACTTCTCCATTTTTCCGACGAACACCTGTAATAACGCCATTCTTTGCTTCCAATCCCATAACCTCTGCGTGAAATACTATATCCACTCTGCCCTTCTCCATATACCGTCCAAGAGCATCCCAAATAGATTGCGCATTATCACTTGCAGGGAACACCCTCTTTTCCGCCTCCACCTTTATCGGAACATTCCATTTCTCAAAAAAGTCCAGTGTATCCTGAACACCAAATTGTGCCATTGGAGAAAAAAGGAACTTTTTAGCATCACCAAATTTGCCCAAGAATATATCCACATCAAACTCAGCATTGGTCACATTGCATCGCCCTCCTCCCGTCAAGAGAAGCTTCTTGCCTAAGGACTCATTTTTCTCCAACAGCAAAACACGTGCACCCAGTTCAGCTGCCCGCCCTGCCGACATCATTCCTGCCGGCCCACCCCCTATAACCACAACATCGTATTTGGTCATTTGAATAAACTCATCACGTATCAATACTTGTTATCATAAGTGCCTATAGATAAAATTGCAAACCAAGAACATTTCCAGTACCATGGAGCTATGTTCTCTTACTACAACACTCGTTATGGCCACATATTCGCCAACCACAAAAGATGACCAATGCGTTTTTTGCAAGATCGTTTCCGGAGAATTTCAAACACCGGGGATATTCTGGAAAGATGACGCCTTTATGGCATTTCTCTCCATAGATCCGAATACTGAAGGATTTTCCGTCGTTGTCCCTAAAGATCACTACGGCTCCGATGTGCTCAAAATGCCTGATGATGCACTCCAAAAGTTTGTCCTTGCTGCAAAAAAGGTGGCCGAGATCCTTGAAAAACATTTTTCTAACGTAGGACGCGTAGGTCTTATTATGGAGGGAACCGGGATCGATCATGCCCACATCAAGCTCGCTCCAATGCACAAAACAGAACACCTCAAAGGTGGAAAGTGGAAACAAGCCATGAGCACGAAAGAGCTCTGGTTTGATCATTATGAAGGATGGATCGCTTCCGCCGGAGGCCCCATGGCCGATCCAGAAGAACTGAAGCAACTCGCACAAAAGTTAAAAAAACAAAACACACAAATGCAAACACCATGAAAAAAGATGCTCGTTTCTATATGAATGCCGTCCGGTCGATCGCTACAGAAACACTCTCGGACAAAAACTATACCAAGAAAGACATCGGTGGTCATATCAAAGACCTGGTAAGTCTCGACCAGAATCCGCAAAGAAAAGCCATTGCCTTCTTTTCTGTTCTCAGACATTTTATTCCTGATGAGCTTTTCCATAGGATCACAAATGGTCATTTTCAACACCAAGGAGATACCCAACTTTCTATCGATCCAGACCTCTACTCTCTCCAAGAAGAAAGAGTTGGGGAGGGAGAACAGTGCCATGTATACAAACTCCTTTCACAAGATCCTGAAAGACCCTCACTCGTAGCAAAGTTTGAAAAAAAATGGGGAAACCTTCAATTCCTCCTTGATCGTGCAAAGAAGGTAAGATCAGAGTATGAAGAGATACGGTCTTGGTTTGAGGACATTCCAGACTTTATCCCAGAAGAGTTCCGTTTTATTGGCAAAACTCCTTTTGGAGGAAGAAAGGGCGTGATCGTCATCCAAAAATTCTTCGGAGACTCTACAAAAATAAAAGATCTTTTCCGTAGCGTGGATAAAGGATCATTGTTACAAACACTTCAAAACAATCCCTCTTTAGAAAAGACTTTTCGTGCGTTTGTTCAAGATACCCTCTCTCAATTAGACAAGGACGGGAGAATGATCGATATCCTTGGAAAAGATAACGTTGCCCTCATAGAAGACACTGACGGGCCACACCTCATTCTTCTCGACCCCCATGTCATTCACAACATAAACAAAGTTCCCAAGGAAATTCAAAAAGAGTTATTGGGCCATATTACCTATCTTCAAGAAATAGTAGAAGCTCTAGACACCAATAAAGACACGCGCCTATAAAAACTACTCAGAAAGAGGTCTGATCTGAGACAAGAGGAATGTATACGCTCCATCGATCTCCATTGACTTTGAGGTAAGCCCAGGCAAGCGATTGACCTCCATGAGATACGGAATGTTGGTGTCTTTATCCACAATAACATCTGACCGTGACCAAGAAAGTTTCAATGCCCTACTGCTCCGCACGGCCATTTCTCTTATCTGCGTTGGTATATCGTCAGGAGAATCGACAAATACCTCTTGAGCGCCATTACAGGTATTATTTCTGAACTCTCCCATCTGAGGATAACTCTTCTCTCCAGAAACCACCTTATCGTTGACGACCATCACTCCCCAATCATACTCATTGGGGATATACCTCTGAAAAAGATACTTTTTATGCTTGGGAAGACTTGCTAACGCTTCAACCAAGTCCTCTTCTGTGTCCACCAATACAGATCGTGCCCCCTTTGAGCCCTTGGTATCTTTGACGATCAGAGGATACCCACAAACTTCTCTGATCTGTTCAAGGTGTTTTTCTACTTGTTTGTAGTCGATAAAAAGTGTATCCGGGGTTCGAACACCCTGAAGCGCGAACAATAAATGATCTGTTATCTTTGAAGTGCCCTTTTCTACATAGGTACAATGGACATTATTCCATTCCAAATAGAGTTTTACGGCATATGCCAAGTCCCGAGACGTCCACGATGAAGAAAGCCACACAAAAGAAAAGTCCCTAAGGTCAACACCCCTGTGGGTGATATGAACACCCTCCTCTCGAAATTCAAATACTAGATCGGTATACTTCCCCTTCGTTAACTGAACGGGAAATGGTAATTTACTCGTTACCTGCTCTATGTTCTTTACCGCAGGTAGCACTAAAATGCGAAATTCTTTTTTATTCATAAGAGGTCCTTTTAAAAATAAAAACGGCCTTCAGAGGGCCCTTCATTGCCTATAACATCCGTGACACTCTCGCAACCCGAATACCGACACGAACCCTCTACAACAAAAGACTACTCTTCTAATATACAACAAATTTGATACTTTGTAAAGCCCTTATATCATTCTTTATTCGTTCCGCCGTAGTTCCGTCACTTCTTAAGATACTCCTGCACTGCCTCCTCCCAAGATCTGAGAGGTTCTGTTCGGGTAGAAATAAGTACGGACTGAGACGGACGTTTGGCGGGTCGGGGAAATATCTCAGGGGAAACCGGCTCCACCGTCGCTTCGATCCCCGCGATCTCAAAAAGTTTTTTGGTCGCTTCGTACCAGGTAACAGCACCGGTGTTCACCACGTGGTAAATACCAAAAGGAGCTGTTTCTACCAGTTCTCTGGTTTTCTTGGCCAGGTCTGGTGCATACGTAAAACAACTCTTTTCACCGTCTACAACTTTTACCACACCCTCTGTACGAGCTTTTTCTGCGATCACATCAAAAAAACTCCGCTTTGCTCCCTCCGCTAGAGCTGGTTTCCCAAACAACTTGGAAAGTCGGATGATGTAGTGGCTTTGACACTGCTTTTCTACTTCTTGTTCACCACACAACTTTGTCTTCCCATACACCGAAAGCGGTTTGGGCATATCATATTCACGATATCCATCAAACTCCCCACTCGGATCAAGATACGAGCATCCGGAGCAACTTGATCCACAGCATCCGGGAGCGCGACGTCCCTGTTCTCGATACTTCGGCTGCTCCCCATCAAACACGTAATCGGTCGAATAATGTACGATAGTTGATTGTAGATCATTAGCAATATCGGCAAGAAGTCCCGGAGCCACCCCATTCAGCGCCTCAGCTTTTTTCTTCTCCATTTCATCTGTTTCACAAAGGTCAACTGCATTGTAAGCGGCAGCGTTAATGATTACATCAGGCCAAAGGTCCATGACCTTCTCACGGGTCTCCTTCGCATTCGTCACATCGATATCCTCTCGATCCCATGCGGTTACAGAATACTCCCCACCCTCAGAAAAGACTCTTACCAACTCTTGCCCCAACATTCCTTTAGCACCAATGATCAGTACTGATTTCATATCACCATTGCTTTACGAATTATAGCCACGCTATCCACAGAATTATGAAATTTTATTTTCTCTATCCGATCGATCGAAACCCATTCTGCCTTCCTCGCATACCCTTTCTCGTACTCATCAAAACCATCCGTAGAGAGGTCTCCACTTTTATAAGAACAAGTATAATACAAGAGAATGGTATTAAACGCTTTTTCGTGAGGAATTGCATAGTAAAAATCTTGACCACAATATACCAGATCTTTCATTAAAACATGAAATCCTGTTTCTTCATGAAATTCCCGAATAAGCGTCTGCTCAATCGTTTCCCCTATCTCCATCCCACCCCCGGGAAAGTCATAGCCATCCCGTTGTGGAGAAAGGAGAATTTCACCATCACGAAAAAGTAACCCATACACAGAAGGTCGGAAGGTTATCTCATTTTCTGAAACTTCATGCATTTCTTCATTCCAATCCCGACAAGAGATCATATTCATACATAACCAAAAATCATTTATCCAAATGTTCCTACGCGTATATCAGGGAATCCACCCCTACTTATATAATGCACCGTAAGATCAGGATCACCAACAAAGAAATCCGACTTATAGATCAACACGCCACCACGGGGCGAGATCACTCTCTTGATCTCTCGAGATATCTCCTCACGCATGGATACACTCGGAAGAACCGAGACATTCATATTGGATAGAAGCACCGACACATCACTCTTATCGGGAATCCTCCTGAGAAAGGTCAGGGCATCCTCAGCAACCAAAGCTATAGGAATATTCCTATTGTGAGTACCTGCTGACTGTCTTGCCCGAAGAAAGTCGTATAACTCAACACCAACATATCCTTTAGCGTGGAACATCTCCGCAATATCAGCCCCATAAAAATTTCCACCACTTCCAATATCTACGAGTACCTGCCCACGGAATATCTCTTTCAATTCAGCAATACCGTCCTTATCAATAGCTCCCAGATCACGTTTAAAAGTATCGTTCTTGCAGTAAAGCGGTGTCCCAATATTCTTGTTTACCTTTGGAGGATCAGTTAGTAATTCCTTGTCGGAAAGATAAGAGAGATCTCGAATTCTCGATCGGTCCATTTCTTCATCAAGTCCCGGTATACACCGTTCTGCAGGGACAAGTTTAAAACTTTCTTTCCTTTCCACCCCAGGAAATTCTATATTCATATATGTTCTTCATCATGTCTCTACGGGCCAACGAACTCTTTTTGTCACATCCGTACGTACTTCTCCCACTTCGTATAAAGATCTCTTGTCGCCACGATATCCCGAACGTTGTATCTTGCGATATCCTTATACCGCTTGGACTCAAAAAGCTCCTTCACATCATCACCTGTAACACCTGCCACTTTAGGACTTTTGATGCCAAATGCTCGACACCATAAATGCAAGCTTCCCTTACGCATTACCGCCCCATAGAATGTCAATTGATCTTGAAGATCAATATGTTTTGCATCGAAGCGCTGACTTCCGAGATAACGATTGGAAAGGAAATCCTTACTAGGTCGAATACCATTGACCGCACTTCTCACTATCAAAAAAGGAAGGTCGAACCCTCGTCCATTAAATGTAACAAGCTCTGTGTACTTCGTAGCTCCATTCCAAAACCGCTGCAACATCTGTGCTTCCGTCATTTGTTCATACGTCACTCCGTCCTCTTCAAATCGTCCGTACTCTTCGCCGGGCGCTTGGAAATAGACCACCTTGGCATCTTGTTCCACGTCCAACATCCCAATGGCCACAACCTGTCCCGTCAGCGGAGAAAAACCCAATCCCTCCTTGACATCTTTGAGTTTTGCTTCATATTCTTCATCATTTCTCGATTCTCGTTCGATCCACCGGGTCAAAGAATGCCGAGACATTTCATCAAGGTCATCAAACTTTTCTCCCACTGTTTCAATATCTAGTATAAGTGTAGACATTATTTCATGCTCTAAAAAAAGTTATGCCGCCATCTTGTGACCCTCCTCACTCTCTTCTCTGTGAGACTCTTCCTTGAGGTATGATTCAACTCTCGCCCAAGAAGGCTTGCCCCCCACTACCTCACTAAGGGCATCCCACGTATCCCACGATACATCACTCCTTCCGATCAACTGCTGAATAGCTTCCTTCCGCTCGTTCAAAAGCCTGGTAACATTCTCATCACGCTCGATCTCAGCTCTTATACTTTGGTAAGATTCTGGCAAGATATTTATACCATTTTTTTTCAAATACCCGGTAAGATCAGTACTACTGCAAAATCCTTCAAACTGGACATCCCCCACATTCTTGCACAAAGGGCACTTCCCCGACTTATAGGCATCGTAAAGCTCTCTAGGCACACCAGATTCATATCCCTTGCTCCGCACAGAGGCTGTTTCCGACCGTTCTCTTGAGACATCAACGGGAAACTCTCTTATTGTCGCGCTCGTCATATAGCTAAGTATTAGTTTGTAATAAAAGTTTCCGAACGTCTGCTTTGGTATATGTAAGGAAATCGTGCTTTCCGAGTAATATTTGAGCATTTACGAACAATACCGGAGCGCCCTCTATGTATACCTTTTTATGTGCCGGTCGAACAGATACCTTTAATCCGTATTTCTCCTCGAAATACCATTTTATACCTTCTCTCGTACTGCGTGTTTTTGATACTTGGAAGGGTCTGTAAGCACTCTTTCCTATAGAATAGTACAATTTATGGTCTTTGTGAAGAAAAACCCATGCAGAGGCTTCCTGGGAAGAAAATTTTTCCTTTGGCCTTTTTCTTGTGATCTCCTCCCGTCCGCCCTGTTTAAAGTATCTACAGCTCCCTCTTAGTGGACAAATCTCACACTTTGGCCTTTTTGTACAAATCAAAGAACCAAAATCCATAATAGCGCCATTGAAATCTCTTTTATCAGCAGTGATCCTTCCTTCAAAGTCCCCCGGATCCATCTCGGCTTCTTTTGTCCCTAGAAAAAACCGCCCAAAAACACGCTGAAAGTTCGTATCCCAGGCCAAATGATCCACATTACTCCCAAAGCTCAGTATCGCTCGAGCGGTATACTTCCCAACGCCAGGAAGACTTTCAAGTCCCTTAATATCCTGGGGAAACTTCCCTTCATGCTGCTCAACGATCGCTTGTGCCGCTCTCAGCATGTTGCGCCCTCGATTATAATAGCCCAACCCTTGATAATATGGTAAGAATTCGTCCCACGACGCTTTGGCAAGTTTTCTCACCGTTGGAAATCGCTTCAGAAACTGAGCATAAAAACCGATCACACGATCCACCTGCGTTTGCTGGAGCATGACTTCGCTCACCCATACCTCGTATAGCGTGATCTTCTTTTTTCTCCATGGTAAGTGCTTGCGCCCTTTTTCTCGATAAAACGAGATAACCTGCTTGCCAAAAAATTCAACCCCTTTTTTCGTTATTGCCATATTGCCTTTTTGTGATCTTTGCCATCTTACCTGTCAGCGCTTCAGAAATATCAATTCCCACCGTTTGTGCAATAAGCGCACACACGATTACCACATCAGCTAATTCGTCACCTAATTCACTTTGCTCTTCTAGCTTCTCTTTTCGTTGATCATTCAGATAGGCTAAAACGGCATCTGACACCTCCCCCGTTTCCTCCGCCAGCTTCACCGTCCGCGCCAAAAGACGTTTCTCCACATCAGAGTTTCCGTACACGTGAGAAATGTATTCGTCCTGATCTTTGATAAATTGTAGAAATTCTTTAGTGAGCATATTCCCCGTTAATAATCCTAACTTTGTAAACGTTCTTCATTCTTAATTTCATCTCTCCCCGACTTTCTTACTTCCCCCTCTCTACTTTTTACTTTCCGCTTGTTGCTTTCAACTTCTCATTAACCCTCCACACATCCCCTGCCCCAATAGTGAGCACGATATCATTATTGCGCATTTCTTTCTGTAGGATATCAACGGCTCCGTTGATATCTCCAGCGAACTCTGCTCGACCATGGTCATAATAATTGATCCGATCGACCAATTCTTGACTAGAAACATCCCCAGCCTGTTCACGAGCACTCGCATATATGTTCAGAAGATATACCTTGTCTGCCACAGACAAACATTGGGAAAATTCCTCAAAAAGTGCCTTGGTACGAGAAAAGGTATGCGGTTGAAATACCGCAAGGATGCGCTTGTGCGGATACCTTGCTCTTACCCCGTTCAAAAGCGCTCGAATCTCCGATGGATGATGCGCATAGTCATCAAAGAGCAGTACCCCTCCACGTTCACCGACAGATTCAAACCGCCTTGACGTGCCTTGAAAGGTTTTGATCCCCTCTGCAACGATCACCATATCTATCTTGAGCAGATGGCACATAGCCACTACCCCTGTCGCATTTTGTATGTTGTGTTTTCCAGTAAGTGTTGTTTCAAAAACTCCCAAGTTCTTTCCTCCACATTGAACGGAAAAACTTTGCATAGTCACTGTTTCTTTTTTCTTGTCACTGGTTTCCTGCTGTCTATGTACTACTGGTCTCTGCTCAATGTGATATTCGGCATCATTTGCAAATCCGTATGTCACAAATCGCTTTCCACTTTTTTTCGCTGCCATTACCGCCTCCGCATCATCCCCACAAACAACCAAGAACCCGTGAGCAGGAAGCTTCTCGAAAAATGATCGGAATGTCTCACGATATATCTCTGCCGTAGAAAAAAAGTCCGGATGATCCCAGTCAATATTTGTAAGTATCACAGACCAAGGATTATACTCCTTAAATTTATTTTGATATTCATCTGCTTCAAAAATAAAATATATTCCCTTTCCATCCAACCCGCCGCCACCCCAATTCAAGACTCGACTCCCCACCACGGCACTAGGATCCGATCCAGCTATCTGAAGCGTATGGGCAAGCAAGGCTGTTGTAGTGGTTTTTCCGTGCGATCCACACACCGCGATCGAAAACTTCTCACGCGTAAGCATACCCAAAAATTCTGGATAGCTCATGACAGGAATGTTCTTATCTTTTGCTGCAAGAAGTTCCACATGTGACTCAGGATGATAGGCCGTAGAATATACCACCACATCTTCAGAGCCTAGAATGTGATCTGCTAAAAAATCTTCGTGGTACGGGATCCCCGACCTTTTGAGAGACTCGTCCGTGAAGAACTTCTCTTTTGTGTCCGACCCAGACACATACACACCATGCGCCACCAAGATCTGTGCCACCGAACTCATTCCAGAACCCTTGATACCCACGAAGTAGGCATTCTTAATATCGGATAGTTTCATAGTATTCTTTTGTCTTCAACTCCTCGAACCCAATACATTTTCTATTTCTTTCTGGCAGCGAGCAAAAGCACCTCATCAGCGATCATTTGAGCGGCCTGTGGATTATAAAAACGTCCCACACGTTCACGAATGCGCTCTCGTACGCCCTCATCATTGAGGATGTGCTTGATCTTTTCCAAAAAGATATGCTCGGAAAGATTGGGTTCTTCAAGAACCATTGCCGCACCTTCTTCAGCAGCAGCATACGCGTTCATCCGCTGATGATCATTGGCTGATGTTTCCAATGGTATGAGTATCGACACCTTCCTATTGGCCGCAAGTTCCGATATGGTCGTTCCTCCAGCTCGACTGATCACAAGGTCCGCTACTGCCAAAGCAAGCCGCATTTCACCTTCATCGAGAAATGGAAATATTCTATATCGTCCAGATCCTGCTTTTACACCCGCCCTACTTGCTGATAGATTTTTGGCTTCCTCAAAATTCCCCCTTCCCGTCTGATGAATCACCTGTGCAAATTCCAACACATCATCTAATACAAGAGAAAACTTTTCATTGATCGCGCGTGATCCTTGACTTCCACCCAGAACCAATATCGTTGGAAGTGACTCGGTCAAATGAAAATAGTCCCTTGCCTCCTGTGGATCTCCATTTATGAGCGTCTCTCGTACCGGGATCCCCGTAGGAATTATCTTACTTTGTATGAAGTATTGTGCAGCATGTCGATAAGAAATAGCAACCTTATTACAAAACCTCCCGATCACTCTGTTGGCCGATCCCGGCATGGCATCGGTTTCATGAGTAAGGATTGGGATCCTATAGACCCAAGCAGCCAGAACCACTGGAAAGGCGACATACCCTCCTTTAGAAAAAATAGCATTCGGAAGTTCTTTAAAAAGTATTCCGAGACATTGAAACGCCCCCCATACTACTCGGAATGGATCGAAAAAATTAGCCACTGAAAAATAGCGTCGGTATTTTCCAGTAGAAACCACATATGAACGATCTGCTTCTTTAACGATATCCTGTTCCATCTCGGATCCGGAACCGACATAGATGATCTCCAACGGATCAGCAGCACGTGCTCGAAGTGACCGCATAACCGCAAGTGCTGGATAAATATGTCCTCCTGTGCCCCCTCCAGTAACGACTATACGAAGCATACTTACAAAAAGTTAAAAGCTTAAACTCACCAGTCTATAAAGTTAAGATACATCACTACTCCCTATTCATTGTACTTTGTGAACTTGCTGACCTGAAAGATGTCTTAGATATTGCCTACTCATCCATTCTAGCGTGTCGGCTCACATTGAGCAATATCCCCATTCCAGCGAGAGAGAAAAGAATCGAAGATCCTCCATAACTAATAAGGGGGAGTGGAACCCCCGTAAGAGGAATAAGGCCAATGATCGCAGCTATATTTACAAAGGCCTGAAACACGATCCACGATGTAAGCCCAACGGCCAAAAACCTCCCAAAATCATCTGGTATCCGTGATGCCAAACGATACCCACGAAAAGCGAAGGCGAGAAACACCAACACAACCGCAAGGGCCCCGATCAGTCCCAACTCCTCCCCAATAATAGCAAATATCGAATCTCCCGCAGGCTCTGGAAGATAATTAAATTTTTGATGACTGTTTCCCAATCCTAAACCGAATATACCCCCCGATCCAACGGCGATGAGTGCTTGTTGGATCTGATATCCTTTTCCCTGCGGGTCCAAACCAGGCTGCAAAAATACCATTAAACGATTCCAGCGATACTCAGAACCACGGATCAAAAATAAAAGAAGAACCAACCCTATTCCACCCGCAGAAAAAATATGTTGAAGATTCCCCCCTCCAACAAAAAACATTGCACCCGCAACCATCACCATGATCATAAGCGTTCCCATATCAGGCTGTGCCAACAAAAGTATCCCGATAACGCCAACTACCGCAGCAAAAGGCAAAAATCCCTCTGAAAATCGAGTAATGTTTCTCGCACCCCGAGATGAAAGCCAAGCACTAAGATATAATATCATCCCTAATTTTGCCAATTCTGAAGGCTGAAAGGAAACCGGACCAAGATTAAGCCAACGAGTCGCACCGTAAGCATTTGTTCCGATCCCAGGGATCAAAAGTACTGTAAGAAGTATAAGAGAAATAAAAAACAACGGTGTAGCAAAAGACTTTAATTTGTAATAATCAATACGCGAAAATACAAATAAAGCGACAATCCCCAAAACCACCCCTACTATTTGACGTTTCAGAAAAAAGTAGGCATCTTCATACCGAATATCGGCATAGACGGTACCGGCACTTGCTATCATCACCACACCAAAAACGACCAATAAGCCGATAAGCCCTAGCAGTATTGGATCCATCGGTGCAAGTTGTTTGGATTTTCTTTGTTTCATTTCTCGACTATTCACTCAACTTCTTTTCATTTCTCCACCTCTCGATTTCTTTATGATTTCCACTGAGCAGCACTTCTGGAACTTTCCACCCATTGAACTCCTCTGGACGGGTATAGTGGGGATATTCTTTTTGTATCTCTCCTGTATGAGTAGAAAGATCCCCTTCAGATCGCTCGCTCCCAAAACTTTCTTCCTTGAGAGATTCCTCGTTTCCCAAAACTCCCGGCAATAATCGCGAAACACTGTCCACCACCACCATAGCCGGGATCTCCCCACCGGTAAGCACATACTCCCCAATGGAAAATTCTTCATCAACAATATGATCCGCCACTCGCTCATCAACTCCTTCATACCGTCCACAGATCATAATAAGGCGTCCGTATTTCGCCAGTCTCTCAGCATCCCTCTGCGTAAACAACTTCCCCTTGGCAGAAAATAGAATAGTTCTCACATTTGTTGTTCTCTTATCAGAAAGAACGGTATTCAAGCTTTCTGCTCTTCCTCCCTGCTGACTATCGTTCATCTTCTGTTGCTTGATCATACTTACGGCGCGATGGATCGGCTCCACTTTCATTACCATCCCCGCTCCGCCCCCATAAGGAATATCATCCGTTGTTTTGTGTTTATCTGTGGCAAAGTCACGAAGGTTATGCACGACAATATCGATCTTATGTGATTCTTGTGCGCGCTTCAAAATCGACTCGCCAAAATATGAGTCGAAAATGTGAGGAAAAATGGTGATAATGTCAAACCTCATACCATCGCAAAGAATACTTGAACATGGGGATGTCCGAATTGTCGCAACGTCCCCACCGTGCTACACTTTATGTGTGTCCCTATCCTATCAGATGCGATGAATTGGGGCAAATAAAAATACCCTAACTCGGGAGCAGACCAGTGAAAAGACGTAAAAAAAAGCAAGTCGTATGCGTGGTGCCGTCATCTTCATCCGCGTTAGCGGTTAAGTATCTGCAGAGCACGCTTGATAAGGGGCACTCCGTGGAGATCCCCAGTCTCGGCATCACTCTTCACCCTCAACGACGCAAACCTCCCACAAACTGAAAACGGCGCAGGGAAGAAGCCTCTTCCCTGCTCACTTCACAAGAGCTTTACTAGTTTGATTTTCAAAACAAAGAGAGATCCTAAACAACACACATGTTCCCATTATGAGAATCGTTATTTGCGGAAGCATCGACTTTACCCCAAAGATCAAAGAAGTTGCAGATATCTTGATTCGACAAGGACATACGGTCGACATACCTCTGACCAGTCAACGCATCATCAATGGTGAGCTTACTCTTCAAAAATTTTTAGAAGAAAAAGGTAAAAACACTACTTCAACTTCAAAAAATGTGATCCGCAAGATCAATGATGACGTCATCAAAAGATACTACTTAAAGATACAGGCATCCGATGCCATTCTCGTTCTTAACGTAGAAAAAAAAGGGATAGCCCATTATATCGGTGGGAACGTCTTTCTTGAGATGGGATTTGCTCATGTGCTCAACAAAACAATCTATCTTTATAACAAGATCCCCCAAATGGCCTATACTGAAGAGATAGTAGCTATGCAACCCATAATCCTTGATGGCAACCTAAATCAAATTACAAAGGCTATATGAAAACGCTACTTGTTCTTCCTGTTCTGACCATGATCTCGATCGCGATCTATTCTTGTATCAGACTCTTCTTCTTTTTTACCGCAGATTACGGTTTTTGGGATAAGCTCTTTGCCATATTTCTCATACTTGGAGAGGCGTACATGATCATTCATGCTCTCGGTTTTATGATCAATGTCTTCAAGATAGATAGGCAAAAAGCAGCACCCCCGGCAAAAATCCCGGAAGGGTCACACCCAAGCGTCGCTGTCGTAGTAGCCGCAAAACATGAACCAAAAGAGGTTTTGGAGAGAACCTTTACAACACTGGCATCAATGGACTATCCCGATTTTAACCTCTATCTATTGGACGGATCTACTGACGAAAAATACATTCAACAGGACAAGGACATTTCTCGAAGATACCACGTAACGTATTTACATCCCAGCCAATTTCACGGAGCAAAGGCGGGTATAATAAATTTCTTCCTACAATATTCAGAAGAAAAATACATGGCAGTGTTCGATGCTGACCAAAATCCCATGCCAGATTTTCTCAAAAAAGTAGTGGCTGTCGCTGAACAAGATGAAAATATAGCTTTCGTACAAACTCCACAATTTTACTCCAACTTGGCAGTAAGTCCTATCGCAAAGGGATCTGCTTTACAGCAAGCAGTTTTTTATGAAAGTATTTGCGAAGGAAAGAATACTAGTAATGCCATGTTTTGTTGCGGAACCAACGTGCTCTTCAGGATAAGCGCCCTGGAAAAAGTGGGTGGCTTTGTTGAGACTTCCATCACAGAAGATTTTGCCACATCAGTCAAACTCCACACCGAAGGTTTTAGGTCGGTCTATTACAATCACGCTAACGTTTTTGGTTTGGCTCCAGAAAGCCTATCAGCTTACTTTAAACAACAGTACCGATGGTCTGCAGGAACCGTAGGCGTTTTAAAAGAATTACTTTCTCGTTTTTCGAAGGACCCTGGTTCCCTTACTCTTGGTCAATGGTGGGAATACTTCTTATCATCCACCTATTATTTTGTCGGTTGGGCATTCTTCCTACTTGTCATATGCCCACCGGTCTATCTCATATTTGATCTTCCCTCTTACTTCATCAGTCCTAAAGTATACATATTGACATTTATGCCCTATTTCGTACTCACGCTATTCGTCTTTTATGGTATAATGAAGAAAAGAAAATATCATATCAGTGAGGTTTACAATGGGATCATTCTTGCCTCTGTGAGTTATCCGATCCTAATGCAAGCGGTCACCATGTCCTTATTGGGGAAAAAGATCACCTTCAATGTTACTCCGAAAGGCAAAACTCGAAAGATCCCTTTCCTCAAACTCTGGCCATGGACAGTTATGCTGATCATCAATGTCATAGCTGTATGCGTCGGTATATTCAAATTCCATAACAACCCTTACGCAATAGGAGTTAACATGTTATGGTGCGTCTATCACATATTCATACTTTCCCATGTCTATTATTTAAACCACCTAAACACAAACAATAAACGCTACTCCATATGACAAAAGAAGAAATACTCAGTAAATTAGACAAAGCGGTCATGCAAGAAGAGGAAGCGGTGCCTATTTATGCTGAGCACATATCAACCACAGCAATGTGGGCAGGCCTCTCAAATGCCGATATAGAGAAGATCAAAGATTACCTAAGAGTGCTACACGAAGAAAGTATTGGTCATGCAAAGGCCTTTGAAAAAATAAAGGAACTAATTTAACCATATGCTCACAAAAGAAGATTTTCTCGGTTTTTGTGATCAACTCATGACCATCGAGATAGAAATGGAGCATGAAGCAATGGACCTATTTGACCATATAGAAAACGAAGAGGCACGAAAGATACTCACAAAGATCTCGGAGGATGAGCGCCGTCATGAAGAGATCGTAAGGGACATAAAGAAAATAATCGAAGACCATTATGCAGAAAATTAGGACAGCGGTCATCCCAGCTGGAGGACATGGTGTGAGATTCATGCCTGCATCAAAAAGCATTCCCAAAGAAATGTTCCCCATAGGAGAAAAGCCGGTTATCTACCATGTGGTTGATGAAGTAGTAAGGTCGGGCATTACTAACATTATATTCGTCGTTTCACACAATAAACAGTCCGTGGAACATTTTTTTTCTCCAAACATCGAACTGGAGGAATATCTCATGGGTCGAAAGAAGGAAGAAAAAGTAAGCGAGCTGAAAAAAATAGCTGAAATGGCTGAGTTTACCTTTGTCCATTCCAAACCCCCCTATGGAAATGGTTCCCCAATCAGTGCGGTCGAGCATCTCTTACAGGATGAACCTTTCGTGTTGGTTTGGGGAGACGAATTTGTTATAAATGGAGGAAGACCAAGAATACAACAATGCATAGAGGCTTATGAACAGATCGGAAAAACTGTTATTTCTGGATTTGAGATAAAAGATCCCAAACAAAGACAGCTGTACGGAATGGCAGAACTTAAGAACATAGATTCGCAAGACGAGACTATCCAGGAAATAATGAGGATAGTCGAAAAACCTGATCTGGGACAAGAGCCTTCTCCTTATGCCACACATGGTGCCTATGTTCTCACACCAAAAATATTTGAAGCGCTTCACCACATCCAACCTGGAAAAAATGGGGAATTATGGCTTACCGACATGCTCAACTATATTCAAGAGAAAGAAGGTTTGTTCACAAAGATCATCAAAGATGCAGATTATCTTGACTGTGGAAACCCCCTCTTTTATCTACTGTCTCAGATAGATTATGCAATAAAAAGATCGGATTATAAAGATGACGTGTTTGAATATGTTAAAAAACTTGGTGCTTGCAAAATCGATTAAGTTGACACTGTTTACCCTCTTAGGTGTTCTGTTGCTCTCTGGTGTGCTGTTCTTCTATAGTACTAGCCCCTACACAACTCGTAAGTTCGAATTCCAATCAAATATTGGTAACTCACTAAAGGTCTTTCTTTACAATGAAAGTGCTTTTAATGATCCAATTCCAGGCTGCTGGTACGATAGTGGGGACTATATTGTTTTTCTACACCGAAATGCCGAGACCTTTTACTACCTCTCTCTCGCATACGAACAAGCATCATCACCACAAGTCAAAGCTGATATCAAATACGTTCTAGATAGACAAAGCACCTGCATAGATGGCATGCTCAAGAGAAACTATAAACAGTTTGGTGATCAAGGGAGTCATGGTATTAACCTTCCACCGACATTCAGTTCTGCATTCTACCCAAGAAATAATTACCATATGAGACCAGGCGAAGGAAAAGATGTCTATCTTTTGTATAGCCTGTCATTTACCAACCTTGGTGATACAAAAAATGCAGCCAACTGGCTAAAGAAGGCAGAAGAGGCAGACACAAAGACCATCTCAGAGAATTGTTGTGAGGGGGGCCCTCTCTTTTTGACCCCCATGGACTACACTGGACTTACAGGACTTTCAGGTATAGAAGATGTCAATGCGAGAGACCTCAACACTATATGGGGGGTACATTTTCCTGCCCTACTCTCAATAAAAAACGGAGAAAAGGGAATGCTTAGCGATATGCTTTCCTCAGTAGAAGAACGGTGGACTCAACATGACTCCCCCTTCCTTTATTTGGGAGGAAACTATGATATTGCTGGAACCATTGCCCTGGAACGTATGTATGCCAAAAAATTCAACGATCACTCTTTTGATGATCTAGCCTCCTCGCTTATACACTACCTCAAAGGCGAGAATCAGTATCACACAGACTTTACCAATTATCCATCTCCTTATCATCCTTGTGCTTTTTTTGCTAGCTGCTCTTTACCAGACACGCTTATCAATGGTGCTGACAGCGATGGATTTGATCCAAAGAGAAACGACATATGGCGAAACACGGAAATACAGTTGTTTGGTCAAGCGGAATACGTTCTCGCCTTAGTGCTCTATAATAATTGGTGAAACCATTTACACGGTCCGCTCCCCTTAAAGAAATTCCTATATGAACAACAACGAACTTCCCTCACGTCCAGAGATCCCCTTTCCTCTTCCCCGTCCAAAAGATATCGTTCTTTTAGATGGAAGATACACCCAGTGCATTATGGCAAATTCATACAGAATAGTTCTCACCTCTCTCGATCAGCAGGAGGTTGTAGAAATAGACTCCAAGGATCTTCACAAGTATACCTACGTTCCTCCAACTCGAGATCAAGTGCTCGCCAAACATCTTGTGACACAAGGAGCTATGACCCAAAAAGAGCTCAGTCTCGTCCGATGGGGATCAGAAGAAAAACAAAATCCCCATCTCAAAGGAGAGGTCACCTTCTTCGGAACCTACACAAAAAAAGACGCTTGAAACAAAAAAACAACCCCTTTCGGGGTTGTTTTCATATCGCTTCTACAAACTAGATATTGATACTATTCACGATCTCATCCACCGTCTTCTTTGGCTCTTCTGCAGCTGGCTGAGTAGCAGAAGCGGAAGTAGAAGTTGACGTGGAAGCCTCTTCACGCTCGCTCTTACGCACATGTGTCGATCCTTCCGGCTCATTGATCTTGAGATTCACTCGAGCATTGTTTCGCGCACCGATAACTCGGAGCAGTGTTCGAAGTGCTTTGGCGGTCATACCATCGCGACCAATCACCATACCCATATCCTGTGCATGAACATCCAACGAGATTAAAACACCCATTTCATCGATCTTTCGCTCTACCTTTACTGACTCGGGATTATCAACCAACATTTTGACAACGTATTCGATAAACTCCTTATCTGTGTATTTTTCTTCGCTCATGGTGGTACATTACCTGATTAATATAGCGAGAAACGATCCCTTTCGGTTGACCAAACCGCGTAGCTTCTCACCATGTGTATAGTATACTAAATTTCCACTTTCCCGTCAATTCAACAAATCCCCCCTACTAACCAGATACGCTCTTCATTTTACAAACTTTCACCATTTCCGGCATTACACATCTTTTCCCTCCATATCTTCCTTCTCCAACTTTACTGAAAGAAGTTGCGACACACCATCTGTTCCCATGGTCACACCATAAAGCACATCTGCTGCACGCATTGTTTCACGATTATGGGTAATAACGATAAACTGGGTCTTGCGAGCAAGTGTTTCCAAGATACGACTAAATCGTTCTGAGTTAGACTCATCAAGCGCCGCTTCCACCTCATCCAATACCGAGAATGGCGGTGGACTGTAAGCGATAACAGCAAAAAGAAGCGCCAAGGAAACAAGTGACCGTTCCCCTCCCGACATCATAGAAAGCGAGTGGATACGCTTCTTCGGTGGGGATACCTTAATGTCGATCCCGATCTCACGAGAAGCACTTGTGGCGGGAAGGGCCACGAGTCCCTCCTCAACATCTTCTTCCGTTTCTTCTCCTTCCTTTTCACCAGAGGGCGTCTTCTCCCTATCCAATACCACCTGTTCCAACTTTGCTTCACCACCATCAAACATCAAAGTAAAGAATTTTGAGAATTCTCGGTTAATGGATTCGAATGCTTTGGTGAACTCCTTCTCAATACGAGAATCCATCTCCTTTACGATCTTGTTCAGTGAAATGATCGTCTCCTCCAGATCTTTCAACTCGCCACTTAAGAAATCGTATCGTTCCTGTGTTTCTCGATACTCTTCCGCTACCAATGGGTCAATACCTCCGATCTGAGAAAGTGTCGTTTGAAGTCGAGATATTTTTCTCTCCACCTCAAAAGTATCAACAGAATCGGAAATATCGGGTAACGTCTGTGGGTCGACAGCCAGCACATTATGGATGTCTCGCTTCAGATCCTCCTCACGCACCTCTACCCGAGCACAAACGATCTTAGCCTCGTTCCAACGATCCTTCACCTTCTCCGCATCCATCTGCAAAGCATGCATTTGCTTCTCGATCTCAAGGAACTCTGCATTTACCTTCTTGGCGTTCTGCGACTTCGCAATCATTTTTTCTTCCCACTGACGAACAGCCTCTTTATGTTCAAGGATCTCTTTTTGAAATTGGTCTCGCTGAATTTCGAGTGTTGATATTCGCTCCCTAAATCGACGCTCTTCCGCCTCAATAACAGATTGATCTCGCTTTACCTCAACTCTCGATTTTCCGCAGTTTATATGAAGACTCTCCAGAAGCGATCCTATTGCGCGCGACTCCTCTCGAAGACCGTTGAGTTCCTCTATGGACCGTATCTCCTCAAGACGTTTTGTAAGTTCCTTCTGCTTGGTGCGGATCTGATCTAGCTCTCGGCGAACGAAAACCAGGTCAACAGGAATACTATCAACCTTGCGTTGATGCCTCGATCGCTCTTTCTCCATCTCCAAACGACCTTCAATAAAAGACTGCTGTCGTTCAGCTTGAGAAAGTTTTTCACGGATCTTAGAAAGTTCATGACGAGAACCGTCGTCGTCAGTATCACCAGATGATAAAGCTTTTGCCGCAAGTTCTTTCTTTTCATAGAGCGTATCAATATCACGCTGAAAACGCATTACCTCACGCCCAGATATCATCTTCGCCTCTTCTGCCTGAGCTCGCTCGTTCTCTAAGGCGTCCCAAAGAGTCTTATAGTACTGCTGTTGGAGACTCTTCAATTCAACCTCCAACGACTCTCTCTGTTCAGCCTTCTTAGCCTGTCGTCGAAGCAAACGCAAACGTGGCTCTATCTCGTTGAGCAATTCTTGGGTACGATCCATGTGCTCCCTTGATGTGGCTAACTTTCGCAAGGCTCGTTCGCGTTTCAATTGAAAGGGCTTGACTCCTGCCGCCTCTTCTACAATAGAACGTCGCTCAAACGGATTAGCATTCAAAATTGCGTCTGACATTCCTTGATTAAGCACGCAGTGACTCTCCTTCCCGATCCCGCCAGTCGCCAACATATCTACTACATCAAGCATTCTCACCTTTGATCCGTTTATCTTGTATTCCCCCTCCCCGCTTCGATAGATCTTTCGTGAAACTGAGATCTCGGTATAAGGAACCGGAATACGTTTATCGGCATTGTCAAAAAAGAGCGTTACTTCAGCATAATTCTGCCTCGACTTTCCTTTCGATCCAGCAAATATTACATCATGTGATTTCTTCCCACGAAGACTTTTCACAGACTGCTCTCCCATTACCCAACGAATGGCGTCGGCGACATTCGATTTCCCGGACCCATTTGGTCCCACGACCGCGGTAATTCCCGTCCTTCTCCCCGTTCCTCCCGTTCCCGGAACATCAAAAACAAGCGAAGTTTTGTTCGCAAAAGATTTAAAACCAATGAGCTCTATACGTTTGAGATACATAGATACTATTATTTATCCCATCCCTTCTTTTCCAGGGCCGCTTTCGCAGCATTCCGTTGCGCCTCTTGCTTAGAAGGACCCTCGCCGGTCGCTACCAATTCATCTCCAAGATACACCCCAACAACAAACACTCTATTATGATCCGGGCCAACCGACTCATGTTCACGGTATGTGGGAGTTATGGACACCATCTCTTGCGCCTTCTCCTGGAAATGACTCTTGGGATCAACGAATAATTTCTTATCAAAGACTTCCCCAATATGCGTCACAATACGCCCGAGGATAAAATCCTTGGCATCCTCATACCCCTTGTCTAGATAAATAGCTCCAATGATCGCTTCGCATGCGTTAGCAAGCAAATACTCTCGAGCCCGTCCAGTATCTTTTGATTCCCCACGACTCATCATGAGATACTTTTCAACACCCAACTCGCGAGAAACTTTTGCAAGCATCTCACCCCGTACCAACGCCGCTCGCCATGCCGTAAGTTCTCCTTCTGGATTCGGATATTGATGGAAGAGATACTCTGTTACTACCAATTCCAAAACAGCGTCTCCCAAGAATTCAAGACGTTCATTGTGATCAAGTGCATACCCACGATGCTCATTGATGTAAGATCGATGCGTAAGAGCTGTTTCAAGCAGCCCTTGTTCCTTAAAAGAAGTTCCGAGTGCTTTCTCCAACCCTTCAAGATCCTTTTTCATAAAAGGGCCAGTTCTCGTCCTTGTGCCGGAATTCCCTTAATACTTCAAGGAATATCGCCGCACAAAGAGATAACTAGATTAGTAAGTAATATCTGTAAAATAAAAAATGAACCTTGACCGTATAAACATTATGACTCTGACGGACTCTTTGTTTTTTTCTTATCCTGCTTCATTGGCTCTCCCATCTGTCGATAGATCGTGCCAAGTACGCCATTGACAAAACGAGAAGAGCTTTCCCCGCCAAATGTTTTGGCCAACTCGATCGCTTCGTTGATCGCCACCTTTGGAGGCACCTCTTCATACTTGCCATATACCAGCTCATATATCCCCAAGCGCAAAACAGATCGATCTACGGTCGCTATTTGATCGATGGGCCATTCCGGAGCACACTTTTCTATAAGCGGGTCGAGCTCAGATCGTTTTTCTGCTACACCACGAACTAATGTTCGAACAAGATCAGATTCTTCAATACCAGGACCAAATTCGGCAATATTTGTTTCTAAATATTCTTCCAATCGATCCGGTTGAGAACCATTAAAATCCCATTCAAAGATGGTTTGTAATGCGATCGATCGCTGAAGATGTCTATTGGCCATAAAGAACTTTATGCTTTTTTCTTCGCTTTTTTGGTTGCTTTTTTCATTGTATCCACAACTTCCTTTCCTTTGTATTTTCCACAATTCGAACACACTCGGTGCGGTGTCTTGGGCGATCCACAATCAGAACAAACTCCAATATTTTTTGGTTTTTGCTGATATTGAACACGTTTGCGATTCACTCTTCCTTGCGAATGACGTTGCTTTGGTACCGACATATCTCGTTTCTTGAACCTGTTTACGATCTCGCCCGAGTAAGAGCCAAAAAGGGCTTGTCGGTCAAAATTCCAAAAGTTCGGCTGCAAACCGTTTAGATCTCGTCGAAATACGATGGTATTTCTCCTTAACCTTCACGCCTTTCGCTCGAAATTGTGAAATTTATGACTCGACACGAGTTCGTAAACAGGTTCTCACTAAATAATTACTTCCCCGAGGATACCAAAAAAATCAAAAAAAAGCAAATATTACATGTCTGCGCTACTCTTCGAGAACTCTTACCACCCCCGTATTAGCATCCACCTCCACCATCATACCATCCTTGAGAACCTTTGTAGCGATCTTGGTACCGATGATGCAGGGTTTTTTGAGCTCGCGAGAAACGATTGCTGCGTGACAGGTGACCCCACCTGTATTGGTAACGATCGCAGATGCCCTGTGGATAGCGAGCATGAGCGTAGGATTGGTCGAGTAACTCACCAACACATCCCCCTCTTGCATCTTTACAACGTCGCGAGAACGATTAATGAGCTTCACCTTGCCTCGCGCTATACCGGCGTACGCCACATCTCCCCTAAGCTCAGTTACTTTCTCCAATGATGTATCTTTTTCGACCACAAACATTTTCTCAATTCTTTTTCCCTGTTGCCCCGTGATCAACTGTGTTTTTTTCCCTTTTAACGTATAGACCGTAAAAGCATACCGGCTATTTAAAACACTCTCATCGATCAAAGATCGGCCATCTATAAGAAGCTCCCCATACTCAGCAAGCGTTATATATCGCGCCTGCACTGATGTCCAATAAAACCGTCTTCCAATCTCGCGAAACCATGCTCCCATTACATAACTCAGTTGGTATTGCTGATACTCTTTCCGACATTCCTTGGCGTAGGCCAGATCTCGAAGTATTTGTATCTCCTTATACACACCTCGCGGCAAGATCTTCTGTATTTTTTTATCCAATTCGCGTAATGATCCTTCCTCACGAATATATCGCTTTTCTTGGACAGATGGATCCTTATGCATATACCGTCCTAAAACATCCACATAATACTCTTTCCCTGCCCCGATATCCATATAGTATGTCTGTAGCCATCCGTACTGACGCACCAAAGCCATGATGGACCGTTTCATGCTCATCGAAAGAAGTTTATACTCTTTTTTGCGGACCGCACCAACAGATCGTAGATCTTTTTTTACTTTTACGGCTAGTTTCAATATGGCACGCTGCTCCTTATACGTCAGTGTTTTCCCCAAGGGCGTGATCGCTTTTGCATACACCTCTTCAGGATTTTTAAATGACCTCAGGTACGGCATAACATGCGCCTTGACGCGTGTAGAATATTTATCTGATCCCATTTCTAAGAACTGCCCGAACATTCCCCACGTCCAACACTCAGAGAACAGATCGTACGCCTTCTTGTAGATACCAAACAAAACCTTGTTCGAACAGCGAGAAAGGTCCTTCTTCTGTAGGGACGCGTTAAACCTCTCAATATCTTTGATGCGTGCAAATGTATTTTTGAGTATCTTCTCAATGAACTTCGGATCTTTCTCAAGCATTTGCTGAACATAAATACCGCCTTGACTGAACTTTTTATCATTCACCCCCCATTTTATATGATCCTTCTTCCATACAAAGACAGCATCCATGCTCAACGCTCCATCGCTCAATCTATCAAGACGCCTACTCAAAACATCATCATGCAAAATGTACCATGGATAAAATGGCACATTATAATCCTCCAATATCGTGGTGTATTTCTGAGACATAAACTACCCCCAAAAAAAAATTTATTCCTATTTTTGTACTATCCTTACGATCCCCTCATCCGCATTTACTTCTACTTTCATCCCATCCTGAAGCACCTGTAAAGCCATTTTGATCCCGGTTACACAAGGCGTACCGAGTTCACGAGAAACGATAGCTGCATGACACGTAATTCCACCATCTTCCGTTACAATAGCCGAAGCCAATTTCATTGCTGGCACCAATGACGGAAAAGTTGTATGTGCCACCATAATATTTCCCCTACTCATCTTGGGTATCTCTTCCGGAGTATTTACAATAACCACTTTCCCACGCGCTTGTCCTGAACAAGCGCATGTTCCTCGGAGTTCTTTGCTTTTCGTATCCACCATGACTTCCTTAATATTCTGTTTTTCAAAGAAACTCCTTGCTTGGTCCCCAGTAAGTATACGAAATTTCCCCTTCTTATAATGCATAACAGAAAATTTCGCCCGTGCATTTATCTCTATCATATCAGGATCTCTTTTCCCCGAAAGTGCTTCCCATATCTCCCGATGTGTCATGGTATGAAGTTGGTTGAGAGAAACAAACAACCTTCGAGAGATCTCTGTAAGCACCCGATCGAGCACATATGAGCCGAAGAATACACATTCTTTGCGATACCCCTTGAGAAATACAATATCAGCGGCAATCTCAAAAAACATCTGGTCTTTTTTATTTATACGAAGTTTTTGAACAATGGTTTTCTGTTCTTTTTTGACCTTATTTTGCCATCCCTGAAGACGCGACAGTTCTTTTTCTATATCAAACTTCTGTTTCAAGAGATGTGACCAGTTCTTCAAATAATGATCTATCTCATATGCGGGACCAAGATACCCAAAGGGCATCCATCGCCACTTCTCAAAATGTTTTTCGATCGCACGTCGTACATCCGATTTCACAGTATCGGGAATATGAGAAAAATCTTTCATCGTTAAGATTGACTTTTTTGAGCGTGCATCGGCCTTAATTCTTCGTAATACTTTAAGAGACTCCTTTTCTTCTTTCATTCCAAGACTTTCCTCAGGAAGCGTTGTAAGAATACTGAATGCGTCGGCAAAATTTATATCTGACCCCGATCTCTTTACGAGGTCTTTTGCTTTTTCAATAAGCGCTCGAGAAAGGTCCTCTCCATCGCTGTCGACGAACCAGGTTGTTATCAGTGCGTGCTGATGGGCCTTCTCCTGCCATCCCAACAGTTCTAAGAATATCTTCCCCAACTCTTTGTTTGTCAATTTCCCAAGGTCCTTGCGAAGTGTCTCCTTTGCAAAAGACAGGTACGCGCTATTTATCTCATATGTTTTCTTATGTACGGCATTGATCTTTTTTGGGTGGGTGTGGATAAGATTAATCGTTTTATCGATTAAGGATCGCAGTTCTTTTGCCAAAAAATACCCGCCCAAGTTATACACCCCTTGATAGACAAAAAAACGTTCACCTAAAAAGACATCAGCATACCGAGGGCCAAACAATATTTTTTCCGCATTCGTCATCCCATACAAGCAAGGTGGGACTAAAAGATGGTATCCGCACTTATCCACCGAAAAATTTTTCACAAAGATCCGCTTAGCCATACCCGTTCAGAAAAAGAAATTATAACCCTCCCTACTCTCATCCTAAACCACAAACACGAAACATTCAAGCATTCTCAGACAATAAAAAATGAGAAAAACCTTTGTTCTTACGCTGTCACGGGGTATTGACAAGTATGGTTAAATATGCTATACTGGAACGTTCGGAAAGTCGAGAACCTCTCGACTCCGGGCAATACCTCAACAGCAATTTAACATAGGAGGTCCTCATGGACCAGAAAAAGATTTACGTTATAACCCATGGGTTGCGGGACGGGGGGTTCAACCCCACCCACAACCTCGAGGGTCACAGACAGATAACCCAGATCGCCCTCAGAATCGTCACGGAAACGCCCCGCGTTCCCATGATCATGAGTGGGGTCGGCGAGCGGTTCCTCGAGATTGTCGACACCCTCCTGAATGCGGGCATCGAGGCCGACGAGATGAAATATTCTCCCCTTTGTGGAACCCATGCGGGCCTCGACACAGGTGACGGCGGAACCAGGGTCGTCGTCTTGGGTGAGACCATGACGATTCCCTTCGACGACTGGTACTGGGCCCCGCCCAGCGTCGTCGACTACTGGGCATTTCTCAACGAGTTGCCCGACGGCGCCGTAGTTTGCGCCGGGGGGGAGCTGATGATCTCCCTCGGCGGGCAACCCCATAAGGGTCGCCTCTTCGAGGTCGACCCCGAGGCCCGTACCATCACCGATATTACCAACAGCTAGCCAGAGCCGTCAGCAGGCGCAAAGACGCCAGAAGGCCGGAGACATGCCATGTGATTTACACTCACTGCGCATGACTCCGACCTTTAAAAATGGAAAAAATATTTTTAGGCTCTTCTGTCCCTCTGCATCATTTCATATTATCTTCACTGTCCCTTGGTGAGCGTCTACCTCTACCATCATACCATCCTTCAAAACCTTCGTGGCGATCTTGGTACCGACTATACAGGGGATCTTGAGTTCGCGAGAAACGATAGCGGCATGGCATGTAATGCCCCCCTCCTCAGTCACAATGGCACTTGCTTTCTTCATGATCGAAACAGCTTCTGGACGAGTCATGCCAGTCACCAATATTTGGCCATCACAAAAAGAATCTTGTTCTTTCTGAAAATGTCGTATGACCTTAACCTCTCCTCTCACTACTCCGGAAAAAGCAACTTGGCCCCGCAAGGTATCTTTCTGATTCTGTACAGTTTGCGAGAAAGTGAATTCCTCGATCACCTTTTTATTCTCATCAAAAAGACCATTCTGCTTTTCTACGGATCCATGATAAGGAATAAGAAATGATACTCCCGTTCTCTTTCGCTCCTTTATCTCTTCTAAAACGCTTTTGAGATACTTTGCTCCGCGCAAGATCTCAAAATATGAACAGTAATAAATGTATTCATTCTCCAATCCAATATCTGAGAATAGGGGTTCTACCAAGCGATAAAGCACTGCAAGTGTTTTTCCAATAGTGTCTTTACGCAGATCCCGCATCTCCATGATATATTGCAGATAATCTGCGAGTTTTTTTTCCCCCAAAGAGAGTGTTTGGCACATCTGTTTGAAGTGTTCACGCTTTCTCATAGACTCTTGCTCCCGCTCCTGCAAGACTGCCTTGGCCCTCGAGCGGAACGAACCATACTTATCATCAAGAGCCCTTAGCGTTTCTTTGTATCCCGGAACATAACTATAGTTAGCCTCAAAATACTGACACTTGTTTATCAATTCTTCATCTGGTAGCTCCTCCAAATAATAACAAAGGATCTGCTTCTCTCTGCGAATTTCAAAAGAATCCGCCACCAAAAAACTTAAGTCCTTCCAAAGAAGATCTAAACGTGCTTTTGAAATGTCCGCTTTTAACTCGGTTAAGATCTTCCAACATAATTCCTGATCAAAATAGATCGAAAAATGAGCTGCGGCGTTCATGTGCCATGTAGCATCTTTCATCTTTTCGACTCTGCTGGCCACCCATGAGAAAGAGTGTTGATCAATACATTCATACGTGGACCCTTCGTATAACTTATCAACTTCTCGCATAAACCCGCGGATCAACGCATCTCTTTGGTGCAAATATAAAGGATCATTCCAACACTTCATAAACACCTCTCGAGTCATAGCCTTCATGGCGGTCAATGAAAGATGCATTGATCCACCATGCGCATCCTTGTCTACAAAAGAAGAGTACTGTATTGGACTTTCATAATACGAGGAGAAATACACGTCCTGATTCCATCCGCTACACTGAAAAAACGGTGACGCGTTGCGAATCGGCGGGGACATCTCTTGATCCCACATCAGGTCGATATATGTATCTGCAATAAGATTCTTTCTCATACCTGTTACCAGTTACCCTTCAAAATTCTCACTGCCCCCTTCTCCGCCCTCCTCCGTCAAACCTCTGGCGGGTAAACATCCACCAAAATTATATATCTTTCAATATCTTTACCACTCCTTTATTAGCGTCAACTTCTACCATCATACCATCTTTCAAAACCTTTGTGGCGATCTTGGTGCCGATGATGCAGGGTTTTTTGAGTTCGCGAGAAACGATGGCGGCGTGACAAAGGATCCCCCCCTCATCGGTAATAAACGCACCGGCACGTTCCATTGACGCTATGAAGTTCGGCGTAGTCATCGTAGCAACAAGCACATCACCCTTTTCAACACTCTCACCATCCTCGGGAATCAGAACGATCTTCACTTTCCCAACAACTTTACCCCGAAATGCTGTAACACCGTTAAAGCTCTGTACGAGTTCAGCACTTTGGTCAAAGACAGACCTTTCAGATATATATAGTGCTGCGGCGTCTCCCGAGAGAACACCGTAACCCGTTTCATCAGAATAACACAACATATCCCGTTTCCTCTCTAACAATTCCGCCTGATGGTCATACTTTCCCTGAAGCGCTTCGGTTACCTCGCTTGGTTCGAAATATAGTATGTCATGGTATGAGATGTTCAAGCGCTTTGCGGCTTCACGAAAAAGTGGTTGCATCAAAGCGCATGCGTGATGGAAATAATCCGCGCGCTGAGTTCTCAGATAGACAATATCCCGCACTTGATAGACCATCTGCATATCCTCCGAGGTCATGATCTCTTGCATCCGTCGAAGTGAATGGTCCACTTGATCCTTGTGTGCTTCATCCTCTTTCAAAGCCTGAACCGCCTCCTCATAGCTCAGTAACTTCAATCGTGCTTTAACATCTCCTTCCGTCCACCATGATCCGACAAAATACCGAACTCCCAACCATCCAAATGATCGCACATGTTCCCGAATTCTTTCATCAATGTTCTCTTTTCTAAGAAGTACAAGATCCAGAAGATGCTTTCGCTCCCTGTCCGTGTCCGTTGAACGACTCGAACATGTTGCCGCCTCGAACCAACTCTCATATTCCTGTTCGGTCGATGCATGCTCCCGCAAGATCCGATCCACGATATCCATCTCCGGCTTCTCGAAAAATGCGATCGTATACCAAGCGCTATATGTTGAGGCTCTATCAGCAAATACACCTATCTTCTCACACAGATCGTTCGTTAGTAGCGCCTCAAGATCCTTTTCCACTAAGAGAGACTCCGATAATTTGACCAAGTCTTCACCAGCAGACTCACAATCCTTTATAAGGTTGTCAATATACTCTTTTCCTTCTGTCTCTATCTTTTTCCGCACCTGAACAGCAAACTGATCACGCTTATCAAGTACATTAAAGAAATCATAATTATGTTTCTCATGATCGGCGATATGCTTAAACCACGGAACAGGATGTGTTAATTGCATTGCTTGAGATAAGACCTCCACATCCTCAAGCCCCCTGAGTATAAGAGAGGATGCCAGGAAAGGTTCCGTTCTTTGCCCGAAATATACGATATTGTCATTATCTATCTTTGGGATTTCCCTCTTTGGTCTTCTCATATGTTGACAATAGACTCTTTTTTTATGATCTTTACCACCCCATTCTCCACATCTACTTCGACCAGATCCCCGTCTTTCAAAACCTTTGTGGCGATCTTGGTTCCGATGATGCAGGGTTTTTTGAGTTCTCTGGCAACAATGGCCGCGTGACAGAGCATGCCTCCCTCATCGGTTATGAATGCCGACGCCCTCTTCATAGCCGGCAGAAACTCGGGAATGGTCATCGGAGACACGATAATCTCTCCTTCTTGAACCTCCAAAACATGCCTAAGGTTTCGAACAACTCTCACAAGCCCCCTGATTGACTCTCCTTCATATGCAGTTTGTCCGATAATTTCTTTCACTAAGATCTTGGATGTCTTCTTATTCTCAAAAAGTAAATTCGGATGTTTCTTTTCAAATTTAGACAATCTTTCCTGTTCCCCATATGCACCGGGAATATATACAAAATGCTCACTCCTCAATCTAAGGACTTCCGACGTCGGAGGATTTCTTATTTCTTCTTCAAGAATATAATTTTGATACCCTCTCAACTCAGGATAAAGAACTTCCAACGTCGCAGAAAGAACTCTTCCTCCGATATCAAAATACTCATCTCCACTCCTCCAGCTCTTCACAATCCCTTTCAACTCTTCTGGGGTTCTACTATCTAGTAGTGTATTCCAAATATAAAAGAAATGCACACAATATTTCTTGAATTGTTTTGCAAATTCTTTTAATTCAAATGCGCTCGATAAATTTTTCTTCTGCTAAATTGGATAGAAATACTCCTTCTGAATACTCTCAAAGTCATTAAGAATTTTCTCCAAAAAAGACAAGCTTGTTTTATTTTTAGACAGTATCTTATCCTGGATATATCGGACGGACTGCGAATTTTCCCATATCTCAACTGCTCCATCATGTAAATAATATACAACTGGATACTTAAAAGGCAAAGATATATGCAACATCTTCTCTATGCCAAGAGAATTCGCATAATACCACGCTGCTTGCGTGATAATCTGTCGATCTCGAGTATAGGCCAACTTAAGAACCTCTTTTTGCATAGTTCTTGCTTATCTTAGTATTTTTACCACTCCTTTATTAGCGTCAACTTCTACCATCATACCATCTTTCAAAACCTTCGTGGCGATCTTGGTTCCGATGATACAGGGTTTTTTGAGTTCGCGACTCAATATCGCCGCATGGCATGTAATACCCCCTTCCTCGGTCACAAATGCACCGGCCTTTCTGAGAATGGGCATCATATCAGGCGTCGTCATGTTCGCAACCACGATATCGCCCTCTACAAATTTCGCGAAATCTTCAGGATCACGAATAATCTTTACGAGACCGGAAATTTTCCCCTGAGATGCCACCGTTCCCGTCAGCGAAGAAACATCCTGCACATCTTCTTTGAGACACTCTTGTATTTTCCACATGTCCTCCCCAACAACGCATCGAACGGCGCCGTCCGCCACAACTATAGAATGTGCCCATGTTCGTTCTTGAATAATTCTTTTAGGAGGAATCTTTCGTTGTGTGACTTCCTCGGGCATGCAATGCAAGAGTTCTTGATACGTGAGGTAAAACGTATCGGCAAGCGCTTCCAGCCTTGGAATATACGCATAGGTTGCCTTATTGAGCATATCCGTCCGATGTGTCCGATAAAATACGATATATTGCATCAAATCTACCAAATAGGACTGTCTTGGCCCAAGTATTTCTTTGGCACGACGTATCGCATTCTTAATACCCTCTTTTTCCTGAGCATACCCATTAAGATAGTTCTCTTCCTCCAGGATACGCTTATTCTCCGTCGCAGCCTCAAAAGTATACGGGATATTTCTCCCATACCGCGAGAGTATCCATGCGTATTCTTTAATGTGCTTTCGTATATCACGCGTCGTCACAAGATCATATTGTTCTTGCTTGTAATAATTATTCCTCAATGGGATATTTAACGCATCCAACAATAACTTCATCTCCGACTCCGATGCATTCTTTGCCAATTCCGTTCTCATGCGCGCAAAAACGAGTTCGTCCCAAGCCCATATTATCAAAACAGCGGGGGAATAATTTTGAAAAGCGGTGAGAAAATCCTCAATACCTTTTTCCGTTGAATGCATCAGTTTCTCCTCACGACGATCGAATTCCATTTGTATTCGCCCGAAATCCTCCTGTGTGATCACTTTCTCCAAACATGCCTTGCAGGCATTCATATTATATGTTTCATACCAATATTCATGATTCGCAGAAATAGCGTCAGTGATAACAACGGGATTATCAAGAAGTCCGACATAATCTCCAGGGTAAGACATTCCCCTCCAAATAGATCCGAGTAGAAGAGGTGGATAATTCCGGGTTACTGTGCGAAAAAATTTTTTTTGTTGCACCATAAGGACTCTTTACGGATTAAGGATTCTTACCACTCCACGCTCCGCATCCACCTCTACCAGATCCCCATCCTTGAGTACTCTTGTAGCGATCTTGGTGCCGATGATACAGGGTTTTTTGAGTTCTCGAGCAACGATGGCCGCGTGACAAGTAATGCCTCCGTCATCTGTAATGATCGCAACCGCCTTTTGCATTCCCAGAATATAAGAAGGGAGTGTCATAGTAGCCACAAGAATGTCTCCCTCCTGAATCTTTGATATATCCTCATCTCTCAAGATAGTCTTTGCAACTCCTCTTACTTTACCAGAATAGGCCACCCTTCCCTCAAAGAATGTAATATCCGAAAAACCCTCTTCAAGTTTCTTCTTCTGACTCACCGATGAAGTTCCAGAAATATTTTCATAACAATAGTGTCGCTTTCTCACTTCAAAATCAGGGCATATTCCCTTCTCCGAAAGAATCATTATCTCATCGAATGTAAGATAGAGAAGGTCCTCATACTTAAGTCCATGTTGAGTGGCTATCTGTGACCAATATGGTCGAAGTAAAACACCTATACGAGTCGTCGCGTCAGCGCGTTCATTCCGTAACCACACCATTTCTCGTCCCATTCGAATAACATCCTCAGAAATAGTATACTTTTTTATCGCCTCCTGTATGATCCGATCTGTTGCACGTTCCTCAAATTCCAACTGCTTAAGCTCCTCGATCGGATCCTCTCCATAAGAATGTAGACGCTTCTTGAGATCTTCCTCAGTGCTTGGCATTCGTTCGAAATATTTCGCGTTAGTCCACCCATAAAGATGAACGTGTTTACCCAGAGCTAACTCACTAGGATCTTGTGCAAGTTTGAGAAAGTCACGCCATTCCTGGCTCTCATAGTTTTTTCGTATCGGTGAACAAAGCGCGTGCAACTCTTCTTGGCTCATCCCATAATATGCAAGAAATTGCTCATACGCTTCGCCTGCCACGATGGGAACATACAAGAACGTTGAAAGATCGAGAAGTATCTTGTGAAGTTGTTTCAGATCTATGTCCTCGGATGAACAATATAGAACCGCATTCTCATAAAATGTTTTCCATAATTTCAACATCTCCCGCACATGTCCCAGGTCATTCACCCGGTAGAGATCCAGAAAGTATAAGACCAATCTTTCATACTCCTTTTCCAAAACATACACATCCCCACTGTAGGAAATGTAGTAATCGATACCTGCGGGCATGTTCAATATCTTCTTTTGATCGCGAGAATTGATCCCAAGCGTCACTATATCAAACAAAAGAACGGGACCCTTCCTATTTACCGTACTTCTCAAGTTTTTGTTCTGATGCTGTGATTGATGCATGCTATATAAACTATTTTAAGTTCGAAAATACTTATGAAAGTGTCGTTATCGGTCTGCTTTGAGTGATATAGAATTTTCCTTTATAGAGTGCCCATTCGATGTCACAAGGGAATTTGTAGTGATCTTCAATGCACTTAATAATTTCAGAGAGTTCCATGATCTGCTTACCAGAAAGTTTTTGTTCATTGCGCTTCGAGAGTTCGACGGTCTTCCATTGGTTCTTTCCAGTCTTTGCGTCATATTCCAATTTCTTCTCCTGTTCAGAAATATTAACATCAATGATGGTCTTGTTCTTCTTGGAAACCACATACGAGTCGGGGGTGATCGATCCGGAAACAATCGCTTCACCGAGTCCCCACCCGGCTTCAATGATGATCTGATCACGGTCCTCCGTCACAGGATGCACGCTAAACGCAATCCCCGATACCTCCGACTGGATCATCTCCTGCACCACGACTGCTACACTTACATGAGATTTCTTGAGCCCCTGCTCCATACGGTAAAATATAGCTCTTGGGGTAAAAAGTGACGCCCAGCATCGCTGAACATTTTTGAGAAGCGTCTCTTGTGTCGTATTGAGGAATGTATCCAATTGTCCCGCCCATGCCGCGCTCTGAGAGTCCTCCGCCGTAGCGCTCGAACGAACCGCGACATATTGTGTATCAAGTTTTTCAAATGACTTCTGGATCTCACTCGCAATATCTTCCGGCATCTTAGATCGAAGGATCATATCCTGAATACGTTCACTCGCATGCTCCACCGTATGCATCTTATCCTTCCCTACATCATTGATCTCACTATCCACCTCCACTCGCAGATCCGCCTCGTCGAGGAATTTTTCGAAGGCCTCAGCGATCAGAACAAAACCCTGGGGAATCGGAAATTTAGCCTGCATCATTTCCCCAAGAGACGCGCCCTTTCCTCCAGCGATCCCCGCATCTCCCATTCCAATTTGTGAAAATTTCTTGATCATAAATCCTTTGTATTTAATAAGATTATCTACTAAATGATCGTCACAACACCTTTGTTAGCATCTACCTCCACCAACATTCCATCCTTCAAAACCTTCGTTGCAACCTTCGTACCAATAATACAGGGCTTTTTCATCTCCCGACTCACGATAGCTGCATGACAAAGTATCCCTCCCTGATCCGTAACAAAAGCGGATGCCTTCTCCATTGCCGGGATATAATTTGGATCGGTCATCGAGATAACCAGAACATCCCCTTGTTTCATCTTACGCATATCTTTTGTACTCTTCAAAACACGGCATGTCCCCCTTATAATTCCCGGAAAAGCGACGGACCCTCGAAAAGAATTATCCAACCGCTCCTCTTGATCATTTAAAAGGATACTCCGGGAAATGAGGTGAGCCACATCCCCCGTGAACACATACCGATCGTTACCCGCCATGATACCCACAAAAGCCTTTTTTCGTTCAGCTATGATATCTTTGTACGGTAACTTACCCAGAAGAGCCTGATGCACCTCGTTTGCATCCAAGTACTTTATATCAAGTACTTTTATCTTCAATAAAGTTGTGATCTTTACAATGATCGGCCAAATATTAAATAGTGCCACATGAACCACATCATTTCGAAAAGACCTCAAAAATCCAAATAGTTGAACGGTCATTGCTAAGTTATACAAATGAGGGATAGACTCAATATCCTTCATGATTCGCCCCCTTAAAAGACGCAAACTTCTCTCTTGTTTTCTATATGTCTTATACTCATGTTCGATATCGGTCCGAAGTAGTTTCTGCAATTTACGCATAAAGACAACTTCACCATATGGCTTCTCTTCCATTAAAACCATCCCGATCCATCCATGCTTCTTTGTGTGTTGAGCGATCTTTCTCTTTACTAACTCAGAATCCATGCTCATCTGATGCGCCTTGATATAGCATGCCATTCGCATCAGACTACTTTTTTCCTCAAGTACAAATATTTTTCTGTCTGGCAAAGTAATTGCGCTGATAAAATCAAAATACTGATCCTGATCAAATCCTTTTTGATCACAATATATCTTGAACTTTTTCTCAAAGACTTCTGTAAGAAACAGATCCACCAAATGCAAACTAAACATATACGGCATCATCTCTTTACACGATTGGATGACCTGAGAGTACATGCCTACCAACTCACTCTTTGACAGGCAAGGGAGGGGGGTTTTCCCCATCAGTTTCGAAAGATCCAATAGATCATCCCCCATTTTCAAACAGTTTTCGGCATAATGAAAGAGATACGTATCGTCTTTCCGATATTCGCTTCGGATCTGCTGCGCAACCGCATCCCACTCCCTTTGTAGATCAAGGTATGCACCATCCTGTGTCCAAATACCAAATGTTTTACAAAAAGGAAAGTTTAATTTTTGCTGATATTTAGTTGATTCTCCCTCTCCATAGATCTCCAAATAAAGAGGGCTGGCATGCCACATTCCCCGCAGTCGCCACTTTTCATTCTTTATCCTGTCAAGAAGTATATTGAGTCTTTTTTTATCCATTGGGATGCCAAAAAGAATTAACTCATCTCCTACTATATCCTAACCATTTCCAATACTGCCTCAGCTGCCTCAGATCCCTTATTTTCCACCTTTCCACAGCGCTCTCGAGCCTGCTTAAGTGTGTTCACCGTCAAAATGCAATTCGCGATCGGCATATTATACATAAGCATCACATCCATTGTTCCACGTGTCGCTTCGTTGGCAATGTAAACATAATGATCCGTGTCACCCCGAATAACACACCCGATCGCAATAAGAGCATCATACCTCTGCTTCGACTCTGCCATTCTCTGACACGCCAGTGGGATCTCAAACCCTCCAGGAACGTATGCGACCTCAATATTTTTTTCTGTCACTCCATTTGCCAACAAGGTTTTTTTAGCACCCTCAAGAAGCTTTTCTGTAATATCCTCATTGAATTTTGCCACCACAATGCCAATATGCAGCCTTCTTGCGTGTTGCCCCAAAATAACAGGCGCTTTCTTTACTGTTTGCTTTCTATTCATATCACTCTAAAAATTTATGCCATTTAGGAACTCTCGACATTAAACCCAACTCTTCGATCAACTTCATCGTACCACCTCCCCACAACCAATACAAGAGAAAAACCGCCCTTATGAGGCGGCTCTATAAATACAATTTTATCAACAACATCTTTACACTGCTTTGTCTTTTAGGATTGTCCCGCCTGACTTTTCGATTGCAGCACGTGCTGAATCGGTAAGTCGTATATTTGGGTTGATGGTCAGCTTCTTGGTCAATTTTCCCGTCCCGAGAATCTTCACTCCAAATTTGATACCCGTTTTGTCCACCAAACCGGATCGCACAAATGATTGCATAGAAACAACATCTCCTTCTTGAAAGAATCGCTCGAGATCAGCCAGTGAAACGTTATTTTTTTCTGCATGAGGAGATTTGAACCCCTTGTTCTTCTTCATGCGCTCGATCAAAGATGACCGCCCTCCTTCAAACAATGGATCGATACTTACTCCCGATCGAGACTTCTGTCCCTTCACTCCACGACCACAGTACGTTCCACGTTTTCCGCCACGTCCAATACGCTTTCGACTCTTGATATTCCTCGATGAAATAGAATGGATTTGCATATAAATAGAATTACTTCTTCACTTCTTTCTTCTTTGGTTGAGCGACCTCCTTTTTGCTCTCATCAACCTTCTTCACCACATCCTCCTTCTGAGGTTCGTCTTTCACCTCTCCATCCTGTTTCTTCTTTTTCTCTCTCAAATCGTGACGAATACTGTCCAAAGCCAATAAGGTTGCTTTAGCCACATTAATTTTATTGGATGTTCCAAAAGACTTTGACACTGTATCACGAATACCAGCAAGATCTGCTACTGATCGCACCGCTCCACCAGCGATAAGTCCACGTCCTTCCGGTGCACGTCGAAGCAATACTTTAGCACTTCCATATTTTGCTGTTACATCATGAGGAAGCGTATTTCCATCAAGGCGCACTGTGATCATACTTTTCTTAGCAGCAGCAAAAGCCTTGTTGATAGCGTCAGACACATCAGCACCCTTTGCTACTCCAACACCCACTTTCCCCTTTCTGTTTCCAATGACAAGTGTTGCACGGAATCGAAAACGACGACCTCCCTTTACCACACGGGTAACTCGGGCAAGGTCAAGAAGTTTTTGATCAAATTCCGGCTTCTCTCTTTTCTGTTGTCTCTTGTTTCTTGGCATATCCTCAATGTAAGATGTAGATTGATTTATTAAAACTTGAGTCCAGCTTCACGCGCTCCATCAGCCACCGCCTTCACCTTCCCGTGATAGGCATACCCGGAACGGTCGAACACTGCTTCCTGGATCTTCTTTTCCAAACATCGTTGTCCAATCAATTTCCCGATCTCTCGAGCCTGCTCTACGGTATCTTTATTAAAAGGTTTTTTCATCTCTTTCCAAGTGACACTTGCCAAAGTAATTCCTTTCTCATCATCGATCGCCTGTGCAGAAACACCACGCAAACTTCGAAAAACGCTCAGGCGAGGCTTTGTGCTCGTACCAGAGATCTTTGATCGAACACGACGTGCTCGTTGTAAACGGTGGTTATTCTTTGAAACATTCATAGACTTATCGTAGATTTAATTATGATCCGGATCCAGCCTTCTTCCCTTCTTTGCGTCTCACGATCTCACCAACATAACGGAATCCCTTTCCCTTATATGGCTCAACCGGCTTGAGCGCGCGGATGTTGGCTGTAAATTGCCCGACAGCTCTTTTGTCAATTCCCGTGATCGTCATTACGTTTCCCTCTATCTTTGCATCAATACCTTCAGGGATAGCCACAACAACAGGATGTGAAAATCCAAGTGCTAGATCCAATGATCTTCCCTTCAGAGCCATACGGTACCCAACACCATTCAATTCAAGCTGCTTCTGAAAACCATTTTTGACACCCAAGATCATGTTCTCCAAAATACGCGCTGTTGTACCCCAAAGCGCAGGTGACCGTTTTGATGAGCGAGCTACCGTAACGGCAACCTCTTTTGTCTCAGCGTTTACTTCAACAGACATCTCTCGTTCGTATCGAAAAGTAAGCGTCCCTTTCGGACCCTTAACGATAACCGTTCTGGGTTTCTCCATCTCAATGGTCACTCCATCAAGAATCTGCACTGGTTTTTTTCCTATTCGACTCATATATATACGTTACGGACTTTATGAACCCACGAAACTTTACCAAACCTGACAGATATATTCTCCTCCCAGTCCCTTTCTATAAGCATCTTCACCAGTCATCACTCCCTGAGAAGTTGAAATGATCGCTACTCCATATCCGCTTCTGATCTTTCGAATATCATCTCGTTGCACATAGCGTCGCTGTCCTTGTCGACTCACACGTCGGATCTCAGAAATAGCCGGTTGACGTTCCGTTCTCGATATCTGTCGATATCCCAAAACCACCTTCATCATCGGACGATTCTCTATTTCCACCTTAGTCACAGAATGAATGAATTTTCGGCCTTCAAGAATCTTTGCGATCGCCCACTTCAAATTCGAAGCCGGTATGAATACCTCTTTCTTTCGAGCCATCTGAGCATTACGAATTCTTGTAAGCATGTCGCTGATTTGATCCAACATAGAAACTGATTTCGTGAATTAAGTTATGGAATCTACCGATATGCCCGAAGGCATCACATAAATTCCTTCTCCCACCTCTTTACTGCTACCACGACGACTTTCGTACACCGGGGATCTCTCCTTTGGAAGCTAGCTCTCGGAAACAAATTCGACACATGTTAAACTGTCGCATATAGCCATGTTTTCTACCACACTTCCAACAACGTCGAACTACTCGTGTCGAATATTTTGGCTTTTTTTCCGCTCGTGCTTGTACCGATGTTTTCGCCATACGTTTTCACTCTTCTTAGAAATAGATTAACGATTGCTCTTTTCTTTCTGAATTGGGAATCCCAACGCTCGAAAAAGTGCTGTTCCCTCTTTATAACTCGTTGCTGTCGTTGTAATTGTGATCTGAATTCCAAATATTCTTGATACTCTCTCTGGTCGGATCTCAGGGAAGATAATGTGCTCCTTAATACCAATATTGAGATTTCCCGATCGGTCAACGGAGGTCTGCGTTATCCCTTGAAAGTCCCTTGTTCGTGGTAAAGCTCCATGCACCAATCGATCAAGAAAATCCCACATACGCTGCTTCCTGAGCGTTACCTTAACACCAGCTGGCGCTCCCTCACGAACCTTAAATCCAGCAATAGCCTTCTTGATAACCGTTTGAAGAGGTTTTTGTCCAGTGATCACCGAGATCGTATTCACAACATCCTTTATTTGCTGATCTTCTTTGTGAATTTTTCCCACACCAACATTTACCGTTACTTTAACGATCTTCGGAACATTAGATACGTTTTTGTACCCAAACTCCGACGCCAAGCTTGGCTTTACTTTAGTCTCATACCTATTTTTCAGAGAAAGTGTCTTCATACCCTACAGTATAGCATTACATTTTTTACAGGACCGATTCTTTTTCCCAGTTTTTTCATCAATCACATATCCTACACGAGCGATCTTAGAACATGACGGGCAAACCAAAGCCACATTCGAGACATCCACCGCACTTGGAACGTCCATGATCTGTCCTTTCTCTCCCTGCTTGCGAGGCTTCTTATGTCGTTTTACCGTATTGAGTCCAGCTACAACCACGCGCAAACGAGTCGGTATGGTTCTTTCCACAATACCCTTCTTTCCGGAATCCTTTCCGGCAAGCATAGCAACTGTATCTCCTTTTCGAATCTTCATATGATTATCGATGCAAATGTTACAAATTCTGTGCGAATGTTACGGGTGAATCCTTCCGAGGATATTTTCATTCGTTACATTCGTATACTGGTTTGCATTATGCGTATTGTTTATTATAAAACTTCCGGTGCCAACGATATAATCTTATTAAAACCCTTGTCACGCAACTCTCTCGCCACCGGACCAAATACACGCGTTCCTTTCGGCTCCTTCTTTTCCACAATGATAGCGGCATTATCGTCAAATCGAATGTATGAACCATCCTTCCTACGAAAAGCTTTCTTCTGTCTTACAATAACCGCTCGAACCTTATTACCCTTCTTTACTGCTCCACGAGGATCAGATGACTTCACTGAAGCCACGATAATATCTCCGATGCCTGCGTATCGTCTTCGACTTCCTCCGAGCACCTTAAAGCACTCGATCACTTTCGCTCCGGAATTATCTGCCACTACTAATTTGCTTTCCGCCTGTATCATATGTCTTATTCAACAACTTTAAATTTTTTGGTCTTACTGATCGGGCGACACCCCACAAATTCAACCACATCTCCCACATTCTGGGCATCTGAATCAGTATGAACATGATATTTCTTCGATGATCGGTATTTCTTGAGATATTTTGGGTGCGTCTTATATGTCACAACCTCAACCACAAGAGTACTTCCGTTCTTTCGAATAATTGTTCCGCTAAATTTTTGCATCACTGTTGCTTCCATAGAGAATTGATTGACTTGTCATGTATAAATTAAACCTGTTTACTCTTCTGCCCAATCGCTGTCAGCAGTCGAGCAAGATAACGACGAGTGGCTCGCTGTAACCGGTTATTCTTCACCTCTTTGGTCGATCTGTCAAATCGAGCAACACGCAAAGACTCCCGGGTTTCCGCAGCAAGGATCTTCAATTCATCCACGTTCTTTCCAATGATTTCATTAAACTTTTCCATATATGTCCAATATTATTGAGCGTGTCTTCGTACAAATCGAGTCTTCACTGCCAATTTATGAGATGCCAGACGCATTGCCTCTTTTGCAATGTCCTCACTCACTCCATCCATCTCAAACAATATGCGCCCTGGTCGAACTTTTGCTACATAAAAATCAACAGCTCCTTTTCCCTTTCCCATAGGAGTTTCGGCACCCTTCTTGGTCATTGGCATATCGGGAAATATGCGAATCCAGATCTTCCCACCTCGCTGTACATAACGAGTCATCGCGCGTCTTGAGGCCTCGATCTGACGAGCAGAAACAAGCCCTGCTGTCATAGCCTTTATTCCGTAACTTCCAAAGCTTACCCGAGCACCCTTATCCGTTGGGCCCTTCAGCATGCCACCTCGTTGCATCTTTCTAAATTTTGTCTTCTTGGGCATCAACATACGCGTTGTCCTTGTTCTTTACTTATTTCTCTGATTTCTCAACGTCCTCACTACTCACTTCATTCCGGTCAACAATTGCCTCCCCTTTATAGATCCATACCTTTACGCCGATCACTCCATAGGTGGTATACGCATTGGTATGTGCATAATCAATATTTGCTCTCAGTGTATGCAAAGGGATCGAACCTCTCGAAAGCCACTCATCTCGCGACATTTCCGCTCCTCCTAATCGCCCTGATATTGCTATCTTCACTCCTTTGATCTCTCGATTCTTTTCAGCTTGATCCAACGCTGATTTTAAAGCTCTTCGAAATGGTGTGCGTTTTTCTAGCTGTTCTGCGACATTCTGTCCCAGTAATGATGCACTCTCCTCAAAGTTTCGAATTTCTTGAATGTCCATCTTGATCTCATCTTTTGTGCCTGAAAAAAAATGTTTCTTGATCTTTTGGATCATATCTTCTATTCCAGAACCACCCCTTCCAATAATAACTCCGGGTCGAGAAGTTCGAACAATAATCCGCATGAAGTTTCGTGATCGTTCAATAGCCACATCCGCCACAGAAGCCGATTTCCACTGCTTCGTGATGAATTCACGGACACGAATATCTTCCTCCAATCGCTTAGAAAAATTCTTTCCACTCCCAAACCAACGAGACGCCCATGTCTTGTTGATCCCGATTCGCAGTCCTACTGGATTTACTTTCTGACCCATAATTACAGGTAGTAAAATATGTTATGCTGATTTTCGCTGAAACATCTTCTGAGAAAAACCGCCTGATTTCTTTCCCTTTTTCTCTGCAGATTTAACATCTGTTTTGTTAAGGTCTGATCTCTTCTTATCTGTCAATTTCCTCTTTTCGTCACTCTTACGCTTCTTCTTCTCTGCAGCTATTTCCTCCTTGGTCTTTCTTCCCGCCCCTTCAACAAATTCCTCCAGAACCAAAGTAATGCGCGATGTTCTTTTATGAATCTCTGTAGCTCGTCCAAATGCACGCGGCATCCATCGTTTCATGGTTGGCCCCTCGTCAACACGCATTTCGAAGACGTACAGGTTTTTTCGATCTAAACCGAAATTATTCTCAGCGTTCGCCAATGCACTTACTACTAACTTCTTCACCTGCAGCGATGACAGTTTACTCGATCGATCAAGCTGCGTCATTGCATCCTCCACCGGCAAACCTTTCACAAGCGTCGTTAAAAGACGCACTTTGCGAGGAGAAACTCTATAATTTTTCAGAAATGCTCGTACTTTCACACGCGTACTCGATTATAATTATTTCTTTCCAGCAGCAGGAGCGGCGCTTGTTTTCTTGCTTTGCTCCATCTCTTTCTGGATCTTTCCACCATGACGGACAAAGTGCCGTGTTGGAGAAAATTCTCCCAATTTATGTCCCACCATATCTTCCGTCACCAACACCTCAACAAATGTCTTTCCATTATGTACCCCGAAACGAAACCCGACCATATCCGGAGCAATAGTACAATCTCGTGCCCAGGTCTTTATAAGTCCCGCTTCTCCAGGTTTCTTTCCCTGGATCTTTCGGATCACCCGATAATCCACAAATGGTCCCTTCTTTAAACTTCTTGCCATACAAATCTCACTCTATATATAATTATCGCTTCTTTGTTCTTCGCTTGAGAATAAATATACTGCTTGCCTTCTTCTTTCTTCGCGTCTTCTTTCCCAGCGCCGTCTTTCCCCATGGAGTCTTTGGTTGCTTGAGTCCGATTCCCTGCTTTCCTTCTCCTCCTCCATGTGGGTGATCTACCGGGTTCATTGCCGATCCTCGAACTGCCGGACGACGTCCCATCCATCGAGCTCGTCCCGCCTTTCCAATGCGAACAGATCCATGTTCAAAATTACTCACTTGTCCGATAGTAGCATAACATTCAGAGTTTACCAATCGAATCTCGCTTGAACTCAACTTGACCTGTGTCTTTGCGCCATCTTGACCCATAACAGTCGCCATAGACCCAGCACTTCTAACAATTTGTGCTCCTTTTCCAGGTGTCATTTCTATAAGGCATACCGTATGTCCAGAAAGGATATTTTTGAGCTTTAGCCGATTTCCCTCCTCTATAGGGGCATTTTCACCAGAGACTATTGATACGCCAACTTTCATATTGGCCGTTGCAACCACGTAGCACTTGTCACCATCAGCATATTGCACTAGCGCGATCAGAGCGGACCGGTAAGGATCTTTTTCGATAGCTACAACACGACCCGGGATTCCAAACTTATCCTGCGTAAAATCAACCATTCGGTACCGACGCTTATGCCCCCCTCCTTTATGACGGACGGAAATCTTTCCCCCAGAGCGACCAGAAAAATTCTGGATCGTTTTGAGCAAGCGCTTCTCTGGACTCTTCTCCGTTACAACGTCTGACTTCACAACAGACATTGCACGTCGACCAGCCGTATTTTTTCGATATATCTTAATTGCCATATTCCTTGTTTATACTCCTTCAAATAATGCTATCGTTTCCCCTTTCCGAAGAGAAACAATCGCTTTTTTCAGCCGTCTAGTATATCCCACATCTTTTCCACGAACACGCTTCTTCGGCTTTACACGTGAGGTAGAAACACTCTTTACATGAACTCCATATATCTGTTCCACGGCTTTCTTGATCTCAAATTTATTCACATCATAATTCGTAAAAAAAGCATACTGCCCTGACGTGGATATTGCGTGAACCTTCTCCGTTACCATAGGACGAAGCAAGATATCAGCATACGCACTATTCTTTGAAGAAACAGGAAGGGCCACTTTCTTCGGGGCTACCTTTTTAGAGGCTGCTTTCTTAGGAGCTACCTTCTTAGTCTCATCTTCAGTTTTTTGGGTAAAAAATGCCATACGTTTTTACTAATTCAGATCAAATCGTTATTGTAATCGTTTTTCCAAAGCTTGTACCGCCTGCTTGGTTAGTATCAAATTCTTGGTATTGAGAACTGTGTATACATTCAAATCTTCAGCAAATACTCCTTGTACTTTCTCAATGTTCATCAATGATCGAAGTGCTTTTTCTTCCTCTCGACCAATTCCCAAGATCACAGAACCCTTCAATTTCATCGAATCAATGGCCTTTGCCATATCCTTGGTCTTTTCAAAAACAGTTTCAGGCATTTCTATCACCACACAATTATTTTCTCGAACCTTTCCACTTAAAGCTATTGCCGTTGCTTTTCTTCGCATCTTCACATTCAAAGAACGGACATAGTTTCTCTCATTTCTTGGGCCAAAGGTTATCCCTCCTTTACGCCAGATCGGACTTCGAACAGATCCTACACGTGCCCGTCCCGTTCCTTTCTGTTTCCAGGGCTTCTTTCCTGATCCAGCACGTTCTGCACGGTTCTTGGTATGTGCTGTTGCCAAACGAAGATTTCCCGCGATGATCGTGTAAGCCTGGTGCAAAAGATCCTCATTCCATGCCAAACCAAACACTTTCTCCGAAACAGAGAGGTCTTCCACTTTCTTACCAACAGTATTCAACACTGGAATTTTTATCATACTCATATTCAATAATTCATTCGGCACTTCGCACAGAAACAATACTACCAATACTTCCGGGAACTGCTCCGCAGACTCCTATAATATTCTTATTCAGATCAATGTATTCTATCTTCGATCCCTTTATCGTACATCGCTCTCCACCCATCCGTCCCCCCATGCGTTTTCCTTTTACTACATGTTCTGGAAAGGAAGAACCAATAGAGCCAGGCGCGCGGTGATCGTGCTTGTGTCCATGTGTTTGATCAGACCCCTTGAATCCATGTCTCTTCACTACACCCTGAAAACCTTTCCCTTTGGTCGTGCCGATAATAACCACCTTATCTCCTTCGGAAAAATTGGCAACTGTAACCTCAGAACCCACCTCCGCCTGCACATCTTCTTCCATTCGAAATTCTTTCTTTCCCTGCTTTCTTGAGGATATAGGGTAAGAAAGTTGAACAGCAACATACCCATCACGATCCCGCGTTCGAACAAATGATACAGCATTAGGAAGACATTCCAAAATCGTAAGTGTTCGAGCACCCTTTTCTGCACTATACATCGTCGTCATGCCTAATTTTTTTCCTACTATACATTTCATAAACAATGATCACTACTAGAAAAATCTTAATCGGTCAGGATGCATCTATACTAATAAAAAAGCCGGTCAAATGAAGGCCGGCGCGCATACTGCGCGTCATATGCCCCATTTAGTATCCCTCCTTAATAGAAGGACTTTAACAGGTTTCGAAACACTCTCCTCACTTAAACTTCTAAAGATCGTCTACATTCGAATTTCTACATCCACTCCAGCCGGAAGATCAATATTGGTCAGAGCCTCTATTGTCTTCGGATTCGGATCCACAATATCAACTAAACGCTTGTGCACGCGCATCTCATACTGGTCACGAGCATCCTTGTGCACAAATGTTGAGCTGTTTACAGTCATCTTATGGATCTCGGTCGGAAGAGGAACTGGCCCTGTAACCTTTGATCCCGCTCGTTCAACTGTTTCAATGATCTTTCGCGCTGATCGGTCAATGATCTTGCTATCAAAAGCTTTGATCTTTATTCGTATCCTTGCCTGCTGTTGAGCAGAATCATTTTTCTTCGTTGCCATTCCCGTACAATAATTTTTTTAAAAACCTTTTCCACTTTTTAAGGGAAAAGGGTCGGGACAGCTCCACTAAAGGAAACATCCCGACTACTTTTCACTTCAAAAGACAATTTATTTGAGAATCTTTGTTGCTACACCAGCTCCTACGGTTCTGCCTCCTTCTCGAATAGCAAAGCGCATTCCCTCCTCCATAGCAACTGGGGCCATCAATTTTACCTTAAGGGAAACGGTGTCTCCTGGCATTACCATCTCTGTACCCTCAGGAAGCTCCACTTCTCCAGTCACATCAGTCGTTCGAATATAGAATTGTGGCTTATATCCCTTGAAGAATGGGGTGTGTCGTCCACCTTCCTCTTTGGTCAACACATAAACCTCTCCTTCAAATTCAGTATGTGGTGTGATCGATCCGATCTTTGCAAGCACCTGACCTCGTTCTACATCCTCCTTCTTAACTCCTCGAAGCAAGATACCCGCATTGTCTCCTGCAGTACCCTTGTCCAATTGCTTATTGAACATTTCAATACCGGTCACAACAGTCTTTACCGTAGGACGAAGTCCAACGATTTCCACCTCTTCGTTCAAATTCACCTCTCCTCGTTCAATTCTTCCTGTTACCACCGTTCCTCGTCCTTCAATGGAGAATATATCTTCAATAGGCATCAAATACGGCTTATCTGTCTCTCGAACTGGATCGGGAATGTTGGCATCCAAAGCAGCAACTAGATCAAGAATGGGCTTTGCAGCCTCATCTTCCGGTGTCTTTGTATCCAACGCCTTCAAGGCGCTTCCTCGAACGATAACTGCGTTATCTCCATCAAACTCATACTTACTCAGCAATTCGCGCACTTCAGCCTCAACCAAATCTACCAATTCCGCGTCATCTACCATATCCACCTTATTGAGAAATACCACGATCGCAGGTACGCCCACCTGACGAGCCAAGAGAATGTGCTCTCGTGTCTGAGGCATAGGGCCATCGGTGGCGCTCACCACCAATATCGCCCCGTCCATCTGAGCTGCTCCAGTGATCATGTTCTTGATATAGTCGGCATGTCCAGGACAATCCACATGTGCGTAGTGCCGAGCATCTGATTCATACTCACAGTGAGCTGTAGCAATGGTAATACCACGCTCACGCTCTTCTGGAGCATTGTCGATCTCATCAACCCTTCGCTCCTTAGCCTGACCCTTCAAACTCAAAACATGCAAAAGAGCCGCGGTAAGAGTAGTCTTTCCGTGGTCAACATGTCCGATAGTACCAACGTTTACGTGAGGCTTAACTCGTTGAAATTGCTCCGCCATATACTTTTATATCCGATAAGGGTGGCGAAAAAATACTTCTCGCAACACATTTATCGTTTGCTCTTTAATGATTATTTAGTTTAAAAAGAGTAAAACAAAAAAAGAAAAACTATCACAACAACACGCCATATCGCACGTATCTTTGAGAATCATAACAAAACATGAAATTCTTGTCAAGGGCAGGCATTCTGTGCCCAGGATTCCCTCACCAGAGCCTTTTACACATTGTACACAAAAAACGGGTTCTTTTTTTGTTTGGTGGGCGCAGAGGGATTCGAACCCCCGACCGTTTGCTTAAAAGGCAACTGCTCTACCGACTGAGCTATGCGCCCAAACAATCCTATTACTACAAAAAACATGGCCTTCGCCAAACACACAGTAAGTGTACGGAAAATAATCGATATGTCAAATCCCCCAAACTATCTCCATTTCTTTTTTACTACAAAAAGGAACAACAACGGGAATACCATCCAAAAAACCCGAGCCCACGGGCCCGCAAGGTATCCGTACGTTTGCTTTGAAATAATATCAGATAGAACGTTCCACGGAACCAATGCGGTGGCAGCACTCACAAACGCTCCAACGGCAAGAAAGCCAACTATGACCCCTCTCCACACATTTTCAGCCACTTCTGCATTTACGTCAAAAAGATACTCATCCAAGAACGTGAGCGCCAAAACTAGCATAGTAAATGCTACAAGAACATATATAGGATCTTTTGGAACATACTCCGCAGGAACGATAGCAAACAAAGCGGAAGAAAAATACACACTAGCAAGCAAAGCCATGAGACGGTATCTGCCTATTAAAAACCCCAGTCCAATGCCAATCGCGGCCAAAATGAGAAAAAAAAGAATATCCCCAAGCATCGCACCAGAGATCCCGTATTGAACAAGTAGTTTTTCCATATGTCTAGATGTTTATTCGCAACATAGTACATCACGATCATACCACATTCTGAGAAGTTTGAGGAGGTCTTTCCGAGCGTACCTTTTCTTGCTATAATAGAGACAATCATTTTTACATTTGTTTTTACACTCTTGTGATCAGACGCCTCTTCTTTTGGTTCCTAGTGATCGGCTTTTTTATCATTACTCCGCTACTTATTTTTTATGCCCTCGGCTATCGATATAGCTTTGACCGAGGTATTTTTATATTTTCCGGATCCATCACTCTTAAGTCAAATCCGGAACGAATACTCATAGATATCAATGGGAAGCCTGCCCCCACCAGCAAGGTCAATTATCTCAATAAATCCTACCACATTGACGGTCTTAGACCGGGAGAATACTCTATCCGAGTGCATCAAGATGGGTTTCAAGATTGGAACAAGAACGTAACCGTACAAAGCGGCATTTCCACAGAATTTTGGAATATCATTCTTCCCCGATCAGAATACCCAACAGTTCAGTACGATAAAACAGCAATGATCACACGATTCTTTCCTGCGCCGAGGGACACACTGCTCGCCATAGCAGAAAGTGATCCAAGTAAACCGATGTCGCTTAAAATTGTTATTGCCGATACCAAGAACAATGCATCACAAGAGATATATACGTCCGAAGAAACTTCACTCACGTCGGACCCACTCCAAAACATCGAATGGTCCCCACGTGAAGACATGCTCCTTGTTCCAATCGAGATTCCCACCCAGGGGGAAAAACAAACGGGAACCACCGTGCCGAGTGAACCCTCTTATAATGAAGACCATATTATTCTTTCAATTGGTCAAAACACAACGCCTCAACTGTTAAGCACACTCCTTCCCAAAGGGTGGATTCCCATGGTCACCCGATGGTCCCCGAACGAAAGAAAGACTTTATACTTTATAAATAACGGGTCTCTTTGGAAGATCAACTTGTCCGACACGACAGTACAACCAACCCTTGTGGCAGAAAATATCCTAGGTTATGACTTCTACACCGACCACATCATAGTACTTCGGTCTGAGAACCACATCTTCTATCGCTATACGTTGGACACGGGGTCCTCCCCCGTGCAGATCACCACCACCGCGCTCTCAGAAAATGACAATGATCCACACAGATTGATCGTCTATGACGATAGAAAGATCGCCCTTATCAATTCTCAAAAAGATCTTTTTATCCACAACGTCTTTGACAACAATACTTATACCAAAAAGATCGCATCCCTTATTGAGGGAGCACAATTCTCTGATGATGGGAAAAAACTTCTCTTCTGGAACAAGCACGAGGTATTCGTCTACTTTACCGAGAAGTGGGAAACACAACCGCAACGTTCTGAGGATACGATACTCCAAATAGCTCGATTCTTCGACCCAATCTCCAACGTGCAGTGGAGCAAGGATTACGAACACATTCTTTTCAGCCAGGGGACAGAAATAAAAGTACTTGCCTTAGATATGCGCGGGGGACAAGAAGGATTTATCCTTAAAACCGTTACAACCAAAGATCCTCTCGTGTTCATGAGCGCTCGCGACGACAAGATCTACTATACCGATCAGAAAGATGGACAAACCACACTCTTTTCTATCGATTTCCCTGAACCAACTGGATTCTTTGGAGGATAAGAGGTTCTACAAAATAAACATTCCCCCATATAATAAAAAATATCTGCCCAAGGGACAGATATTTTTTTGTATAATATGGCTTTTCTAGCGCTTCGCCCACTGTGGAGCACGACGAGCTTTCTTAAGTCCCGGTTTCTTTCGCTCCACCTTACGAGCATCACGAGTCAAAAGCTTGGCAGACTTAAGTACTGGGTGCAGGTTTTCATCAAAAAGTGTCAAAGCACGAGCAATACCCAGTCGTATCGCCTCCGCCTGTCCACGAATACCTCCCCCTCGCACTACGATCGTCACTCGAAAACCTTTGTTTTGTCCAGTCAACACAAATGGTGTCAGCAAAGATTCCTTAAGCTCCTCAACGGTCACATATTCTTGAATGGTCTTACCATTAATAACCACCTCATTTTCTTTGAGATTCTTTTGAGCGTATAGGCGAACGCGAGCAACAGCAGACTTTCGTCGTCCAACAGCATAAAAATATTTCTCTTTCTTGGTCGCCTTTTCAGCTGAGGCGGCAGTCTTTGTAGTGGCCATAGTCATTCGCTTTATTCGTGAGTAATATGAATTGTCTTATGAGGATGTTCCTCTCCCTTGTAGAGCAATAGTCGTGCCATTCGAGGAGATCGCAGTCGATTTTTTGGAAGCATGCCGTACACTGCCTTTTCAATGATCTTGCGAGAATCCTTTTCACGCAATTTCTCTAGAGTAATAGAACTAATGCCTCCCGGGTATCCGCTGAAAGAGTAGTAAACCTTTTTTTGTTCTTTTCCGCCTGTCACATCGATCTTGTCGGTATTGATCACTACCACAAAATCACCCGCATCAATATGTGGCGTAAAATCCACTCGATTCTTCCCACTTAAAATACGAGCGATCTCGGTGGAAAGTCGACCGAGAATCTGGCCCTTCGCATCAAATAAATGGTACCTTCGTGTAATAGTATTCATAGCTTATACAAATTCAATAACAGCCAACTCCGCGCTATCGCTTTTTCTCGGGTCTAATTTGATCACTCGGGTAAATCCACTAGTCCTCTCTGAAAATCGTTTTATAAAGTCTGCATCTCGAAACTTTCGAACAGACTTTTCTGGGAGGATAACCTGCAGTCTTCTGATAGCAGAGACTGATACCTCAGGCTGATGCACCTTCTTCGCCGTAATAACCACCCGATCCATAATTCGTTTCAACTCTTTAGCCTTTGCCAAGGTTGTCGTTATTTTCTCACGCTCGATCAAGTCAGCCATAAGTCCATGCATGAGGGCACTACGCTGATTTCTTGTCCTTCCAAATGTTCTTCCTTCTTTACGTTTTTGCATACGCCTTGCTCCTTAGAACCCTACTTATTTTACTTTCACATCACTCTCCCCGTCTTTCTGGGCCAAAAAAGAAAATTGATCGATCAAAATACCAACCGAATAATCAAATGCCTCCTTTGGCGTAACGCTTCCATCCGTTTCTATGTCCAATATCACCTTTTCATAATCAGTTCGTTTTCCAACACGCATATTTTCAACTGTAAAGTTCACACGTCGAACGGGTGTATAAATAGCATCCACGGCGATCATACCAACTTCCTTTTCTTCACGAATCTGCTGTTCTACAGGAACATACCCGATACCACGAACTATTTCCACCTCCATGTCCAATTCCGCTTTCTTATCGGTCAAAGTAGCCACAACAGCATCCTTGCTCACGATCTCCACCTCCGAAGAGACTTTAAAATCGCTGGCGGTCACAACCTTTTCTCCCTTCGCCTTAAGTGTTGCCTTTATTAGCTCATCGCTATTTGATCGAAGACGTATCTTCTTGAGGTTGAGAATGATCTGAACCACGTCCTCCAACACACCTGGGATCGTGGAAAATTCATGTTTGACCCCTTTTATCTTCACAGAAACGATAGCTGCTCCAGGAAGAGAAGAAAGCAGTACACGACGCAACGAGTTTCCCAACGTCGAACCATAACCAGGGTAGCACCCCTCGATGGTGATCGTTCCCTTGTCGACTCCCTCTTCGACAGAAACAACCTTTTTTGGGGGAAGAATTTTCTGCTCCATGAATTTCTCTTAAAAAATTATTCCGGGGATCGATCCAATATCATTGAAAAGATCCTAAATGAAAAAGTTTACTTGGAATAGTACTCAACAACGATCTGAGGATCTACGTTTGCATCAATATCTTCCCGGGTTGGATCTGCTTTAATTGTTCCAGAAAGCTTCTTGCTATCGACATCTACCCACACAGGAAAATCTTTCTTGCTCTTGAGCGACTCGCGGATAGACTGTATACTCTTTTTCTCCGCCTTCTCAGCTCGCACCGAAACAACATCTCCAATCCGAACCGCTGCAGAAGGAATGTCCAATTTCATACCATTCAATGCAAATGCTCCGTGTGTGATCATTTGTCTTGCCTGAGCTCGAGATGATGCTAACCCCATTCGATAGACAACATTATCAAATCGCTTTTCCAAACGAATCAATAGAAGGTCTCCAGCAACTCCTTTTTTATTTCGAACTTCTTCGAAATGTTTACGAAATTGTCGCTCCAATACACCATAAATTCGCTTGATCTTCTGTTTCATCGCCAACTGCCGTCCAAATTCACTCGCTCCCCGACGACCATCCTTTCCATGAATGCCCGGTGCGTATGGACGACGTACCATGGCACATTTCTGTGAAAAACAACGATCTCCGCGAAGAAAAAGCTTATCTCCAGCGCGTCGACACAATCTACACTTAGCATCCAATGTTCTCGCCATATATCCTTTAAATTAAACCCTTAAACCCTTCTTGGTCGCTTTGGCCGACACCCGTTATGCGGAATCGGCGTAAGATCCTTGATAGAAAGTAAAGTAAATCCATTATTAGAAAAAGCACGAATAGCTGCTTCACGACCACTCCCAACTCCTTTCACAAACACTTCCAACTCCTTTACTTGATATTTTCGAACCTTTTCAACAACATCAGCAACCACCTGCGTCGCAGCATACGGAGTAGATTTCTTTGCACCCTTGAACCCTAAAAGACCTGAACTTGACCAACCTAATACAGCTCCTCCCAAATCCGTCACTGAGATCATGGTATTGTTATATGTGCATTGAATATGCGCCTGTCCCTTAAAAACCAAACGCTTCTTACTCGCTTTCTTGCGAGAAGAGGCAGCTGAAGCCTTCTCAGAAACTTCTGAGGTAACTTCCTCGTGAGTAACTTTTGTTACCCCTTCAACATTCTCTTCCATAACTGATGTGGTGTCTTGTGCCATAGCTCTTTATTAGGTCTTATCGGATGCCGACTTCCTTCCACTTGCCATCGTTTTCCTCACGTTCCCACGAACAGTTCTTGTATTCGTCTTTGTTCGTTGCCCGCGTACTGGAAGTCCTTTCTGATGACGAGTCCCCCGATAACAGTTGATCTCTTTCAATCGCTTGATATTGGTCTTTACCAAGTGACGGAGATCCCCCTCAACTTTATAGCTCTTTTCTATACTTTCACGAAGTCGATTTACTTCATCACTTGAAAGATCCTTTACTCTCCTTCCTCGGTCAATGTGCAAAGAGTCAAGTATCTTTTGACTTGTTACTCGTCCAATACCGTAGATCGAAGTAAGGGAAATCTCAATTGGTTTCTGATCGGGAATGTTAATACCTGCTATACGCGCCATACAATATCTCGTTAATCAATAGAAAAACAAAAACTACCCCTGTCGCTGCTTATGCTTAGGAGTTGAACAGATCACATATACCTTTCCTCTTCGTCGCACAACTTTGCAACGATCGCACATTTTTTTCACAGATGCTCGGACTTTCATAATGTCTTCAAATATTCTACAGCCTTTTTATAATACGCCCTTTCATGAGATCATACGGACTCATTTCCACCATCACTCGATCTCCTGGAAGCAAACGGATGTAATGCACTCGCATCCTTCCTGATATATGAGCCAAGATCTCGTGGTCATTCTCTAATTTCACCCGGAAGGTCGTACTTGGGAGTGTTTCTGTGACCACACCCTCGATACGAATCACATCCTTTGAATTCCCCATAAATATTTACATAACATAAAAAGAGAGGGCAAAAGGGCTTCATTCCACGTTCATGCGAATTGCCAAAACCTCTTTTCTTCTCCTTTTCTTTCTTTAATTTTTTCGAAAAACAGCGTACTTCGCTATGGTACACAAAGTTCTTTCATCTGTCAAGAGCCCCCCCTTATAACCCCTCGTCCCTCAAAGATTCAATGATCCTTCTTTGGTCTCGAGAAAGCTTCTTTGGAACAGCAAGAGTAACCGTAACAATATGATCTCCTCTTCCGCGCCTCTCCAATGATGGGAATCCTCCCTCACGAATACGAAAGAGCTCCCCTGATTGTGTGCCTGCAGGAACCTTCATAATGATCTCTTCTCCACCAAGCGTTTCAACTGACACACGATCCCCCAATACGGCTTGCGACAAAGATATATGAATTGAAGAATGCAGATCCGAACCCTCCCTCTTAAAGTGTTTGTGTTTACGAACATGTACTGTAACATAGAGATCTCCGGGAGATGATCCTTGTTCTCCCGCCTCACCCTTGCCTGAAAGTGAGAGTGTTTGCCCATCATTAATACCTGCTGGAATCGTTACCCGAATTGTTTCTTCCTCTTCGGCTATACCCTCTCCACGACACTTCGAACACACACTAGAAAAGGTCTTACCTTTTCCTCGACATTTCTGACATACCATTACTTGGGAAATAGGCCCCAATATTGTCTGCACCGTTCTTCGTACTTGTCCTGCCCCTCCACACTCCGAGCAGTTACTTGAGGATGACCCCTTCGCCCCACCTGAACCATGACATTCGGAACATACCATCCTTTTTCGAAGGTGTATTTCTCGAATCGTTTCTTTTACCATATCTTCAAAGTCTATCTCAACATCTACCTGGATATCGTGGCCACGGCCACGCGATCGACTGCGCCCCCCTCCAAAAAAGTCAGAGAACATATCCTCCATGCCACCAGAGAATCCAAACCCGCCTCCACCGGAGAATCCACCAAAATCAAACCCCTCAAAAGGGTTACCACCTCCAGAAAATCCCCCACCTCCTCCTGACCGAGAAGATTGATCAAATGTTTGACCAAAACGATCGTACTGGGCACGCTTTTCCGAATTAGAAAGCGATTGATAAGCCTCATTTATTTCCTTAAACTTCTTTTCATCGCCCCCAACTTTGTCAGGATGATATTTGTGCGCCAACTTACGATATGCTTTTTTGATCTCCTCTTGTGATGCCGATTTAGACACGCCGAGAAGACTATAGAAATCTTGTGCCATAGGGAGTAATTACGAATTTGTAAAAAGTGTTCTCTTGACCAAAAGTCGGAAGATCCTCCTCGTACTATTCATCTCGTACACTTTTTTTATAGATTATCATTAAATAAAAAAATTAGCAATCCCGATATAGGACTGCTAACTTCCCTGTACTGTCTTTAGCTATTGAGGAAGAACTCTGAGAGCATCATTGAAACGATTAATATAATTGAAGAACCCAATGACCGAGGTGATTTCCACAATTTGAGCATCATTGTAATATTTTCGAAGCTCTTCAAAGATCTCATCCCCAACTTGAGGCGCTTTTAAAGTTGATTCATTCGCATAGATTACAGCTGCCTTTTCCTCAGGAGAAAGAGAGTCTATATCATCCGAAAGGATATCTTTCATTCGATCCTCAGAAAGGCCCATTGATTTAAGCTTCTCCTCGGTCACGTCAACACAATACTCACATTTATTAAGAGCCGAAACTTGGTGTGCCACCTTCCATTTTGTCTCTTCTGGAACTGTCCCTGGTCCCATAACAACTTTAAAAAGGTCAAAAAACTCCTTGAGAACCACTGGACAATTCGCCATCACACGTGCCCACTCAGGAACTTTCCCCGTAGCCTCTTCCCACTTAGTAAACATTTGCTGCACTTCTTCTGGAACATCCTCCTTATCCAAGATCGGCACTCGAGTGAAATTATTGTTGCGCATATCTTTGTTTAATAGATTAACTATACGTTTTTATTAAAGCACAAAATCATCAAAAACAAAAGATTTACACATGCATATCGAAAGATTATGCACTTTTATTCTCCTTGATTGCCCTCCAAAGCCTTTCTTTACCTCGCCCCGTCTTTGCTGAATAAAGATAAAGCTCTTCTGAAGCAAGTTCAGCGCGAATATTCTTCTCCATCTCATACTTCTCGCTCTGCGACAGACGATCTGCTTTATTTGCCACTACGACCACGCGGTAGTCATGCTCTCTCATACGCTCTAAAACGCCTCTATCAATATCACGAAGCCCAACTTGAGCATCAACGATCAAAGCCACGGTCTGAATATCAGCTCCGGACTCCTCCAAATACCAACTCATCATTTTGGCAATGCCCTCTCGGTCACGCAAGGACATCTTGGCATATCCATACCCAGGAAGGTCAACAAAATAGAACACTCCTTCCACCAAAAAAAAGTTGATCATTTTTGTTTGGCCTGGGTGAGAACTTGAACGCACTAGTTTTTTTGTACCAAGAAGAGAATTGATAACACTTGATTTACCCACATTTGACCGCCCAATGAATACAACCTGAAAATGCCCATCATTGGTAATAGGATCTGTTCCCTTAATGCTTTTGATAAACTGGGGCTGAACCATAAAAATCCAAAAATAATAACTCACCGTAGAACTTCAACAACAATACTCTTATGCATCTCTACTTTGACAAATTCGGTAGCTCTGTCCAAATCTTCACAAAGTTTCTATGGATACTTTCTTGGTATGCTTGCTTTTGGTCTGATTCGAGAAGAGTTTTGGCAAGACTTTCCAGTCTCTCTTGAAAAAACCCTTCATATCCATAGAGTTCATCTATATACTCAGGAGCCACTGGTCTTACATCTAAAAATACATTATCTTGTCCGCGGAGACAACTCACCGTGTTTGCTAACGAAATGAGGAGAGGCATTCTATCTGCCAGTGCTTCTAACTCATCTTTTGATCCTTCTCCTTTTTCCCACCCCTTAAGCTCCTCGTCAAGAAGCGTAACAAATGAACGAACAAAATTTATGTACTCTTCTCCTGTTGCAAGATTTCTCTTCTGAATATCCATATAACGTTACTGTTTAAAACTATTTATTTCTTTTTGTGCAAAATAAACCCTGGGCGTCCAGATGCCTCATAAGGGAGAATTTCGTATTTCTGTGTACTTGCAATTGTTTTTAAAGCTTCAATAAGAGCTAATTTTCTCTGTTGTGAAACTGGATCATCCTCACTGCCTTTCACCATAGCTGGCCAAATTCGGGCAGATCCACCAGACACTAACAATTTGTCTATATTATCAAAAAGCTTTGCAATATCTTCAGGCCTTTCTGAATATGCGGGAACATAATATTCCGCCCAAATTTCATCAACCCTATCAATGCCTTGTTCATAAAGCCTATCGACAAGCCCTTCGTCAGAGGCACTCATCGAAATAACCGGATCAGCTCCTTCTTCAACGTCTTTCACAAAAGGATCGATATTCACAATCATGCGCGGATTAATATTGCACTCCTTCATTTCCTCTCCCAGTCTTGATCTCCCCCCTCCCAAAAGGACAACTATTTTATTATCAAGCATCTCCCGAGCAAAATCCCTTGTTGCTGTTGTATTGAAGGGGTAAACCAATGTATTCCAATAAGTCTCACGACTAGCGTCGCCTGATCCGCGCTTAAGCTTAAACAATCCCCTTCCTCGCTGAGTTTTATCAAATGAATTACTATCGACAGTAGCCCCCTTATCATGAAAACCCGTGATACTGTCAAGATAAGCGATCGCAACGTCGTTCTTTGCATCAAGATCTTTTTGTTCACCCTCCTGTGCTTGCGGTCTCTTCGCCTCCTCTAGTGTGTCACTGATCATATCTATAACATTCGAAGAGAGTTGATCCTCATTAGCGCGATATAGATCAAATGTTACCCCTTTTTCTTCCACTATTTGTGATGCTATCTCACCACCCGACCGCAACAAATATCCAGGTTGGGACTCCATTTTTTCTCTTTTTAATTCTGGCGTTCTCTTTTTTTCCATCCCGGGATCGGGAGCTTGATTCTCAAAATCCATACTCAGCTACAATTTACACTTAAACTCACTTTACGTGCTTATTCAGGTTTCCAAGCACCCTAGATCTAGAAATCTATTTCAGAACTTCTTCCCTCGTTGCGTCCCGCCACTGCGAAACCGTCTCGTCTGACTCGATCATACCATCACGCATGCGAATGATGCGCTTAGCATGCTCCGCAGTATAAGTCTCATGCGTCACCAAAATAATTGTTTTGCCTTCCATATTCAGTTGCTGCAATATTCGCATTACCTGAAGTCCTGACTTTGAGTCCAGATTGCCTGTTGGTTCATCAGCGAAAAGAACGTCTGGATCATTCACCAAAGCACGAGCTATGGCCACGCGCTGTTTTTCCCCCCCTGACAGTTGATTTGACTTATACGACATTCTCTTTTCCATACCAACTGACCGAAGTGCGGCGTGCACTTTACCGTAATTCTCACTACTTCCCATGCCTCCAACCAGTCCAGAAAATATATTCTTAAACCCCCCCTTTCGAGAGATCGTTTTTTCGTAAAGGTTATACAACAAAGGAAGCTCTACATTTTCAAAGACCGTCGTACGAGCAAGAAGGTTGAACGATTGAAAAACAAATCCAACACGTTTATTGCGCAGGCGTGCCAAAGTATTTTCATCAAAATCAACCACATTTTTTCCATCAAAAAAGTATTCGCCCCCCGTAGGGCGATCAAGAAGTCCCAACATATGCATAAGCGTTGACTTTCCCGATCCGCTCGGACCCATGATCGATACGAACTCTCCTTTTTCTACAGAAAAATTCACTTCCCTTACGGCATGCGTAGAGACACCCTCACTTTCATACGTTTTCGAAAGATTTATGCACTGAATAATAGGCATTTCGTTAAATCCATCAGACTGGTAAAATCCACAAGAAAGATCAGACGAGCTACGCCGTTTCTCCTACTACCACCCTCTCACCTTCGGTAAGCCCCTTAAGGATCTCTACGTTTCCTTCATCGTCCTCAAGTCCTGTTTCGATATCTCGACGCGTTTTGTTCGAACCATCGTACACTTCAACATACACTCCCCTGTCATCTTCCTTTATGGCACGTCTCGAAACCAGTATAGCGTTTTGACTCATCGCCGTCTCCACATCAGCATCAGCGCTCATACCCGTCTTGAGCCGTTCATCACTATCTGTCAGAACGAATTTCGTTCGATAATATACAACATCTTGTATCACCGTCGATCGAGGATCAATAAAATCAACCTTTGCGTGAAAAATGTCTTTTTTGGTAAGTGCATCAAATGTTACCGTAGCATCCTGTCCAACGGATATCTTGGCAATATCAGATTCCGGAACATCAGCCTCAATAGACACTCCCGACCCTTCGGTAACGATCTGAAAGATAGGAGAGGCTGTTGTGACCACTTCTCCGGCCTCCACGTATTTTCGGGTAACCTCTCCTGAAACAGGAGCACGAAGAACCGTTCGCGTGATGTTCCTCTCCAGCGTAGCAAGAGAGGCTCGAGCTGACTCTGAGGCCAACTTTTTCATCTCTCGCTCCTCGGGCTTCAGATCATCCCAACGTCTGCGAGCCAACCATTCCGCCTGTACTGCCGTCTTTACAGATAATATGGCTTCTTGCCTTTGAGATTGAAGTACCCCGTCATCCATCTTGGCTAGAACATCCCCCTTCTCTACATGCTCTCCCTTGTCCACATACAGTGATCGTACCGTCCCAACCAACTCAAAAGAAACATCAACTGAATTGTCTGGCTCAAGTACACCGCTTACATTCACAAGTTGCTGAATATCTCCGCGACGGACCGATTCCGTTTCATAGGTGACTTTGTTTTTACGCCCAAATTGCCACCAAACACCCCCAGCGATAACGATCACAATGATCCAAAACCATTTATTCTTAAATATTTTCATATCAACACATTAACAATATATCTTCTTGCTTTTTAGTATACTACAAAAAGATCTTTCACCCAACTTATGCCTTTGTGAGCTGCTCCACGCCCTTTGCTAAAACAGCGTACGTATTTTCAAAATGAGCACTAAGAGAATGATCGGATGTTTCAAATGTCCATCCATCACGTGCAAGGTCCACTCGCCACGTGCCAATATTTACCATCGGCTCAAGGGCAATGACCATATCTTTTTGAAAAGTAAAATCAGGAGTTCGTGCATCTATGGTATTAGGGATCTGTGGCGCCTCATGCACTTCGTGCCCTACCCCATGCCCAACCAGATCACGCACCACCCCGTATCCGAACGACTCAACATACTGCTGCACTGCTCGAGCATATTGACGTACCGTCGAACCATGTCGAATTGTTTGCACTCCAACCTCAAGTGATTCCCGAGTAACATCAAGAAGTTTTTGTGCCTCTCGAGAAACCTTCCCCACAGAAAACGTTCTCGCCATATCAGTATATCGCTCTTTGTACCGCATCCCAATATCAAGCTTAAAAAGATCCCCTTCTTTCAAAATGCGATCTTTTCTCGGTATTCCATGAACTACTTCATTGTCAATTGATGCGCAGATCGTTCCTGGAAAGGGAGTGTCTTTCGGACTCCCTCGGTAACCCTTAAATGCGGGAACGCCCCCTACAGCACGAATTTTTGTTTCCGCCAAATCATCTATCTCCCAGGTGGAGATGCCCGGTCGGACTTCTTGCGAAAGCTCTTCTACGATGTTTGCTAACAAATGACCCCCTTCTCGTATTGCAGCAATATCTTCTTTCGTTTTTATCAACATATTATTTTCGGAAGAATAAGTTTTAAAAAAATGGTTTTAATGCGTTGTCCACCAACAGCTGCGTTTCTTGAAGAGAACCGTTTGCCGATATCTCTATCAATTTCTTTTCCCTTCGATAGGCTTCGATCACAGGCATTGTCTCACGTTCAAACACAGCAACACGTCGCTTTATCCCCCTAGGTGTATCGTCCTCACGATGCTTGAGTATCCCATTGCACTTCGGACAGATCAGTTTTTTTTCAGAAACATCTTTGCCCACAATATACCAAATATTACAAATCGGACAGCTTACTCTGTTCCGTATTCTCTCGGTGATCTTTTCCAAATCAGCCGAAAGAAATAATACCCCAACGATCTCAGCTCCTCTTTCGCGAGCTACCTCTTCTACGATGGCTTTTTGTCCCAATCTCCTTGGAGCTCCATCAATAATAACCCCCGATCGAACGTCATGGTTCCACACCTGACGCAATACATAACGGATCACTTCATCAGGAACAAGCGTGTTCTCTCGATGCACAGAAAAGTTAATATCCTTAGCAAAGGAAGAATCTTCCCGTGTAATTCGTCGTAGTCGCTCGCCAATGTCAATGTGAAAAAGACCAAAAGAACGCGCTATGTACTCCGATTGCGCACCCTTTCCTGATCCAGGATATCCCAAGATGCAAAAAGATTTTTTAAGATTACCCATTGTGCTAGGTGCAAGAATTTATTTGCATGATATACACGTCAATATCGTCCAGCGATCCAAAAGATAACGACGCACGTCACACTCAATTCAAACGAGAGACTATTTGCATAGTACTGCCTCACTGACCGCTCTAAAAGGTCTCAGCCTTTTATATCCACCACCCTAGTACGAATCGTAACTCCGCATTACCAATTGACCCTCAATTTGTTTTACCATTTCGATCACTACTGAAACAGCGATCAAGACGCTTGTTCCTCCAATAGCAAGAGAACTTGCGCCAGATACTCCCTGCGCCGTTAGAAACCCCTGCATTATCAATGGCAAAACGGCAATTGCCCCCAAAAAGAGCGATCCTGCTAAAGTGATACGACTTGTGATCTTTCCAAGATGCTCCATCGTGTGCTTTCCCGGACGAATCCCGGGGATGTATCCTCCCTGTTTTTGCAAATTTTCAGATATCTTTTTTGGATCAAATACCACTGCAGTGTAAAAATAGGTAAATATCACCACAAGAAAAAAATAGAGAAATCCATACACCCAGTGATTCTGAAAAAAGTTAGCGACCGCCGTTGCTACATTTGCCACGGTAGTATTACTAGAATGTGCAAAGAAACTTGCAATGGTTGGCGGAAAAAGAATGATCGATACCGCAAAAATGATTGGGATCACTCCAGCCTGATTTACACGTAACGGAAGATGTGTAGTGGTGCCACCAAAAACTCGAGTACCCCGAACACGCTTAGCATATGCCACAGGTATGTTTCTCTGTCCCTCATTCACAAAGACCACCCCGGCAACCGTGACCAATGCAATGACCAGAAAGATAACATAAGAATACAGTTTTGCTACATCAAATGTTGCAAAAAACTGCCCGACCATACTCGGAAGAGAAGCCACGATACCAGCAAAGATTATCAATGAAACACCGTTTCCAATGCCCTTCTCGGTCATCAGCTCCCCAAGCCACATAAGAAATATAGTGCCAGCTGTAGCAACCACTACCATTACCGCCATATCAAAACCCCCGGTTTGCCCAATAACACCTTGATTTCGAAGAAGTGATATCATGGCAAACGTCTGTACGGCTGCAAGTGGAACAGCTAATACTCGGGTGATCATGGTAAACTTTTGTCTCCCGGCTTCACCCTCTTCTTTGTACAACTGCTCTAGCTGAGGCACGATCATAGTAAGAAGTTGCATAATAATCGATGCGGTAATATAGGGCCCCACACCCAAAAGCATAATAGAGATCTTACTCAGTCCTCCCCCAGAAAATATGTTTAAAAGACCAAAAAGCTGGTTTCCAGAAAGAAATTCTGCCACTCGAGCAATATCTACCCCAGGAAGTGGAATGTTAGCCGCAAAACGATACACCACCAATACCCCTAAAATAAATAAGATCTTCTTACGCAGTTCTGGAACACGAAATATTTGCATCAGTTTTTCCATACGGACTTTTTAAGCATTAAAACAACTCAACATGAAGGCATTTAAGCACAAAACAAAAGAAAATGCAAAATAAAATGTGATAGGCTATAAGTAATTAGCTCACCCCTGAATACGCGATCATCTTAAACTCCCTTCACCTTATTGCTTCGGGTTCTCTTTTCCTAAAGATTTTTGGGCATATTTAGCAAGCATGTCAACTTCGATATTTACCTTATCTCCTTTTCGTAGTTCTCCCAGATGTGTCTCCTGAAGCGTATAGGGTATGAGTGAAACGGAAAAAGATCGAGCGCCTACATTTACCACAGTCAAACCCACGCCATCAATAGTAACGGACCCCTTTGGAACGATAAACAGCATCCATCGTGCGTCCACAGTAAAAGAGATGCTATAACCATCCTTCACACTTTGTACTTTCGACACTGAAGCAACCGTGTCAATATGTCCAAAAACGAAATGACCATCAATGGGATCCCCTACCCGAAGACTTAATTCGCAATGCACGAGATCCCCAACTCGCCATAGGTCCACAGTGGTTCTTTTTCTTGTTTCTGGCATATACACCACAGTAAACCGAGAATTCGAAAGCGTGGTGATGGTCGAACAGATCCCATTCAAAAGCACACTGGCTCCCACCTTCAACTCTACGCCCACAGGCAAAGCAAAAATAAGGGTGAGATCTTTGCTGTCTTGCCTTTCTATGATTTTCGCCTGCTTCTCTACGATACCTGTGAACATAACAACGAATCTTAAAATTGAGTAAGTTCCTTATGATCCAAAATCTCATCTTCACCCTTGTTAACGACATCCTGTATATACTTTTCCATTTTCTCTTGAAAAACCAATTTGTCGAATAGTAAAGAAGATTCACGAATCTTTTGTGGGTCAAACTTTTTTTTCTGAAATTCCCGAACTATCTGTATGATCGAATCTTTATTCTGTTCGTCAAAGAATAAACCGGTCTGCCCTTCCACAACATGTCGAGGAATATCTCCTCCACGGTAAGCCAAGACCGGACGACCCGATGCCAATGCCTCGATAGCAACAATTCCAAAATCTTCCTCTTGGGGAAACAGAAAGGCTTGACATCGACTGTAGTATTCTGCCAACTCTTTGTCTTCAACACGGTCCAGAAACTCCACAGTGGGCCCTGCAATCCTTTTGAGTCGCTTCGATTCCGGACCACGACCAATGATCTTGAGCGCAAGACCCATCTCATTGAATGCCCGAATAACAATATCATGTTTTTTATAGGCAATAAGCCGCCCCACCATGAGAAAATAAGCATCATGGTCCCTCTCTATACGAAAGTCCCTAACTGATACCGGTGGATGAATGACCGTTGATCCTCTGCGGTAATATTTACGGATACGATCAGCTACAAAGGTTGAGTTGGCCACGATATGGTCTGGACGATCCGCACTTGCTTTATCCCAAACGCGAATGGGATTCATAATAAAAGGCACCCACTTTTTTATAAGTGATGGGAAATGAAACTCCTGCGTATACCGCTGACAATCATCCCACGCATATCGCATCGGGGTGTGCATATAGCAAATGTGTAGCGTATTCGGACCAGTGATCACTCCCTTGGCATAGCTCGAAGAGTCAGAGAGTACCACCTCATATTTGGACAGATCGAACTGCTCGATCGCCATTGGCATAAGCGGTGGAAATAATCGATGTTGAGAACGGGCAAATGGCAGATTTTGAAGAAATGATGTATGGATGGTGCGGTCCGAAAATCGACCCCGCATAGCTTGTTTGTCGTATAACAGTGTATAGATCGGCGCATCGGGAAACATCTCACAAAAACTTTCAAGCACCCGCTCGGCTCCACCATACTGCACAAGATAATCATGAACAAGCGCTATTTTCATACGAGATCAAACAAACAAACTCTACGACAGTAATCCAACATCATTTCTTGAGAATTTCCAAAGCCTTGTCCAGTTGTGGATCACGCCCAGCATCAAAATCTTCATTGGTCAGCTCCACCTCAAGATCAGGACTGATCCCCTCCCCGTCGATGCCTTTTCCAGATGGAGTAAACCATTTGGCAATAGTGATCTTCACAGCAGCTCCTTTTGGAAGTGGGACGAGCTCTTGCACCGATCCCTTCCCAAAACTCTTCTTCCCTACGGTCGTGATATCACCTCGATCGTCTTTCAAGGCCCCCGCAAGGATCTCCGAGGCGCTGGCACTCCCCTCATTGATAAGCACTACGACAGGGATGTCTCTTAATTCTCCTCTTCCAATCGTCTTCTCAATATCTTTTTTCCCATCACCGTATTCCTCTTGCACCACGACACTTCCTGTTGCCAAAAATTTCCCAGAAAGATCAACGGCTGTCTGTAAAAGCCCCCCCGGATTATTGCGCATATCAAGAATTATACCCTTGGACTTATGGCTCCGAATATCCTGAGAGATAATTTCAAAGTCTCGCATGGTATCTTCACCAAAACGTGTCAATTTTATGTAAGCAATGTTTCCATCACGATACTCTACCGTCACACTTTTCACTTCAATACGATCGCGTGTTACAGTAATTTGACGTGTATCATTCTCTCCCTCGCGAAGAATAGTGAACATCACATCAGTGCCCTTTTTTCCACGCATCTTCTTTACCGCTTCATCCAAGCTCATTTGAAGCGTTTCCTCATCATTTATCTTGATGATCTTATCCCCTGCACGAAGTCCCGCCTTTTCAGCAGGAGATCCGGAAAGCGGAGATACCACCGTAAGAAGTTTATCTCGAATGCCTATCTCTGCACCTATGCCTTCAAAACTTCCAGAAATGTCCGATTCCAGTTCTGCATTTTCTTCCGTATTAAGAAATGTTGTATAGGGATCCCCAGTAGATGCCAACATACCTCGTATAGCTCCTTCTACCAAGGTATTATCCTTGAGATCCTTAGCATCTACGTATCGACTCTTCAGCAAGTCCCAGGACCTCCAAAATAGGGACAGATCGATATGTTCCTCTGATGCAGATCTCTGACCAAAGAATGGGTTCATCGAAACCCCCAAAGAACCACCAGATCGTCCCTGATCTACTCCAAAACGATACGCAAAGACAACCAAAAGAATGATCACTAACCCGTAAAAAATACGACGCCCCGCTACTTTATTTTGCACCACAACATTCTCTGCTTCTGTCATATGTTCTTGTATTTATCTGCCAAAATTCGACAACTATGTATTTGCACGCCCAGAAAAGATATTTGATTTCCCACGATACTTCCAAAAATATTTTACAGCGCTTGAAATATGAATCCAGGTAAACTTATTAAACAACAACGATGTGAGGAATCCTCCACGCGCACTTACTTTCCCATGGTAGTGATATGCATACGTCTTTGGATAATATACTACCTTATATCCCTTTTCCCAAAACCTCCGACACCAATCCACATCCTCCATATACATAAAAAATCGCCTGTCCATTCCCCCCACTTCCTTATATGCCTCTCGTGAAACCATCAGGGCCGATCCCATTATCCAATCAACTTCCTGCATAGCATTCAGATCCCTATCACGATAGACAAACCAATCAAGATGCCTTTTGCCCCATGAAGTTTTCCCCAAAAAAGTTCTGCGGTATGCAATAGTCATTGGCCGATAAAACCGAAAAGCTGAGACCTGTGACGACCCATCGAAGTTTCGCAACTCCGGTCCAACAATACCCACATCAGAATGACCTTGCAAAAAATTCAGAAGATCGCTTATCGTTTTCTCCTCAAGGGAAATATCGTAATTCAAAAGAAAAATATACTCCCCTCGAGCCTCCTCTAGACATCGATTCACCAACCCACCAAACCCGATATTTCTTTTTTCCGCAAAGAACCTAACGTCAGGAAATTCTTCACGCATCATCATCTGGGTGTCTTCCTGTGTCCCCCCATCAGCCACAAGGATCTCCACATCCCCTTTCACATAACTTATCGCCTTACGAACCGACCGAAGACACAGCTTAAGCATCTCTGGGTTTTTGTAACTATTAATAGCAACGGAAAGAAGCATAATATATGCAACGATTTTATGAGGTCCTTATTCTACGTTTTTTCCCGAGAGAACTTCCACAGTATACATTTAACGAACTCTCTCACGGTAAATTCAAGAACATTTCGTGTATCCTGTCGTAGTTATCCCCTCTTGGGAGAAGAATATAGCCAGCATCTCCCGTGTTTTCGGGAGCGTACAGCATTCCCTCCTCAGAGTTCTCCAATACTTTCTGTTTGATCTCAGGCGAATTCATATTTTGTTCCAAGCTCCAAAGCGCCTTAACCTCCCATGCGGCCATATCGGTGCGCACATTATTCCCCAACGCATCCGTCATAGCACTTATCTTCGTAAAATCGGTTAATGTCCCCAAAGAAAGAGCCTTTTCCTTGATCTGTTTTATAACCTCCTGTTGTCTGCGCGCGCGATCAAAGTCTGTGGAGCTGTATCGCGATCGAACATAGCATAACGCAGTAATACCATCAAGATGAACATTTCCGGCAGGAAGCTGAAATATTCCGCCACATTCTTCATTGGCGTTATAACACAGTGGATATTGCGCCTTGATCTTTCCCGTTCTTCCGCTCTTCTTTATCTCAAAATTGCCAGAAGGAACAGTAAATACCGTCGGATCGCAAACCCTTTCTTCATGAAACTGTTTTGCCTCAACGAATGGCTGATCAAGGTGAAGATCTATTCCTCCTAAACTATCAACGAGTTCTTGAAATCCTGCAAAATCAATACTAATAGCATAGTGAATTTCAAGGCCAGTAACATTAGCAACCGCCTGTTTCATCACCTCAAGGCCTTGCGCTTTTCCATTCTCTTCTCCGGCATAATGCGCATAGTTGATCTTGCGCTGGTCATTTGTTCCAGGAATAGTCACGTAAAGATCTCTTGGAATAGACACGAGAGAAACTGCATTCTTTTCCGGAAATATACTTGCTACCATTATAGTATCAGCCAAAAGACCTCCTCCTTCAACCCCTGCGCCTCGCATACCAAGAAGAAGCACATTAATCCGCCCCTCTTTCTCTCCCTTAAGCGTATTAGGCACACCTGGTAATGATCGAACGATGTTCTCAAATACGTTCCCCTTTGTTACCTTCTGCACAACGGAGCCCGCCTTAAACAAGAATCCCAAAACAAAAAGAAGCAAGATCCCAGAAACGATCAGAACTATATTTCGGACTCGGTGATTCTTTTTCGCGCCGACCTGGACCGCTGGGGCATTTTTCTTTTTCCAAAAAAAATCCATATACTATTTCTAAAAGAGTTAAAAAAGAGACTCATACACCCCCAATAAAACATGTGCGGAAGTGTTCCATCTCGGAAGCGTTACGGAAGGTAACTTACTTGAAAGTTCACTTCTTTGCGCAGTATGTACAGCATACAGGAGTTCCGCAAGTTCTTCAAGAGCACCTAGGGGAAAGTACTGGGCACCATCACCAGCCAATTCCCGGTGCGGAGAAATGTCGGATGCCAGCACAGGAACACCAAGGTCAAGTGCTTCTCCGATCGGAAGTCCAAATCCCTCATATTTTGAAGGAAAGACAAAACAATCAGACAACTTATAAAGAACACTTAGATCCCCTGGATCAACATACCCCGGAAATATGACTCTTTCTGGATGCTTCATTGCATTGAGCGTTGTCTCGATACTTCTATCCACATTGTGACCCGACCGATCCCCCACGATGACCAGTGAAACATCCTCGACTCTTGAAGCGACAAGATCGAAAGCACGAAGTAAGAAAGGGATATTTTTCCTCGGCTGAAGCGTACCTACGTACAAAAAGAACTTTTTGGGAAGATGATACTTCTTCTGGACAACTAACTCTGTATCTGGTACTTCGTTTTGTTCAATACCCGAGACAGCAACACCGTTTTGTACTACGCGCGTTTTTTCAAAAACTTCCTTTCCATACCATTTTCCGATCTCTGTTCGGGTAAACTGAGAAACAGCAATAACCACGTCTGCCCTTCGTAGAGCATAGGGGATAAGTAAAGATAAGAATAATCGATCTTTCCAAGAGATCATTTCTGGATACACTCGAAAAGAAACATCATGAACATGGGTAACGATCTTTACAGCACGTGGCATACAGATCGGTACGATGTATTGCGTATGATAGATATCGATATGCATGCGTCGTACAAAATGCGGAATGGTCCACCCATTCCAAATAAACTTATTACCACTGCCCAAGGGATAGATATGAATATTGACACTTCCCTCGATTCCCAACCGGTGTCTTATTCGAGCAAGCCCCTCCTCTGGACGCGTATCGATACACAAAAAGTATTCATTTTTATCATCGATCCTTGCTAGCTGCTTCACCAAGTTCAAAAAGACCGTTTCATCTCCGGTTCGCTTCTTACCAATGTTTCGAATATCAATAGCGATGCGCATACTATAGGGCACGAAAATTTAAGATCTAACTTTTTCTATGATCCATCCTAAAAGAATGTGAGTGTACCACGGCCAACCACACCCAAAATATCGCCAGAAAGTGACCTGCATTAAACAGGTTTGCTACCAAAAACACCATACCTATTCCCAAGATCGCCAACCCGAACAAGCGCGTCTCCCCATCCTCTGACCAGGATGAACGAAATCCAGAAACAAGCGCCCACCCAAAAATACCTATGATTCCTAAAAACCCTACCATACCCGATCCAAGCCAAAATTCCAAAAAGATGTTACTAGAGTTAAGCGATGCCCCACTTTTATCCGTCCCGAGAATAGCTCCAATGTTCCCCCATCCAATACCAAGGATCGGATGTTCTTGTATCTGCTGAGCAGTAGTCGCCCATACAGTCTTTCGGATCTCCACGGTTGGATCTTTTCGAAATACTTTTTGCACAGTATATCCCTGACTTTCGTAAGATCCGATCTCTTCCAAATCTATCTGCTGACACCCATTACGCTGAAGGTCTTCCATGCGGTCGATCACCCGTGGAACCACTCTATCTACTCCCCCTTGGCAAGCAATGGTGATCTCCTGAAGTCCCGATCCGACACTTTGAATACGATTTCCCAACTCAAATGGCGTAAGATGCAGTCCAAACACCAAGCATACCGCCAAAACGCCTGTTGCCAAAACATTTTTCCCCCAATCGATCACACTAAAAAAACCCTTTTTGCATAAAAGCACAGATCCTACTGCGACCAAACCAACAACCGACGCCGACCAAGCACTTCGAGCAACAGTAAGAATAAGCAACACCCAAGACAATATCAGCATCTCGTAAGAAAGCACACGAAATGACATATACCGTTTAGATGTCTCCTTTGAATCCCCCACTAAGGACAAAACGAATATCGAATATAATACAACACCCACACTGGCGTACACACCCAACCAATCCGCTTCTGTAAATGTAGCATTTGGTCTTCCTGCCATTACTTCATTACTCACCCCTCCCGACAAGAAAAGAATGTTCTGTGCTACGCCATAGACCGACACGATAAAGAACGACCCCACAAAGAAAGAAAGAGATCGTAGTATATCTCCCCGACTTCGCATAAAATATCGGGCAAGAAAATATATAAATATACATGATGCCAAAACCAGCGACTGTTTCATTGCCACTCCACCATTAAACTGTGCCGAAAAAATACTCATTACAAAGACCACGCCAAGAATCGCATCAACCCATTTTAAAGAGAGCATGAATCCTTTCAGATCCTCCTTGCCCATAAAAAAACGAAGCAGTAATCCAATCGCTAATGATACTGCAACAACTTGGTACCACCGAAGATCCACGCCACCAACTGACGCGAGTGGAACATGCTCTAAAACGATCGTAGCAAGGAATACACCAAATACTGCTTTTGGCTTCCAGAAGGCCCAGATCAAGAACAAAAGAAAAAAAACAGCGGCAGTAAACAAAGCTACCGGAAACACTTCAAAATGATCCAAAACAACGATCATTCCGATACCAAGTGTTGTCCAGAAAGATAAGAGTTTTAAACTTTTAAAGACTTTTAGAGAGATCATGCTAAAAAATATTAAATACTTGAGAGCGCCTTCTCGGTAAATTTCTTCCAAGAAAATTTCTTGGCTTGTTCATGCCCTCTTTGCACCATCACATCTCGAATGTTCTTCTTCCCTAGAACATTCAACATTGAACGAGCTATATCATCAACAGACTCTGGATCGCAGTAGATCGCTGCGTCTCCAGCCACCTCTGGAAGTGATGCTCTCTTGGAGGTAAGTACGGGTATCCCTACACGCATTGCTTCCAAAACAGGCATGCCGAACCCTTCGTACTTCGAAGGAAAGACGAAAAGTCGCGCACCCGCGTAGAGAGCTGGGAGGTCTTTCTGGTCAACTCGCCCCAGTATATGCACATAATTACCCAAATTCATTTCCCGAACCTCTTTTGCTACATCCGTCACCAAGGGAGCAAGTTTTGGCAAAAGCATTCCCGAGATCACCAGATCAGGAATAACAGTCTCTTGATCGGAGAAACGAGATCGTTCCTTCAGGATCTTTCGATACGCCAAAAGAAGATTATGAACATTTTTTCTTGTCTCCAACCCGCCACCATAATATATATATCCAGGTTCGATATGATGCTGTTTCATTACCCTATTTTTATCTGGCACAGAAACCGGTTTCGAAAATACTGGGTCAACATCAATATAGGCAACATGTGTCTTCTGAGCAGAAACTCCCATGTATTGCACGAGGTCTTTCTCGGTTCGCCTTGAGACGGCCAAGAGCGTGGTCGCATCAATCATGCCTTGCTCGATCGCCTTTTCATACAATCGTTTTCGCATGGTGTTGAGATACTCTGGGAACATCTTTGGGATAATATCGTGAACCACCATGCTGTGATGGATCGATTTCGGTAAACATGTTGCCGACTGATAAAGACTGATAAACGCCTCACAACCATCTCTTTGTGCCTGCTCTGGTACCGTTTTTGCCTCCCAAAGCCACTTACGAAACAGATCATCTCGTTTCCAAAAAGGCAATACAACCCTTTTTTCAAAATTCTCAGGTAGTTTCCAGTTAATGTCTTCTTCGAGATAAAGAATAAATCGATATTTGGCAAATATACGATTCATCCCCTCTTGCGCGATCAATGTATGCAAAAAGTGTGTCGTCACTTGCCCAATCCCCGTATAGGGCTTTCGAAGAAAGGAAACGTTGATGCCGATAGTCTTCATATGTTACGAACAATAATAATACCAATAGGCTCAAAAAACGATCTTTGCAATATTCTTCTTTCCAACGCGGAGTATCTTTCCGTTATATTTTTCATCCAAGATAAAAGCTTGATCAGTAATCTTCTCACCATCTAATGACACCCCACCCTGTTCGATCTTTCTTCGAGCGTCACTCTTACTCTGGGCAAATCCGATCGCAACAAGTGCTTCGAGTATAGTTGATCCTGCTAAAATACTTTTCTCAACAACATCCTCAACAATAACATTTCTCTTTGAAAATGTTTCGATAAAATACTGTTCTTCTTTCTCAGCAACGGCGCTACTATGAAAGATAGAGACGAGCTCTTTTGCAAGGCGCAGCTTTGCATCTCGAGGATTATCCGATTTAAGTAACATTCCAATCTCTTTGAGTGACAAAAAAGTACAATTTACGAACAGTAACTCCATCATTTCATCCGGTTGGGCCATGATCTGCCCAAACATTTCCCTCGCTGATGTATTTAAAAATACTCCTGTCCCCTTGCTTTTGGACATAAGATCTCCCGTTTTAGGATTCTCCATAAGCGTAACAGCGACAACAAACTTTTCTTTCTGTTTGAATTTCTTAAGTAATGTTCTTCCAACAAGCGCGTTAAATGTCTGGTCCGTTCCGCAAAGTTCCGCATCCACTTCCATCGCCACGCTATCATAACCTTGCATCAACGGATACAAAAACTCATGCAAATGAATTGGCTCACCAGCCTTGATCCGCTTTTCAAACATGTCCCGTTCCAACATACGCTGAACCGTCACATTGGATGCCAGATATAATACCTCCTCAAAAGAGAGTTTTGCCAACCATTCACTATTAAAACGAATCTTTGGAGGATTGTCCGGATCATCAAATTTCATAAGCGGTCGGATCTGTCTTTGCCACTCAACAACATTTCTTTCTACCTCTTCCTTGGTGAGCTGTTTCCGAGCAGAGATCTCTCCTGTTGGGTCACCAATGCGCGCAGTAAAGTCACCAAATAATAGAATCACTTCATGCCCAAGTTTCCGAAACTTTTCCAAAAGCATGATATTTTTTGCATGACTCAAGTGCAATGTTGGCGCTGTTGCATCAAAACCAATATAAAAACGTAACCGTTCTCCGTTAAGAAGCCTTCCACGAAATTCTTCCCGGGAAGGAAAGATCTCTACGATCGTACCTCGATCCAATATCTCATCTACTTCAATTTCTCTCGTGGCCATATGATTAGAACTCGTTAGTTAACCTCACCAAGGTTTATGATTATCTGCGCTATATCATCTTCTTTTCCTAAAAAGAGAGCTTTCTTCCATTCTGACAATTTTTCTATTTCCCTTCGAATGACGTGCTTCACGCCCTTTTCATCTAGTTTTTGATTATAGTATTTCATACTTTCTCTCACGCTCGATACAAGCCCCCTCAGCTCTTCTCTTCTTAAAGCTATGATCTCACCAATAACCGACTGCCTGTCAACATCTGGGAACTTTTCTTTTAGGACTCGTGGCACAACATGAGCAAAATTCGGTTTGACTTGAAACGCCATGATTTCATAGGCGTCTCCAAGTGCTCTCATCGCTTGAGCCTTATGGACGTTATATTTTTCTCTGATCAGACCCATAGCTGAATTCCAGACAGCATCACGCGATTCGGGGTCAACACCTCGCAAAAGATCTTCTCGGAAATGTTCGATGTTCTTTAGTATCTCGTCCAAAGATACATTCCCACCCTGATCCCCCACAAATTCCTCAACCATACCAGATATCGAATTCACCACCGCGTCTTCTCTTTCTTTTGCCTCTTTGGAGGAGTTCTCAACAAGGAACGCATCCGCAAACCTTCCTCCAATGGCGCGACATACTCTTTTCTTATTGAGTGATCTCACAAACCTATCCTCCGAAACAACATTTTTGTCTTTCATATACTTCTGAAAGATCTCATGCCAATCCTCCGGTAGGAGCGCTTCTATTACCTCTCCTATCGCGATCTCCTCACTCGATCGATCATCCCGCATAGAAACCATTTGATGTTTTTTGGTAGCCTCTTTTCTTCGACGATCGACCAGAATCCTCAGCTGTTCCAAAAGTTCCGTATTGGCATTGACCATAGCGCCTATCGAAGACGCTACCCTCTGATAGATGGCTTCTGCAGCAAGTTCTTCATACTTGTGCACACCTTGCAATTGTTCTCTATAGTAGGTCTCTAATTCGACATATTTGGAAGGATCCATATCAGAGATAGAACCTTCCCTGGTCATCATATCCAAAAGGTTTGGGACGCTCGGAATATCAAGGTGAGTTCCCATTTCTTGATCTAATCGTGAAAAGACAACGGACAGACCTCTTTCTTCTGTACGTTCTCCATTTAATTCAGCATGTGTCTCTGCCATAACAAAACTACCTCAAAGCTATATTCCCAGTCGCTTTTTTCCTTCCTCGTACTGCGATTCCGTGATCATTCCCGATTTCTTCATCTGCTCCATTTGCGCAAGGATCTTGTCTTTATTTTTTTCGAGATTTTCGGGAGTCAAAAACTTGTTCATCATTTGTTGACGCTCTTGTTCACTCATCGATGCAAGTTTTTTCATAGCCAATCGCTGCAACATTCCCATATTTTTTGGTTGAGCTGGTTGTTGCTTTCCCGATGGCTGCAATACTTGACCGTTTCCCGATGGCTGCATTCCCGTTGCTGGCGCTTTCTTCTTGAATGGATTCCACATATGTTGTGTCTTTAAAAAATTTATGAATAGAGCATTAGACTACAAATTTTGGATTTCTTGCATCCTTCTCGGAAACAATCACTTCTCGTGGATCGATCGGCCACTCTATAGCAAGAACAGGATCATTCCACACTATACCCCCCTCATGTTCTGGAGCGTACATTTTCGTGCATTTATAAGAAAATACCGTATCATCCTCAAGCGTCACAAACCCGTGCGCGAGACCCGGCGGAATCCAAAACTGCGTATGATTTTCCCCAGAAAGTTCGATCCCAAACCATTTTCCATATGTCTTTGACCCCTCTCGAATATCCACTGCTACATCCCACACCCTGCCTTTTATAACCTGGACCAGTTTTCCTTGTGCGTATTCCCCAGTCTGAAAATGCAATCCTCGAAGCACTCCACGCTTGGATTGTGAGAGGTTATCCTGTACAAAAACCGTATCGATCCCTGCATCACGATATCGATCAGCATTAAAGGATTCCAAAAAGAATCCTCGGTCGTCTCCAAATACCTTAGGACGTATAACCAAAATACCATCGATTGAGGTTTTTTCTATTTCCATGGGGATAAGTATACCAATAAATATCAAAAAAATCAAAACGGGCATATAGCCCGTTTTGATTCACTATACAGATAAAAGATTTTTTATTTTCCGGTTCGCTGAGCAATAATTTCCTGTGCCACGTTATTTGGAACCTCTGCATAGTGTCCAAATTCCATGGAATAGCTCGCACGTCCCTGTGTCATGGAACGAAGTTGCGTTGCGTAACCAAACATCGATGCCAAAGGAACATCTGCCTCGATTTCTTTTACTATAGCCTGTCCTTCTCCACGGTCATTGATCTCTTTGATAATTCCACGCCGTGCATTGATATCTCCCACTACGTCTCCCATAAATTGCTCAGGGGTGATCGCTACTACTCGCATAATAGGCTCCAAAACAACGGGACTGGCACGCTTTACCGCTTCTTGCAAAGCAAGCGACCCCGCCACCTTGAACGCCGCCTCCGAAGAGTCCACGTCATGAAATGATCCATCGTACAGCGTCACTCGAATATCCACCAACGGATATCCGGCCACCACTCCATTTTCCATTGCTTCCTTGGCCCCTTTTTCGATCGGTGGAATATACTCCTGGGGGATAACACCTCCCTTGATCTCGTTGAGAAATTCAAATCCAGCTCCAGCTTCCATTGGTTCGATACGCAACCAACAATGTCCATACTGTCCACGACCTCCTGACTGTCGGATATATTTTCCTTCTGCTTCAGATTTAGCCTTGATCGTCTCACGGTAGGCTACTTGTGGCTTACCAACATTTGCTTCCACCTTGAACTCTCGTCGCATACGATCAACAATAATATCGAGATGTAGCTCACCCATTCCAGAAATAATCGTCTGTCCCGTTTCTTCATCACCCCGAACGCGGAAGGTTGGATCTTCCTCAGAAAGTTTCTTGAGGGCCATTCCCATCCTTTCCTGATCCGCTTTGGTCTTTGGTTCAATAGCAATATCGATCACCGGCTCAGGAAAATCCATCGACTCCAGAATGATCGCGTGTGCCGGGTCACAAAGTGTGTCTCCTGTCGTGGAACTCTTCAGCCCTACAATTGCGCCGATCTCTCCACTACGCATTTCTGTCACCTCTTCACGATGGTTAGCATGCATGCGCAGTACCCGTCCAATACGCTCCTTTGAATCTTTTGTGGAATTCAAAACATATGACCCCGCTTGAAGAACCCCGGAATACACTCGAAAGAAAGAGATCTGTCCTACAAATGGATCGGTGGCTACCTTAAACACAAGCGCAGAAAATGGTTCATTATCCGTCGAATGTCTCTCCACTTCAGCACCAGATTTTACATCAACCCCCTTGATAGCAGGGACATCTTGTGGAGCAGGAAGATAATCTATAACAGCATCAAGAACCAACTGAACACCCTTATTTCTCAGTGCGGTTCCCACAAAAACAGGAATGAGTCGCACGTCAACAACGGCTCTTCGCATAGCCGCTTTGAGTTCCTCAACACTGATCTCTTCTCCCCCAAGGTACTTTTCTGTCAAAGCGTCGTCCGTTTCAGAGATCTTCTCCACTAACTTCTCACGCCATTCCTTGGCTTTCTCTAGATATTCAGCCGGTATCTCTCCCTCAATGACCTTTTCTCCCATTTGCCCGTCAAAGGTGTACGATTTCATTAACAAAAGATCGATCACACCAGAGAAATCTCCACGCTCTCCGATCGGCAGCTGTGCCGCAACAGCGTTCGGTGTGAGACGGTTCCAGATCGATTTCAAGGCCGCTTCGAAATTCGCCCCTTCCTTGTCGATCTTATTAATAAAACAGATCCGAGGAACGTTGTATCGATCCGCCTGACGCCATACTGTCTCAGATTGTGGCTCAACCCCCTCTTTTCCGTCGAATACCACCACTCCACCATCAAGCACACGCAGTGACCGTTCCACCTCTACGGTGAAATCCACGTGTCCCGGAGTGTCAATAATGTTGATCTGATGATCCTTCCAAAAGCACGTTGTCGCAGCAGATGTGATAGTGATGCCCCGTTCACGCTCTTGTTCCATCCAGTCCATCGTTGCCTCCCCTTCGTGCACCTCCCCGATCTTATGAGTGATCCCGGTGTAAAACAAAATACGCTCCGTCGTGGTCGTCTTTCCAGCATCGATGTGCGCAATGATCCCAATGTTACGAAGTTTCTGTGCGGGGCTATCTTGAGGCATACGTTAATACTAAATAGTTATTTGATTTAAATTATAAAGCTCTTGATTGTACACATTTTTATTAGATACTTCCTCAAATCCATATTCACTATACAAAATGCCTTTTTTCATCATATCAACTACATGGCGTATATAGGGAATGACCGTATCGGAAAGGCCGTCCGCATCAAACCATTCGAGTCCATCGCATTTATGAGGTTCCATGATCCTAGGCTCTCCCCGCCATTTTTCAACAACAAAGAACAACTCCATTCGCTCATTATTCTCTGGTGTTTGAGAGTCTCTCTGTAGAACATGCGCCACCTGTAGGTCACCTTTCTTTAATTCCACCCCGATCTCCTCTTTGATCTCACGTATTGCGCATTGTGTATATGTTTCCCCTGCCTCTACATGCCCAGCCGGCAGACTCCACATTCCATCCTCATACCCTGTTTGAAATCGTCGAGAAAAAAGAAGTTTTCCCTCTTTTTTCAAAAACACATATGCTGCAGGTATGACCGAATGTCTCATAACAGAAAATGTAAGTGTGTTACGACCATGTAACCCACTTACATCGCTACAAAATACAAAGCTTACGCAAAGTGAGCAAATGCCTTGTTTGCCTCAGCCATTCTGTGTACATCCTCACGCTTCTTCATCGCAGCACCCGTTTTATTGGATGCGTCAATACACTCGTCAGCGATCTTTTCTGCCATACCCTTTCCTTTCTTTTTTCGACATGCTTCAATGATCCATCGCATCGCCAGCGCCTGACGACGATCCCCAGAAACAGGGATCGGCACTTGATAGTTAGCGCCTCCTACACGACGAGATTTGAGCTCTAAAATAGGCGAAACGTTCTTTATAGCCTGTTCAAACACATTCAGACCGCCCCGCTTGGTTCGTTCATGAATAATATCAAAAGAACGATACACTACACTTTGCGCAACGGTCAGCTTTCCATCCCGCATGATCTGTGAAATAAGTCGTCCAACCAACAGACTTTTATACTGTGGGTCTTCTCGTAATTTTTTATCGTATACTCTTTTTCTTCGTGCCATAATTCATTAATAATCTTTATAACAAGTGATATTACTCAAGAATTACTCCTTTGACTTTGGTCTTTTGGTTCCGTATTTGCTTCGCCCACGATTTCGACCATCAACACCTGAAGCATCAAGTCGTCCTCGCACTACATGATAACGAACTCCGGGAAGGTCCTTTACGCGTCCCCCACGGATCATAACGATAGAGTGTTCTTGCAAGTTATGTCCAATACCCCCAATATACGCTGTAACTTCCATTCCATTGCTGAGTCGTACACGAGCGATCTTCCTAAGCGCTGAGTTTGGTTTCTTAGGAGTAACCGTTGCCACCTTTACACACACCCCTCTTTTAAAGGGACTTTGACTGAGTTTGTTCCTATTCTTTATGGTATTCACGACATACGTCATCGCCGGAGACTTTGATTTCCGGATAGAAGATTTTCTCGATCGTTTTACAAGCTGATTGACTGTTGGCACACGCGTATCATTTAAGTAAATTAAAAAAGCCACGTCTTACGTTCTGCTAGCCACTATAAAAGAAAAAAGGATGCCTGTCAATCCCCAGAAGCCTATCCAGAATTCCTTCGAGATCAGACATCCGTACCATTACCGCCTTTTCCCCTTGATATACCCAGGAAGAGATAGAAAACTAATGAGCATTTGAATAAATCGACTCACAATAGCCGCCGTAACCGCCACATCCGTCGAGAGCCCCAAATAGCCGAAAAAGACGAAATAGGCCCACTCTTTGATACCAATATTGTTCACACTTACCGGTACCGCAGCAATTGCATTAATGATAAAAATAACGCTCAGAAATTGAAAAACCCCAACAGAAAGCCCGAGGGCGTGAAATAGCACATAATTTGCCAGTCCCACTCCGATCAAAGAAAAAGCCATTGCATAAGAAATTCCTTTTTTAACGACACTTTCATCCCGAAACTCCGATATCTCATGTGCAAGGTGTCCTAATGGCTCGGAAAAGTATCTCGCAAGCTTTACAAAATGTCCTCGTTTGTCCAACGTTAGAATAACATCGCCCACGAGAAACACTCCCATGGCCACTACAATAGTGATCCAGAACGGATGTTGGATCATTTGCCTAAACTCCAAAAGAGAGAAAACACAACCCAATAAAGCCAAGGACCAAAGCCCGGTCAAACGATCGAAAAATATCGTCGACACAGCAGGAGAACGACGTCCCTCACGATCCAGCCCAAGCTCTAAAGCGCGATATGTGTCCCCTCCCAAAGTAGACGGTAGAAAGTTATTCACAAATGTCCCGGCGAGATAGGTCTGAAAATACCACCCAAACGATTTCTTAAACCCCTTATACCGACTAAGTATGCTCCACTTATAAGATGAAATAACCATCCCAGAAACAAGCAGAACTACATACAAAAAAAGGAGCGGAAGACTTACTTCCGAAACGTAATGCCAGGCAACTCCCCAATTTACCTTAAGAACAACCCACACGAAAAGAGTGATGCTAACAAGCGCCTTTAATACAAATTTCAATTTTTTATTTTTTCTAATTCGCTTTTGAAAGAATTCCAAGAATTTCATCACTCTTCTTTTTTAGAAAATGCCTGTTTATAAAGATCTCCGTATTCTTTCGCTACCGCACTCCAACTCATGGCTTCTGCCACCTCCCTGCTCTTCTTCCCCATTGCTTCAGCAAGTGGTCGATCGAGGAGAAGTTTTTTCAGCTTCTCTGCGATGTCATTTGCATCAGAAAAATGTATAATATACCCATTCTTCCCTTCTTGTATCAACTCCTCAGCGCCTCCCGTCGGCGTCATGAGTACGGGCAGTCCTCCCGCCATGGCCTCCAACAAACTGTTGCTCATCCCTTCATTGAAAGACGGCAATACAAATACATCGGATTGCTGTTGCAATCGAACGAGCTCCTCACGAGTATATTGTCCCGTAAAACGCACCACATCGGAAAGATGCTTCTCCGCTACCATAGTGCGAAGTTCTTCCCCTGCGTTTCCATCCCCACCCGCAATGACAAGGCGCACTTGTGGATATTGCACGTGTAATGTCTCCATTGCCTCCACTACGTAACGAAATCCTTTACGATTTTCCAATCGCGACGCGCAGAGTACCGTAAAAGTCTCTACCTGCTTCTGGGTCTTATCCGGTAGAAACACCCCTGTATCAACCCCGTTGTAGATCACTCCAATATCTTGTCGATCATTTGTTTTGAGCGCCAATTTCTTCAATCCTTCGCTGTTGGACACGACGGCGGCTGATCGACTCCAGATCAAACGTACAAAACGCGTGATAAAAAAATACAATTTGTCGTACTTCTTAGAATATCCAGGCACATCAGATCCCCGAAGAGATACGATATAAGGCACCTTAAAAAATTGCCGAATGCGCCATGCCACCGCTCCACATGGGACGGTAAAGAAAGCGTGTACACCATCATAGCGATTTTCCTTCAAAAGCCTTTTCGATAATTTCCAAGCTCTCCAAGCATACACGATCAGTTCCTTTGCCGACTGACTCTTAAGCGACTTCCGTTTATCCCCGATCGGTACACGGTACAGTTGCACACTTCCCCCTAGGGACTCCTCACTATACCTATTATCCACTGCTGAAACCACCACATCCACCTCGAGCGTTTTATCTTTAGCAAACTCCCGCATCAAATACTCGGTGGCATTCCCCGCTCCACCCCCCAATGGCGGATATTCGTAGTTGAGAAAAAGAACACGCATAAAATATTAGATCGTTACAAGCTCTTTATAATACGATGGCTTCTCACGATCTGAAAATAATTTTTTTGCAAGTACGATCACTATCGCCATATACTGCTCCGGCTTATTTTGAGTAACACCCTCAGTATCCTCATCCCTGATAGACTCCCAGAGGTCCCTCGTGGAGCCTGTTTGTGAAAAAAGAACGCTGTTTTCTAAAACACTCCTTTGAATTCCCCCCTTGAGTTCCAAGATGCGTCCACGATTCTTCCCGAGAAACTCAAGAAATTCTACCCGAATTCTTTGTAACTCCACCCCGGAAACACGATCTCTCGTCCCGGCTGGCTGTATTTCCAAACTCACTGGGAGGTCTAGCCTTCTTCCTCGATCAACTCCCTTATCTCTTCTTTCACTCAAAGAGATGATTTTCCCCATTTCTTCCATATGATTGCATACTTTTATTTCCAATCAGCAACAAAGAACGCAAAAAAGGCAAGAATTCCTGGACTCACAACACTTCCGACTCGATCTCTAGGCTATCTTGTCTCCCCGACCAACTCCGTAATATGTAAATCCTCGTTTCTTCATTTCAATGGGATCATAAAGATTTCGTCCATCGAAGATAACGGGGCTCTTGAGACGCTTCTTGAGATCTTTGAAGTCAGGGCTTCTAAAAAGCTCCCATTCCGTCAGGATGGCAAGAGCATCCGCTCCGTCAACCGCTTCTTCAGCCGATTTGCAAAATACCAAACCTTTCCGCTTCCCATAGATACGCTCAGTTTCTTCCATAGCCTGGGGATCGTACACCCGTACCGTCGCGCCGACTCTCCAAAGATGTTCCATCAAAACACGACTGGATGCCTCACGCATATCGTCGGTATTGGCCTTGAACGCCAATCCCCAAATAGCAACCGTCTTTCCTTTTAGAACCTTTTTGAAATGGGCTGAGATCTTCTCGAACAAAAACTTCTTTTGATCTTCGTTTACCGATTCCACCATCCTCATAATACGGAGATCGTGACCATTGTCCTTAGCCGTTTTAATGATAGCCTTCACGTCCTTTGGAAAACATGAGCCGCCATATCCCGGACCAGGATAGATCCAGTGGTGCCCAATGCGAGGATCCGATCCGATTCCTCGACGAACCGACTCAATGTCAGCACCAAGTTTTTCAGCAAGTTTCGCCAAATCATTCATAAAGCTGATCTTGGTTGCCAATATCGCATTGGCAGCATATTTCGTAAGCTCCGCGCTCTTAACGTCCATTTCTATCAGACGCTGATGATTTCTATTAAAAGGAGCATACAGATCACGAAGCACCTTAAGCGCTCGAGGACTATCGGTTCCAACAACGATCCGATCTGGGCTCTTGAAATCTGAAACTGCTCGACCTTCCGCCATGAACTCAGGATTTGATACCACGTCAAACTTTATTTTTTTCTTCCGTTTGTCCAATTCTTTCTGGATCACCGACTTCACCCTATCAGCCGTGCCCACAGGTACCGTGGATTTATCAACAACAACCTTATACCCTTTCATGTTTTCCCCAATGCTCTTGGCAACAGCCAAAACATATCGTAGGTCAGCAGAACCGTCCTCATCTGGAGGGGTGCCTACAGCGATAAACAACACCTCCCCATGACTCACCGCCTTCTTTGGATCAGAAGTGAACAAAATACGTCCCGCTTTTGTGTTTTTTCGGATCATTGATTCAAGTCCCGGTTCATAGATCGGCATTTCTCCTCGCTGAAGCATTTCTATCTTCTCTTCATTGGTATCCATGCACATCACATGATTTCCCACCTCCGCCAACGCACCCGCCATCGGCAACCCCACAAACCCAGTCCCAATAATAGTGATCTTCATATTGTTTCTTTAATCCTTAGGCAAAACTGCAAAAACAGCACGTCCGCCCAACACATGAATTATGCCCTTCATTATACCCGAATCACTAAAAGCGTCCAGAGAGAACCTAAAGATCAACAATTTGTTCCAAAAAACACTCTCCACTCCATGACGGAAAATTTCCATTCACCTTCCCACAGAATTTCTTTTACTTCTCTGCGACAAAAAAACTCAAGTGATTTGATTCTGCTTCCTTCGAAAGATCATTGGGAACGATAGGGTAAGGAGCCCATCTAAATTTCAGTCCTGCTGAACGAAACGCTTGTTCATACTCGCCTTTTGTATAATATCGGACCTCAAAAGAGTTGATCTTCTTCCCAGTAGCGGGATCGTGCATTCCCACAGTAATTCTTGATCCAGAAACATATGGAATCTCCCCCTCTACCCACTCCAAGGATCGAACAGAACCCTGTACCCATTTTCTTACTGGGGCATCGGGATTCGTAACCACACCAGCCAACCGCCCACCAGTCTTCAAAACACGAGCCGACTCAGAGATCATTTCTTGTAGTTCCCCTAGATCCTCAGCGTAGTGATATGCACAACTCGATGAAAGCGCGTCAAATGATCCATCTTCAAAAGGAAGCTTGTAAATATCCCCTTGTATAAAAGAGATGTCCTTATATCGCTCTCTAGCAGATTGTAACATTTTCTCATTCTTATCGATGCCAACCGCCGTTGCAAAATTGCTCAATAAATCAGTAAGGTGTCCTCCTCCGCATGCTAGATCAAGAACCTTTTGATCTTCTTGTAATCGCAATGCGTGAACAATGCTTGGATAGATCACCTCTTGTTTCTCTCGATTAGCACGCGTATCCGCATCCCAATCACGTGCCACACTGTCATATTGTTCACCCCCATGAGATACTGCATGCGAGTCCATGAGATCATTTTCTCTCACCATAAGATATGTTTATTTATGTACGCTCCATGTATAAAGATCCTCAAATATCAAGTCTTCCCAATTAGCAGGTTTGTGTTCCAAGATTGCATCTGCATTTCTTTTACAATAGTCCAACTCACCTTGATTTTGCATCTCCGTATAGAAACGGTAGCTATCCAAAATATCCGCTGTTTTTACGATAAGCGCATCACGCCCTTCTGACACACACCTACAAATGAGCTCTTGTGTCTTTTCCACCTTATCTGTGATCGAGTCATCTTTCGTGCTCGCCTTCACAAGTCGAGTGATCTCATCGCCAAACGCATTACGAAGCAACTCTTCGTTTGCTCCCGACCATTCGATCACATCGTGCAAGAAACCGGCCAAAACAACCTCATCCGAGTACCCCCTCTCTCTCGCATAAACACGAAGATACATCCCCACGCGCACATTATGGGGCAAGATCGGTTTCCGACTGTTCTCATCTGACAGCGGTAAATAGTCCGCTAAAAATCGGATTGCTTTATCTATTTGAACATCAAGCTGTAATACTGTGGACAGGCTCATTCTTTTATTCACTAATCTGCAGGAAAATTCACAACAAAAACGATATTCCCCTCTTTTTTATATACAGAATCTCCTATACAGCAGTTTCTCCGGCAGCGACCAAATAATCACGAAGTGCATTCTCTGCAAGGTATACATCAATGTTGTGCCCCTTGTCTTTCGAGTCAAAAACAACATGAATCTGTGTTATCTTATCATCTGCATAAAGCACTTCCACATCAAGCGGGTTCGCATGTCCAGCTACAATTTCTCTCATCACATGAGAATTTTGTCCCGAAAAATGCAAACCGGTAATATTATCATAACGAGGCCTTTCATGAAGTTCCGCACTCAAATACTTCGCCAAGAATTGATTCAGGGAATCCCTCCTCGCATCCGTCTCTTCCTTCCACTCTCGTGATTGGATCGGATGTTGTTCCAGTAGACTTTCACTCATATATTTTTGTTTGTGGTCATTTGTGTCTCAAAAAAACTCCGGGTCATCAGATCCCCGTCTCCTTTATTTCTTCTCAATACGCTTGACCGAATAGTTCATCCTTCCGCTTCCCTTGTAGTAGATCTTCATCACGACATCCACCAAGAGCCCAAAGATAAAGAATTGCACACCGATCATAATGAAAAATGCACCCATCAACGGCCAGATCTTTTCGGAAAGCGAACTATTGAAAAACACTTTTTCTATGGCCATCCATACAAGAAGTGCCGACCCCGAAAGTATCAAAACCATACCTGTCCCACCAAAAAGGTGAATGGGCCTCGAAGAGTAGCGGTTCCAAAACCAGATGGATATCATGTCCACAAAACCCTTCATGCCCCTCTTCCAGTTATACTTCGTCACTCCATGCACACGAGGATGATGACTCACCTTTACCTCGCCTACACGGTATCCTTGAATCTCCAAAAGTGCCGGAATGAACCGATGCATCTCCCCATAAAGATCGAGATTATCGAAACATTCACGCTTGAAAGCCTTGAGACTGCACCCCGAATCGTGAATATGATCATGGAGTAATACTTTACGCAAAAGATTTGCACCTCGAGAAAATATCTTCTTACTCAAAGAATCTTTTCGCTGCCATCGCCATCCGGAAACCACATCAAAACCCTCGTTCATTTTTTCAAGAAGCAACGGAATATCAGCAGGGTCATTCTGTAGATCTCCGTCCATCGTTACTATCACATCACCACGTGCTGCCTTAAATCCAGCATCAAAAGCCGCTGTTTGACCAAAGTTACGACGAAATTCCACCAAGACCAATGGAAAGAGAACGCGCGCCTCTTCAAGTGTTTTATCCTTTGAACCATCGTCCACAAAGATCACTTCGAACGGTTTCTGGATCGTCCTACATGCCGCCACGATCTTTTGATGCAGTTCCGTTACATTCCCCTCCTCGTTATACAAAGGAACCACAACCGAAAGAAACGGCTTTTCTCCCTGCGCTTGATTTTCCATAGACTGTTATGTGCTACACAATTAGTGACTTTAGTATACGTTGAGAAAGAAAAGTCCGCAACTTTTTCACTGGCTTCGATCTCTATTTGACTTGCATTTTTCGTCATTCATTCCCATACTACCCTCAAGGCATAATGCCGAAACTCTCTACCTGATCCACAGCAAAAAGAGGTTAGAACCATGCCTAGCAAGCTCTTCGCAAAAAAAGACGAGAATTTCCACATTACGGTCGACTACGGGGTGCCTATCGGAAAGGCTTTGGAATTAGCTGAATCAGTTCTCAGATGGACTGCTGTCGATCTCAATCTCAACTTAGAAAAGAGAACCTTTCCCCTCTTCTCAGGCATCAAGAAGTTCACCACTTACTATGCGGTGCTCCAACACGAATCCTGCTGGCTCAGGGGGATGCGGGACGTCTTCCGGGAAGAGGATGTTGTACCAGCAGACATTTGGCAGTTCCTCGCCTTCCTCTATTTGTATGGGAGAACAGAGGTAACTCCGAAAAATCCCTCTCCCATCGTCGCTGCCGCGCCAGGATCGACTTGGCTGTGTTCCCACGACTGTCTCAACGAGATGATCGGGGTTCGTTGGGACACCTTCTACCACGCCCCCGGACCCAGTCTGGGAGTAGAATCCGACCCGTTCAGAAAAGGCATGCGTTTCTTGGCGATCCGGGCCTGAAACGTGCAAGTCCTACCCATCAAAGGCGCCCTCTATCTGCAAAGATATTGGGCGCCTTCAACTTTTTTTGGACATACACACAACGATCTTACACTTTCACGACATATGGAATAGTAATTCGAAATGTGCTATCATAGAACACATTGATTTTCTCCCAAAACCATATAATCATAAAACTATTTACTCCCTATGCGAAAGATCGTTCTTGATATCGAAACACAAAATACCTTCCGTGATGTGGGGAAAAATGACCCAACGGCACTCGACATTTCCCTCCTCGTCATCTACGATTACGAAACGGATAAATACCTCTCATTCCTTCAAGACGACTTTCCAAAACTCTGGGCAATACTCGAACGATCCGATCTCATCATCGGATACAACTCCGACCATTTCGACATCCCACTCCTCAATAAATACTATCCGGGAGATCTCACAAGGATCAAAAGTGTAGACCTCCTCGTAGAGATCCAAAAATCGATCGGACGACGTGTTCGATTGGACGACGTGGCCTCCGCCACGCTCGGAGTAGGAAAAAGCGCCTCAGGACTTGAAGCGATCGAGTGGTGGAAAACCGGCGAAATAGAAAAGATCCGTGAGTATTGTGAGCAAGACGTTCGTGTTACCAAAGACGTGTACGAATATGCCAAAAAGAACAGTGCGCTGAAATACAAAGACATTGCCGGCATTCGAGAATTCCCTATTGACCCCTCCCGTTGGGAGCTTCAAATAAAGCCTGCCTCGATGAACTTTACCCTTCCTTTTTAGAACCTTTACTAAGTGTTTCCATTTTTAAACCGCGGTCATGACCTCTGCATGGTACCGCGGTTTTTGTCTGCTGACGTGAGAGCTCCTTATCTCACGGATCTAGGCGAACAGGAATGCTGTTCTGTTTCCTTTTCTTTACCTTTGCCTCCCGACATCCAATCCCCTTCTCGCAGCACCTGATCCAAACGAGGATCAAGAACCCCGCGCAGAGACCGATGACAAGGTACCAAACCCAGTCAGGAAAAATAAACCTGCTTTCCAGCCCCGAATGGACAGAGAATGTTCCCATCGGGAACGATGGATTAGCAAGTGTTCGATTAACGAAGGGCATCGCGATCAATGCAAGAAATGCCATCACAGAGACGATCCAAAATTTTGGATTCTTCAGGCGGCATATGAAGCATTTTCTAGAAATACACCACTTCTTCATTACTGCTCCTACACTTTCGATTGAACATTATTCTCTTTATACAACCTTTGTACCCGTTTTGTCTAATGCTAATAAATTTCTATGTACTGAAAAAACTTGGGTCGCGGTGTCATCTGGCACCGCGACCCACAATACCGCCCTCATTTCCTCTCTGGCCGTCCCTTGGCCATGAGCCTTTCCCATCCCAGAAGAGCAAGGTAGACGAGAGTCCCAACACCCAAACCCCATATCCATTGATCCGGCCAACTCTCTGGGCTGGACTCTGTGGCCCATCCAGCAATGAGAGCAAGGGTTCCCGATATTGCAATGTTCACACATTGCACGCCGATGCGTTCCAAAGGCTTCATATCACCCTCCTTTGAGTGATCGAGTGACATACGATGTGGTAATCTTGGTATACTCCTTTCTTGAATATCCGTCCAGAAAAAGCATAGAAACAACACCACATAAAACCACCCTTGCCTGAAATCAAAAAATCGGGTATGCTCGTAAACGTACTCGAACAAAAAAGTATATGCCGCGTTCGTCTAGCCCGGTCAGGACGCCAGGTTCTCATCCTGGAAATCATGGGTTCGAATCCCATACGCGGTACAAATAGCAACCAAAAAAGATGGTCTTAATGGCCATCTTTTTTTGTTTTTGTGTAGCCACGTATGGGATGAGAAGGGTATTTCAAAAAGGCAAACTGCTTTGCGTTTTTGAAAACCCGGGCTTTGGAGGAGAAAGCAAGGCATGTGCCAAAGGGCACGACTTGCGACGGAGGAAAAGGAATCCCATACGCGGTACACTTAAAAAATGCCTTTTCAAAAGGCATTTTTTTCTTACCTGTGTATGAGATTCGAACCTGATTGTCGACACAATAACTCACTACCCACTCACTCACCGTATCTCTCCCCTTCTTTTTTCCAATAAAAAACCGACTCTTCCTTAAGTCGGCTGGGATGTCTCCCATTCGTGGCCATCTTTGGTCTTTGATTGCTCTCATCTTCTCTACTTTCCTCAATAGCAGAGATAGTTGTCGTTCCAGGTATGCGGATCGGAAGGCTCCAGCCATTGCACACACCGCTTCCCTCCAATTGGTCCGGCACTGGACCAGGAGAAGTTAAGCGGACTGCTCGGTGGCACGCAGAGGTAGTTGTCGTTCCAAGTATGCGGGTCAGCGCTTTCTCTAATCTGCGTACAGCGCATCCCTCCGATCGATCCGGCGCTGTTCCAACGCATCCCGTAGTCCTGGGTTGCGCAGAAGTAGTTATCCATCCAGGTATGCGGGTCAGCTCCTTCCGAGATCTGCGTGCAGTAGGCCCCGGAAACGGGTCCGGCATAGGACCAGACAAAAGTGCCGTCGGGACTTGTGGGGAAGTTAGTTACCGTGAACCCCATCGTCTGGGCATTATTGCCTTCGTTAGACTCATGCAGGTTTCCCTGGTAGTCGGCGTAACATTGATAGGTGCGAGTTCCTGTGTCTCCCAGTCGGAAGCTATTGCTTATGTACTCCATCTTTTTTGCTCCGACTCGCATGTCGCCTGCATCGACACCGTCATCTCCACGGCGGTTTCCTTGATTGATTTGGTAGTCAATGCGGAAACCGTTTGGGGCGTCACGGTTACCCACGTTTTGCACCTCGCAATACGGGTTGACGTAAGAATCCTTTCGAATGAATCCTCCCTGTCGAATAACCCAACCGTTTACCTTGAGGTACAGGTCGGAAACGATGAGGTCGGCCTTCCAAGGCACGACATGGTAGGTGGCGCTTTTGCAGTTGTTGGCTTCGTTTAGCTCCGGAAGCCAGCCTTTGGAGTCCACGCAACAGGTGTACGTGCGATCTCCGGTGTTGCCCAGCTTCCAGCTGTCCCAGACCACTTCCGTGGCAATTTCACCCACTCTCGATTCTCCGGGGTCAAGGAAGTCCTCGTCACGCTCACTGCCATCCATACGGTGCGATACCTTGACTTGCAGAGGCGAGTCGATCTCGCCCAGATTGGTCATCTCGCAGTACGGATGCCAATAGTTATCCTCCAATAATGTGGCGCCGTTGTAGTAGCGAGCACCCGTTATGGCATCAGAGAAATAGACGTCGGTGACGGTGAGGTCGGGACGCAGGCTTGTGACCTCGTACCGTTCCACACGGCTCTTGTTGTCACCCTCGTCATACTCTTCGACTTCGTTCCTGAAGTCGATCTCGGTGCGGAAGGCGATTGAGGAGATACCATCGGGGATGATGTAATCCTTCGTCTCCGTGATCGTCTCGCCTTCGTCGAGCTTGGCGATGGTGATGTAGCCCGTTTGCCATTGGACCCATTCTCCATCGTCGATTGACACGAGATACTTGATGTCGATGGTGTCGGCATTGTCCCTCGTCTTCCAATTCCCCGCGTCGCCTCCCACAGCCTTCACCGCGACGCGGTTTCTGGCTTTCATACCGGGAAGGAATTGATCGTGTCCGGCGTAGAGCTCGTTGCCGTCGACACCGAGGATATCGGTGTCGTTTTTGAGGTTGACGGGGTCGAGGGGTTGAGGGTCGGTGGGATCAGATGTTGATCCGCCCGCTCCCGAGGTTGTAACAGTGATAGTAACTCCCTCGCAATCGGAAGCGAATGCCTCCGGAAGCAGAAGGAATAATGCAGTGACGAACAGTATGCCATATCTCATGGCCGGATTTCCTCCGTTTTTGGGTTGATTGGTTGACATGTGATCACTTGATGCACATGTCACCTTTACCGAAGAGTGCATCATAGCTGACATCGTCCGGGTAATGCACCTGGAAGATGTCCGCACACACAGGCCAGGCGTACGTTCTCACGATCTGTCGGTTGCTGTCGAGTCCGTACCAGGCTTGTGCTTTGATGCACGAGGTGTCGAAGGGGTACCAGGCGTAGTTACCGACCTTGCGGACGGTGAACTGGTTGCCGGGGATGGTGGCGGGGTCTTTCTCGTAGATGAACCCACGGAGGGTCCAACTGCCCTTAACATCAGATCCAAGATCCGTATTACGGTGATAAGTGTTACCGCTTCCTGGGTAGTAAGTGGCGTGATTAATGCCATCCTCAAACCCCTGGCTCTTATACCAATCCATCTCCAAAACATCGAAAGATCCGTCGGTGTATGCCTCCTCGACGTAAGCGACATGGCCTTCGAACTCCGCGATTGCGCCATCTTTCGGCTCGAACCCGACCATGAAGTCCAGGTTCCGAAGCTTATCGGACCACTGTCCGCCGTTCCATCCACTTCCGGTTATCGCCGAGGCGATGTCCGGGCGTTTGTATGCGGCCCACCAGGTGCAGTTTCCATGGTCACCACACTCGAAATGGCTCGTCGTGGACGTATATCCATAACACACCGAGTCACCAGCCAGCGCATTCACTCCGAAGAAAAACACGCAGACGCCAATCAGCCGAGCAAGTAAATTGCTCATGATATAAATCCTCTTTCAAGTTGTTAAGGGACGCACATTCTTTGAGAAACGGATATTACCGCTTCAGAGATCGCACGAGAGGTCATGCGATCAAAAAGAGGTAAAACTGTATCTTACTTTTTGAGAATGATACTCTCTGCCATTGTATCAAGAATTTCTTTTCTTATGATATTTTCTTGAGTCATTCTGGCAGTAAGTGTAAGTGAAATCTTCTTATTGATAATATAGTAAGACTGTTGCATTTGAGAATTTTCATACGTAGCCGAGCAATATGCAATAAAAGGTAATTTTTTGTCATTAAGAATTTTACATTCAGCAGAGGGATTATTGTCTTTTGCCATGTAGAATATGGAGTCTATCTCATCTTGAGGAGTTCCAGCATCCGAGGTTGCTGTTCCCCTGTCCGTAATCACGATCTCTGTATTATTGAAAATATCTAATGGAACATTTGATCCTATACCAGAGAAAATTCCAATGTCTGGATGTTTCTCAATATCAAAATCTGGGTTATTCGTAATTATTTGCGCATTTTCGTTTGCATCTAGCACTTTCCAATACCACTCTTTCGGGAATTTAATCGTGAAATATTCCGTTTCTTTTGTTTGCCAATGACTCACATCGAGATCGACATCTGTCACAAAATTTTGATTCTGTTCTTCTTGCTTCCTTTGCTCTTCTTCGGTCTGTTTTTGATTCATTTCTATCCCCCTCTCCACCTTCCCCGAATACCACAAAACACCCCCGGCAATGAGGACGGCAACAACAAAGAAAATGCTGAGGAATGCGATGCTTTTTTTGGTCATAGGGATGATAATAGATTGAATATATTTCTTGTTCAATTTACTATAATTAGCGGGATATGTCAATGTTTTTTAAGCCCGAATTTTTAAAAATACTCCAAAATCCCCCATCATTTCCCCTACCCTACTCCAATCCAAAGTTCCAAGAACATCACACAGGGGGTACAACTAAGGTAAACAAAAAATACACCCTTCCCAAGGATGTATTTTTTTTGTAAGCGCGTATGGGATGAGAAGGGTATTTCAAAAAGGCAAACTGCTTTGCATTTTTGAAAACCCGGGCTTTGGAGGAGAAAGCGAGGCATGTGCCAAAGGCACGCCTCGCGACGGAGGAAAAGGAATCCCGTACGCGGTTCAACTCAAGAGCATCTTTTTAAAGTGCATTCTACCTATTTTAGGGATTACTCATCTAACTCAATCCCTTCTTTATAATTAGATCCTCATCAACTATCGCTACTGAACAGGAGGTAGAGATAAAAAATCCCCCCCTCTAGCTGATAAGGGATACACAAAAAAATATGTCACTACCAAAAAAATACAAGTTACCTTGACTTTCCTCCTACCACGTCCACGGATTCCACAATACAAAATTCTTAGTAGGTCGTGTCAAAGCTGGAGGAGTGACGGATTGTTGCGTCTGTTGAGTTTCTTGGGTTGAATTCGTTGGGTTTTGGATTTCTTCTGTGACTTGTCTTTCTGTACGTGCTCCTTGCACACTCCCCTCTTCTGCTTGAGTTTGCGTTTCTGTCTGTGATGATACTTGTTGTATCTGACTTACGTAGTTTAGTACAATCGAAGTATCTACTCTGTTTCCCGCTTTATCATAGGCTCGAATATTGAGAAGATACGTTCCAAGAGGAAGAGATTCGGGAAGAAGATAAAAAGACTCTTCAACACCTTGTCTTCTCCAAGACTTTAGAACTTTTCCATTCATATCGACAAGTTGAACCTTATAATAGGAAAGACCCGATCCATTAGGATTGTCAGCTGCAAGAAAATCTATTCTCTCTTTTCTGGTGAGAGTCTTTTTTTCTGGAAGAGGATTAATGAAAAAGGGATCGGTCTTATCAGTGATAAGAGTAAAGAAGTCAGAGATATCTGATCTATTCCCAGTGCTATCGATATAGCGTACGGCATATTGATTTTTTCCTTCCTTACTAGAAAGATTGAAGTTCCAAGAGCCCTTCTCATTTATAGAGATAGTTTTGAGTTTTTTAGTACCTCCTTTATCTGTTTTGGTATAGAGAGTTATGGTTCCATTTCTTGCTTTTGGATTCTTTCCCTTAAGTCTGGGAGTGGTATCGGATCGATAGTTAACATCTTTGAAAGAAATAGATTCCTCATTAGCAGAAAGGTTGCTCTTATTGTCATTTTGGAATTGTTCAAGGTTGGATTCTGAAGTTTGAAGCGTGGCGGAGTGAATGACAGGAGTGATATTGGGATCTTGTGTAGAAAGAGTTGCTTTCCAAGTAAAATTATTTGCTTTGGTATACTGGGGAAATGTTATGGGAGGAGTGAAATCAGCCCAAGTAGATCCGTTGTCTATTGAGTATTGATACTCAATGCTAGTGCCTTCTGGAATCGTTTGATCTGTCTGGAAAGAGAGGAGTTCATTGGTATTTGGGAAAGAGAGGGTTTGTGAGGTGTAAGTGCCTGAATCAGAGATAAAAAGTCCGTCCTCTTGCCGAGCATATTTGATCTCCACGCTATCAAGGCTGGGCGTAATGGAATTGTCTTGAGTCGCAAGAACTGCCTTATAGCGAAAGTTGCGGGATAAGTTAACAGGCAGAGCATAAATGCCAGGATCGGTTCCCAAACTTGTGTATGTTTGACCTTCATCAAAAGAGTAGAACATTTCTATAGAAGTTCCTTCGGGAATAGTGGCTTCCCAAGATAGCTCAGAATACACCTCTTTTTGGTACGTGTCGGAAATATATTCTAAAGAAAAAAAATAATTCGTATCAAGAACGTTCGTATCTGAATCATTGTCCACATCGGTACAGAGATCTGTATTTGATCCTCCAATAGCATAAATCCCACCATTTACCAACTCAGTTGATACTCTATTGAGACCAGTTGGTAATATCCCAATAATATCCCATTTATCGTACTCCGGGTCATAGCTATATATATCCTTTGCACGAATAAGCGCATCATCTTTTCCTCCAATATATATAAGCTTACCATTTATAACTACCGTATCACCACCACCTCGATATGAAGGCAGAAATGCCAAATCCGTATCCCATGTATCCGTGGCTGGATCATAACTTGCCATAGAGTTGGACACCATACCATCACAATCCCGCCTCGCCCCAACGATATACAACTTTCCATTAATAAATTGACCCGAAGCCTGATTCATTTTTACAACAGGGGCAGGTGTTCCGGCCTCCCAAGTATCTGTTTCTGGATCATAGATCTCCATCTCAGTAGATGAAAGACCAGAACAATCTAAACCACCACTAATGTAGACAGGACCACCTCCCACGACATAGATCTTCCCGTTATATACTCCTCCGACAGCTCCTTCCCTCACCCGACTCATAGGTGCGCCCGCTGTCCAAGTATCCGTTTCTGGGTCATATATTTCTACAGAAGAAAGTTCTGTCTTTGTAGGATAAACTCCGGTAGCACCTCCAAAGACATAGAGTTTGCTATCGTACGCAACAACCATTGGTCTCGTTCTTGTTTGCACCATTGGGGATTTAGTCTCCCATGTATCGGTTGCTGTGTCGTAAACCAATAATGTATTATGTCCGCAATTTCCACAACTCATCTTTCCCCCACCCACAACATATATTTTTGAACCAATAACAGCACTTCCCGCGCCTTTTGTCTCTTCGGGAAGAGGCGCTTTGTTTTGCCAAGTGTCACTCGATTCAGCATATACGGTTTTAACATAAACTCCCTCACTATTATATACGTTATCTATATCAACAACCGAAAGACCGCTTTTATTATCCTCTTCATAGAAAGCCCCTGATTCACTCTTTTTGACACTAACATACAAAAGATGATGAGTACCATCCAGAAAAGAATTGTGAACGCTATTATTTACGATTTCTGGAGTTGAAACATTATTATACGTTTTGACCAAAACATCATCTGCTGGACTCACTGTTCCCCGTGTATCAATAACCGAGAGGGCACCATTATTAATATTGGGATCATTTTTACTACTTACATATAAGAGATCGTTCGCAGAATCTAAAAAGGCATGCACTACATAATTATTCGCTATCGCTGGGGTGGTAGTTGTTTTATAAGTGATCACCAAAACATCGTCAGTGGCGGTCACAGTTCCTTGCGTGTTGATCACGGTAAGACCACCCCCTAAAGTCCCCACATACAAAAGGTTATGCACCGAATCCATAAAGGAGTACGAAACATTGTTACCCCCGATCGCTGGGGTGGTAGTTGTTTTATAAGTGATCACCAAAACATCGTCAGTGGCGGTCACAGTTCCTTGCGTGTTGATCACGGTAAGACCACCACTTGTACTAACGTAAAGGAGATGCGTCGTCTCATCCAAGAAAGCATGCGATACGGAATTATGTCCTATCGCAGGTGTGGTGGTAGTTTTGTATGTTTTTACAAGTGTGTCATCACCAGCGCTGACCGTTCCTTGCGTGTTGATCACGGTAAGACCTCCACCCAAAGTAGCTATATAGAGAAGATTACGTAAATCATCAAGAAAAGCATATTTAACAGTGCTGTCATCGATTGCTGGGGTTGTAGTAGTGGTGTAGGTAGTAACCAAAACATCATCAGAGGGAGAAACAGTTCCTTGCGTGTTGATCACAGATAATCCCTGACCATCAATGCTTATGTAGAGAAGATCGTTCTTTAAGAATGAGTTATGTATCATATTCCCGGGCAATGCTGGAGTCGATTCTGTGGAGTAAGTAATAATCAAACTGTCATCAGTTGGATCAACGGTATTACGCGTGTCTATAACTGAAACGCCTAATGAAGTATTAATATACAAAAGACCCTTAGAGACATCGAGAAATGAACTCCCTGTATTCCTGCTACTAAGCCCCGCAAAAGATCCGCTGGAATATAAATAACTTTTACCAAGAGTTACTTTCCCCTCACCATTACGTGAAACTCTTGTAACAAGAGGACTATTATTTACGTAACCTGAATTAAAATCTCCGTCTGTGGTATCTGTATGAATGGTAGTTTTATATTTTAGACGTAAGTCTCCCGGAATTTGATAAAGATCAATATTTTCATCAGTTGTCCCCATCTCCCAATCCTCCTGAGAAGTAAAAACTTGCCCCTGACTTGAGGCGTAGACGAACTGCAAAGAAAAAAAGGGGGCCAACAAACATAAAAAAAAGGAAAAAACAATATTTTTTTTATTTTTTTCAGCATATCTTTAATAATTATTTTAACGCAAACCTTCTAAGAAAATGTAATAAAACCACTTTTTCAATAATATCACAAACATCCAAACTAAGATACATTAGATCTGCTATGGCATCGTATACGGTATCTCTTTCCATCGTTTGGTTTGTCGACAGAGAAGTTTTCCCGCTTCCTCCGGATGCGCCATCGCTTGCTCAACGGCCAACTCCATTCGCATGCCCTGTGATCCCTTTACTAAAACAATGTCGTTGGTGCGAAGATGACTCACAATAAATTTCCCAGCCGATACAGGATCTTCAAAAAGCGCTATGGATTTCTTATGTATCCCCTCTCGTTCCAAAGCGTCCCCCAAGAGTTTCATACGCGACCCCACCAATACGATCCCAGCTGGTCGCATCTTTGCTATTGGCTTGGCTAACAACATATGCCCTTCCACCTCTTCCGCGCCTAACTCCAACATATCTCCCAGAATGAGTATCTTTCTCCCAAAAGGAATCTGTTCAACTGTCTTTACCGCCGCAAGCGTTGATGTTGGAGAGGCGTTATACGTATCGTCAAATATCCATGATCCATTCACCCCAGAAATTGGCTGAAGCCTCCCAGGAGAGAGCTGGAAATCTTCCGATGTTTGAATAACTTCCAAAAGATTTATTTTCAGAGCATCGGCCACCGCAAACGCCGCAAGCACCGCATACACGTGGTGTTTGGCAACAAGATATTTCAAGCGGATCGGGAGGGTTTTTCCATCGTACTGTATTTTAAACCGCATACCGCACAAACCTTTATCAGTACATACCACAGAATCATTGAACGCGCGTAGCGTAGCTCGTTTGTGAAAACCATATCCGATGATCCGAGCAGAGGTTCGTTTTCTCATCTTCCATACCCGCACATCATCAGCATTAAGCACCGCGTACCCATCTGAGCTCAACGCCTCAATAAGCCTTCCCTTTTCTTCGGCGATCGCATCAAGGGATCCAAAGAACTCAAGATGACTCGAGGATATCTCCGTCACAACTGAAACATTGGGACGCACAATCGAAAGAAGATATTTCATATCTCCCGGACGATCTACACCCAATTCCAATATCAAGGCATCTGGATATCGAATACGAAAAACCATCAACAATAAAAATCGAAATCCGACTCCTATCCACCGAACGAGAGACCTTCCCGGAGCATCACATCCAAGTATTGTCAGAGGGACGCCAATTTCATTATTGAAGTTCTTTTCACTGCCACGCACAAACACGCGTGGTGAAAGGATGTGCATGATAGCGTCTTTTGTGGTCGTTTTTCCAACTGAACCAGTCACGCCTACAACAACCGGTCGGTACTTTAGAAGCACCCCTTTGGCCATATATTTCAATATCCACTGCATCAATCCTTTCATAAAGCACCTACTGTTTAGTCACTAATTGATCTTGTTCCGTAGGAGGGATCTTTGCATGTTCGAGAAGAAATGTCATCATCTTCCCAAAAACCGGACCAGCAACCGTTTCCGCCCAGATCACCTTTTTTGGATTATCGATCTTTACCACCACAACAAACTTTGGATCACCGATCGGCGCATACCCCGCAAATGATCCGATAGTTATACCCTCAGCATACCCTTTTTCATCTTTCTTGGCCACCTGGGCAGTTCCTGTTTTTCCTCCCACACGGTATCCGGGGATCTTAGCCTTCTTTCCATGTCCGTTTTCTACTACACTGTAGAGCATCTCCCCGATCTGTTTCGATGTACTTTCTTGTATGACCCGACGGTCCTCTTCAGGTTGCACGACCTCGACACTCCCATCAGGATGAATGATCCGATCCACAAATTGCGGTTTCATGAGTCGCCCGCCATTGGCCAATGCAGAATACGCACGCGCCAATTGCAACGGAGTAAGTGAAATTCCCTGACCAAATGAGGCAGTAAAAAAGTTGATCTCTCGATTCAGATAATCCAGGTTCTTTATATTGCCTAAAGCCTCTCCAATAAAACCACTTCCCGTACTTTCTCCAAAACCAAAACGCCGTACATATTCGGCAAACATCTTGTTTCCCAAAAGCTTCTCTACATACACGGTACCCGTATTCAGAGACTCATCAAGTACTCGTGTCATAGTTTGCAATCCATACGCCTTTTCGTCGGAGTTTTTGATTGTATAACTGCCGGAATGCACTGCTCCTGTATCCACATACGTACTTTCAGGAGTGATCTTACCTTGATCGATCCCCATGGCTATCGTAAAGGGTTTGAAGACTGATCCACACTCATATGACGATTGAATAGGTGTATTGATAAAAAGGGAGAGATCTTCTACCTTGGAGTATTCGTTCGGATCAAAATCGGGATAGGATGCAAGGGCAAGCACCTTGCCTGTGTTTGGATCCATCACCACCATACTGCCACTATCAGCCTCATTCTCGTCTATGGCTTCTTTGAGGATCCTTTCCGCCTCATACTGGATCGTGTGGTGGATCGATAATACAACATCTGAACCATCAGAGGGCGCTTCGAAAGAACCTGCTTCATGCAACATTCGTCTTCCGCCAGCATCACGTTTCCCAGATATCACTCCAGCCTCCCCGCCCAGAACACCTTCAAATGATGCTTCTATTCCATATCGACCAAGTCTTTTTTGCCCATCTGATCCGACGAATCCGATCATATGGGATGCCAGTGTTCCTCCAGGGTAATATCGATACTCCTCTGGGTGCACAAAGACACCTTTGACACCAGAATTTTGTATAGCATTTTTCTGATCCTCAGAAACCCGATGCTCGATCACCTCAAATGGATCTGAGCGATCTACAAGCTTTTGTTCGATCTCTGAACGCTCCTTTCCCAATACGCTACTGAGCAATGAAACAACTGCATTCGGATCTGAAACCATGTTTGGAGCAATATAAACCATCGGATATTCGCGATTTACCGCAGCCGGGTAGAGTCCACTCTCAGTGTCATCCTCAAGATATATTTCTCCCCTCCTTCCTTGTAAAAGCTGAGAGATGTTATGCTGCTTGTCCGCCAAAATTTGATACGTATCAGAAGCGCTTACCTGCAAATTATACAAACGAAGACTGACTATGATCGAGATCAGTAAAACTCCCAACGACAAAAACATCACGCGAACATTTCGCGGGATCTCTCGAATACGCTCCGCCTTTCGCGCTTTCAGTTTCTTCATATCTCCTGTAGTGACTCCTATCGCAAGGCAAGAGGCCCTGAACCGTTAACATACAAAACCTCTTCAGGGGCGATCGCTTGAAATTCACCCTCCCTATCTTTCAGTCGATGCAAAGAAGAAAGTTCTGCCATCTCGATCTGAAGCTGACGATATTCCTTTGAGAGTTCCTGTATCCTCTGCTCCGAACGATGACTGCTGTTTCCTTGGATAGCGATCGCATTCGTTGAAGCCAGATAAAAACCAATCGAGACAAAAAGTATCGCCCCAGAAAAAGCAAGAAATATCACACAGAATCGTGATGTATATGCATGCTCATGTTGATGATGATGTCGTACGGTCATAGACTTTTTGTATTTTGTATTTTTACTCCCAAACCTTACCGCTTCCACATCACACTCTTTGAGCCACTCGTAGCTTTGCACTTCTCGATCTTGGATTGTTTTGGATCTCCTGATCTGATGGAATGATCGGCTTTTTTGTGAGAATTTTTATCTTTGGAAGTTGCCCGCAACGGCACACTGGGAATCCAACTGGACAAATACATCCTTGCGCTTGATCCCGGAAAAATCTCTTCACAGAAATGTCTTCGCCGGAATGAAACGTAACGATCGCTACAACTCCCCCGATCCGTGTGACCGCAATAGAACTTTCCAAAAATGTTCTTAAACTCTCCATCTCCTCATTCACGCTCATGCGCAACGCCATAAACGTCTTCGTTGCAGGATCTATCCTTCTCCCACGGTAACCACTCGCGGCTGCGTCACGTACTATCTTTGCTAATTCATCGGTCGTGTCTATCGACTTTTCCCTCCTCCGCTCTCCGATCGCCTGCGCGATCCGATGAGCATATTTTTCCTGAGCGTTGTCCCTGAGTATCTTCTCAATATCTTCTACCTTCCAATTATTTATAATATCCTTTGCGGTTATTCCCTTTGATCGATCCAAGCGCATATCCAACGGACCCTCTCTCAAAAAACTCAATCCTCTTGCTACATCCTCCAATTGATCCGAAGAAATACCCAGATCGGCCACTATCACATCAACCGTTTCTAGTCCGATCTCTTTCACAATATCCAATAACTCACCAAAATTTCTTTGTATCAAATGTACTGAGACGCCCTGTTCTTTCGCTTCCAAAACCCACTGTGCTCGTTCTGCTCTTTGGATCGCTTGCTCATCTCGATCGATACCAATGTACATCCCTCCAGGCGCAATATGACGCACGATCTCTCTTCCATATCCTCCACCTCCTAATGTTGCGTCCACCACCACCATTCCCGGTCGTAGCTTCAACACATTCACCACTTCATTCAGCAATACGGGAATATGCTTAACCATACGGTTCAAAATTCAACATTCAAGATCCTATCAATACAATCCCAACTCTCCCAATTTTTGTGCCACACTGTCCGTATCTTTTTCTGCCTTTGCTTTATATACGCTCCATCGCTTTTCATCCCAGATCTCGATCCGATCAAAAAGTCCTGCAACTACCACCGTCTTTTTGACACCTGCATATTTTCGTAAATACTCAGGCAAAACAATTCGTCCCTGTTTGTCCACTTCAGTGTCCGTTGCTCCCGCAAGAAGCAACCGAACAAAACTCCTGGCCTGCGCATCTCCAATTGGGAACGTGCTCAACTTCTCTGCCATCTTTTCCCACACACGGACAGGATAGGCAAACAAGCAAGCATCCAACCCTCTCGTTACGATCATCTTCTCTCCTAACTCTCCGCGAAACTTTGAAGGAACCGCTATGCGATTTTTTGTATCAACCGTATGTGTGAATTCTCCGATGAACATACAAACAAGCTAAAAGTTGAAGGTCAAAAATCCATAAAGTAGCATGCAGAAAATTCAAGGATTCAGATTTCACCACTTTTCCCCACTTATCTGCTATTTTACTCCACCAGCCCACACTCGTCAACACGAGTTATCCACCGCTCTCCACGATGACTCTCAAATACCCCTATCTCCTCAAATGATCGCCGATCCAAGCCCTTGATGGCCGGTATTTTCTCCCTAAAGACCTTCTACCCAATAAAAAAACCACCTTTCGGCGTTCATATCCTTTCTGAAATTACTTCACCGCCCGCACAAGTTCTCTTCTTCACGATGTGAAGCTAAGAATTGTGCGGGCGACAGCCCCTACGCGCATACTCCGGTGCACTCAGGGTGTGGTTGTGGGTTCGGCGGTGGGTTCGGAACCTCCTGCCCCGAGTCCGCCGACCACACCCGAGGCGGTGAGATACGATTGCGCCACCACGGGTCGGTGGCTTCTCGTTCGTCGTCCTCCTCCTCGAGAGGGGGTGGGGTAACCCCGCGTTCAATCGGGGGATGCATCAACGCCTCCCCGTCAGGAGCTGGTAGCGTCTCCGCTGGTGGCTCCACCGCCAGCTCCTCGTCCGTCAGCCCCAGGTTCCCGTACTCGTCCGTGACGGGATCCGCACTTGCCAGCGACGTCCATGTCGCCAACAAAACGAGTAGGATTAGGATGGTGACGGCCGTCACCCACCCCCACCCCTTCTGAGAACGTGGTATCTCATCGTTCGGGTCCCACACTTCCACTTTGTTATCCTCCAGCAAATTTTTGGGGAATTTGAAAAAAGCACCCTCCTATCCCCAGGTTGAAAGGTACTGTCTCCAATATTAGCACATATTGTATATTTTGTCAATAGCTAAGATGGGGATCCTCGCACCCCAAAAAACCGCAAGAGAGATCTCTTCTATGTCGCAAGACTGAAGAAAAAGATAAGCGCGTTGGAAAGTATGAACTGTATCGGACCCGAAAAGAATATAATGATAAAAAGCAGCAGGACCATCCCATACTGTTCAAAAAGGATCTGTGCCTCTTGTGAAAAAGGAAATATCGTATAGAGAAGTTTCGATCCGTCCAAAGGAGGAATGGGGATCAAGTTAAAGAACGCCAAAATAACGTTCCAAAAAATGATCATAATACATACCTCATAGAAGATACCTCCCAACGATCCCGCTACCACATCTGCTGTACCACTCCAATCACGACTAAACATCAACTCCTGAATATTTTGCTTCATCAAGATCGGGATCAGTGTCAACTTTGCCAGAATGGCCGCAGTTATCGCGATCACAATGTTCGTTCCCGGCCCAGCAAGCGCTACAAGCAAAGGGCCCCACTTCTGATCCCAGAGATTGTACGGATTATAGGGAACTGGCTTCGCCCATCCAAATGCCATCTGAAAGTTCGATATTAATAAGAGAAATATCGGTACGATCACTGACCCCCATGGATCAACATGACTCATTGGTTTGAGCGTGAGTCGTCCGGCATACTGCGCCGTGCGATCTCCCAACCATAGGGCCACTACACCATGTGAAACCTCGTGCAAAATAATGGAGTACAGCAAAATAAGCAGATAAACCCCAATAAGAATAAATTCATGCATATACAAAAATTCAATTTCTCGGAACGAATTAAAGCCTCACAATGGAAAACAACATTCCCCTCTTGCAAGAATTCCTTTTCTATGTTACCATCAATCGCACGATAAATCAACCTTAAGTTTTTCTCTATGTCTGGAAAATCTTGCACTCGTTGTAACAAAGTTGCTGGAAAAGGTAATGCCCGAAGTCATTCCAATATTGCCACAAAACGCAGATTCAACGCCAACATCCAAGCCAAGACGATCGACGGAAAGCAAGAGCAACTTTGCGCTTCTTGCATCCGAACGTTGAGCAAGGCGTGATCTTACTTCAGGTCATACCCTACCCATATAAGAAAAAGCCGGAAAGATCCGGCTTTTTGTTGTTTACAGGCTCAGCATTCCTTTCACCATCTTCACAAAGATCAAGACACCGCCACCTCACTCACGGCATTCTTAAACTCATCATAGATCGTCCTCAATTCCGAAATGTCCACATGCGAACTATAAGAAATGATCTCCATACGGATCCCTATAAGACGATCCTTGAATTTCTCACTGGACTCTCCTCGCTCAGTTGATTGCACGTAAGCCACATACACATCGCGAAGATACGTAATGAACGAAACGCATTCCTCTTTGTCCGTATACTTTGCTAAAAGCATCCGAGCTACCTCGTCCACCCGATCCACACCTCCACTAGACACCTTAAAATCCTCGTATATCTCTCGAGCAAGAGTTTTATCCATCTTTCCAACACTCAAAGATTCCTCAATATGATTTCTAGCCAATTCCTCGCGAATCTGCTCGTTGGTCCAATGCTTGATCTTTCCTTTCACAAAAACTTTTTCTGCAGATCGCATCATATCTATATACCCTACCAGATATGGGTTGGTCTCATATTTTCTCATAAGATGAAGGGAGACATCCTCAATATGTTGCCAACGGCGATGTATCTCTGACTCCTGTCGATATTCCACCTCAAAGTTCTCGTACGGATTTCTCCCCACCATCGTTTGACCTGTGGCACCTTTTTGTTTTGAATTTTTTTGAAACCAGAGCATACGAAGAATATAATATGTCGTCACTCCTTACAGATACAATACGCCCCTCCGAAAAAACCTGAGATCAACTCACCACAATGATGTACTCTTTACTATAGTATACCACACATGAAGAGCTTGCGCTTTTTTCACAACCTACACATCGAGGTTTTTCACCGATTTGGCATGCATTTGTATGAATCGTCTCCGTGGTTCCACATCCTTTCCCATCAGAACATCGAACATCTTTTCCGCCGCCTCCGCATCCTCGATGCATACTTTGTACATTAATCGATTCTCCGGATCCATCGTCGTCTCCCAAAGCAGTTCCGGATTCATCTCTCCTAATCCCTTATACCGCTGTATCACTATTGAACCTTTTTGCTCCGTTTTTGCCAAAACATTCCCATCGCCCACCTCTTCTTGTGGGGACTCTTCTTGAGATACTTCCTCTACCACAACACCCATCCTTTTGAGAAGCGCATCTTTTTCTTGATCCGTATACACATATGTTGTTTTTTTGCCTCTTTTTATTCCATACAAGGGTGGTTGTGCAATATAGATATATCCCCCACGAACCAGATCCTCAAAGTATCGGTAAAAGAATGTGAGCAACAATGTTCTAATGTGTGATCCATCGACGTCAGCGTCTGCCATAATGATGATCTTGTGATAACGCAACTTCTCAATATTAAAACTATCTCCAATGCCGGCTCCCAGAGCGATAATGATCGGTTTGAGCGTATCAGACTTCACCACTTTATCGAGTGTTGTTTTTTCCACATTCACCATCTTTCCTCGAAGTGGAAGTATCGCTTGATACATACGATCTCGCCCTTGTTTAGCCGACCCACCAGCCGAGTCTCCCTCTACAATATAGAGTTCCGCGTTTTCCGCCTTTCTCGTCGTACAATCAGCAAGTTTGCCGGGAAGCGTCATCCCTTCCAATACCCCCTTGCGAAGCACAGCGTCTTTTGCGGCTCGCGCGGCAATACGAGCTCGAACAGTGAGTAGGCACTTCTCCAAAATAAGTTTTGCATCACTGGGATTTGCTTCCAGATACTCCGCAAGTTCCTTGGATACAACCCCTGCCACAGCCGTTCTTGCTTCGCTACTGCCCAGCTTTGCCTTTGTCTGACCTTCAAACTGAGGATCGGGAAGTTTAACGCTGACCACCGCCGTCAACCCCTCCGCCAGATCATCAGAAGTGAACGTTCCTTCTTTCTCTTTCAAGAAGTTGTGCTTCTTTGCATAGTCATTCAGAACACGCGTGAGCGCTGATTTGAATCCCGTAATATGCATACCTCCTTCCGGGGTATGAATATTATTCGCAAATGCATACAAATGCTCCTTAAAACTATCCGTATACTGCAACGCTACTTCCACCATTACCTCCCCAGACTGTTTCTGTATGAATATAGGACGCTTATTTTTCACATCCAAAGAACGGTTGAGATAATCAACAAACGAAATAATCCCGGCGTCAAAATAGAAGGCATACTGTATCGGAGGTTCCACCTCTCCTGCACGTAGATCCTCCAAGGTGATCCGAACCCCCTTCGTCAAATAAGCTTGCCATCTTGTATAATCCAATATTTTTTTCCAATTGAACTCGATCTCCGGAAATATCTGAGGATCAGGACGAAAAGATACCTTTGTCCCTGTTTCCTTTGATGTACCGATCGCACGGACATCTTTCTTTGGTTTTCCTCTTTCATACTCTTGCATCCAAACCTTTCCATCTCTTTGAACCTCAACTTTCGTCCACTCAGAAAGAGCGTTTACCACAGAAACTCCCACGCCGTGCAACCCCCCCGACATCTTATATCCACCACCACCAAATTTTCCTCCAGCATGGAGGATCGTCAACACGGTTTCCAGTGTCGACTTTTTTGTTTGAGGATGCTTCTCTACCGGGATACCGCGACCATTGTCTGCTATTTCGACCGTATTATTAGGAAGCAAGCGAATACGAATAGAATCACAATATCCTGCCATTGCCTCATCGATCGAGTTATTGACCACCTCCCAGATCAAATGATGAAGCCCTTCAAGCGATGTTCCCCCGATGTACATACCGGGACGCTTCCTCACCGGGTCCAATCCTTCTAGGACCTGTATCGATTTGGCTCCATAAGAAGATTTTTCATTTTTCTCTTGTATCATACGATTTCATTTAACCAACTTATTCTTTCCTCCTCTCTTTTCCCGCAGAGAGCACAATAAACATTCCTTCCAAAAAAATAAACAACAATCCCAATAAGATCAAGACCCACCACACAAGAACCCGAAAACTCTGCAATATCAACATAACTACTACGAGTCCGCCCAACAATATTCCTTCACGAAAACCTGCTGATATCTTTTCTGATGGCCCCTCCGATCCCATAGACCGCATACGAAGCCAAAGCAACGCCAAAACACAGATCCCCGAAACGAGAAAGAAGACACTTCCATAGAAAAGGAGCTGCCCAACCAAACCCGATATAGTAGGATCTACCCAAAATAAAACGGTCGAAAAAACGATAAAAGAAAATATAACCTCCAAAACTATCACCAAAAAAAGCAGTCGGAAGCCCATATGCTCAAATTTCAAAAAAAACTATAAGGGTATCATTTAGCACCCCTTTCTCTTCTAATATACTCCTATTTCACCCCCCTGGCAATATGCCGAAAGGACATCCTCAGATGTCCCCGTCCTCAAAAACGTTCCGTATAAAGCATTTTTCTATCATGGAAACTTTGGAAATGCTGGGGGTGGCGAGGGAGCATTTGCCCGATTAAGACGATCTTCTATCTCTTTTTTTACAACATCCTTGTCTCGACCATAGCGCAAGCGAGACAATTCTTTTACTATCTCCACCTGTTCAGGTCGACCCTCTTTTGGTATATAGGTTTTCATATTAAAAGGTTTTGTAGATTCATTGTTCATAAGTGCTCGCACAAAACAACTGTAATTATCAGCGTTCACCAGATCGTTGGCGGTAAATATCGGTTCAAATTGCTTTTCCAAGAATTCTGCATCTTCTGGTCCCACGCGAAATGCCGCCATTGATCCCACGTTCCCAAAGACCGCTTTAGAAATTTCCTCAGAAAGTTGTCCAATGAATTGATGTGCGATCGTCAGGTCCAAACGATACTTTCTCGCTTCTGAGAGGATCTGTGAAATAGAATCGGTTGTCACATTCTGAAACTCATCAATGTACAAATAAAAGTCACGACGTGTTGCCTCCGGCATATCTACACGCGACAATGCTGCCATCAACAATTTTCCGACTATCACCATACCAAGCAGATAACTGTTTGTTTCACCGATCTTTCCCTTGGAGAGATTGATAAGCAAGATCTTTCCTTCGTCCATAACCTTCCGAAAATCGATCGTGCTGACTTGCTGCGAAATGATAGGTCGCATCATATCGTTAGCGATAAATTGCGTAAGTTTTGAAGTGATATAGGGTACCATATTGGCAAGCGATGCCTCTCCCCCAGCCTTCTCGGCCTCCTTCTGCCAAAAGTCCTTTACAATAGGATTCCCACACTTTGTAAGTTTATAACGACGAAATTGGTCGTCGGCGAGCACCTTTGGGATCTCCATTAACGTCGACCCCGATTCCGGATCTTCCATAACCAAGAGCATGGCATTTCGCATATATTGCTCAAACATCGGACCCCCCGTTTGTTTGAGATCGTACAGCTTGTCAAAGATATTGATCATCTCATTGATCACGAAAGTTTTCTCCTCCGGACGATGGTACTCGAGCATATTAAGCCCAAAGGGGCGTTCAATGTCCGAGGGATCAAAATGTACAACATCTTCCAAACGTTCTGCGGGGATCGATGCAAGGAGTGACTCAATGGCATCCCCGTGCGGATCGATAAAACACATTCCTTTACCATTGGCGATATCCTGTTTTGCCAAACCCTCAAGAAAAACAGATTTACCAACACCTGTCTGTCCGATCACATACAAGTGTCGCCGTCGGTCTGAGTCGGAAAGGCGAATATCCGTCTTTGTGCCACGATAATCATTAAAGCCAAGTGCAAGCCCTTCTTTTGGAATGTTGGTAGGAGGAGGAGCAGCACCTGCCTTAAGCCATTTGATCTTTGGCGTTTGCGTCGTGGATATAGGAAAGTGAAACATACCCGCCAACTCTTCCACGCCCAAAACAACACTATTCCCCTTATTGAAAGTCCTCATTATATAGTCAAACACTACGGCTTTCTTTTGGATCCTCTTTTTGACAACGAGATAATTAATATCAGCACGCTCAAACTGCCCAAAGGCATTTTCCATCTGTCCGAGTATTTGATCCGCCCGTTGGCGAGTCTTCGCCGAGGCAAGAAGACGAATATTCACAAAAAAAGCTCCTTTTCTCGTTTTTTGCTCAATGGCTTTTACAAGTTCCTGCTCATCAGGGGTCAACTGTATCGGATCCTTTTCCGACGGCATTTTTCGCTCTTGATCCTTACGCTTTCCTCCACCAGAGGCAACCACATCCAAAAAACCCTTACCCACCCCACCTGCAACATCTTTAATGATCGATTTACGAACATCCTTGAGCTGTTTTCCCTGTTGCATCTTATGAGCGATATTTCTCCCGGTACTTCGCCATCCATCCCCTGCCGGCACGAGAAGGAATTGAATAGCCGCCCCTTCCTCTATCGTCTCAAGTCGACTAAGCGCATTACTGATCTCATTCATCGGATCGACGTCCATCTCCTCGTACGTCAGTAGCGGCAACGCAGATGAACCCTTGAGCGTGAGAGCAGAAACAGCGTGTTCGGAATCTGAGGTAAAGATCGTATAGTCGGAAGTTTGTTCGATAAGCGCATCTGGAAAAAAACTGTGGATCTGCTTCTCTATCGCCTCGCGGTATCGCCTTGGAAAAGAAACATAAAAAAATATCTCCTCACTATTCGACGGATTCGCCATTTCCAGAGAGAACGTTGCGTCCCCCATTGGATTTCCAAACATAGAATGGCGTTTCTTTAGCCCTGCGAGCGAAGCGAGTAGTTGTTCCATTGCTCCTATTTCTTCTTTCCACTGTTCAGGATTGCCTCCAGTCTCCCCCTGTTTCTTGCCCCCTCCAAGAGTAACTCGAACGACCTCCAGATCCATATTCAAAGACGCCTGTACCTTTCGACGAAAGACCACGATAGATTGAAAAAGAAAAACACCGCCACTTATAAATGCTGCTATCCCAGCAATAAGTATCAGTGAAAGAAACAAAAGCTGAATTGGATCTGTCATAGATAGAAAAACTCAATAAAGATAAAAAGGGGGAATAACATCTAACCTTCCTCTTTTAGCAATCCTTTCGAAACCAGTTCCTGATACAGTTTATGCGATAATTGATCGTGTAACATATCCAAAGCATACATATCATCCAGCTCGATCGCCACCTTAAAAGCATGTTCCGGACCCTTCTCCATAGCAATATTCACCAACTTTTGGATGCGCGTCTCCTCATCCACAGAAGAGACACTCGACACATCATTACTCACCGAAGAGTGGATTTGTCCCGAAGAACTTTGTGCTTGCGATCTTACACGCTCCAAAACCTTTTCATACGAATTCTCCTTCGCCACTTCCGGAGCTTGCTCTAAAACACTTTCAGGTGAGCGGTCTCGCTCCGCAACACCCGCTGACCCACCTTCTAGATCGACAGGTGCTTCCTGAGTAGCACCCCTCTCTTCTTCGATCGGCTCAAGATTATATACAGCCATACATAAGAACGTTATCTAATTAACACCCACGACTACCCCTTACCAACCACACTTAGTACCCATTCCAACTTTCCCTTTCCTGCGCGATGTACTGCTATTGTCAGCCAACGAGCAGCATCCTCCCTATTTTTTGCATTCCACATTTCGGCAAATTTCTTTCCTTCGATCTTGAGTCCAACTCCATAGCTTTTTGCAGCCAAAATATATCGTCCCCAACGCAGTTGTCGCGTTCGATCCTTTTCAGCTTCGCTCATCTTTTCTTCATGCATTATGCTACCCCCCAAATACGCCATCATCTTTTCTTGAGCTGCAATAAGTTTCTGCTGCTCACCAGGCGACACCGTTTCTAAGTAGGTCTCCCAATACGCCTTTGGGTCCCCCTTCATCACCTTAGAAAACTCCTCTCCCTTCCATTGAGCCTTCTTTGAAGGCGCTTCTGACATCGCGCTCTTACTTGCAGGAGTGGCCACAACCTCTTTGCTCACAGTGTCAGATACCGGTTCTGCTTCACCTGTTTTTCCGTCCCATCCCAATTTTTTGGATATCCCATCAAGTACATCTTGTCCATCAGCCAAAATATCCTCCGTACTTTGTATATCTATCGTATCCTGCAGGTCATTCAGGTATCGATCTTCAATTGCCTCGACAGCCTTCTTTTCTTCCTTTTTTCCTTTTTCCATAAAATCTTTCTCATCCTCCTCTGCCTCTTCCCAGGCGATCTCCAGTTCTTGAGCCTTATCGCGTAGACTGTCATAACTCACCTGAGCAGCATTGATCTCCTCCTTGAAAGCACCAAGGTCTACACCTTCATACTCGACACGACCGACTGAAGCCGCTATAGCCTTGGGAAACAACCGCTTGATCCTCGCAAAAAAACCATCTCTTTTTTTGATCAAATTTTGCAGTGCTTGTTCCGCTTCACCGGCTTTTTCCCTTGCTGCCTCCCATTCTTCCTTTGCTGCCACGGTCTTACGTTGAAACTCCATAAACTGCTCTTGTTTCCCCTGAACGCCCTCCTCCGCCTCCTTCGCCACATGGTCGGAAACATGTTCACCACCTTCTTCTACCGATCCCTGCACTAGAACTGGCCCCTTTTGGTTTTGCAGCTCTCGTATTCTGTCTTCACTACTTAAAACGATATTTTCGATCCCCTGACCTTTTTTACTATCAACTCCCTGCTGCACCTGCTTATTCAACTCATCAATTCTTCTCTTGAGCGCCTCGATCTCTTCTTGTGGGGAAGGTTGAACAACAGCTGACCCCAACTCCTCATCAGCATCAACTGTCATATCTGGATCAGAGTTTACCGAAGACGCGCTCTGTTCCGCTTCCACAGGTGGGTCGGATTCGATCGCACCCGTCTCCGCGTCCTTTTTATCTTCAGGAGGAGTAACTTCCGGATATATCTGAAACTTTTCTTCCACTTCGTTGAGAAAAAATGGAATAGGCTGTGTTTTGATTCCACTCGCTTTTATAGTAACGATCCCCCCCACATTTTTGTTGCGAAGCGAGGTCCAACGGATCGACCTTATCGCGCAGGGAGTTCCATTATATATGAACTGCAATCGACCAGACCGCATCAAGTCCTCAACAGAACCAACTTTTTCGACCGAATCTCCTTTCGCAACCCCACGCAGTCTAGCCAGGATCTTTTGTTCAAAAACATCCCTGGCTTCGGTGATCTTTGGGTCTTCTTTCTTAACTGAATCTGCGGGATCAGTTCTCCTTCTCGACATATCTTTTTATTTTACAAAATGTAATTGAAGTATACCATAGATCACGCTCTGTGCACAGAATACCCGTCCCCAAACCCTTTGAAGAAATTACTCTCTACAACTTGCTCTTAACATACATATATGTTACCATTCCCAGTCCCCTAAAAATATTTATAATACCCCTATTATATGAAAAAATATCTCATTATCGGCATTACTTTGATCATCGTCGTTGTGGTTGTCTTTTTTGGATTTCAAACCAGAAAGAATTCCGAACTGCAAACATCGGAAGATGCACCCACCGCAAGTCCACTATCAGTTCAAACGCTCTCATTCGCCAAAGCAAAAACATCTTCCTCAGAGCGGTCATTCCCCACAACTATAACCATGGAAGGAGAGGCAACGATCATCGCTGAGGTTCCCGGAACGATCATCGCTGATACTGTTTCTCTTGGATCTCGAGTTGGCGTGGGACAAACTCTCTATAAGATCGATGAGCGTGGAGGATCGATATACTCCGAAACAGGTTTCGAGAGCACGGCTCTTTTACAAGCTAAACTTGCTCTTAAAAATGCTGAGGAGTCTTACGGTCAAGCCAAACGTGATTACGAAAAAAATGAGAGTCAGGCAATGAAGACTGCACGCGACATCCAAAAAAACCTCCGCGACATTGCTCTATCCAATTACAACGCTCTACTCGATAAATACACTATAAAAAGCCCTCTCTCCGGTACCGTAACTATGGAATCTGCTGCTCTCGGGGACAGTGTCACTCCTGGAACAGTCCTAGCAACCATAGGCGCTGGAAAAAAGATCGCTCGTTTTTACGTCCCTGCAAATGATCTTTCTCTTTTCTCTACTGGACAACCGGTATCTCTCCTCGCCAACAATACTTCGATCCCTGGATCTATTCGCCGAATCTCTCCTATTGCCGACGACGCCAGCAAGCGTTTTCTTATTGAAGCTGTCAGCACAGATAAAACTTTCCAAACGCTTCCCTCCGGAACGATCGCAACACTTGCCATTACGCTCACACGATCTGCTCAGAAAGACGCCGTACTCATTCCCCTTTCAGCTCTCCTTCAAGAGCAGAACGGGAGTTTTGTCTTTGTGGTAGAAGATGGCCACGCCAAACGCCAAGAAGTCGATATCAACGCCATATACGGAGAAACAGTAGAAATATCTGGGGACTTCAACACAGATACACAATTCATAGTGACCAATGCCAAACGACTTTCCGACGGAACAGCCGTTGCTATTGAAAAATAAACATACCCTATAACAGCCTATGCAAGAAAAAGATCTCACCTCATCATCCAAATACTTTTCTCAACTTTCCTTCGATCCAAAACTCCGAAAAGGTTTTTTCCATTTCTTTGTATCACGTCCACGTATCGTGATCCTAATGATCATTCTTCTCACGGGCTGGGGATCCTACGCTTATCTGACACTCCCGAGAGAATCCAGTCCAGAGGTAAAAATCCCTGTAGCGATCGTATCTGTAGTTTTCCCTGGAGCCTCTCCAAATGATGTAGAGGAACTCGTGACCAAGAAAGTTGAAACGGAACTCTCCTCTCTCAAGGGGGTCGACAAAATTCAGTCCTCTTCTTCCAACTCCCTCTCCATAACCACGGTCAATTTTAGTGCGAGTGAAAATCTCGAAAATGCCATTCGCAGTGTTCGTGATTCCGTCGATAACATCAGATCAAAACTTCCCGACCAAGCAAATGACCCGGTCGTTTCAGAAGTGTCCTTCAGCGATCAACCGATCCTTACCCTTTCTCTTACTGGACCCTATGATGGTACGACACTCTATACCTATGCCGAAACGCTCAAAAAAGAACTCGAGAAAGTTTCCGGGGTCCGCGAAGTGATCCTTTCAGGAGGTGAGCAAACGGAATTTTCCATAAATTACATTCCTGAAAAGATCTCTTTTTACGGTATCTCACCCGCGGTAGCCAATCAGGCAGTCACTGCTCGAAATACCTCCATTCCGGGAGGAAATTATGATGGACAATCCTTTTCCTATCCAATACGTTCCGATGCCCGATTCTTCGACGCCAAGGCACTCGGCGAAACACCCATTCTCACTACTAAAGATGGTGCCGTAGTACTCCTACGGGACATCGCCACCATTTCTGAAAGTCCGATCCCTCGTACGACCGCTTCACGATTTTCCTTAAATGGTTCAGTACCCGAAAATGCTGTTACGCTCGATATCAAAAAGAAGACTGGAGGATCGGTACTGGATATTGTAGAAAACGCAAAAAAAAGAGCAACAGAACTTACTCCCTCCTTTGGCGAAGGTATCAAGATCGAGACCACCGTGGATTTCTCAGAACAGATCCGTGAAGACTTTGATCAACTAGGGAAAGACTTTGCCATTACCGTTCTTTTGGTGGTGGGTACGCTCTTCCTTATAGTGGGTCTCAAAGAAGCCTTCATCGCGGGACTAGCAATACCCATGGTGTTCTTCTCGACCTTTGGGGTCATGATGGCCACGGGTACATCACTCAACTTTCTTTCTCTCTTTTCACTCATCCTATCCCTTGGGCTTCTAGTAGACGACGCTATCGTAGTAGTGTCGGCCACCAAGCAATATCTGCGAAGCGGAAAATTCACTCCTGAAGAGGCGATCCTTTTGGTCCTCCGTGACTTCAAGATCGTACTCCTTACCACCACACTCGCCACTACGTTCGCCTTCCTTCCTCTTCTCTTGGCAAGTGGAATCATCGGAGAATTCATCAAATCGATCCCTATCACCGTTTCTGTGACCCTCATCTCTTCACTGATCATAGCGCTCATTATCAATAACCCCCTTGCGGCCGCATTGGAACGAATACGTTTCACGAGAGCTTTCCTCTGGATAACGATCGCTATACTTATTCTCTTCTCCTGGACCTCTCTTGCATGGATCCCTGGCATCGCCGGATATTTCGGAGCCTCACTGGCGCTGGCTGGCATCGTGTCCCTGCTTTTTTTCCGATTCTCCAAAAAAGGAGAGTCTACACTCAACACCAACGAGCGTCTACTTCAAGAGGAACGCCGAAGTGACGAGCTCATAAAGAAGCGTCTTCAGACTAGCACTATTGATCATCCTGACTTCTTTCATCGACTCCTCCATGGCATCGTCGGATTTGAAAGAATTATCCCGGTCTACGGTCGAGCTCTCAACTACGTTCTCGCCTCCAAAAAACATCGGGTTATAACACTGATCGCGACAGTGCTTCTTTTTCTTGCTACGCTTACCCTTCCTGTTCTCGGCATCGTCAAAACGGAGTTTTTTCCTTCAACGGACAGTAACCTGCTCTTCATCAATGTCACCGCATCATCAGGACTCAAGCTTGACGAAACAGACAGGCTCACTATGCGTGTTGAAGAAAAACTTCGCAACTACAAAGAGATAGAAAGTTTCTCTACCATTGTAGGACGCGCCGGAATATCCACCAATGGTCCGGGAGGCTCTGCCGGAGATTCATCAAATCTTGCCGGGATCACCGTTCGGCTGGTAGATAAAAAGGATCGCACGACTCCTTCGTACGACCTTGCCACAAAGATCCGTAATGACCTCGCAACGATAAACGATGCTGATATCACCGTCGAAGCGGAGCAAGGTGGCCCTCCTGCCGGTGCCGCCTTTGAAGCGCGTATCACCGGAGATGACCTCCGCGTTCTCTCCGCGACGGCCGATGATCTTAAAAAGATCCTCGAAACGATCCCCGGTGTCGTAGGGGCCGATATTTCCCTCAAGGAAGCCCCTGCAGAATACACGTTCACGCTCGATCCCGATCGAGTAGCCCTTTATGGACTCGACGCTACTTCGGTCGGATCCACATTGCGCATGGCCATTTCCGGCGTAGAGATCTCAACAGTCCTCCGAGACAACAAAGAATATTCCGTTGTCGCACGATTTGATAAACAATATATTTCCACACTTGAATCAGTTCAAAATCTTGAAATAATAAATAGAAATGGGACCCCCGTATTTCTCAAGGACGTTGCCAAGATCGAGCTCAAGCCCTCGGTAAATTCCATCGCGCGTACCGATGAACAGCGCGTTGTCACATTGGCCGCCGGTGTTGAAGGAAAAACCAACCCACAAGATATTCTCAAAGCCTTCCAGGAAAAGGTTGCGAAAGAGTATACCCTCCCCGAAGGGTACAGCATCGGCTATGGTGGTCAAAACGAGGAAAATGCCAAGTCGGTGCAATCGATCCTCCAGGCGATGATAATTGCTGCGGCACTTATCATTACCGTACTTGTCATCCAATTCAACTCTTTCCGGAAGGCAGTACTTGTGCTTGTCACATTACCTCTTGCGCTCATTGGGGTATTCATCGGGCTCGCGCTATTTCAGATCCCGCTCTCCTTCCCCGGACTCATCGGGATCCTGGCGCTTTTTGGTATCGTCGTAAAAAATGCCATCATCTTGGTTGATAAAATAAATCTCAATCTTAAAACGGGCATTCCTTTTGCCGAGTCAGTGCTTGATGCCGGAAAATCTCGTATCGAAGCGATCGTCATCACCTCGCTCTGTACCATCCTCGGCATCCTCCCCGTCACGCTCAGCAATGACACCTGGCGAGCACTAGGCAGTGCCGTCATCTTCGGTCTGGTCTTTTCTTCTTTCCTCACACTCTTTATTATCCCCACACTCTACTTCGTCATCGCTCGGAAAGAAGAACGGGAAAAATAAAAATTTTCCATTTTTCCATTTTTAAAGGGGTCCCGTTGTGGTCCCTTTTCCTTTTGTCCGAGTGGATGTTCCTGTCTCACTTTCCCTACCAGGCTCTAGGGGTCGTTGCCCCCTCTATGTCAATATATCACAAAACACCTCTTGTGAGCCGTTTTATTCACACACAAACTTATAGGATCACAGGCCCTCCCCCTTCAAAGCGCCCTCCATCTTCTTCCCTTCCGCGTCCACCGTTCCCTGCACATCTTCAGCAGCTTCCTTGGCAGAGTTTAGCTGCTCCAGACGTGTCTTGGGAACCGATCCATCAGGACCCGCGGGAAGCAAATTCTGCACCTCAGTTCCCACACCCTTTTCTTCCGAAGAAAGGTAGATCTTTACAAATAACATCACAATGATCGCCGTTGCCAAAAGAAGCACGAGAAGTCCAATAAAACCTTTTTTATTTTTATGCATAGTATTGAGCTTAGCTGTTTTACACAAACCAAACGTACACCCCATAGAGAAGTGCTATGTTTTGTACGATCAACATTGGAATACCCAGTACAAAGTACCACTTGCGCGTTTTGTGTCGGAACACCCACATCCCCGCATACACTCCCACGCTCCCAAACATCGTCGCCAAGAAAAACAGCATTCCTTCCGAGATCCGTTCCGCACCCTCCTTTTTTGATCGCATTTTATCCCACAAAATAACCAAGAATGCACCCACATTCACAACTGCAAAAAAGTATATGAAGATACGGGAAATATTCTCCATATTGATCCTCGTAAAGGTTTATATGACTTCTTCTCGTTGAGATCTCTCCCACTCCTCTATTCGCTTACTCGCCCTCTCCATATAATGTGCAAATACCGATCCCTCCCGGGACACCCCCTCCACCTCTACTGTTTCATGCATAAATTCTATCTGCAAAACATCCTGCATAATAGGCAAGATATCATCCCGATCGGCAACAACGCTTTGTCGCGCAAAGAATTCAACACGTGGGGAGTCAGGCATATTTCTATTGGTCATAAACTTTTTTTTAGACTCTTCTTCCCATTCTTCCCGTAGTGATCCTGTAAGATCAAATGACTGGTCTTTCATGATCTTTCCCTTTTCTTCTGCCAAATGAGCGAGAACTTTGTTGAGTTTGGGGTAAATTCCGGATTCAAGAAACGATGCGTATATTCTTCTCATTCTTACGACTCTCTGATCCTGTGAGGAACGAAAAATATTTTCCATAGAATGCCTCCACTCCTTAACCCTTCTCATATCTTCTCCTACAAACTTTCCTTGCATATCCATCTCCGGAAAATATTCTGCCTTCATAGAGTACTCTTTAAATGTTATACCCTCATATTACACGAAAAATAATTAATCCCAAAATCCTTCTTGTTATCCCCATCTACGTTCTTCCGTTTGTCAGACACCGTTTCCCCTGCTACAATATCCTTACAAATATGAAAGAGTTTTCCCTTTCGAACAATATTTTTCTCTTCTTCTCTGGATGGGGATTTTTAGGTGTTCTCTTGGCATGGACAGGAAAATTTAACGCTTTCTGGTTTATCGCTTATACCATCGTCTTTTGTATGATCACCCTTCTTGTCGCTTGGCGATCCAGACACAAGGTTTCAGATGCTAGACCTTCTTCTCTCCTCTCACGACTCTCCCACTACCTCTTCCCCGCACTTCTTGCATGTCTTCTTGCTTCCTTTTTTCAACCCACAACCTACTTCTCCGGACGCGATGAGGGATCTATCTTTCAAGCTTCCTTTGAACTAGAGCAAACACGCTCCCTGGCATTTTCTTCCCCAGAGTCCCGTGCGTTCTTTGATATCTATCATAAAGGCCGGGCTCTCAATTATCCCGGATTTTACTACACTGAAAATGGATCACTGACCACACAATTTCCTATTGCGTACATCGCATGGCTCGCCTCATTCCTCTCCCTCTTTGGGCTGACCGGACTTATGGTCGCCAATGGCACGCTCTTATTCCTCTTCTTTCTTGCGGTCACACATATCATCCAAACATTTGCTCCGAAAAAATGGGGTGTGATCGGGATGATCCTTCTCGCCACCTCCTTCCCAATATTTTGGTTTTCGCGATTTACGCTCAGCGAGAATTTTGCCCTTGCTTTCCTTTGGATATTTATTTGGAGCATCTACGCTTTCGCTCACAGCCCGGATCGAAAAAAATTATTTCTTCTATTGCTTACTGGAACACTTCTGCTTTTTGGACGCATAGAAGGGATCGCCTTTCTAGGAATGGCTGCTCTTTTTCTGTTCTACAAAAAAAATACACGAGTTTTTCTCACAAAAAGTATTTGGATCCATATTATTCTTCCGCTCATCCTATTTGCTCTCTTGGCTTTCATATCATTTTCCGTGAACACGCCCTTCTACATCACCATCGTCAAAGGGTTTTTGGAAGGATCCTCAGAGGCGCTGAGCAATGCCCCATCAATTCTCTCTACGTTCATTGACCGAATAAGCATTCTGTTCCTCTATGGGATCGGGCTTTCTCTACTCCTTGGAAGTGTCGGTTTCTACTTTCTCGTGAAAGAAAGATCCAAAGAAAACGCTCTTACCGCTACCCTTTGGATAGTGCTCCCTTCATTCTTATATCTGTTTATATCTTTTATATCTCCCGACCATCCTTGGATGCTACGTAGATTTATGTTCTCGATCGTGCCGACCTTCCTGCTCTTTTCCATATTCCTTTGTGTCAAAGCAGAATCACCACGACACCGATTCCGAGGGTACGCATTCGCATTCGTACTGCTCATCGCGCAACTCAGCTCTCTCCTTTATTTCTTTCCCATTTCACAAGGAGATGACCTTCTCAGGTCGACCAAAAATATAGCGGCTTCCTTGCCAGAGAACGACCTCGTACTCGTGGACCAACTGGCTAGCGGAGATGGATTTCATATGCTGTCAGGTCCGCTCCAAACCCTCCTCAGTCGTCATGCCCTTTATTTTATGAACCCCTATGACCTCGATCGTCTCGATCTCTCGGATTTTTCTACTGTCTCCCTCCTCGTTCCCGAAGGTCGTGAGGATATCTATGCACCCATACTGGCTGAACACGGTGCACGAAGAATGAATACCTTTCCGATATCCTTTTCCACACTCGAAAGCACCTCACTTTCTTCCCACCAATTCCCCAAAAAAATTCATATCGAGCAAAATGTTATTCTCTATCGATGGGAAGCATCAGAGTAGAAGAATATTCCGCTCAACAAATCACAATTTCTTTAAATGATCTTAAAAAGAACGGCCCTATAAAGCCGTTTTTTTTGTTTAATTATTGACACTTATCAATAATAATGCTATAATATACGGTTAATTTTCGTTCCTTAAAATGGCGTGAAACTTCTCGCGAGCATGGTGTGGAGGAACCCTCCTCCACGACTCACTCGCGGGAAACCCCCGCAATCCACATACAGAAAAGGAGCAGAAATGAAGCCCGAGCGAGTTCTAGCTTTCGGAATATCAGTCATGGTGGCATTGGCCATTTGGCTCTGGGTCGAAGGGCGGGAGGAGGTGCGGGTGCGGGAGATCACTCACGCTCTCCAGCACCTCAACCGCGGAGACGCGGTCATCTTCCGCGACGGACGTCACGGGGAGGTTGTCCAAGGAAGGGAGTCTCCGCCAGTGGGGATCAGCACCCTGGACGGCGAGATGACCCTCCCGATCGTCATCATGGAGATCTATGGTCCAGGTGACGGGAAATGGGAGGGGCGGATGACGTACGCCGTCCACCGCGTCGGGGCGATCGCCCCAGACATCGAGAGGGTCGAGCTGAAGGGAGTTCCGGACCCCCGACCCACCACCCCATAGATTCGTTTGCCGACGCGTTGGCGAACAAAAACCCCGCTACAAAAGATATGTAGCGGGTGTTTTCTTTTTATAGCATTCTTTTTCAAAAGATATTTTATTGATCATTTCGTATCCATTCCATCGTCTCTCTTGCACATTTGTCCCACGAGAATTTTTTGAGCTGCGATCGACCCTTTTCTCTGCATTTCTCTTGAAGTTCTTTGTCCCCCAACACTTGTTGTAGTTTTTCTGTAAGATCGCCTAGCGAATTTGCATCAAAATACACCGCACCCTCCCCTCCCACTTCTGGAAGACTTGAATTGTTGGCACATATCACCGGAACATCCTGCGCAAACGCTTCCAAAACAGGCAAACCAAAACCTTCATACAAAGAAGGAAACACGAACACAGAAGCATGTTTATACAGCATTTCTCTTTCTCCGAAGGAAACCAAACCGGGCAAAACAATGTCTTTAAAGTATTCTGAGCTTCCCGCCGTTTTGATAACATTTTCCCAAAGCCATGCCTTCTCTCCTACGAGCATAAGTTTTAGATCCGAAGATCGAGAGTCTTTCTTGAGTCTTTCAAATGCGTGAATGAGCATCTCAAGGTTTTTTCTTGGCTGAATGGCTCCCACATATAATATATATCGAGTATTTGGTATATCCAGAGCGATCTTCTTACTCGTCATCTGTTCCCTGTTCCCTCCTTCTCGTCCCTCGTTGCTCATGATTTGTTTCTCATATCCATGGTATACCACTCGTATCTTTTGTTCAGAAATATCCGGATAATACAAAAGAACGTCACGCTTGGTAGACTCCGAAACGGCAATTATACGATCGCTCTTTTTAATTGCTTGATCGGTAAGCATTGTAAGGCGCCGGAGGTCACCCTTAGGAAAATGCTCGGGAAATTTGCGAAATGCCAAGTCATGGATCGTCACTATCGTTTCCATCTTCTGTGGCCGACTCAGCGGAATAGCCTGCATCGGCATCCAGAGTCGATCCGGTCGCGTCTTCCAAAGCTCGAGTGCGAATCGTGTCTGCGTCCAGAAAAAAGGAAATGGGATAGACCGCACTCTATATTTTGAAAAGTCTTTTGGTTCAAGCAGAGGGTTAAATGTCCCGCGATGATAGATTGAAAACATATCCTGAGGTGCAACCTTTCCAAAGCGATTAAGGAGCTCGAGAATATATACGCGTGTTCCATCGATCCGCTTTCCGTCAAGGTCCGCTGCTTGAATGGCGATTTGCATAAATAGGTATTATTATTCCCAACTCACATTATGTTCTCGCAAAAATATTCTCGAACAGAGTGAGCCTTCTTTCGCCGATCTTTGTAGGTCGCTAAAATCGTCTGTCCATTTTTGTTCAACATACTGTGTCACACCTTCAAACGCTTGGGGTACAACTGGTTCACCGGCAATGATCTCAACCTCATAATCTCGAAGGATCAGAATATACTCTCCTCTATCAGCGGTGTCTTCACCAAGCATGTTCACTATTCGTACATCTACGCCCAATTTGATCCTTGCTGCGCGCGCAACAGTATCTTCCCACAACTCCTGAGGATCCTTCTTTGAGGCCGCTGGAAACCCCCAGTGACCCGCTACGTCCGCATCATCATCTGGACGCCTCACAATAAGAAATTTTGATCTCTCTGCATTATAGACGACAAGCGCTACAGAAACTGTAACTGGTTTTTCACTATTCATATTCACGCATTATAACTCATTAGTTGATACTGTGCTCCAATAACTTTTTCGCGTCCTTACAACTCTTTGTTTCCATGAGTTGTATCCTAAGTTCCTTTGCCCCAGAGAATCCTCGAACATATGACGCATAGTGCTTCTTTAAGATATCATAGTTCTTGGTTTCTCCCCAGGTAATATCAAAAAAAACGATAAGCGCTATAAGCGCACGCAGGCGATTGTCGGAATCAGCCTTGAACATTTGACTATCGGTGTTTAACACAACTTTCTTTTCCACTCTCCCTATATCAGCTTTACTTAGCATCGACTCGAAACGTTTTTGTTCGGATGAGATACGAGGCACGAATGAGGAGCGAAGTAAGCCGTACTGTTGTACGGCGTCAAGCACCGAAGCTCGCAACAAAGCAGATCGCCGAACAGGAACGTTTCGAGTAAACACCCAAGGATTTCCGAAAATACCTCGACCGATCATGATCCCGTCACAGCCCGTTTCTTTGACGCGCCGTTCTCCCTCCTCACGATTTGTTACATCCCCATTCCCTATGATCACTGTTCCTGTACCTCGTGCCATTTCTACAATCTTTGGCATCTCCTCCCAATGCGCCAAAACTTTGGACATTTCTTTGCGAGTTCGAAGATGTACGATAAGCGCCGCCGGTCTTTCTTTCAATAATTCCCCGATCCAAGCCTCTGTTTCGATCATATTGTATCCAATGCGCGTCTTGACCGCTACCGGAATATCCCCCGCGCCTTCCTTGAGCGCCCGAATAATAGCTCGTGCTCGAGCAGGGTCCTGTATAAGTGCCGCTCCTGCTCCCTGTTTCTCAACCTTTTTATCTGGGCATCCCATGTTGACATCGATCCCATCAAATCCTAGTTCGCGCACGAACTGCGCGCACCACAAAAAATCCTCTGGGTCGCTTCCGAACACCTGTGCCACGATCGGTCGCTGTGTCTCGGTATAAAAAAGATCTCGAACAAGTGCTTTTCGTCCGAGATCTGAGAGGAGTCCTTTGCAGGCAACAAATTCTGTGTATAGAACATCCGGTTTACCTGTACGCGCGATAAACTCACGGAATGCCACGTCCGTCACATCTGCCATAGGCGCCAAAACAAAGAACGGTTTCGGTAAATCATTCCAAAAATTTTTCATCTTACAACCCTTATCTTTCAATTATGCTGCTTCTCGGAAGGAATCTTCCTCTAAGGAATTCTCTTCTAAGGAATCATCTTGCTGCTTCTCCAAATGAGCAATTCTCTGAAGAACAACCTCTACTGTCTCACTTTGATTAAGTGATTCCCGAAAAGAAGGACTGTTCTCAGCGAGTTTGAAAATGCTTTCCTTTTCCTCTTCCGAAATCGTTGAAAACCTTTTATCTCGAAGAGTTTTCCATCTGTCCCCATCTCCTTCTGTAAGAGACTGCGCAAGTTTGGATGCTTTACCGAGAGGCCACTCCATCTGCGATGGTGGGACTAACCGAGAAATTCGCTCGACCCAATTCGCCAATGTCTCGTTTTGATGTTCCATTGCAAAGAGATCCTTGGCAACAGGTGCTCGTTTTACGAGATCGATGGATGTCTGCACAATACGATCCTGATATTGTTTATACTCTTCATTCGAGAAAATATCTTGGTAAAACAAAGATTCCATCTTTCCGTATTGAGAAATATCATCAAAAAAAGTGCTTGCGATGATACTATTTTGAAACCGATCCAACTCTTTCGATCTTCTCTCTTTTGTTTCAGTAATGCCCCTCTCTGAAGTTGTCTGTTGCTCAATGTTCATTTCTCCCGTCTCTTCCGTCGCAACCGAAGGCATCTCTCCTCCTTCAACACTACCTTCTCGTTTTTTTCTCAGCACTCTACTAACCCTCGATATCCAAGCAAGCATGATCTCCCCTTCTCGAATCGACAAGTCTCTTCCCGTATACTCTCCACCAGAGGAAAGAGCCTCAAGAGACCGCTGCGTGATCGCCTGGACCCTACTTTCTAGCCCAGGATCTTGTTCCTTAGCATGCTCAAATGTGAGGTTGCTTATCTCACGCCAGAAGTCTTGATCGTTTCCGGAAACCTCGAGCATAAGGGAGAGCACCTCACCAGATTCATTCCCTTCAATGTCTATGATACGTCCCTGTTCATCCGTCTTTACCTGAGCTTTTGGATCAATAATCAGTCGCTCCCTCCCTCCGAAAAAGAAGGCACCAACGCGAGAACTTTTAACACGTTCCCACAAGCTCTTAGTTGTTTTCCCACTCAACTCTCTCCCAGCAATTTTTTTGGCGGGATCATTTGATGTCATCCTTTCGAACATAGGATTTCTCGTTTATTATTTAGTATATAACTTCCTCCTCTAGGATACACTATTTTTGAACATCTCACAATACAATTACAATTGCATGCTGAGTCAAAAGATGCTACCATTTTATATATGAAAACGATCGCCTTCAACAAACGAGCTTCTTATGATTACTTCCTCCACTCACATACCGAGGCAGGAGTGGTTTTAAGTGGACAAGAAGTACGATCTATAAAAACTGGGCATATCAGCCTCAAGGGAAGCTTTGTGACCGTAAAAGGATCGGAGCTCTACCTTACGAACGCCAATATCCCTCCCTATATTCACGCCGGGGAGATCAAGAACTATGACCCCACTCGTCCACGAAAACTCCTTCTCAAAAAGAACGAGATCGCCTCTTTTATAGGGAAAAGCAAGGCTGAAGGCATGACCCTTATCCCCACTCGAGTATATGTCAAAAAAGGGAAAGTAAAGGTGGAGATTGCCACCGCTACAGGAAAGAAAAAGTACGACAAACGCGATACCATTGCCAAGCGAGAATCCAAGAGAAGGATCGAACGCACCCTTCGTACCAATTCTTGACAAGAAGTGTTTTTTGCCGTATTATTAGCCCCAGATTGGAAAAGTCGTTTTTCCTTATTTTCCTTTTTACAAAGACCTAGATCGTCGCATTCGCTATTTTTTCTCAGAAAAAGTCTCGAATGGGGTTGTTTAGATTCGACAGGTTGTTATTTGACATAAGTAAGCAAGCCGGTTCACGCGCGGTAACACCGAAACCTTCTCCGCGCACTCGATAAGTGCAAACTTCATCACAAAAGCCAAAGACGCTATTGCGCGAGCATTTAGCACCTCTTTCGCTACCGCCCTGGCTTAATTGCCGAGGCCATCGAATTTCGTGACTCCTTATAACGAATGTTCGGTGTCATATGTATAAGGATAGTCCTCTTCCCCCTTCTCGAAGGAAGAAGGACGAAACCTCCGAGACCGCCTTAGATGTACTTTGTTTGTTTCTGGGCATCTTCGGTTGGTTCAGGTGAAGGGAAGTAATGCGCCTTTTATCTGTCAAACAAACTCTGCTTGAAGAAAGCTTTGTCATATCATCTCTGGACATGGGTGCAATTCCCATCAACTCCACCAATACCGTTAACGTAAAACATATTCATGCGCAGAAGATTCAGACGTCCAAAAAAATTCAAAGTGATCGAACCAAAGTTCAAGGCCAACGAGAAGATCCTTTCTCCTCGTGTTTTTGTGATAGACGAGAACAATGTTTCACTGGGAGATATGGATACTGCCAAGGCACTTGACCTCGCCAACGAACGTGGGTATGATCTGGTAGAGGTTTCACCAAAAGCAAATCCTCCAGTTTGTCGATTGATCGATTTTGGGAAGTTTCAATATCAACAGGCCAAGCAGGAACAACAAGCAAAGGCCAAACAGAAAAAAGTTGATACCAAGGGGGTTCGCATCGGACTCCGAACCGACACTCACGATCTTCACTTCAAAAAAGTCCAGTCAGAGAAATTCCTCAAGAAAGGACATAAAGTAAAGATCGAGATCGTGCTCCGTGGTCGAGAAAAAGCCCATCAGGTTCTCGCCAAACAATCCTTGAAAGAATTCCTCTTATCCATTGAGGTTCCCCACACTGTCGAGGATGAGATAAAAAGTTTCCCAGGGGGTTTTAATACACTTATCGCTCCGGAATAAATATATGAAACAGAAGACCAAGAAATGTGTCGCAAAGAAGATCAGGGTAAGCGCTAAGAAGAAGATCCTTCGACGCCACAGCGGACAAAACCATTTTAACGCGAAAGAGTCAGGAAAGACCCGGAGAAACAAGCGCAAATCCCAAGGACTGAATGCCACGGATTCACAAAACGTTCTACGAGCCGTTCCCTACATTCAATCGTAACACGACTTTGATTCCAGAACAGTTATTTTGATCAATATTCAGCTAATAGAACACTATTATGAGTCGAGTAAAACGAGGAGTAGCCGCTTCCAAACGGCGCAAGAACATCATTAAACAAGCAAAGGGATTCAAATGGAAAAGAAAATCCCATTATACCGCAGCCAAAGAGGCGGTGATCAAGGCAGGAAAGTATGCCTATCGAGATCGACGAACTAAAAAACGAGTGAATCGTCGCCTCTGGATCACCCGACTCAACAATGCGGTACGTGAATTAGGGCTCACCTATCGAGAACTCATTCACCTCCAACAGGTAAAGAATAATACCCTGGACCGAAAAGTGCTTTCCGAAATGGCTGTAAAAGATCCGAAAATGTTTGCTCGCGTCATAGAGGAACTTAAGAAATAGCCCTTGATAATACTCAAAGAAAAGCACCTCTCTCGGGAGGTGTTTTTCAATCAAAATACCACTTATGTCATTACCACATAAAGCCCTTGCCCTTGTTGGCCCCACTGCCTCGGGAAAATCAGACATTGCCATTGCACTTGCCAAGAAGTATCATGGCGAGATCATTTCCTGTGACTCACGGCAAGTGTACCGAGGAATGAACAAAGGGACTGGAAAAGTCATAAGAGACCAGATCATTCTCTCCGACGAACGTGTCTTCTTATCTGAAGGCATACGACACTGGATGATCGATATTGTAGAACCTAGTACGATCTATAACGTTGTAAAATTTCAGAAAAAGACGAACCGTATCATTGCAGATATCTTCAAACGAGGAAAAATTCCTATTCTGTGTGGTGGTACCGGACTCTGGGCGCAAGCCGTTGTAGAAAACATGACATTCCCCACAGCACTCCCAGATACAAGTATACGAAAGAAATTGATCGATACCACAACCGATGAATTACTGACTCAACTCACATCACTCGATCCTGATCGAGCAAAAGTTATTGATCCCAAAAATAGACATCGCCTCATCCGAGCAATAGAGATAGCAGTTCAAACAACAGAATACAAAGAACAGATACCACATAGATCAAAAAGAAATTTTATCTACACACCCATTGATTGGATCGTTATCGCAATAAATCCAAAGAGAGAAGTCCTTTTTGAAAAAATAGAGGAACGACTCAAAAAGCGACTCGAAGAGAGTATGATCGACGAGGTAGAAATACTCCACCAAGAGAAGAAAATATCGTGGACACGTCTTGATTCGTTTGGTCTTGAATATCGATGGATCACACGCTACCTTCGGGGTTTTATTTCTTACCAAGAAATGCACGATAAACTCCTTTTCGACATTCGCCATTATGCTAAACGCCAACTCACCTGGCTAAGGCGCTGGGAAAAAATGGGACGAAAGATCCATTGGATCACCTCTCAAAAAGAAGCTCTCACAGTTTCTCAAACTTTCCTTAAAAAGTAGGGAGGCCGGCTGCGCGTTGCGCACACCGGCCCCAGACACTCAGGAAATCCCACACTGCTTCAGAACCTCCTGAGGGGACATCCCTTCTGGGAGTCCATTCGGATATTGAAGATGGGGATAACAGTACGACCTGCTACATGCTCCCACATACCCGCACCGAAATTGACCATTCCGGTCCGTACCAGAGACAAACGGGATCTCCGGATGGAGGCACGTTTCATACCCTGCGGGACACTGTATCGCTCGCGCATTCATGTTTCCACCTCACCACTAAGGAGCTAATGAAAACCACTCACTGAGTGGCTGTTGATAATACCCTTTTCCTCCGACCTTTGTCGGAAATTTCCAAAATCATTTTGAGAAGCACCATCCGGACATAAAGCCCATTCTCTACTTGTCGAAAATACCCCGCTCGAAGATCACTATCCACTTCCGGATCGATCTCACCCACACGAGGCAGTGGATGCAAAACAACCGATCGTTTCTTCATTTTTCTCATCCAGCTTCTGTCCAGAACGTACTTCCCAGCGACTTTCTCGTAAACATCCGCTCTGTCCCCAAAACGTTCCTTCTGGATACGCGTCTGATATACTACATCCACCTTGGAAAGCACACCTAACACATCTTCTCGTTCCTCAAAGTCAACTTGTTTTTTCCGAAGATACGTAAGAATATCTTTTCGCATCGCCACTTCCTTCGGTGCCACAAAGTAGATCTTCTTTACCTTGAATTTCGTTAAAAGATATGTCAGTGAATGCACCGTACGTCCATACAATAGATCCCCCACAAAGACAATGGAAATGCCGTCAATTTTTCCTATCTCTCGTTGTATCGTAAAAAGATCAAGAAGTGCTTGTGTAGGATGCTGCCCCGCTCCGTCCCCTGCATTGATAATAGGAACTGAACTTGCTTGGGCCGCTCGATCCGCCGCTCCTGTGTCAAAATGTCGAAGTACAATAGCATCCGCATATTTCCCTACAACACGCATTGTGTCTTCCAACGTTTCTCCCTTGGCTGCCGAAGAGAATTCTCGAGCATTTTCCGTCGTGATCACCGATGCCCCCAACTGAAGCGCTGCGGATTCGAACGAAAGACGCGTACGTGTGGAAGGTTCGTAAAAAAGCGTGGCAACGATCTTTCCTCGGAGCGTTTCTCCGTACTCGCTCCGATCCATAGACTGCAGATCTTCTGCTTCCAAAAATATCCTCTCCATTGTCCCCCTATCAAATTGTTGTGCCCGTATAACATGCTTCATATATTTGAAAGTATTTTTGGACCAGAAAAAAACCGCCACAGGGGCGGTCTTATAAGATCGTTTCAAATTTATTTTTGGTTGTTGCGGTAATTTCTTTCATATTTTCCCTTATTGTACTCTCCTACTTTTAGATGTCAAACAGGAGTTATCCACACTCGATCTATATAATGTTCTTCTTCAGGATCTCCATCACCACTCCCGGATTCGCCTTGCCTTGAGTTTCTTTCATTACCTGACCCATCAAATATTGAAGGGCATTCTGTTTTCCTGCACGATAGTCTGCAACAGATTTCTTATTTGCCTCTAATACCTTTTCTACCACCTCTTCCAGCTCGCCAGCATCGTTCGTTTGGGCGAGATTCTTTTCCGCAATAATATGATCCGGATCATCCCCCGTTTCATACATAGCAGCTAATACCGTTTGTGCTGCACTTGAGTTTATGCGCTCATCCACGACCAACGCAATAAGTTCCGCAAAGTTCTCTGGCGTTATTTTTACATCCTGAATATTCTCTCCCTTCTCAATAAGATGCTTTCGTAGTTCAGTGATACTATAATTTACCGCTAGTTTCCTTGCCCTTTCAATAACATCCCTGATCTCTTGAGATTGCTTCTTTTCATCAAGCTCGCTCATAACCCGCTCAAAGTACTCTGCAAATCCCTTGTCTGACACTAAGATCTCTGCGTCCTTGTCCTCAATGCCATACTGCAAAATAAATCTTCCTCGCTTTACATCAGGCATCTCGGGTAGTAACATGCGCAATCTTTCCACATACTCCGGCGTAAACTCCATCGGGGGAATATCTGGTTCAGGAAAATACCGATAATCGTGTGCCGACTCCTTCTTTCTCTGAGAGAATGTGATCGATCGATTATCATCCCAACCCCGCGTTTCTTGTACCACCTGTTCACTTGAGTCCAACACCTCTGTTTGTCTTTTGATCTCATAAACTATGGCGCGCTCCACTGATCGAAAGGAGTTCAAATTCTTCACCTCGACTTTCGTTCCACTCAAACGATCCTGTCCCTTCTTATGAAGAGAAATATTTGCCTCACAACGCATCTGCCCCTTTTCCATATCAGCATCACTTACCGAAAGATACCGCAAGATCTGCTGAAGTTTCTGACAAAACTTCCGTGCCTGTTCACCACTTTCAATATCTGGTTCTGTTACCAATTCCATAAGCGGAACACTCGAACGATTGAGATCCACCAGTGTTCCTCCGTTTACTTTATCATGCTGTGATTTCCCCGTGTCCTCCTCCATATGCACACGCGTGATACCTACACGTTTCCCATCGATCTCTAAAGATCCCTCCTCCACGAGAGGTTCATCATATTGAGAGATCTGATACCCCTTGGGAAGATCAGGATAAAAGTAGTTCTTTCGATCAAATTTTGACTTGAGATTCACTCGACATCCTAAAGCAAGTCCCACCTTTTGCACAAACTCGATGGCTTGTCGATTTGGAACGGGAATTGCCCCCGGTTGACCCGTACATACCGGACAAATATGAATATTCGGTTCCTTCTCAAGTCCCAAGCCATTTTTACAACGACAAAACATCTTAGACTTGGTCTTTAATTCACAATGGACCTCCATGCCAATGACGGGAATGTATTTCATATATTTTTAGACATGCCGTATATAAACCCTCAAAATAGTTCAGACTATCCCCCGAATCACCTCATCCACCTTTGTCTGCAATTCGTCTCTGCCTCGTTCATTTATCACTACAAAATCTGCCATAGCAATAGGGCCCCCTTGGCTCAAATTGACGATCTGCGCATAATCACGCGACCGAGCCTCTTCCAGCGTAAGAGGTCGATCCGGACGATGCAAAAGACGCGCGTACCGAGTCTTTGGGGAACTGTGGACAGCAATAGTGGTCATGCTCTCACCAAAACGGTCTTTGAGTACCAAAAACTCTTCCCAGCTATAAAGACTCTCCACCAACACCACATCTTCCCCGGAGAGCATTTCTAATTTCTCAATTACCTTGCGGGCATAATAATCCTGTCCATGAAGGGCACGGAGGTCTTCTCTCACCAGTCGCTCATTGGCTTGTATTGGTTCAAGTCCACGAAGCTTCATTTCATCAAAGGTTACCTCCCCAAAATACACCTTTTTCCATTGGTGTTTTTGCATTAAATACTCTATAACTTCCGTTTTTCCAGATCCCGGCATCCCAAGAAGTGCAATCACTTTCATAGCGTCATATAAATTTTTACAGATTCGTTATCCCTGGTTGGTCATTACCGCTCCAGTACCACAAACCGATACTGAAAATTCTCATCTTGACTCGGTCGGTCACTTATAGTTTTCCCGAAACTTCCCTCATATTCAGGAAAAAAAACATCGGCATCAGGAAAACTGGCATCGATCAACGTCAAATATAATCTATCAGATTTTGGAAGAAAAAGCGAGTACACCATCGCCCCACCAATGACAAAAGCCTCCCCATCCTTCTCATACTGCTCAGCCAATAGAAGGGCCTCCTTCAGGCTGTACGCCACGATCACTCCCTCGAAAGCAAAATTTTTATCTTGGGTAAGAACAATATTTACCCTTTTTGGAAGCGGTCGACCAATCGATTCAAACGTCCTTTGTCCCATGATCACTACATGCCCACGCGTAGTATCACGAAAATATTGCATATCTTCAGGAATGTTCCACAGTAGAGCATTATTTTTCCCTAATTCTCGATTTTTTCCAACAGCCGCGACCATAGAAAGGATCATAAATAGACAGTTAGGGTTTAAAAATAGATGAATATATTTCCTCGGAAATTTCCTCAACAGGTCGTAAAACTCCCCTCCGCACACATTGAATCGTAACCCATCCATACCTTTTTGCCAACCATCGAGCACACCGAGATGATCGATCCTGGTACACCCTGTTTTTCTCTGCCATATCCCGATCTTTTTCTTGGATCATATCACGCGAAACAAGAACAGGAACATGCAAGAATACCGTCTTGTTTGGTTTTGGCAGTCCAAGAACGCCATACTCTAGACCTTCGATCCATTGTAAAAATTCTTTTCTTTGTGAATTATTCAGGATCTTTCCCCCTTGATGGATCTGGTTAGAGCTCACATACCGGTCTAGAACGACTATACACCCTTCCTTGAGCCACCGCTCAATCTTCTGCTTCGATTCAAAACGATCCACAGCATACAGCACTGAAGCGATACGCGCATCCAACTCCATAAAACCTCCATGCAAACCTCGTAAACACTCCCCGATCAACCCGCCACAAATATTCTTTTCATACTGGGGAAAATCAAGCGTCCGCACCTTGTGTCCCATTTGCCTCAACCGTTTTACCAACGATCTCGCCTGTGTCGCTTTCCCCGACCCGTCTATTCCATCAATAACGATAAGTTTGCCTTTCATACAAAGTCAATATCCGCAATACACTGATAATGATCCGCCTCAAGTTTCCGAATCTCATACCTACTCACTTTCCAGTGTTTTGATAGTAGAATGTGATCCTGCTGACCTTTTCCTGGAGCTGTTTCTGTGTCGGTAAACACTTCAAAGAAGTTTCCTACAGAAAAAACTCTCGGAAGCATTTCTGCTAGATACGAGTAATTGAAATCCCCCACCAATACTGTCGGAACCTTTTTATATTGCAACACGAAATTTTCAATTGTGTCACGTACATTTTGAAACTCCCCCTCCATAGCATTCCTTCCAAGATAGTGATACGCAACTAAATGCGTATTGAGCAACATCACTTCCTGACCATCCACATCCAAACAAGAACACGCTATGCCCACATCCAACGATCTCCAAACATCTCCATTTTCTCGAACCTTTTGAAGGTTTGGATTTGGCAATTCAAAGAAAAAACTTTCTTTGATCGGGTATCGAGAAAAGTTCGCCAGAGATAACCAACTTTCTTCTTTAATATGCGACTCCCCATACGGATAGTTCTCACTTCGATTATAGCCCACCTTCGAGACCATTTCTGAAAAGGTCATCGTCTTTCCAGCCAAAGCATGATGCGTTTCTTGAAGTCCAACTATATCAGCATTGATGTCCAAAATATGCCTCAAAAAATACTCTTGATCCTCCTTCTCATGCTGGTATCCATCTTGCAGAGTACCCAAAAATCGGTGTTCCCCACCAACATTCCATGACAAAATTCTCATAAAGTTCCCTTAATGCCCTCAATAAGTAAACTCTGCGCATCCCGTACCGCGTTTTTTACATTAGGCAAAGTTACACTGAGATGGTTGAGTGCCTGCATAGAAACCCATTGTGGCTCTGTTTCTTTCGAAGACACCAATTCTCCAACATACTTCGTGCACACGTATATATCCACGGAAAACCTTTTCACAATACCGTCCTTTCTTTGAATGTCCGCACAATATTGTTTTACAAAGCTCAGCTCCCTCATATTCACTTCCAGACCGGTTTCTTCTTTAAGTTCTCGTGCTGCCGCATCAATGCTCGCCTCTCCTTTCTGGATCCTCCCAGCTGGCAAACCATAAACATCCGTCAAATGTGAGGCCCCTTCAAGGTGCTTCACAAGTAGCACCTGTCCCCCGTCATTAAATACTACCACACCCGCCGTCGGAACAATTTGTGGATCTTGCGCCATATTTCAACAATTTCTTAACAAATTCTTTGCCCCTGAAAAATGAATTATTTCTTCTCCATATACTTTCGCCAATTTTTTCGAAAATCATCTGTGTAAACCCCGCCCGTTGTAGACATAGTGGCACGAATCGAGGGGTGTGTTTTATATCCATCAAGATGCGCATGCTCGGGAAGAAAATCGTCGATATCTTTTACGACATCATCTATGGTCAATGTTGGGAATTTGAATGGTTTTCGGGTAAGCTGTTCCTTTACCTGCTCAAAATGATCCCCATAGATATGCGCATCCCCAAATGTATGGATAAATTCCCCAGGTTCATTTCCTGTCGCACGAGCTAGAATATATGCAAGAAGAGCATAACTTGCGATGTTGAATGGTACACCCAAAAACATATCAGCACTACGCTGATAGAGCTGAAGCGAAAGCTTCCCATTTTTGACATTGACCTGATACATATTATGGCAAATGGGAAATCGGCACGCTTCTTTGGGAAGTGCCATACCATAGAGGTATTCCGGGTTCCAAGAATTGACCAATGCGTTGTGGCAATCAGGGTCACGCTTTACCTCCTCTACTATCCATCGAACCTGATCCACTGTCCGCCCATTCCTGGCTGGCCACCTTCGCCAAAGCTCTCCATAGATCTTCGGGAGTTCCCCCCACCTCGAAGCAAATCGTTTATCGGCTTTGATCTTTTGGATAAATTCCTTTTTGGTCAACTTGGACAGCGATCTCCTCTTGGACTGCTTTTCCAAATAGATCTTGTAGGGGTAATCATTCCAGATCGGCACTTTATTCTCAATAAGGTATTTAATGTTACTTTGTCCCGACAAAAACCAATACAACTCATGCAAAACCCCTTTCCAATACACTTCTTTGGTGGTCAGAAGTGGAAAACCCTTGGAAAGATCAAATCGGATCTGTCGCCCAAACACACTATACGTCACCGCGCCCGTTCCCTTATCATCTTGCCGAACCCCATTCTTGAGGATATCCTCCAACAGGTCAAGATACTGATATTCTGGATGTTTTGCCATATGTTTTTATACATTATCTTTTTTATTCAAAATAGCCACGCCAATACACACTACTAGATATACTCCCAGAACGAGAATACTGATGTTCTTCACAAATGAAAATGAGATTGAATACCGAACAGCCGCCAACAGATCAAAGAAAGGCAAAGAGACAATAATAAGTGTTGCGATCACTTTCTTCTTTGTAGGGAGAAAAAAATTCATGCATCTCTCGTTACCCCTTAGTGAGATGCTTTATACTCCTCAAAGTCTTTGGCCATGTTTTCAAAAAGTCCCTCCGCCATCTCACGACTCACTTCAAATCGTAATTTTTCTTTCTTGTCCAACTTCCTTTGTATAGAACTCTCCAATTTTTCTCGATGTGCCCACTCGATAAATAACATATATAATCTCTTATCGGAGGGAAGCGCCAAAGCATCAGCATCTTTAATAATCTTCATCTCATCAGTATCACTTGAGTAGCTGATAATCCCCCTTATCTTTGCAAGGCGCCCCTTTTCAAGTCCTAGGCCATCAAGAAATTCCTCAGATACAAGCACGTTAAACGACTCATGTGCTCGGTGAAGCGTTTCGGCATCCGCTTTATGTGTTTTACCAATATCGTGCAGAAGCGCCCCCACAGAAACGACCAAAGAATCACATGGAACACTTTCGGCAATTTTCCGAGCGATTTCCTCGACTCGACAGCTGTGATCGTACATCACGTGCCAATCATTGAAACTATAATGAGGATTTTCCTGAAAAGCCTTCTTCACAAAATCCCGTGTCTTTTGAATTACAGCTAATTCATCCATATTCATTGCTTGCTTCCATTCTAAGAAATTAGTTGTGCTGAGCGCCGCCACCCCCGAAAAGGTCGTCGAGGTTACGAACTCAAACACTTATGATCAGTGTCCTAAGTCTAACCTTTTTTTGGTTCCGGTGTAAAGTTTTTTTTCCAATTATCTCCATTAAAACGCCCTGTTTCTGTATAATCCCGAGAAACAGGAGAGGATAACTTGCTAAACGTGAGTTGCGCAATGGCCATTCCTGGTCGCAAAATGATCGGAACCACATTAAAATTCGCCAATTCCAGAGTAATGTGCAAAAAATGCCCGGGGTTAATAATTCCGGCGGTATTGTGCACTACGAGCCCTATTCTTGCCAAAGAACTCTTCCCCGATATCTGAATGAGATACTCGTATGATCCCACAAAATCCTTGAGCGTTCCGAGAACCGTCGCTCGTGGGTGCAATACGAACTCTTCTCCATCAGGGATTTCCACTTCGCTCGTCTTGGGGAATATTTTATGAGCCGGATCGATCGCCTGCGTCTCGTGCGCGCTCGTGAGAATAAACCTATTTCCCAACAACACATCGTAACTTGCCGGCTGAAGTCGATTTTCATCAAATTCCTTGATAGTAATCACCCCATCTTCCACCGCCTTTTTTATGTCTCCATCGGATAAGAACATACTCACTACAAATTACAAATAAATGCCCATACAAATATACAAATACCTAATCACTGACTACCCGTTCTTTTAAAACTTTTTCCAGTTGAACAAGTAGATCTTTTTCATCTTCCGCCTCGATCATACTACTGACTGCAGGATTTCCTCTTGTCATTCTTCCCACCAATTCTCCCTTAAACCAAAACAAAATAATATCTGAGGTAGTAATTCTTGCAATTTCTAACTCGGCACCCACGCCCAGTGAAGGCATACCTACATAAGCAATAAGCATATCCGATGATGCCACCTCTCTATGGTCCGTCTTCCACACTTCGCGGGCGCTTACTTGTGGATCTTTTATCGGATCCGTTCCACCAAGATGAGGGATATAAACGGAATCAAAATACTTGGAAGCGACCTTTCCAACATCCTCATATAAGCGCTTCATCTTCTCTATTTCCTTGACTCCCGTCAGCGGACCAGAGATATATACTTTTTTCATATCCATTCTTTTACCGTTTTATACCAAATCAATCTCGAAAAATTTTTAATTCCCCGAATTAAAACACTTTTTACTTTAAACTTTTCACTTTTTACTGAATTGTAAACGTCTTCTCCGTTCCGTAATACTCCTGCCAATGTTGATTGTAATGGGCAAACATTCGCTCGAGGCGATCTTGAGGAAGTTCTTCTACGCCCAATGTTGCCATAAGCGCACGAATCTCCTTTTTTACTTCGTCGGCGGAAATATTCTCCGACACCACTCGTTCAAATTCTGCCAAATAACCATACCCGGCGTTGCGATCGATACAGATATGCGTCCCATCACTCATTTCATATTCTTCACGATCACGTGACCACTTGGCTTGATACTCACACCCACTGGCAATCACCAATGCGTCAACCTCATCGATGCTCATTGCCACCGTTGATTCAAACTCAATGCGTGCTGTGCCATTGGAGCTTGTCGTATCGTCGATAGAGGCTTTGATCACAAATAATACCACATCATCAGTCTTGCGTGTGCGAATGGAAATATTTTTTCCTTCGTGAAGTATACGCAAAAAACGTTCAGTCCCATCAGGTGAGATCGTTTGTAGAAAGTTTTTTTCCAACAGCTTCATATCACCTCCCACGAAGTAATGATTGAGCTGTTTGTTCGTATCAATAATGCGACAACTTGGGTCAAGCTCCAACATTCTTTTTTTGAGCTCTTGCACCTTCTCAATACTCCCCAACAATGACTTGATCTCCACTTCTACCAAATGATTTTCCATAAAAGCTCCAATAATTTAATTGTATTAATTTTTCTATTATACCCCTATTCTGCCTATCCGTAAAATATCAGGAAAGTCCGTACAAAAAGAAAAAACGGACATTATCGATCCGTTTTTATCTTCTTTATGATCTCCTCAGTTTTCTGCATAAGCTCTTCGAGCGTTCCTTCATTGTAGAGTGTAAAATCGGCATGACTGCCTATCTCCGGGATACTTTTCTCTGTCTCCAAAGAAGCCTCCATCGTAACAAACTTCTCAAAAGGAATATTATCATCCGACTTCTCTCCACGACCTACTGTTCGTTTCCATCGCAATTCTTGACTTGCCGTAACATAGATCAGTATACTATTCTCAAACTTCCGCAGATATTCATAGTCCTCCATGTACCGAAGTCCATTGATCGAGGCGATATCCTCAATAAACGCGATCTTACGATCCAATGCTCGGCAAAAGATATCCTTACCAAAATGTTTTTTGAATTCCACAGCGATCCATGCCTGGTCTTCTCGGGACGGTCGCTCAAAGAACATTCTGAGGATATCTTTGATAGGATCGGAAAAACGGAGCAGCACCGCTCCATATACATCACGAAGATGGTATGCCACCGTATCTTTCCCAGAACCACTTTCTCCAACCAAACCAATAACGAGGGGATGTTTTTGCATACCTTCTTAAATTACCCTTGAAAGATTATTGCACACGAATGCTCGGTCCCATTGTAGAACACACTGACAAAGATACAATAAATTTCCCCTTCACAGAACCTGGTTTGGATTTGGCGATCGTTTCGGTAAATACCCCAAAGTTTTCCTGTAGTTTTTCGATTCCGAATGATACTTTTCCAATAACCTGGTGGATATTCCCGGTATTATCATTTTTAAAATTCACCTTTCCCTTTCGCAGTGACTCAACAGCCTCCGTTACTTTTGTTGTAACCGTTTCCGTCTTCGGGCTTGGCATCATGCCTCGAGGTCCCAAGATCTTAGCCATGGGGGCAAGTTTCGGCATCATCTCCGGAGTAGCCACCAATATATCACAATCGAGAGCAAAGAATTTTCCAGATTTAATATCCTCGATCAACTCCTCTCCTCCAACAACATCTGCTCCAGCTTTCTTTGCATCAGCCTGAGCGGTTGATGTGATCACGGCAACCTTTTTCTGTTTTCCCGTTCCATGAGGAAGTACGATCGTTCCCCGTATCTGTTGGTCACCTTTTTTAGGATCGATATTGAGATGCATATGCACTTCAACCGACTCATCAAACTTTGCTGTTGCGTTCTCTATCACGAATTGCAACGCATCAGAGGGTGTATATACCTTATCCTCCAACTTCTCTATTACTGCTCGATACTTTTTTCCTTGTTTCATATGTTTTTCGTGGTGATAACGAGTCAACAACTCTCCCACAAATTAAATACTTATATTAATTCATCTTTCAAAGGATCCCGAATACATTTTCAGAGATATTCCCCGTCATTTATTCACTGATCTTGATGCCCATTGATCGCGCTGTTCCTTCAACGATCTTTATTGCAGCCTCAATATCATTTGCATTCAAATCCTCCATCTTGATCTCAGCGATTTCCCGCACCTGTGCTTTCGTTACCTTCCCAGCTGTATCCTTAAGAGGATTAGCAGCTCCTTTCTCGACCTTCGCTGCCTTCTTCAATAATTCCGATGCGGGGGGCGTCTTCATGACAAAATCAAATGTTCGATCCTCAAAAACCGTGATCTCCACTGGAACCACATCACCCATACGATCTTTCGAGGCCTCATTGAATTTGGTGCAAAAATCCTGAATATTCAAACCGTGCTGCCCCAATGCTGGGCCAACTGGAGGAGCGGGATTTGCTTTTCCTCCTTGTATCTGAAGCTTGATCACTGTTGTTACTTTCTTTGCCATAACACTACAAAAATTACAAATTGATTATACCTTTCGTATCTGCAAGAAATCGAGTTCCACCGGTGTCTCCCGACCAAATATCGACACCAACACCTTTATCTTCCCCTTTCCTTCATCAACATCCTGCACTTTTCCATCAAACTCCTTAAATGGTCCATCAGTGATCTTCACACTATCCCCACTCTTTACATCGATCTTGAATTTCGGCTCAGCAACACCCATTCTTTTCTTAATAGTAGATACTTCCTGAGGATCAACAGGCGTGGGTGTAGTTCCCAAGCCAATGAACCCGGTCACGTTGGGCGTATTCCGAACAACATACCAAGAAGCATCCGTAACGATCATATCCACTAAAACGTACCCTGGATATATTCTCTCATCCACAACAACACGCTTCCCCCCTTTTATCTTTATCTTTTTCTCTTTTGGAACAATAACGTCAAAGATAAGATCCTGCATATCCATCGATTCGATACGCTGTTTCAGGTTCCTTGCTACATTATCCTCATACCCTGAATATGTATGTATAACATACCACGCTCGACCATGATGTTGTGATTGTTTGGCCATACAGAATGATCCCTTATATAATAAATTATAAAACCCCTAGTATAAAGATACGTTATCCACCTTTCTTTAAAATAACTGACCAAAACCTATCCCAAGAAGAAAGTTCGTAAACCCCAACTAAATAAGTAATCCAACCCGCCAAGGAAAAGAGCAGTAAGAACACTCAAAAATATCACCAAAAGGGTGTAATTTTTGACTTGGTCTTTTGTTGGCCAGTTTACTCTTTTGAGTTCTGCCTGCGACTCCTTAAAGTAGGTCGTAATATCCTTTATCATATTTTTCCTTTTTTAAAAGCCCTTCTGGGCTTCGTAGCTACATAATAGAACAATATACCCTGCTTGTCAAACGCTCTCCTATAATAGAGAAAAATACTTATTGACCGATTTCAACATGGATCTTATTAGGATCTACAGGGAGTTTATTTTGAAGATGAATGCCCTGCGCCTCCACCTCAAAGCTCTGCACCTGAGAATACTTATTCAGCACATCCTGTAACCCAGACTCATCCTTTCCAGCAACATCAAGACGTATATCATTTACTGGAAGAACTGGAAAAAAGTATCCGGAAACAAACATTTTTATATCAGCTGTTTTATTGTCAAAGTTAGTGGTGATCTTACCATATTCTATGTGAATAGAACGATTATCGGAAATTTTCCTTTCACTCTCGGACAAGTTTCCACTAAGTTTTTCTAAAGCCATATTTTCCATGTCCTGATCAGAGAATGCTATGTAGCGAACAGCTACCTTTGCCTGAAGCTCAAAAGTATCCGTAACAGTACCGATAGAAGGAACTGGCTTTTCTTCAAGAAACTTCACTTCAATAAGATCCTCCAAGGTATTTCCCGATGATACGTCTGTTTTCGCTTTCTCCATGACCTTGGTCCGTATAGAGTCTTCTATATTTTTCTTTGCTTGGATAATATCTTGATCTGAAACAGACCTGTTCTTTTCATTCTCTGCTCCCCCTCCAGACATTATCTGTTGAGATTCAGCGTAGATCTTTTCGTATTTTGGCCCCCCAGAGAATCCAGGTATGGTAAATTTAGTAGCTTCAATATTATATTCAGCCCCAGGAACATCCGCCTGCGCTTCAACTTCCACTTGACCCGGCTGCATGACCCCATCCTTCTCATACATACCCGGCACAACAATGGATTTCGTAATGCGAAATATCTTCCCATCCGGTGTTTGTAGTCGAGTAGTCGCTACCAACGGCTGATCCTCGGTACTAAAAGCATTGTAGATCGTCACCATACCGTATGCCTTGCTTCCTCTGCCTGAAGCGATCCCCGTGGCTGATCCTGACATGTTCACATCCTCTTGATATTCAGAAAAGTATGCCTGAACACTACCATCTCCACCATCAACCGCTAAAAGATAACTCACATCCCCAGAGATATCTTCTTTTTTTGGATAAGCTGTTACCTTCACCTCTGGATTTCCAATATACATCCAAACAACGAACATCATCCCAATAATAATGGCGAAAGAACCCACCACGATCCATCGAATTCGAAAACCCTTAGACGCTTTCTTTTCTTGCTGACGGTCGAGTGTTTCTAATGACAGAGCGCGTCGCTCTCTTGAACTCTCGTCACTATGCCGGATTTTCTCTGAAAGACTTTCTCTCCTATTCTTAGGGAGATCCTGATATGGACCTTTGCTGAGACCCCTATCGTTCCAAGCATGCGAACCCATTGTATTGTCTGCTCCATCATCTGAGAAAGTTTGTTGCACTCGCTCTCTTGACTCAGAAAAAGATCCGGAATCAGTTTTTACATCTGACCTTCTAGGAGTCTTTGCTCTAAACAAGGACTGAACAGCTGATCGTGGTGCAGCCCTCAATACTGGTTGTTTCTGTATATTCTCAGCAGATGGATCAATAGGCGCTTCCTGTCGTGCTACAACTTTTACCGACTCAGCATACGGTCCCGGAACCGCATCAAACGATCTGGGCATCCTATCAGAATTCCTCAACACACTTGTTACTTCTGATTGTGGTTGTGGCACTCGCTGATTTCGTACCTCCTCTCCCACACCGCTTGCAGGTTGTTCCTCTTTAAGAAAAAGCATTTCCTCCAACGTGTGTCGAACAAAAAATCCTACACGCGTTGCCATCTGAAACCCTTGTTCATCCTGAGTGACTATGGAAACATCTTTCCCCAATCGATCTGCTTCCCGCTTCAGGAGGCGCATGGTAATGACACTTGAAAATAAAAGTGCCCGATGTGGAACAACTAGCACAATAAAACCGGCCTCCGTTGATTTCATCCGGGCTATAAAAGAAAGGATCTCATCGTCAGGATCTACATGAAAAATGACGTATCCAGACATAACAACTCTTTTTTAAAAACACAACGACTACGCCCGATCATACAACTTTACGTGCCTCCCTTCGCAAGATTCCCGAAAGAAATTTCTCTTCATCAAGAAGTTCCACACCCAAACTCACTAAACTCATCGGCGTGACATCTTGTGGTGTTGACAATTCCCCAGTCCGATCCTCAACGCGCTTTACATCCTTTGGATGAAGAAAATTGACGGTCAATGTTTTTGAGAAAGGTAGTTCTTGTGTCCATTCGGGAAGCAAAAGTGATTCCCGGATCTCCTCCAGCCCTGATCCTCCTCCACAGAGAAATATTTTGGAAGGAAGAACATCATTTTCAGAAAATTCTGCCAAAGACATCTCCATACCTCCAAGCCACACCAGACTATCTTCCTTTAATATACTGCGAACAGGATCCCGGTCCCTTGCAGCAAGAGTTCCCTGAGAATATCCGATCTTCACCCTCTCCGCCTCAGCAAAATCCAAATTAAATGCCTGCGCCAATCGTTTTGTAAATACTCGCCCCCCAAGCGCAAACATTCTCGTCCCCTCCAATCCGCCATTTCGTACCACGGCAATATCGGTTGTCCCGCCTCCAATATCCACAAATATGGCATGAAAATCAAAATTATCATCCTGCATGACTGATTTTGCAACTGCGTAAGGTTCTGCCACGATAGAAAAAATATCAACACCGATGTCGTCTGCTATCTTTTCTAAGGCTCCCAAATGCACCAGTGGTGCATACGCATTAAAAACACTGATAGACACATCGGTTCCCTGAAATCCAATTGGACTCGTAACTTTGTATCCATCGATACGAACATCCACCAAAGCAGAATTGACCAGACGAACCTCGATCGTCTGTTGTCCCGTATCCAGCGCAAGCTGTTTTTTTATTCGTTCATATGCATTTTGCTGTACCTGTCGAATGATCTCTTTCACCTCTGAGACATCAATACGAATACTCGATCTGATTCGCTTATAATGTACGGTCGTAGTTGTGCCCTTTACTAATTCACCAGCAATACCCAGAATAGATTTTCCCACATTCTTTACGTGAGCGCTTTTTTTCGCTTTCTCAATAGCTACCCTCGATGTGTCGATCACTCCTTGGATGTGAGAAATAGCACCGCTACGCATATTCCCAGGCTTTTGTGCCTCTTTCCCGACCCCAAGAATAATGCCTTTATTCGCCTTTTTGTCCACCTCAAAAACCAAAGCCTTAACAACTTCCGTTCCAATATCCAATGCTAAATATTTTTCAGACGATCCTCCTCCCCAAAAAGACATAGTAAGCGAGATTTATTAAGATACAAACCTACCTATATGAACAAAACATGACTCCCAATATATAGGTTCTCATTTGATAATTATACCACAATTACCTCGATCTGCTCTGCAACAACAGACATCTCACTCAATGTCAATAATCCATCTCGCGCTCCATAATACTGAACAACGCTCCCACCGTTGGCAATTCCCCATCGCAAACATTCTGCCATATCCTTTCCTCGCAGATAGGCCGCAATGAATGCTCCCGTAAAAGCGTCTCCTGCGCCAGTGCTATCCACAATATGCTCGACCTTCCTTGATCTTGCAAAATAGCAAGTTTCTCGATTGTATACCCATGCCCCACGATCACCATCAGTAATAACTGCATACTTTGCCCCAAACGACGTTATTACCTCCGCAAGATATCTTTCTTCACTCAGGCGATCTCTTTCAACATTTTCGTTCTCCCTCAAAATAACTTCTATAGCCTCATCCTTATTTACAAAGACTATCTCACTTATACCCATAAGGCTCACTACACAATGTACATCATCTACAATATTCCTCTGCCCAGGATTGTAATACACTCGAGCCAAATGGTCCTTCACAACACCTTCTATAACAGTGATATTATCTTGCCATTCCCCATACATCCCACTGACAAATATCTCTTCCAGATTCTCGATATCTTCCTTTTTTACTTTGAGTCGCTCATTAGCGTCACGATTATACACAACGGTTCTGTCAGCACTTTTTGGCTCAACGATAATACATGCCACATCCGTTCCTACACCCTTTTCTCGGGTCAGATACCGAGTATCAACCCCCTCATTAGAAAGGTCCGCAATGATCTCTTCTCCATAGGTATCCTCTCCCACAACAGAATAACTCAACGGTTGCACCTCAAGTCTTGCTAAAGCCAAAGACACATTCAAAGAACACCCTCCTGGGGCCTCATATCGGTTTTCCGTACGATATTTAGCACCCAATTCTAAGAGTATATTTTTTTTAGATGTTAGGTCCTCCGGGGTATTATAGACCCGCACATCCTCAAGAGGAAAAAATATATCCCGAGACGCAGAACCGATGCACACGATAGATTTACTCATATATAATTTATTTAAGCTCTTCAAACCAACATCTACTTAGTTGAGAACATAAGCCCTTCCACGAGAAACAAAAAGATCAAAATGTAGTATTTGACCCCCTCAACCAGGTATCGATCGCCGTAATAATGATCAATCCTGAAAGCATTATAATAACACCGACGATCGAATAGATCATATTGCGTTTTGCTGTTTCAATAATGTCATCATTCCCAGCAGAAACTAAATATTGTATCCCGGAGATCACGAAAGCGATAATAGCAACGGTACCAGCAATTAGCAAAAGCCACTTTAAAACATTGAGCGATACCTCTAGCGGAGTCTTTTCCGACAATCCAAGTTTTGTCCCTTTTGGGACACATGTTCCTTTATACAGCGTAAGGTTAGAATCTTGCTTTGTACAATCGGACTCAGTGAGCGCATATACATTTGACTGTAAGAGAAAGCAAGAAAGAAATAAAAAACTTATCAAAAAAAGTTTTTTCATATCAAAAATCATAATCTATTTTTACTTTCTTATTTTTACAAGATCTTATTTCCATTTTACCACTTTTCACCCAAAAACAAAAGCGACCCTTGGCATAGGATCGCTCTTGCGAAAATACAGAGAGTATTTAGAACTGAGAGGTGGTTCCGCCAAGCCAGGTACTGACCGCATTGATGATGATGAGTCCCATAAGCGCTACGATCACACCAACGATCGCGTAGATCATCGTTGTCTTTGCTTTCTCTATTTTGTCATCATCTCCAGCCGCAGTGAGGTACAGGATACCAGAGATCACAAAAGCGATAACCGCCAAAAATCCTACTAAATAGAGCAACCAGCGCATTAATGTAAGCACAACCACTGAGATCCGAGCAGAAGACAATTCAGATGCCGACCCCGAATCAGTAAGTCCAGTTGACCACCCGCCGTCTGCCGGACCAGTAATTGCCGCCTCCACTCCTCCTGCCAAAGAAAACAAAACGACTCCGAAAACAAATACCGAAACAATAAACAAAGCACCTCGCATTTTCTCCACCAAAAACATTTGCCTCATACTTTTTTTATTAATTTTTAAACATTATGTAATAAACATTAAAATTGAGCAGTTTGTCCGCCAAGCCAAGTATTTATGGCATTCACAATAATGAGTCCCATGAGCCCAACAATTACCCCAATGATTGCATAGATCATCGTTGTCTTTGCTTTCTCTATCTTATCGTCATCACCTGCTGCAGTAAGGTAAAATATAGCAGAAATCACAAAAGCAATGATCGCAAGAAATCCCATGATATAAAGAAGCCAGCGCAGAAGGCTCAGGACAACCCCAGATATGGACGTCGAGCTCAAACCAAGTCCGGTCAAGTTAGAATTACTGGTTGGATTTGTCCACTGTGCGCTCACCACCACTGGAGCAAGAAGAAGAGATGCTCCAATCCCATACCACATCCGCCGAATGTTTCGAATTATGTGCATAGGCATTTCTAATTACTTTTTATTTTTATTATTCTCCACACACTCCTTTTGTAAACAGGAAAGGATGCATAGATCTCAGTCACTTGCTTTTATGTTAACACAAAATCTCGCGCATTACAATAACATATCAATTGTGGATAACATCACAAGCGCTCCAAGCGCCACGATCACTCCGACCACCGAATAGATCATCCACTTCTTTGCCCGATCAAGAACATCTTGGTTTCCACTTGCTAAAAGATATAAAAGTCCCAAGCCAACGAACGCGATAACTGCAACCACTCCAAAAACTTGAAGTAGCCATTGTAACACATTAGTTAAAACGGTCGATATAGGAGTGGCATCAGTGATCACTCCAGCGTACGCGGTAGGTATGGACAGATATTGGAACATCTTTTTTTCAGAGTTGGATCAGTTATCTATTACTACTGTACATATATAAGAACCGTTGATTTCTTTGTTGTATCAGCTTTGTATATCGCTGTTATAGTCGTACTCCCTGCAGAAACAGCTCGCACGACCCCATTATCATCAACCGTTGCCACGGCAGTGTTACTTGACGTCCAGGTAGCAAGATCATTTGAGATCTGAGTTCCCCCCTGTGGTGGCCCAAGGGCGGGACACTGGATCGCCTGTGTGCTCGTATAGAGGTTTAGGACCGTTTCACTCCCCACACTTGCGGTCTTCATCCCGGGACATGCGATAAGATATGCGATATCCGGAGGAAGAACGAGTATTTGAACAGATTCCTTTCTTCCGTTTATTGCTGCCGTGATCGTAACATTTTTCCCACCCGTAGTAGTGGCTGGTGCGGTCACCTTTCCCTTATCAACGGTAGCTAGGGTAGTATCAGATGATGTCCAGGTAGCCGTACTGGTAACATCGGTAGCACTTCCGGTATTATTGCAATCCGAGATCGTACTTGTGGCAGAATCCCATGCCTTAAGCTGAACCGAATCTCCTGCTTTAAGTGATTGGCTCGCGTACAACCCACATATGGCCATATCCCCACTTCCACTACCCCCACCACCTCCGCTACCACCTCCTCCACCGTCACTACCACCATCTCCCGATTCAGAAGTTGTGTTACACGACACCTGCCACCAATTGCCCGATACATAACTCTTGTTGATCGGGAGTACCAGGATAACGGCATTGATGATCACCCAAGAAAGTAATACGATCGTAAAACCAACAAGTGTATTTTTAATGAATGTTTTAGCACTTTCCATCATGGAGGAGTTCCCTGCTGAAGCAATGTACATGAGACCCGCCGCCACCAACATCACAAATGCCACTGCTGTCAAAACCCTCATACCCCAATTGATGATATTTTGAATGAGTTGGAAAAGATGACAGAGCGTACAAGTAGACTGTCCTGTTCCACCACACGGAACCAATCCACCAGATGAAGATCCCGTATTTGTTTGAGAAGTCGACTCCGTCCCACCACAACAAATGTCTGTCGTTCTTTTGGTGCAATCGGTACTCGTCCCAGAAGTCTGCCCCCCAGTACAAGCAGAAGAAGCAACACAAGAACCGTCCTTGTAGGTCTTTCCCCCAGATGTATAACTACAGGACTGTGCCTGAATGTCAATTTGCAAGATCGCATCACAACAAATATCCGTCTGAGAAGTACATTGGTTACTAGCCCCCTTAAATTGAGAAGTACAGGATGTTGCAAGCTTGCACGTCCCTGCGTACGTATACGATCCACTCGCATAGGTGCATGTTTCACCCGCTGCAAACACTTCTTGAGGCAAGCCCACTATCACCGCCAACGAGAATAACCCAAGAAAAAATGTGAGGATCTTTGTTTTCATCTTGCCTATGTATTACAGATACTTATAGACCGCCTTAGACACATTTTACCCATTCTCTTTTCGAAAATTCCTCCATCCCGCATACACTGCCCGCTCTCCCAATTCCTCTTCTATACGAAGGAGTTGATTATACTTGGAAAGTCGCTCTCCGCGACAAGGTGCACCGGATTTGATCTGTCCCGCACCAACCGCTACAGAAAAATCCGCGATAAAATCATCCACCGTTTCTCCGGATCTGTGACTCACATACACCGTATACCCGCCTGCGTGAGAAACGCGCACCGCTTCCCTTGCTTCTGTGACGGTTCCAATCTGATTTAGCTTGATGAGTGATGCATTCGCGACACCACCAGTAATAGCATCTTGAATTATTTGTGGATTTGTACAAAACAGATCATCCCCAACCAACTGGATCTTATCTCCCAATCTTTTGGTGATCTCCTGCCATCCCTCCCAATCATTTTGCCCCAGGGCATCCTCAATAGAAACAATCGGATAATCCGTAATCCACCGCTCCCACAGGTCGATCATTTGCGCTGTACTGAGTCGTCGTTTGTCCGACTTAAAGAATTCATATTCGCCATCATGCCACAGTTCGCTCACTGCCGGATCTAATCCTATTGCAATATCCTCACGCGCTCGATATCCTGCTTTCTCAATACTTGCTACCATCATTTCGATCGCTTCTTCATTAGATGCCACATTTGGAGCAAATCCCCCCTCATCGCCCACACCCGTAGAAAGTCCTTTATCCTTCAGCATTCCCTTTAATATATGATACACTTCTGATCCCATCTGGAAAGCTTGGGAAAAATTCTTGGCTCCTACTGGCACAAATTTGAATTCTTGAAAATCGATAGTATTGTCTGCGTGCGCTCCTCCGTTGATGCTATTAAAGCAGGGGGTGGGAATAATGACAGCCTCATCTCCTCCCAAAGATCGATAGAGAGGTAACCTCTTTTGGTTCGAGTTAGCTCTCGCGCATGCCATCGACACTCCCAATATGGCATTAGCCCCAAGATTACCCTTATTATTCGTACCATCCAATTCGATCATTGTTTGATCGATCCCCTCTTGATCCTCCACATCCAACCCGAGAAGCACCGGGGCAATAACCTCGTTTACATTACGCACTGCCTTGGTTACTCCCTTTCCTCCATATCGCTTTTCATCCCCATCACGAAGTTCTACAGCTTCACGATCCCCCGTGGAAGCACCAGAAGGGACTCCCGCACGACCTATCGAGCCATCTTCAAGCATCATATCTACTTCCACCGTTGGGTTTCCCCGAGAATCCAGAATCTCCCGAGCATATATCTTTGTGATCTTTGCCATACGATTACCTTGTTACTTATTTATGATCTATACCCTGACTAACCTTCTTTGACTTGCTTAATACTTCTATCCCCGGCATCCTCTCCCCGCCCAAAAAATCGAGCATCGCTCCTCCACCAGTTGAAACAAAAGAGATCTTCTCCATCAATCCCATTTCTTCCAATGCCTGCACCGATTCCCCACCACCAACGATCGAGTATGCATCCAATCTAGCAATGGCTTGTGCTATTTCATGTGTTCCGCGAGCATAACGAGTGTCCTCAAACATACCCATAGGACCATTCCATATGATCGTCTCTGCCAATTTCATCTTTTCAATAAAGAGATCTATTGTTTTTGGACCGATGTCCAAACGATCGTCCACGAAGTCCACTGGAAGAAATACTCTATCAGAAAATTGTATGCCCTCATCTATCGCTTCATTCGCTATCTTTCCACCCACCAGAATTATATCATACTCTTTTTCCAACCTCCTCAGAAGTGGAAGCTTGGTTTCGATCTTCGCCCCACCAATGACCGCCACTGCAGGACGTTTTGGCTGAGTTAGAATCTGAGAAAGATATTCCACTTCCTGTTGCAAGTGAAGTCCTGAAAAGCTTGGCAAAAATTTCGTTATTCCCGTAACAGATGCTTGATCCCTATGACATACACTAAAAGCGTCATTGATGAACACATCAAATGAAGATGCGATCGCTTGGGCAAAGTCGTTATCGTTCTCTTCTTCCCCCGGATAGAATCGTACGTTCTCAAGTAAAAGAACCGACCTTGTGGGTACCTCATCAAGAGCTTTTTTGATCTCCTTCTGAGAGATGTCCGACACAAAGATAGCCTGATACCCCAAAACACGCACGATATCGTCCAAAATATTTTTCAAAGAAAGACTTGGATCCGGCTTTCCGTCAGGACGACCGAGATGCGTGATAAGCGTCACGCTATGAGCCCCTTTTGACAAAACGTATTCGATGCTCTTTTTTGAACTCTCCACTTTATATCGCTCCGTAATATCGCCGTTTTTAAGCGTTACATTAAAATCTACTCGCATAAGCACCTTCTTTCCCACATATTCAACATCTTGCATTTTCTTCAGCTCCATACAGAGTACTTTATATTTAACACTGCTCAGAACAAAACTTAATATTCACATTATACTATTCAAAAAGCAAAACCCCAAGCATTCTCTCTGGAGCACCTTTATCCCATAAAACATTCCACAATATCTATGAAATATGTTTTCGCAAGAACTCCGCCGCTACCTCCGGCTGAATCGTTGATATCTCTACGCCGGTAGAGAGTTCAAATCCAGCCCACGTTGATGTCTTTGGCAATATTTCAATATGCCAGTGGAAATATGAATAATCATGTCCATCACAGGGGGATGTATGAATATAAAAGTTATAATCCGGATTTCCCAAGGCGGTATAAAGTGCGTGTAACGCCTTCTGAAAAACCTCGGCTAAGCGCAGTTTTTCCTCATTGATAATACGCTCAAAATATGGACTGTGTTTTTTAGGAAGCACCCACATTTCAAAAGCTGATCGAGAAGCGAACGGGCAAAAAGCAATAAATGACTCGTTCTCAGCAACAACTCTTACCCCCAACTTCTTTTCATGTTGAAGCATTTCACAAAAAACACACACTCGATTACTTTTTCGATAACGTTGGGCACCTTCCAGCTCCAGACGAACATAAGGGGAAATAACCGGAACAGCAAATATTTGTGAATGGGGATGCACAATGGACGCACCTGCATTCTTCCCATGATTATGGATAATGCCGATATATTTCACACTTCTTCGTCGCATAAGATCAATATACCTGTCCTGATAGGCGTCAAAGATCTCAGCTACGGGTCCCACCCCAAGAAGAGCGATATGTTTCTCATGATCACGAAGAACCACAAGTTCATGATATCCCGCTCCCGTCAACGAGGTATAAGGACCTTCCGATAGTACTCGTGGTATCCTACCACGAATAAGCGCTGGATACTTATTCGGAAAAACACGCAAACTCCATTCATCTTCCGATATCTCATAGATCAAAACATCCTTTTCCTGATGTGAGGCAACAGGGTCCTCAAAAGGACAATCCTCTATTCGATCACTTCCCATCACTTCATGCGCCACAGCAAAATCATCCGGTCGCTTTGCACGACCTGTCGCAATGATCACCCAATCTCCAGTTACAATATCTTGTCGCAACTCAGAGGGGATATTATTTTTCTGATCTTTTTTCTTTTTCATTTTTTATCCTTTCGCCTTTTTATTGATCTTTATTTTTGTGATCTCCTAACGCGTCCCCAAGAATCCGTACCCACTTTTTTTATTCACCCAACCTATATTTCCCCATCCAAAGACGGCAACGTGTCTTAAAAAGATCCGCAAAAACCTGAACATATCCATTCGGCCCAAAGAGTTTGACAGTTGACCCCTCTTCATTCATCCATCGGACAGGAAGTTGTTTAACATGATACCCTAGCTTCTTAGCAAGAACGATCATTTCAAAGTCAAACCCAAATCGATCCACCACCATACGTTTCGCCACACGATCTACTGCCTCTCCAGAAACTAATTTGAAACCACACTGCGTATCAGGATATTCCCAAAGGCCGAGAACGATACGAATCAACCAGTTCCCCATATCTCCAAGGAGCTCTTTATATCGAGCCTGATGCACCTGAATGAACGCCCCCTCGACATCACGTGATCCGATGACCATATCCACACCATCTTTTTCTATCTCTGGCAGAAACGCATCCAAATGATTGATCGCCGTAGACCCATCCGCGTCATTAAAAAGACGGTACTTCCCCTTTGCCTCTAAAAGACCTTGTCGAACCACATATCCCTTACCGTGGTTTTCTTTATTTTCAATAACACGAAGATTCTTCACCTGTGATCCATAATTTCTCGCAACTTCTGCTGTATTGTCAGGAGAACCATCTACCACAACTATGATCTCAGACGAATATGACTGCTTTCCAAGATATTCTTCCATCTCGAGTAGAGTTGCTCCGATACGCTCTCCCTCCTTATATGCCGGAATAACAACAGACAGATATGGCTGCATTTCCATAACTTCTCTATGATAACAACTTATAGATATAGTATATCACAAAGAACAAAACCCACAACCCAAACAAAAGAAAAATCTAGACAATTCTCGTGAACAGGTCCTAAACCTTAAAATATCCTCGGTACCAATCAACAAAATCTCTGATTCCCACTTCTATCCTCGTCGTTGGTGCCCAACCAAGTGCGCGAAGTTGTGAGATATCTGCAACTGTCTGTGGCACATCTCCAGGCTGTATTGGAAGAAGATTTTTCTCTGCCTTCTTGCCCACGCACTCCTCGATCACTTCAATAAAACGCAAAAGTGTCTCTTCCTTATCACCCCCAATGTTCATAACGGCATAAGGAAGATCTGCATCAAGAACCGTAATAGTGCCCGAAACGATATCATCAATATACGTAAAGTTTCGAGACATCTTTCCGTAATTATATACATCGATCGACTTACCCTCGATAATATTCTTAGTAAATAAGAACAGTGCCATATCAGGGCGCCCCCATGGACCATACACAGTAAAAAATCTTAACGCTGTCGTCGGCATCTTATACAAATGCGAATAAGTGTGCGCCAAGAGCTCTGTTGCTTTCTTGGTTGCGGCATAAGGAGAGATGGGGTGATCTACAGGGTCAGATTCTGCAAAAGGCGTCTTCGTATTATTCCCATACACCGATGAAGAGGAAGCAAATACAAAATTCTTCACCCCCACCTGCCGCGCGTTCTCCAAAAGATTCAAAGTTCCCATTACATTCACGTCCGCATACAACCGAGGATTCAGCAATGAACTCCGCACACCTGCCATGGCCGCTAGATGTACTACTTTTTCAATTTTTTCATTCTTAAAGATCTCCGCTACCAACTTCTCGTCGCGAATATCTCCCTCATACATCGTGTGCTTATTGTCCGACAAAATCGTCGCCACACGATCCCGCTTGATCTGAGGATCGTAATAATCGTTAAAATTATCAATAAGAACAACATGATCTCCCCGATCGATCAATGAGCGAGCAATCTTTGACCCGATAAACCCCGCCCCACCAGTAATAAGAACATTCATAAAATATTTTTACCAATTAGACTTGTTTCCCTATTTAGAAAATAGTGGTTACCTACATATTTCATCCCTCACTTTCAATATATGCCAAAACCTTTCTATCTAACCAATCCTGTAAAATGATCCGTGCCGCTTCCTGATCGTCATACCGTTCTACGGCACGCACCCCTCGCTCTATAAGACGTTTTTGCGCCATGAGAGTAGTAAACATTTCATTCTGATATTCTACCGTTACACCAAAATTCTGTTCCAACATCTCGCCCAGACGCTCCCCGACATACTCCACCTCTTGCCGGTTAATAGGAGAAGGTATGCCTATCACTACCGTTTTTACCCCCTTCTCCCCAATGATCTTTCCCAATCGCTCTAGCAAAGAAGAGTTATTTTCCAAAGTAGAATGGGCATATGCGATCCTATTCTCCCTATCCGCCAAAGCAAGTCCGATATCACTTTTCCCCCAATCAATTCCCATAAACTCCGCATGTTCAAGAGACACGGTCTGATATTTCCGCCCTCCCTTCTTTCTCGACACCCTTGTACGATGACTCTCCTTTGTGCGCATAACCGACTATACTTCCAGTATTTTATAAGATTTACCTCCACCATACCACATTTAACTCCCCTTGAGAATGTCTTGATAACCATAAATAAAAAAACCTCCCCAACATACATCGGGGAGGTTTTTAATAAAATCCTATTTATTTCTTTTCTTCAGAGGATTCTTCTGTCTTTACAACCTCTTCAAGAATACCTGATTCAGGGGCCGTCGTTTCGATCTCCTCCTCCTGTCTTGGGCGAGCCACAAGTGCCACAGCGCTTTCTCCGTCGATCAATGCCTCATACTGCTCACTGTGCACAATATCTTTTACATAGATACAATCATCAAAGGTCTTTAGCAAGGAGATATCCACCGTAAAACTCTTAGGAATATCACTTGGGAGACACCTTACCTCGATCTCTTCCATATTCTTTACCAACATGCCTCCCTCCTCCTTGATGGCTGGGGAGATTCCAACAAACTCCAAAGGAACAGCTGCCTCAACATTCTCCTTCATATTTACTACAAAGAAATCCACATGCACAGGAGTTCCCCGCATAGGGGAATATTGAACATCATGCACCAAGACCACATGTTTTCCAACACCATCCACCTCAAGCTCTATCAGCGTATTCTCTCCCGCCTCAGAAAATGCCTTCTGAAAACTTAAGGCATTTACCCAGATCGGGAGTGATTCCACCTTTGATCCATACACAACCCCCCGCATCATCTCTTTTGACCAAGCCACATCACTCTTGTCAGACAGTCTCTTTGATACCAATAATTTCAATCTTTCCATAAAAAACAAATCTAAAGAATTAACTCCCTTCCTTGACGTTATAGAGATCCCTATACATAGAAACAACCGTATCCGCAGTGATAGGTTTTTGTGTTGCCCAACCTACCGCCTCAGCATAAGAAAGATCCGTAGGCACTCCAACTCCCACCATACCAAAAACATTCGTTTCCAAAGATAGAAACAATGAAGCCTCACACTTCGGACACGTTGCATGCACGATCCGCTTCATTTTTTCCTGAAAAAGCGTATGAACATCCTGAGAACTATACGCATGAGAGCAGATAGGACAACGCAACCGATCACTCTTTATATGATCTGTCGATTTCATAGGACATCTTTAGCGTATCATCATCCTTCTTATCCGTCAAACTCAAAAGATGTCTGTTGCAATACTTTTCTCCGCGAAATACTCAATAATATTCCACATGCAATACATGAAGCCATAAGCGAACTACCCCCATAACTCAAAAACGGGAGTGGTACCCCAGTAACAGGGAAGATGCCCATATTCATACCAATATTGATACCGGCCTGTAAAGCAAACATAACAAAAAAACCAACACCCAGCAAATAACCAAAGTCATCTGGGGCACGCCTTGCTATTACAATAATTCGATACAGAAAAAATAACATGGCAGCAAGGAATACCATTCCTCCAAAAAACCCCAAAGTCTCTACTAAAGAAGCGAATATGAAGTCGGTATGCTTTTCCGGAAGAAAGTTTAGTTGGGATTGGGATCCATAGCCGATCCCCTTCCCAAACCAACCCCCCGACCCAATAGCCACAAGTGCCTGGATAACATTATATCCATATCCCTGTGCGTCTGACTCAGGTGTGAGCACAGCAAGAACACGATCCTTTTGATATGGAGCGAGAAACGACCAACCGACGACGACCATTATGATTCCAGAAATAAAAAGGGTCACAACATACTGTTTTCGGATCCCAGACAATAAAAGCATACCTCCCCATGTTCCCAAAAGCAACATAGCCGATCCAAAATCGGGCTGCAACAAAACAAGAAATACTAAAATAAGCACAAAAACAGCAGAGGCGATCAGGCGTGTCTTTTCGTGTAAATATGCTCTTTTTTGAGAGATAAAACTCGCTAAAAATATCACCAAAGCCACTTTAGCAAATTCCACTGGCTGCAACTGAAACCCTCCGATCTTGAGCCATCCAACCGTCCCCCGCGTTACTTGTCCCCACAAAAGAACCGCAAAAAGTAATACGGCTGAGAAAAAGAATATCGGGGTGCTATATGATCGATAATAGCGATAGTCCACTAACGAAACAAGGACCAGTAAAACTCCCCCAAATATGCCAAATATGCCCTGTCGAAAAAATATCGAGGAAAAAAAATCATCCCCAGTACCAGCCCCAAAACCAAAAAGAACCAATATTCCCAAAAGAAAAAGAAAAAGAAAAGAGAACGCAAACACACTATCAAAAAAGACATTCTTTGATCCCATAAAAAAATTAGCAAAGTTTCAACATAAAAAACCTCTCACCGTGCCTGAAACGCTCCCCCAGGAAGATTTGCTTTAAGAAAATTTGTGTTGTTGTAAATGTTCGTTTCCACTTGCATATCCACCCCGTACACATCACCTGGGAAACGTTCCGGAAAAATAAGTCGGAAATCCCATTTCTCACCTGAACGGAAGGTTTGTCGACTTGTCCCGTGAGTTGCCAAGAGCTTTCCTGATCGATCGACCAAAAGGATAGAAATGACCACATCATTCCAGTCATACGTAGATCCATTTGTCAAAAGCCCACTCACCTGACTGAAACCTGCCCCTGAAGCAAGCTCTTGGTATTTTCGATCTGTAATGGATAGGCGCAGACCAGAGGTCTCCTGCATTTCCACCCAATCAACGTTTTCTAGTTTCCACTCAACTGATGAAACCGATTCCCCCATCCCAGAGACACCCTGTTTAAGAACGTACTTCGTTTCGTTTGGCAACAAAAACGATTCGACAGGAACTTCCCCTATTTGCTTTCCACTCACATCAAAAAACAAGAATTTCCCCTTTATGGACCTTGCCCCGTATTTGTCATTTGGATTATCAATCCAAACAACCGCGTCATACATGTCCTTTCCGGAAGCCACAAAATCAGTTTTTTGAACGATCACATCTTGAGCGGCTATTTTTTCACTACATGGCCCACAAAATCCTCCACAATCAACACCCACTTCGCCACCATTCTTTTTACCGTCACTGCAGGTAGGCTCAGGCGTGAACCACAAAATAACGAGCACAAAAAGACCAAGGAGAACCGCTCCAAAAACGGCCATGATCTTTTGTCTTCTTTTCTTTCTTTCGATATCAAAATCCATATGCCAAAAGTATATCAAAAAAGAGAGGATATAACAAACATCCTCACCCCAGCACAATTTCTTTTGCCCACTCCACATCGAACCTATCTGATTCTTTTCCCTGTAGAAATGAAACTAAAACTTTTTGGAGCCTGTGAAGATTCACAGGCTCCATTCAAGCGTTGAGTATCAGCGAAGGTTTGCAACAATTCCTATGTCTAAATAAGATGCAACCTTTTTGAGAACTGACAGCTTCCCTCGTCCAAGAAGCTTGGTCACGTCGTATCCGACAAGATCCTTTTCCGCTCTTTCCATGTCTGGACACCTGTCCACTAGGCAAATCAGACTACCTAAGGCATCGTGGAATTCTCTCATCTGTTTCTTGTTCAATTTCCACAGACCCGGTACATCGACCGGGATCCGTTCGACTATCCCGAGAGTTTCACGGAATGCCTTGTACCAAGCCTCATATGTATCGTCTTTCATATAACTTTCTCATATAGGAAAAAGCCTTCCCATTATCCACATAAGGTAGAAATAGTCAATAGTGTCCCATATCCAACCTGCTGACAAGCAAAAAGCGCTCTTTCAAGCGCATTCCTGAGTATTTTTATCATTGTTCTCGGCATCGACCTACTCTCTCTCGAAAATCGAGATACCATTGGCGCTGGAACACTTAACTACCGAGTTCGAAATGGGATCGGGTGTACCCGTTCCGCAAAAGACACCGAGAACAATAACAAAAATATCCTGATACAGTATTAAGAATGTAGAAAACGGCGTTCGCAAAAGAAGCTGATACATACCAACCTTTCGTTTTAACAACGATTAAGAAAAAAGAAAAAGGTTTGTTATCGTTATTAGTACTTCTCGACTGAGCTCTTTACAGAGCGTACATCTGAAAGCCTATCAACCTGGTCATCTCCCAGGAAACTACACCATTCACACCTCACTATGCTCAACACAAAGATCTTTGAATCTTGAAATTCAAAATTTCATGCTAAACACACTGAGGTGCGAATGGATCTGCCTTATCTTAGGGTGGGCTTCCCGTTTAGATGCTTTCAACGGTTATCCCGACCAAACTTAGCTACTCAGCGGTGCTCCTGGCGGAACAGCTGATACACCAGAGGTTTGTTCTTTCCGGTCCTCTCGTACTAAGAAAGACTCCCTTCAAGCAGAAACGCCTACGGCAGATAGAAACCAACCTGTCTCACGACGGTTTGAACCCAGCTCGCGTACCTCTTTAAATGGCGAACAGCCATACCCTTGGAAGCTTCTCCACCTCCAGGATGAGATGAGCCGACATCGAGGTGCCAAACCGCGCCGTCGCTGTGAACGCTTGGGCGCGATAAGCCTGTTATCCCCGGGGTAACTTTTATCCGATGATCTTCCACACTCCTACAAGTGATGGTCGGTTCACTAAGTTCCACTTTCGTGACTGAGCGACTCGTTTGTCTTTCAGTAAAGCTGGCTTATGCCTTTACGCTATCAATCCGATTTCCATCCGGACCTAGCCAACCTTTGTAAACGCCTCCGTTACCTTTTAGGAGGCGACCGCCCCAGTCAAACTACCCACCAGGCACTGTCCCCGGACCGGCAGTAATAACCAATGACGTATAACCGAAAACTGAAACAACCGAAGTAAAAAAGGAAAACTTTTCTACTATTCTCTCTATGCTATACCAATTGGTCACTCCTGACGGTCCAGGGTGAGAATGAAAACTCCAGCAGGGTGGTATTCCAGTGTTGACTCCACCTGCTCCAGAAAGCAGGCTTCATAGTCTCCCACCTATGCTCGGCAACCAAAACTCTCATTCAATACCAAGTTATAGTAAAGCTCCACGGGGTCTTTTCGTCTTGCCGTAGGAAGGGGGCATCTTTACCCCCACTGCGATTTCACCGAGCTCTTGGTTGAGACAGTTCCCAACTCGTTACACCTTTGATGCGGGTCAGAATTTACCTGACAAGGAATTTCGCTACCTTAGAACGATTATAGTTATCGCTGACGTTCACCGGCGCTTCGGGGATTGGCGTGAACCGCTCCCGTTAACGTTCCGGCACTGGTCAGGTGTCACCCCCTATACATCCCCTTACGGGTTAGCAGAGAGTTGTGTTTTTGGTAAACAGTCGATTGGGATCTTTCGCTGCGGCCGACACAAAGCACTTGCAAGTCAAAAATATCTCTCCTCTATACAATTCGTTCGGACTAAAAAATATATTGTCTTCCTTTACGAACTTTCTAAACTTAACAAACCTTTAACTTGCTAGTGCTTTGCATCGGCGAGGCATCTCCCTAAGTTACGCCTAGCTGTTTTGCCGAGTTCCTTAACCAAGAATCACTCGTTCACCTTAGGCTACTCGCCTAGTCCACCTGTGTCGGTTTTCGGTACGGATAGAAACAATATACACCTTAGAAGCTTTTCCCGGCACCCTGCTTTCTTACGTTCTCTCCCGCAAGCGGGAAATTCCGGAAACACCTTGAAGTATTGTTTGACGGATTTGCCTATCAAACCTCCTCAGTGCCCCCACGCGAATCCAATAACGCGCGTAAGATACTAGAATGCGTCACTCCATCGAATATTGTCCTAGTGCAGGAATATTAACCTGCTGCCCATCGACTACGCCTTTCGGCCTTGCCTTAGGACCGACTCACCCTGGGATGATCGCCATTGCCCAGGAAACCTTGGACTTGCGGTGGGAGGGGTTCTCACCCTCCTTGCGGTTACTCATGCCAACATTCGCACTTCCCTGCGCTCCACCATGGGTCACCCCTTTAGCTTCGGCGCACAAGGAACGCTCTCCTACCAGACCAGTGCAATAAAGCACTGGAATTCGCAGCTTCGGTACTCTGTTTAGCCCCGTTACATTTTCGGCGCGAAATCTCTAAGCTAGTGAGCTATTACGCTTTCTTTAAAAGATGGCTGCTTCTAAGCCAACTTCCTAGGTGTCTCAGAAATTTCACTTCCTTTACCACTGAACAGAGATTTTGGGACCTTATCTTGCGATCTGGGCTTTTTCCCTCTTGAAATACGAGCTTAGCCCCGTATTTCTGACTGCCCCGGTACGCACGACGAGCATTCGGAGTTTGGTTGGGTGTCCTACGGCAAGCCGCGGAAACTCATCCAGTCGCTCTACCTCTCGCGTGTAATTTATGGGACGCTAGCCCTCAAGCTATTTCGGAGAGAACCAGCTATAGCCGAGTTCGATTGGAATTTCTCCCCTACACACAAGTCATCCCCGCGTGTTGTACAGCGCGTGGGTTCGGACCTCCCTCCGATGTTACTCGAAGTTCATCCTGCTCATGTGTAGCTCACCCGGCTTCGGGTCTTGTCCATGCGACCAACGGTGCAAGCACCGTATGCGCCCTTATCAGGCTCGCTTTCACTATGCCTCCGAAGTTTTTCACCTCTTAAGCAAGCCGCATAGAACAAAGTCGTTGGCTCGTTCTACAAAAAGCACGCCGTCACGGTTGCAAGCAACCGCTCCGACTCTTTGTTAGCAAATGGTTTCAGTTCTATTTCATCTCCCTCACCGGGATGCTTTTCACCTTTCCCTCACGGTACTAGTTCACTATCGGTCTGAAATAATATTTAGTCTTGGAAGTTAGTGCTCCCAGATTCAAACGGGATTTCTCCGGTCCCGCCCTACTTAAGAATATATACATATAAAACAAACTTTTTTCGAATACGGGATTATCACCCTCTATGATCGCTCTTTCCAGAGACGTTCTTCTAAAAATTTGTTTTTTACCCCGATTAAACGAGTAAATATATCTTGCAACCCCGATAATGCAAGCATTATCGGTTTAGACTCTTCCGCGTTCGCTCGCCACTACTGACGGAATCACACTCATAATAAATTATGAGCTTTAATTGTTTTCCTTTCCTTCGGGTACTAAGATGTTTCAATTCCCCGAGTACGCTTTTACGACCTATGAATTCAGTCGCAAATTATCGACGTTACCGCCGACAGGGTTACCCCATTCGGAAATCCCCGGATCAAAGCTTGCTTGACAGCTCCCCGAGGCTTATCGCAGCCTGCTACGCCCTTCATCGCTTATTTCAGCCAAGGCATCCACCATATGCTCTAAGTAACCTTTCTTTCTTCGCAACTCTTCTCCGCAAGGGAGAAGAGAAGGTTGATATGTATCAACCTCTTTTTACTTTCGCATTTTCCTACATTCCGCTCCCCCTCCATTCCTGTTCCGTTTTCTTTCAGAAGTGAACAGGGAGACTTACAGTTCAATTTTCAAGTTTCTATAAAATACGGAAATATTTTTTCACAAGCCCCCTTATAAAAAAATATTTTCGTATTTCTCGACGCAATCGAAATGCTCCCCCAAATAAAATAAAAAACCGCCCTTTCAAGCGGGAATACACACTCCACAAGGGAGGTTTTTCACCCGCTTTTTTTGATCAATTCTTCTACTTGGAAAGCAATTTTCAAACGCTTGTTTTTACTTTTTAAAGCGTGAAACCTATTATAGGGCAATTCGAAAATGTGTCAAGTGCCGCACAGAATAATTCTCTTCACGTCATCGAATGATCCCACTTGTGGACCAGACAGGATTCGAACCCGCTACCTCCTCAGTGCAAATGAGGCGCTCTACCAATTGAGCTACTGGCCCATATTTTTTTACTTATCACTTGTAGGCATTCTACTCACCAAATCCCATTCCGTCAACTGTTCCCCACGCATTGAGCTCAACATGTAAAAAAAGAACACCAAAAACTGACACTTTACAGTTTTTTTACTGCTAAAATAAACTTATCGCCTCGATCAAATTCGTCGTGGAACATCCCAAAACTCGCTGCTGCCGGGGAAAGCAAGACGATATCCCCAGTTGTTGCTATTGACTGCGCATAGTGCACTGCTTGCGGCATTGACTCAGCAACAAAATATTCCTCTTCCCGATATTGGTCCCCCAAAACTGATCTCAAAGCTTTCATCATTCGTTCACTTGCCTCTCCCTTTAAAAAGATGATGTTCTTGACCCGATGGATCACATGATCAGCGAATTCACGGTATGCAAGACCCTTATGAGACCCTCCAGCAATAAGAATGATCGGCTGTGTAAAAGACTCTACTGCAGAGATCGTAGCCTCAGGAATAGTAGCGGCTGTATCATTATAATATCGAACGCCTCCCACATCACGAACGAATTCAAGACGATGTGGAATATCCTTACAAGCACGCACTCCTTTTTTAAGATCGATCAAAGAAAGACCGTATGCCTTAAGTGCTGCAATTGATGCCAACAAATTCACAATCGTATGACGACCACGTATTGATAAAGTGTCGATCGAAGCCAAAATGGTTTCTAACCCCTGATCACGAAGAATGATCGCTCCATCCCGAGTAAAGACTGACTCTTGTTTCCCAATATCTTCCCACGAAAAGAATAGGATCTTTGAAGGAATGTCCTTCTCAACAGACATCAACTTTTCATCATCCCCGTTTATGATCATCCAATCCTTTTTCGACTGAAAGCGATAGATATTGCTTTTGTCGTTAAAGTATTGGTCCATCGTTTTATAGTAGTTGAGATGGTCAGGAAGAAAATTCTTAAATACCCCGATCTTTGGACTTTGTTTTGTTCGTCCCAAGGCGGAGAGTCTCCAGCTTGATAACTCGAACACTACTACCGTTTTTTTTCCCATCTTCTCAAGAGCTGTAAGCACCGGGGTCTGCCCTACCCCTACTAACACAACATCTATACCCGCTTCCTTAAGCATAGTATAAACGAACATGGCCGTTGTTGTTTTTCCCTTAGTGCCTGTAACACCAATAATAGTATTCGAACACAAAGAAAAAAAGATACTGGAATCCATATCAACCGGGATCCCCTTCTTGAGAGCACGTTGTACGTAAGGATTGGTCCAAGGAATTGCAGGGGAAATAATAACCCTTTCAGCTCTCGTAAAATCTTCTTCTCGATGCTGTCCCAAGACATAGGTAATGTTCTTTAGACCCGAAAGCTTCTTGAGAGATGGCTGTAACTGCTCCTTGGTTTTAATGTCGGTCACTGTTATGCGCGCACCTATACGCGATAAAAACTGCACGGTTCCAACACCTCCACCATGTAGTCCCAGACCAAAAACGGTCACCCGTTTCCCCGAAAAAAGTTGTTCAGGAGTCAACTTCATAACGACAAAAATCTAATCGATCACATCCACACCCCGGAAATCTCACGATCAAAACGATCTAAAAAAATAAATTTGCTCCCACGCTATCTTTTCAGTATCCTCCCAAAACGTCCCTCCAAGAAAGTCCCATTATTCAAAACCAATTGGCCATTGATCAAAACGCTTTCAATGCCAGTGGCATATTGATAAGGGTCTTTAAAAGTGGCCTTATCACAAATACTTTCTGGATCAAAGACGACCACGTCAGCAAAATATCCTTCCCGTAACGCACCTCTCTCCCGCAAGCCAAATGTCCGAGCAGGAAGTTCCGTCATCTTAAAGATTGCATCCTCCCATGTCAAGAGACCCTCCTCGCGAACATACTTTCCCAGCACTCTTGGGAATGCACCGAAACTTCTCGGATGAACCTTTTCACCCGTACTTTTATGCTTCAGAGAATACCCGGCTCCGTCAGTAGCGATAAGAGAATAAGGGGACCGAAGGGCACTTCGAATATTCTCCTCCGAGATAAGATCCATAAACACAATGACGCGACCGTCATTAGCAAGCAAAAGGTTAAGGATCACCTCTTCTGGATCGACACCTTGGCGTTCTGCCATTCCTTCCAGTGTATCATAAACACCACTCTTTGTGAGAGAAACACTGATCTTTGAATAATTAAGCTGTTTGCGTCGCAGGTCTTCAATAATATCCCGCCGTGTATTCGGATCTCGCAACCTTGCTAACATCAAACCCTTTCCACCCCTGGAAGCCCATTCTGGAAGCAATGTATATAATACCGACCCCGTTGCCGTATACGGAAAAACACCAAATGTCACATCCGAACCAATCTGCGCTCCCAACTCGATATCCTCCAGCGCCTCATCAAACGCACTCCAAAAGAAACGCCCTAAAACTTTCAGATGAGAAATATGTGTCTTTACGTTCGTTTTCTCCGCTATCTCAAGTGTCTCGCGTACCGCATCACGAAACAAGCTCATTTCATTCCTTAGATGTGTGGTGTATATCCCAGAGAAGGATTGTACCCTTCGAGCAAGAGCGTAGATCTCTTCCTCATCTCCGGCTCTTCCGTGTGTATATGCCAAACCCGAAGAAAGACCGAGCGCTCCCTCCTGCATTGATCCCTCTATGGCTTTTTCAATACTTTCTCGCTCCTCTTTGGTAAGCGATCGAGACTCATCATGAGCAAACGATCTGCGAAGAGTGGCATGCCCCACCAATGTCGCGAAGTTCACACCGATCGTTCGCTTCTCCATCCATGCAAGAAATTCCCCCATGGTTCGCCAATCGATATTCACACGGTCCATGGACACCCACTTCTGGATAGACCGGATAGACTCCTTATTGATCAGTGGGGCTAAAGAAGATCCACAATTCCCCCCAATGATCGTTGTAACTCCTTGACGGATCAAGCTTTCTTGCGAAGGATCAGTAAAGAGTGTCCAATGCGTATCACTATGATTTCCAGAATCAACAAACCCAGGAACGACAAATTTACCCATCGCATCAATAACGACTTTTGTCGGAGCGTCCGAAAGATTCCCTATCTCATAAACCACCTCATCTTTAACACCAATATCTGCCTGAAACCGTTTTTTGCCCGTTCCATCAATGACCGTACCATTTTTTATGACAACATCAAACATATTCTCTACGACCTTTGAATCTCACTCGCCACGGCGAATGAGATTCAATTCATTTTTAATTTTTATTTTTTGTGTGCCATTCCGAGTCTCACCACACCATTCATACTTACTTATGAAACTTTCTCCGCTACTTCCACCAATCGATTTGAATAACCCCACTCATTATCATACCACGATATCACCTTTACAAAGTTTCCGTCCACTACCTTTGTCAGCGAAAGATCCACGATCGATGACCTGGGATCCCCGATAAAATCCGAGGAAACAAGAGGCTTGTCTGTGACACCTAGTATTCCCTGAAGTCGGTCTTCTTGTGATGCTTTGACAAGCGCTTCATTTACCTCTTCGACAGTCACATCTCGCTTGAGCAGGAACGTCATATCGGAAAGTGAAACCACAATGGTAGGAACACGCATTGAAAGGCCGTCAAACTTACCTGAAAGACTGGGAATGACTTCCGTCGTCGCAATAGCAGCACCTGTGGTTGTGGGAACAATATTCTCACCTGCAGCGCGTGCTCGCCGCATGTCATCATGGGGAGTATCTTGCAATCTTTGGTCTGCGGTATATGAATGCACAGTCGTCATCATAGCCTTCTCGATACCAAAAGCTTTTTCGATAACATCCACAACTGGCGTGATACAGTTCGTCGTGCACGACGCATTAGAAAAGAAATCACCCTCAACAAAAGACGCCTCATCACTCACTCCTAAAATAACCGTTGGGACACCTCCCCCTTTCGAAGGAGCGGAAAGTACCACTTTTTTTGCACCGGCATCCAGATGCATCTTTGCATCATCATGTTTTACGAACCGTCCCGTGCATTCCAAAACAACATCCACACCCAGATCTCCCCAAGGAAGTTTTTTGGGATCCGGCTCACTCAACACCGGATAGGAAACGCCGTCCACCACCAAACCTTTTTCATCTGTTGTCACTTCTTTCTCGTACCGCCCATATGCCGTATCATATTTCAAAAGATGCGCCAATCCATCCGCCTTGGCCAGGTCGTTTATAGCCACCACTTGAACATCTTCTTTGGTCAGTGCGATCTTGAATGCTGCCCGTCCAATACGTCCAAACCCATTGATTGCTATTTTCTTCATAAGATTTTTTATATTTTAACCTTTTTAAAATATCTTCTATGCTTTTCCCTCGCTCATAAACATCTTCATCTTCTTGACCACGATCGCCTGCGCTGCATCACGTGCCAATCCCAAAACTGACCGAATATCAAGGGAAGGATTTTCCGATCTCGCTTGTTCAAATACCGAACCCAAGAAAGCTACACGAAGAGCGGTGTCGACATTAAAACAACTCACACCTCGATCTATCACTTTTTGCACATTCTCTTCTTCCCAATCAGAAGCACCATGCAATACAATAGGAGTTGTCACTTTTCCCCGTATTTTCTCCAAACGCTCGAAGTCTGGAACACTTCTCTCACGGGTCATGCCATGGGCATTGCCGATAGCCACAGCCAAAATATCAGCTCCTGTTTCTTCCATAAATGAATGTGCCGTATCGGGGTCTGTCATATAAGGATCCCATTGAGCGTCTTCTGTTATTTTCACTTCTCCAATATATGGGACATTACCCAATTCTACCTGAACAGGAATACCCAACTCCTGAGCTTTTTCTATAACCTTCCGGGTACCAGCAACATTTTCTTCATAAGGTAACCGAGAACCATCATACATAACCGATGGGAATCCCATCTCGATCGCCTTAAGCACACTTTCCACACTCTTTCCATGATCCAAGTGGATCCCAGCTGAGACGTCCAAAAATTCCCCCTGGATAAGCTCTTTAATATAGTCTATGAACGCTCGCTCGCCAGAATGTCCCCATGTTTTTTCTGTCATCTGCACTACCACAGGAGATTGCGTTTCTCGAGCTGCTAAAAGAATTGCTCGCGTTGTTTCAATGTTCACCGTGTTAAATGCTCCGACAGCATAATGCCCTTCTCTAGCCTGGACAAGGATCTCTTTTACATTGATAAGCATACAGACAAAAATACCATTTAAAACGCCTCTTCTAAGAAACGATTCTCAATTTTTCTACGATTCGAATGAATTCATCTGGATGAAGCGATGCGCCTCCCACAAGAACACCATCCATATCAACATCAACGCACACCCTTTCAATATTTTTAGAGTCAACGGATCCCCCATACAAAACACGCACATAGGACCCAGCGCCAGAACCAAATATTTTTCCAATGGTATCCCGAATGATCGTATGCATCGATAAGATCTCTGCTGATTCTGGAGTATGTCCTGTTCCAATGCTCCATATTGGCTCGTAGGCAATCGTTAGATTACCAATCTTTCCTTTGGGAAAATGCTCCAGTGAACGAGTAAGTTGTTTTAAAACCCGTTCTTCTGAAAGACCCCTGTTACGTTCCTCGGTCGATTCACCCACGCATAGTATGATATTCATTCCCTCCTCACAGGCACATTTCGCCTTCTTTGCGACCATGTCATCAGTTTCTCCGAGATATAAACGCCTCTCGCTATGCCCAATAATGGCGTACTGCGCCCCAAACGATTTTGCCATCACGGGAGAGACCTCTCCCGTATAAGCACCTTTTCGCTCCCAAAAAACATTTTGTAGACCTAAAGATACTGATTGTTTTTCGAGTATGGTTGCAAACTCCTCGAGATGTATATCCGGTGGACAAAGTACGATGTCTACCCCACGGGTAACGGCATTCCTCAAACGATTCCGCATATCCTGAAGATATCCATCACGATCCCGGACGGTCAAAAGATTCATCTTGATATTCCCCACTATAAGACGGTTATGCATACGTTACTAGATTACCGATCAAAATATTCTCCCTCATTCAAGTATTTACAAGATCATCATTAACTATTTTATCGAAAGTAATTCTGTCTCAAATACAAGCGTAGCATTTGGTGGGATCACGCCACCAGCACCCTGAGACCCATAGGCCATATCAGCGGGAATGGTCAACTTACGCTTTTCTCCAACTTTCATGCCTACGAGCCCCTCATCCCAACCTTGTATCACTTGCCCTTCTCCAAGAGTAAACGTAAATGGGGTATCACGGTCCACACTTGAATCAAATTTTGTTCCATCGAGAAGCGTTCCGGTATAATGCATTTCGAGCGTATCCCCCTTCTTTGTTACACGATCACCAGTTCCTTCTTTGAGCACTTCGATCTTAAGATCCATATTTTTTTCCTGTTGAGGTTGATTATTTTGCACAACACTTCCGCTGTGATCCACGCCTGACCCTTCTTTTGACTGTTCACCATTCGTTATCTGTTGTTGGTTATCACTCACTACTTGTTTCGTGTCTCCTCGCATATATACGTAAGCCCCTCCCAAAAAAAGAACAACTACCAAGATCGAAAAAACTGCGTTGACCATAAGACAATGAAAATAACATTTATAAAGATCGCTCTTGTATCTTATCTATTCCTTTTTACTCCGTCCATTTTTCTATTATACCATAAAAAATGTCAAATCAAGCTCGATCACCCACATCTTATTTTTTCATGGAGATCCCGCAAGGACCCTCTTCTTTCATACCTTTGGCACTAACATACCGAAGAGCCCATCCCGCATTAGCATAAGCAGAAAAGAGTAGGTCATAGTCGCTTTCCTGAGGCGCATGGGCCAGAGAAGCCTTAACAAAAACCTCTCCTGCCTGAGCTATCCCTCTCAAACCCCGCTGTATCACAATAAGCCTAAACCGCCTGATCAACTCTTCATCACCTGACGCAAGACCTAAGAGATCCAACATATCACTCGAAATGCCAGAATCATTCATAAGAAATGCCGCCACAATATTCCCCGCATCTTGAGGAAAACCACTCACGCTCAACGCCTCGACCGTCGAAGCATAAAACTCTGGATATTCCTTTTCAAAAGATCTTCTGAGCCTTTCAAGGGTGTGCGTATCAATAGTTTTTATAACATCCACAACTCTGAGTTCCATCTCAGAAAATTGTTTTTGTAACTGTATTGCTGAAGGAAAATTCTTTCTCAAATATTCCTCGTCTGCGGGGGAAAAATACCATACTCCCGTAGGCGTAAAAACCGCCTGAACATATCCAGCCTCATCATCTGGTCTCATCACCTGTGAAAATATTCCCTCTGCGAGATCGCTAAAATTATCGATATCTTCAGCCGTTGGAGGAATAGATACGGAAGTGCTATCCCCCCGCCTCATGGCCTCTGCCTGTTTTTTATCAAACCACCCCGCTTCAACGCCCGCATCTAGGCTATGCGTATGCCCATGACAAATAACGTCATATCTCTTCTCTTTTGGATTTCTCTTGATCAATTTATCAGCGCTCTCATTTGCCTTGTAAACTACCCGGGCACCATCCTTACGCTTTCCCAAACCCACCCATTCTCCAGTTCCATCTTCATAGTGTACATATGCACCACCAACTTCTCCCTGCCCTGACCGAGCCTGCTGGATAAATTCTTCTGATCCCCGAGTCCAATCTTTCCCATCAACACCCTCTGCCGCATCAATTCGTTCAGAGATAACAGGAGAAAAAGCGATAGCCCCAGCAAGTGAAACTCGCTTTAAGGTGTCTTGTGTATTCCCTGAAAAAAAGTTCTCCATGCTTTTCATATTTTTTTCTTATGTCTTATTTTTGGCTCACATCAACCAAGTCATTCCCCCAAACGACGGGACCGCTTACTATATTCCTCGATCGCCCCCTTAAAGTCATCGGGACCAAAATCAGGATAGTTCTTCTCAGAAAAAAAGAGTTGTGCGTTTGCCATATCCCACATCATAAATCCCGCACTCAGATGTGGCTCTCCTCCTGTACGAATAAGGAGATCGACGGAAGGAAGATCTTTGGTCCAAAGGTTCTCCTTGATGGTCTTTTCCGTAATGGAAGAGGCCTTATCGTATTGTTCAGCGATCCTTCCAATAGCTGAGAGCATTTCCTGATCCCCGTTGTAGGCTAAAAAAAAATTCAAATAGTATTGATCATGCATCTTAGTTTCTTCAATACACCGATCAAGTAAGGCAACTAGAGGTGCCGGAAATTGTTCCCTCCACTTTCCCACAATAGAAACACGAACCCGATCTCGAAAAACTTCTTCCCCCTTGATCAATCGTGTAAAATTCTTGAGATATATATCCAAAAGTGCCTTCTTTTCGGCGAGCGGACGCTTTGCCAAATTATCCTCAGAGGATCCCCAAAAAGAGAGATACTGGATATTGAGCTTCTTAGCATGCTCGATGATCCTTTCCGTGTTTTTTGCGCCTTGAAAATGCCCTTCCCAGATTTCCTTTCCAAGTGCTTTTGCCCATCGCCGATTTCCATCAGGGATCACCACGACGTGTTTTGGAAGAATGTTCATATCGGTTACGATAAAAGGTTTTCTTTCTTACATGGAAACTTCTCACATTCTCTTACGACTGTCTCTGCCTTAAATATTCTGCCACCCCCACAAGAAATTCCTTTGCTTCAGGATGCTCATCGGGAAGCGCCTGCGCTACAAGCATACCTTCCCGGAGGTATTCATCCTCCAACTTACGAATATATGCGAGCGACCCGGAACTTTCAAATATTGCGCGAGCACATTGCACTTCTTCTTCCGTGATATCTGTCTTTCCCATATAAGAAGCGAGTTTCTGCTTATCCTTAGGTATAGACAACTCCAAAGCCTTCACCACCAAAAGGGTCATTTTTCCCTCCGCAATATCCGATCCGACCAGCTTGCCCGTTTTCCTACTTTCCCCGTATATTCCCAACATATCATCTTGCAATTGAAAAGCGATCCCCAAAGGCAATGCATATTGAGTAAATGCCTTCAGAAGGTCTTCCGTTGCTCCAGCAAGGATCCCACCAAGGTGCAGTGGACTCTCAAAAGTATACCGAGCCGTTTTATTCTCGTACATTGTCAAGACCTCTTTTTCAGTGGCTTTCCCAGCATATCCCATATGAATATCCATCGCCTGACCAAGCCCTGTTCGTGATATAGATCCCTGCAAAATTGAAAGGGCACGCACAATACGATCAGCCGAAAACCCTGCTGTAAAGATCCTTTGACTTCCCATCGAGCCCAGAAGATCCCCGGCTGTGATCGCCATTGATACCCCAAAATGTTCACCATCCTTTTCAGGAAAGAATTTTTTTCCAAGTATTGCAAATTCGCGATGCAGAGTGTCCACCCCATGTCGCTTATCATCCCGATCCATAATATCGTCATGAACCAGAAAAAAACTATGCACCAGCTCGATCCCAACGCATGCTTTCATGATCTCCTGATCGTCTTCACCACCAGAAAGTTGATACCCATAATATAAAAATGCCCCCCGAAGACGTTTTCCCCCGGCAAGCACGAATCGCTTCGTTCGATCGAGAAGCTCGGCTAAAAAGATATCTTCTTTTCTCACATCTTCCGCCACCCCACCAAGATAAGACTCGATCTCTTTATCAAGTCGAACCTTAAAGTCGGCCAACTCCTTTTGTATGTTCATATTTGCAACCTTTTAACAAGCACAAAAGTTAGAACGGTCTACAAGATCCTGCGAAGACATTTAAAATTTTCGGTGGGCGTACCAAGATTCGAACTTGGGACCTCGTCATTATCAGTGACGCGCTCTAACCAACTGAGCTATACGCCCAAAACAAAAAATAACGAACAATAATCTCGTAAATATCTTTTCTGCAACTCCGTTTAGAATATCATTATAAAGTCAATAAATCAAGTCCAATCAGAAATATATCTCCAAAATCAAATAAACGTTTTAAAACGTTTATTTGATCTAGTACAAAACAATATTTATCCCTATTACCTTATGGATTCACCTCCTCAAACCCATCCGGACGACATTTGGGAACGGGACAGTCTTGAGTCTCATTCCAATATCCGCAATTTGCATTAAGGTTCGTGCGTGTCTGTGTTCCCGTTTCATCTTGATCACATACCTTATCGCAGGCACCCCATGTTCCCGTACTCGGTGTACTCGAGCAACTCAGGGTTGCACTATCCGTTGCTGTTTTAGTGCCTTTTTTGCAGGAAAGTGTATAAGGTCCTTTAATGCCCGCGCTTGCTGTCAATGTTCGGGAGCCACTAGTGCCAATATTTTCAGATGGAGTAAATCCTGCTCCGGTTATAAAACAGCCATCGTCAGCATATGCTGAAGACCAAGCAAATATTACATCATCTCCCATATTGGCAGCCACATTGTCATCTGGATCCGCAACTCCATTCACTGAAAGCACAAGATCAGCGGTGGGGTTATGGACACATACACCACCTACGGGTGAGTAATCAGGATTGCATTGGTATTCACATTTCTTTGCTGTGGTGCAATTAGAGACTGCTGATCGTGCTGTATTGGCGGTAAGTCCGGTATCATCTCCGGAGCAGAGTGCGGCATTTGTTGGGGTGGCTCCGGTGCAGATGTAACAAGTTTTTGAGATACTCCTTGCCTCACTGGCATAGATCCCTCCTCCATAGGAGTGGACCCAGAAGTCGTTCTGGACACTGGGGGTTACCCAAGTAGTTATGGAATTTGAGGTTTGAGTTCCACAGTAATCACCACTATTGTATGCCATCCATCCCCATCCACAGCCAGAGGTTGCGAAGAGCCAAACATTACTTGTGTTGTTCATTCGAGGGAGATAGCG
>JBGSQF010000009.1:0-19900 GCA_041738235.1 Minisyncoccia bacterium
GGTTGATAAAATAAAGGTGGCGCGCCAGTTTTCAACTGGCACGAAATTCGGAAGCGAAAAAGGAAAGGTTCAAAAACCCGCCCGCATTCCTCCCCAGACCCCTCCTGCGGGCGGGACGGAAGCCGAGGCGGGGCAATTCCAAAACCCCAGAAAAATAGTTTGCCCCGCCGAGTCCAAATTAGTTTTCAGGATTTTCGTCAAAAAAAGTTCGAACATCAATCAAAAAACACCGCATCAAGCACATAGTATCGAAGATGACCCGAGAGCCTCGATAAAGAGATAAACATTCTATAAGCTTTATGAGCCATAAGAAATAATAATATGAATAAGCTTACGAAGATTGTATTATTGATTCTCGCCTTGGCTGTTATAGGCGAGGGTCTATATATATTCAAGCCGAGTCTATTTTCCAAGAATAAGGAAGCGATAGTTCAAAATGCGCCAGTTGATGAAGTCGAGCTTAAAAAACAAGCACTAGAAAAGTTTTACAATTCTATTGTGAGTGCTTCGGATAATCGTGATTGGGAAGCAGCATATGAGTTTCAACCAAAGTTATTCAGAGCAGTTGTTTCTAAGGAAAAATTCTTAGAGGATGCTAAAAAAGTTGGAGCCCCAAGCTATTTTTCACAAAACACTGAAGTGAAGGCGGTTTTTGTTGATGGTGACAAAGGTACTGTTTTTCGAGTAATAACAACGTGTATTACAGAGGATTGTGAAGGAGATAATAAGAAAATAGATGATGGATCTCGTGAATATGGCTATGTAAATGGAAGATGGCAGATTCCTGATCCCGATCCTTCGGCCAGGGCTCTGTCCGTTGCTGCTGGAGTGTACCTGGACTTTATAGCGAATTCAAAAGATCCAAATGAAAAAAAGAACTTCTTCAATAAGTACTCCTTCGGCATAGAAAATTTGAAGTATGCAATAAGGAGTTACGCACTTGAGCTGGATAGCGATAGTAGCCAATTGACCTATATGGAGAACTTGTTAGAGAAGGTAAAAACACGACAAAACCGGCCAGTCGTTAATGTCGAACAGCCAAGTGCATTGCCCAGTACTACGAAAGTTGATTTAGATATTTCTCCTCGTCGCTGTACATCAAATTCGATTGGTAGCTATACCTATACCAACTGTTATTAATCGTGTTTGAATGTTGTGTTGAAAAAAGAAGTCTTTGAAAAATTACAGAAAGAAGCCAAGAAACGAAAGAAGAGTATAGCGAAAATGCTGACTGAAATGATCAATGGATATGATTACACCACACAGCCAAAAAATTAAATAAGACTTTCCTTATGCAAAGGCGGTGCATCCATTGTTTAAAAATATCTGACAAAACAAAGGATCATGCATTTCCAAAACACTGGTATCCTGAGGACACACCCCTAACCGTGCAGAGACGTACCGCGCCCTCATGTTACGAATGTAATAACAAGATTGGGAAGGCTGAGGAATGGATATTTATCTTATTAGCTCTTTGCACGAATCCAAACCAGGCAGAAGCACAAGGAATACATGTAAAGTTTAGGGAAAAGTTAGGGATTGGAATTAATCCAAGACTGCTTCATGGCGAAGCGCTGAAGAACTGGGAGTGCAAAGATAATCTTAGAAAGAAAATTCTACAGCTTGTTTCACCATATAACCCTAATCTTCCACATTTTCCTAACTTTGGTCCAGACCCAACCTTTCCTATGAGGGAACACATGACGGTTCCTGTACCAGACCATGAGCTACGGATGGTTTCAGAAAAAATTATTAGAGGATTAGAGTACATTTTTGATAAAAGATACATTGAGCCCACGCACGAAGTTTCGGTCCACTTCCCAGAAGTAACCCCTGATGTAGTGAGAGATGTTGATTCCATATTGGCAGTGGCACCCCATAACTATGGTCCAGGGTTTGTAGTAAAAAGACGTGTTACGAATAGCGAGTTTGGTGGCGCATTGTACAAGATTAAAGTATGGGGTAAGCTTGAGATCTATGGGTGCATAATAGACAGGGAAGCTACATAAGTTCTCACTTCGTCCCACTCTCTCCGCCAATAAAAAACACCGCTTTGGTCGGTGCTTTTTCTATTGTAGCATGCCTCCCCTTGACACCTCCTCCATTTTCTTTTAAAGTGGACTTGTTTAGTCTTATTTATAAAAGAGTCGTGAAAGTGTCTACAAAAACATACTATGCTATGCGAGCCTTGGCGTTTCTTGCAAAAAAAGACGCGCCGAGTTCAGTGCGGGAAATTTCGGAAAAGGAAGATCTGCCACTAGAATATCTGGAAAAGATCCTTCAAACGCTCCGAAAGGCCGATCTTGTTGTTTCACAAAGAGGTGTCGGCGGTGGATACGCCCTCGCCCACCTCGCCAGTGAGATCACACTTCATGACATCCTCGCCGAACTTGAGGGACCGTTTTTCACACTCCCCTGTTTTTCTTCTCAAGGATGTGATCGGGCACACTCCTGTCATACCAAAGGCGTATGGGACACGATCAACAAAACTCTTGACGATCAGCTCCAAAAAGTAACTTTAAAAGACATAACCACCTAAAAGTAGGAATATCACAACACTATGCTCACGCTCAAAAACTACTCCGTTTCCATCGGAACTAAAAACATCCTCAAAAACATTTCTCTCACTTTTGAAACAGGAAAAACCTACGTCATTATGGGTCCAAACGGGTCAGGAAAGTCCACGCTTGCCCTTTCCCTTATGGGATCGAACGATCTTGCGATAGACCTTGGATCAGAAGCTTTACTTGAAAACAACGACCTCCTCTCTATGAAAATAGAGGAACGAGCGAAAGCTGGCCTTGGCATCACCTTGCAATCCCCTCCATCTCTTTCGGGCGTTACGGTCTTCCAACTTCTACGGGTAGCTCTTTCTGGAGAGATGTCCCCACAAGATATCCGGATCAAACTCCTCCAATATGCTGATGAGCTCAAGATCCCACGAGAGCTTCTTTCACGATCGCTCAATGATGGTTTTTCTGGGGGGGAGCGAAAAAAGATGGAAATGCTCCAGATCGCACTTCTAAGACCAAGGATCGTCTTTTTTGACGAGATCGATACTGGGGTGGACAGAGATGCTCTCAATACTATCGTTACCTTTCTCAAAAAACACAAAGAAAAGGACCAGACCTTCATATTTATCACTCATCAAAAACGTCTCACTGACCTTATTGACCCTGAAGTTGTAGCGGTGCTCAAGAACGGACAGATCGTTCGAACCGGCGATGTAAGTGTCGTAAAAGAGATCGAGGAAAAGGGATACGAGAATATTTAAAGTTTTGAATTATAGGAACAGCCAATGAATACGCCCAATAAACAACCAAAAAAAGATCCTCTTCAAAACCAAGACCGTTACGGATTTTCTATGCCGACACGGTCCGTTCAACGAACACAGAAAGGTCTATCAGAAAACGTCGTTCGAGAGATCTCAAAGATAAAAAAAGAGCCCGAATGGATGCTTAAAAAACGCATAGAGGCCCTTGCCTATTTTGACAAAAAACCGATGCCCACTTGGGGGGCTGATCTTTCTCACATTGATTTTGACTCCCTTACGTACTATCTCAAAGCAACTGATGATCAAAAAAAATCCTGGGATGATCTACCCAAAGAAATAAAAGAAACCTACGATCGCATTGGAGTACCGGAGGCAGAAAAGAACTTTCTCGCAGGTGTAAGCGCTCAATACGAATCCGAAGTGGTCTATGAGTCAGTAAAAGAAGAATTGACGCGGTTGGGTGTACTTTTCTGCGATATGGATACCGCTGTCAAAAAACACTCCAGTATCGTAAAGAAGTATTTTGGTACGCTCATACCCAGCAATGACAATAAATTTGCCGCGCTCAATACAGCCGTCTGGTCCGGAGGGTCATTTGTCTATATTCCTAAAGGTGTGCAAGTAACACTTCCCCTCCAGGCCTATTTTCGCATTAACGCCGAATCATTCGGTCAATTCGAACGAACGCTCATCATCGCTGAAGAAGGCTCTGACGTTCATTATATTGAAGGGTGTACCGCACCGATCTACCGAACACAATCTTTGCACGCCGCAGTAGTAGAGATATTTGCAATGCCTGGAGCACGTATTCGCTATACCACAGTACAAAATTGGAGTAAAAATATCTACAACCTTGTAACCAAGCGTGCCCGCGCAGAAGCAGGAGCACTCATGGAATGGGTAGACTGCAATATTGGATCAGGTGTCACCATGAAATATCCAGCGGTGTATCTCATGGGAGAAGGTGCACGTGGAGAGGTCTTATCCATCGCCTACGCTGGAAAAGGCCAGCACCAAGACACAGGCGCCAAGATGTTTCACTTTGCTCCAAACACTTCCTCAAAAGTTATGTCAAAGTCTATTTCCAAAGACGGAGGACGAACCTCCTATCGAGGACTGGTTCACATCGCTCCTAATGCCGAACATGCGAAATCCTTCGTTGCATGCGACGCCCTTCTTCTTGATCCACGATCGCGATCCGATACTTACCCAACAATGAAGATCCTCAATCATGATGCCACCACCGAACATGAGGCAACAGTAGAACGCATTGGAGAAGAACGCCTCTTTTATATGCGATCACGTGGACTCAGCGAAGATGAATCACGTGGACTTTTGGTCAATGGATTTATCGAACCGGTCACTAAAGAGATCCCCCTTGAATACACCGTAGAACTCAGCCGACTCATTAATATGGAAATGGAAGGAAGTGTCGGGTAAAGCATTCTCAAATATTATGCACTATATGGATATTACCAACGAGACTGAAACGGTGTACCGTCTCACTGAGCCAGGCGTTTTTCTCTATTTTCTGAAAAACCGCTCTGGAGAGATAACTTTTTCCCTTGAACATCCCAAAGTACAAGTATATATTTTTGGAATATTCGAAGGGGCTCATAACGACTCTTTTTCCCTCACAACGATCCAAAAGCACCTCGCCCCCAATACCGAGTCCAACATCCTCATAAAAAGTGTCCTCAAAGACACCTCACGACTCGATTATTCTGGAACCATCCTTATTGAAAAAGATGCTCAACGATCCAATGCATCGCTCGAAAATCGAAACCTTCTCATAGGAAACCGCTCAAGCGCAGAAACAAAACCCTTTCTTGAAATACTTACTGATGATGTGCAATGTCACCACAGCGCCACCACTGCCCCGCTCAACCCCGATCACATAGCATACCTCGAAAGTCGAGGTATCTCTCGCTCAAACGCCGAGCGGCTTCTTGTTGAAGGATTTTTAGAAGATATCAGAGAAAAAATAGAGGAAATAAAAAACACTCGCTAAATGCGAGTGTTTTTTATAAAGGATACTTACCGTCTCTTCCTTGCCACTCGCAAACGAGCGAGCTCCTTCTCAAGTTGTGCGGCCACGGTTGCATATTCCATTTCCCCAAGATCCTTCTGCTTCTTTGCCTCTTCAGCGCGTGCCACTGCTTGTGCAGCGCGTTCAGCATCGATCTCTTCCGCACGTTCCGCCGTATCAGCAAGCACCGTGAGAATATTCTTCCCAAATTCCAAAAATCCACTCGAAATAGCCAAGATCTCATCGCTTCCATCAGCAAATACCAACCGAACTTCTCCAGATTTGAGTGCGGCAATATATGATATGTGATCAGCCAGGATCGTCACATCTCCATCGATCACGGGAAGTGTCGCTTGAACGATTTCTTTGTCCAAGACCTTTCGTTCAGGTGTCACCAATACAAAATGAAAGAGTTTCATAATACCTAGTATTTATTTCTCACCCTCACGAACCTCCTCGATCGATCCTTTCATATAGAAATCCTGTTCAGCAATATCGTCCATCTCCCCATCTGCGATCATCTTAAATCCCCTGATAGTATCCTCGATCTTCACATATTTTCCTTTTCGCCCAGTAAATTGTTCCGCCACAAAGAATGGCTGTGACAAGAACTTTTGGATCTTTCGTGCGCGTACCACGGTGATCTTATCCTCATCGGAAAGTTCATCCATTCCCAAAATAGCGATGATGTCCTGAAGGTCCTTGTATCGTTGCAGTATTCTCTGCACATTTCTGGCTACCTGGTAATGTTCTTCCCCCACGATACGTGGATCAAGGATCGTTGAACTAGAATCTAACGGATCAACTGCCGGATAGATCCCCAGCTCAGAAAGTGCACGTGAAAGCACCACTGTCGAGTCCAAGTGTCCGAATGTCGTTGCTGGTGCTGGATCGGTCAGGTCGTCTGCTGGAACATACACTGCCTGCACCGAAGTAATTGATCCCTTTTTGGTCGAAGTAATACGTTCCTGTAGTTGTCCCATTTCCTCAGCCAATGTCGGCTGATATCCCACTGCCGAAGGAATACGCCCCAAGAGTGCTGAAACTTCGGATCCGGCCTGGGTGAATCGAAAAATATTGTCCACAAAGAGCAACACATCCTTTCCCTCCTCATCTCGAAAGCTTTCTGCCATTGTAAGAGCCGAAAGAGCGATACGTTGTCTGGCTCCCGGGGGTTCATTCATTTGTCCAAACACAAGCGCCGTCTTGTCAAGCACGCCGGAGTCTTTCATTTCATGATATAGATCATTTCCCTCACGCGTACGCTCTCCCACTCCAGCAAAGACCGAATACCCACCATGTTCCTGTGCAATGTTTCGAATAAGCTCTTGAATAATAACTGTTTTTCCCACTCCCGCACCTCCAAATAGACCCACCTTTCCCCCTTTTACGAAAGGACATATAAGATCGATGGACTTAATTCCCGTTTCGAAGATCTCCGCCTTCTGAGACTGCTCAGAAAACGCAGGGGCGCTTCGATGAATTGGGAGTTTTTTGGAAGCTCCGATATCTCCTTTATTATCAATGGGATCTCCTAAAAGGTTCATCATCCTTCCCAATATCTTTCCTCCAACGGGTACTTGAATAGGACTCCCCGTACTTCGCACCTCCATATATCGCCTCAGTCCGTCTGTGGATGCCAGTGCCACACATCGAACAACACCTGTCCCCAAGTGCTGGTGCACTTCCATAACCAATCGATCACTGTCGTCCCGAAGCACTTCCAACGCATCGTAAATCTTTGGGAGCTCTCCCGGAAATTCCACATCAACTACCGGACCAATAATTTGTGAGATCTTTCCTGTTTGCATACGTAAATTATTATATGGCTAAATGACTCTTCTCTAAAATAAACTTACTATTGTTCCAATGCCGCTCGTCCTGCACTGATCTCTGCTATTTCTTGTGTGATCTTAGCTTGTCGTATACGGTTATACACCAACATGAATTCTTGAGCGATCTCTCCAGCGGCATCTGTTGCATTCTTCATTGCCACCATTCTCGATGCCTCCTTGGACGCATTTGACTCCAGCACCATATGATATATTTGGGTACGTAGGAGCGCCGGAAGCATAGCATTCAAAACCGCCTCAGGGGAAGGTTCTATCTTATACTCATGATCCGGCCCGGTCAGCCCGATCTCTTTTTGCAAAATGTCCATTTCAGCAAGTTGCTTCTCAAACTCAACAACATTCACCGGAAGTACTTGTCGGATCTTGGCCTGCTGAGTAAGCGCCGAAACATAATCCGTATAGATCACTGCGATCTTGTCGTATTGTTTTTTGACATAAAGATCCACTAACATATTTGCCACTGTACGAGCCTCATCAAAGCTCGGCGTATGCATCAGATCAGGAAACGATGCAATAAGGTCTTTTTTCACAGCAAGCGCCATCTTCTCCGCCTTTCGCCCAATGGCCAATATCTCTACATCTTTTTTCTCCTGCTTGTGCACATCCCCACCGTTAGAAAGAGAATACAGTCTGTCTTCATCGGCAAGAAGAGTACGCAACTGTTTCATAATAGAAACGTTGAACGAACCACAAAGTCCACGGTTTGAGGAAATAACAACGATCAAAACCTTTCGCACTGAACGTACCTCAAGAAGTGGATGTTTTGCATATTTCATCGCTCGTGTCATGTTCACCAAAACACTCCATGCATTGTGTGCATAGGGGCGGATATCCAATACGTTTTTTACCGCTCGTTGCATTTTGGCAGCTGCTACCATCTGCATCGCACGCGTTACTTTTTGCGTATTTTTGATAGATGATACTCGCGATCGTATTTCCCGTGCAGAACCCATACTCGATCGTATAAATAGATAAAAACCGAAAAGCGTATCTTATTCCTGATATACTTCTTTAAATTCTCCAATAGCCCTCTTGAGCGACTCTTCTATCTCTTCGCTCAACACTTTTTCTGATTCGATCTGTTCTATCAATTTCTTTCCTTGTGACTCAAAATAGGTCAGTAATTCTCGCTCCCAAGTACGCACCTTTTCTACGACCACGTCATCCACAAATCCTCGCGTGATCGCATATAGCACCACTACCTGCTGTGCAACGGTCAATGGTTCATACTGGTCTTGTTTGAGGATCTCTACCGTTCGACGTCCCCGGTCAAGCTGGCTTCGCGTCTTTTCATCAAGATCCGACCCAAACTGCGCAAAAGCCTCAAGTTCTCTAAATTGAGCCAGGTCAAGTCGCAGTTGCCCCGCTACTTGCTTCATCGCCTTGATCTGTGCCGATGATCCTACACGTGATACCGAAAGTCCGACATTCACTGCTGGACGAATACCCTTGTAAAAAAGATTACTCTCCAAATATATCTGTCCATCCGTAATGGAAATAACATTCGTAGGTATGTAAGCACTCACATCTCCCGCCTGTGTTTCAATAATAGGAAGTGCCGTGATCGACCCTCCACCATATTCCTTATTAAGTCGCGCACTTCTTTCAAGAAGTCGCGAGTGCAAATAAAATACATCTCCAGGGTAAGCCTCTCGTCCAGGTGGGCGACGAAGGATCAGCGATACCTGTCGGTATGCCCAAGCATGTCGAGAAAGATCATCGTATACCACTAACACATCTTTTCCTTGAGCCATAAAATATTCCCCAATAGCGCAACCGGCATATGGAGCTAGGAAAGACAAACTTGCCGCCTCAGATGCACCCGCTGTTACTACGATGGTGTACTCCATAGCCCCCCGACTTTCAAGCTCTGCGACGATCCTTGCAACCTTCGATTCTTTTTGTCCAATAGCCACATAGATACAGATCATATTCTGTCCTTTCTGATTGATGATCGTATCAACAGCTACGGCCGTCTTTCCTGTTTGACGATCCCCAATGATCAATTCACGTTGTCCTCGTCCGATCGGAATCATAGCATCGATCGCTTTGATCCCTGTCTGCACCGGTTGATTGACCGCTTCACGAGTGATCACTCCAGGGGCCACCTTTTCCATCGGCATTCTTTTTTTAGCGACGATCTCACCCTTTCCATCCTTCGGATTCCCCAGAGCATCCACTACACGTCCGATTATCTTCTCACTCACAGGAACAGAAAGGATCTTTCCTGTCGCACGAACCGTATCCCCTTCAGAGATTCCCGAGGAGGACCCTAAGATCATTACACCCACCTGACTCTCTTCCAAGTTCAAAACCACTCCAGTTATTCCAGATTGAAACTCCACCATTTCCATGATCGCCACCTTGGAAAGCCCAGACACGCGTGCCACACCGTCTCCCGACTCTAGAACGGTTCCTACTGGATCTTCCGTTGCTGTTGGATCAAACCCTTGCAATTGTTTTTGAATATGTTCAATAATGGGATCTGTGTGTTGCATAAAAATATGTAAAGATTTAAAAATCAATATTCAAATCTCAAAACCAAAGCACAAGCCATAAAACACGAAAAACAAAAACCATTTTACTCTGTGCCCTGACCTTTGAAACTTGAATTATTTCTTAAGATACTCCTTCAATGTACGAAATCGCCTTGCTATACTTTCATCATATCCCTTCTCACCAAACCGTGCTCGAACACCTCCCATAAGATCCTCATTCTCTTCCCAGGAAATATCTGCTGATGGATCTTTCCTCACAGACCGAACCTTTTCTTCTAGCTCCCTCCTATCCTGCAAGGAGAATTCGCGAACCGTCTGAAGGTGAATGGTTTCCTTTGATTGTTTAGCCCTAAGATGCTCTTGAAACATCCTCTTCACTTTAGGGAAAAGTACGGTGTGATGATTGCGACGCAATACGAAGACAAATTGCTGAGCGATCTTTTTTGTATCGTTCGAGCATGTTTGCGCGATTGATTCCAAGATCTGAACGTATTGTTTTGGGGTGATCCTCATACAAATATACTATTCTCCTTTCTTAGACATCTTCTCGATCGTGTCTTCAATGAATACTTTATCAGAATCGGAATCCCAACGCTTTCCTACAACCTTCTCAGATGCCAATATGACCAGCTGTGCAATCTCTCCCTTGAGTCGTGTGGTGTATGTCTTGCGCTCTTCCTCTGCCCATTTTTGAGCAGATACAACAACCACTTCAGCATCTCTTTTCGCCTTCTCAAGAAGAGTTTCACGAGATTGTTTTGCGGCTACATGCGCTTCAGCAACTATATCCTTTGCATCCCGCTTCGCTTGAAGTATGATCTCCTCCGCTTCCTTTTTTACCTTTACAAGAACCTGCTCCGACTCTTCAGCGCGTTTTACTCCCTCCTCAATGGTCTTCTTTCGCTTCTCCATCATAGTAAGAAGCGGAGTATACAAAAAACGATACAGTATAAAGATCAACACCGCAAAGTTAATGAATTGCGCCAAGAGAACACGAATATCTAAGCCGAGTGCTTCAAAAAGTCCCATAAAATTCTTCCCCAAAAAAAATTAACTAAAAAGCAAGATAAGGGAAATAACCAAGGCATAAATGGCAGTAGATTCTGCAACTGCCAATGTTACGAACATCAACGGGGTTATTTTGTCGCGAACTTCAGGATTTCGCCCAATAGCTTCAAGTGCCTTCCCCGCGATGAACCCTTCCCCAATAGCAGATCCAACCGCACCCACACCAATAGCTATACCGGCCGCGAGCGCTCTTGCTGCTTCTACCTCCATATATGTACAATTAACCAATTAATGAGAGCTTCCAAAACGTGGAGCTCGGATCACAGATCGTTCCAAGAATGATCTATGTTCCGCGTTCTGCGTTCTATGCTGCTACCGATCTCTTTTCTGGAGGCGCTAGGTCAGCCGCCATAGAAATAAAAATGGTCGTAAGCATCGAGAAAACCACCGCTTGAATGACCGCAGTGATAAGTCCCAGAAATGCAAATGGGAGTGGAATAAAGAATGGGGCAAGAAAAAGCATCACTGATCCCAAAACCTCTCCAGCGAACATATTCCCAAAAAGACGAAATGACAGTGAAAGGATCTTTGCAATTTCTCCAACAATGTTCATAAGTCCTAGTACAAAATTCAGCGGACTGGAAAGATCAATGAACTGCTTGATATAACCAAATGGTCCTGCAGATATGATCGCCACAATTTGCACCGTCACGATAGTAATAATGGTCATTACAAACACCATCCCATAATCACTCATCACTGCCCGAAAAACAGGAACACCTCCCTTTGAAAGAGATGCTGCGCCCGGCAAGAAAGTAAAGATATTTGCCAAGAGAATAAAAAGAAACATTGTGAATACCAAAGGAAAAGCTCTTTTTGCCCGCTTTTCATTATCCCCCATGACCGACTTTACCACACCAAATCCTCCTTCAACGATCACCTCCAAAAAATTTTGCAAACCAGAAGGAACGGATCTCAGAGAAAAAGATGTCTTGATCGCAACGGCCATAAGTACTCCTGATAGGACCAACTCCCAGAGCAAAGTATTTGTGATCGGAAATGAACCGATCATGAACAGCGCCTCCGGAGCAAGAGACACATGAAGTTCTGCCGGCTCCTGACTCTTTCCAAGAAAGAAAGAGAGAACCAAAAGCGAAACAATAAAAACAAATGTAAGACGACTCGATGTACGCCGAAGCATATACGTATGATAAAAATTTCCTACTCACTATCAGATCCTTTCTTTCCCACTAAGCCATCAATATTCCGAGAAAATTGTCTCACTTTCATAAACAAGACAATTTGTGTTATCACAAATGCAACCACTACACCAGAAAACAAAAAAACCCGTCCCGTCCCGAGCCAGCGATCCATATACCATCCCCCACCGCCAAAAATGACCAAGGGAAAGAGAATCGCACTTATACTCTCATAAAACACACGAACGATCAGGGCGATCCGGGTACTTTTCTCATCAATTCTCAATGTTCTATTTTTCATAAAAGCGCCTCTATTATAAATCCCGATCTCACTTCTGTCAATCACCTAAAAAATTTAGATCACCCCTTGCGCAAGAGCATTTGATTCCCTTTCAATATCGTCTCGTATCGCTATAAATACCTTTGGAGTGATCATGAATCGATGGGATAGTTCCTCAAGCACATTTGATTCTGCCTCCAAAACAGCTCGTCTTGCAAATTGTTCAGAGAGAATTTTGGCTTTTTCTGGAATTCGTTCCGTAACAACTCGCATCTTCTGTGTAGATCCTTCTAAAAAAGATTCGTAAATAGACTTGATATGCACCATCGCTTGCTCACCAAAAAGAATTGGAGCATATTGTTTGTCCAAATGCTTTAGCGCTCGGATCACAAAACGAGATAGTACACTTTGAGTACGGTAATATAGATAGAGATCCTCTTCTGAATATACAGCCTCACGAGGAGAAAACATTTTTTTCATTCCGTGCGCAAGACGACTCAAAACATCTGATACCTCTTCAGAAGGATCTATCTCTTTCAATCCAGATTCAATTCGCTCATATTGGGAAGAAAGCTTAGCCAATACTCGACGATATACCTTCTCATTCACCTCTCCGTAGTCATACAATGTATCAAGAGCTTCCTTCTCAATACCAATTGTATAGAGTCTTAGTACTCGTTCTCCAATAACAGCGTCATTTACTCGCATTTGATCCGTACAGGCAATACACGCTTGCTCCAAACGCTGTTGATGTTCTTTCCTGAGAATACCAGCAGTATGTGCATCAATATAACCCTTTTCTGTGAACCGAGAGATTCGCTCTAGCGCACGCAAGTGAATGAGAGCGCTTGCCTCCTGATACTCCAATCGCTCCAGTGCACTAAACACGCCGATTCCCAACCTTCTCGCCACAAACTTCATAGTTGTAGCTTTGACAAACAATGTTGCAAAGATACATCCGATCGTTAAAGCAAGAATAAATTCTTTTGGCGTATACGAAAGCGTCCATCCGACAACAGTAAGATCATCTGGAATAAGTAAAACCATAGTAATGGCCAAAGCACCTCGCAAGCTTCCCCACGCAAGTAAATGTTGCCACGACATCGGTATCTTTTCCTCCCACTTCAAGGAATTTAAGATCCATACCACGGGATATATCGAAAAAGCTCGAGCTACAGCCACCACAACCACTGCAATAATTATAGAAATGATAAATGGCACAATGGCAACAGGAAGCGCAGCGAAAATGAACCCTATCAGCAAAAACACGAGGGAATTAGCAAGAAACGCCGACTCCATCCAAAACTTCTCCACAAATTCCTGTGCGTAAGGAAGAATTTTGGCACGGCCATAATTTCCCATGACGATAGAAGCGATAGCCGTAGAAATAATGGCTGAAATATGAATATGATGCCCAAAAAGAAAAAGACTTTCTGAGATATGGCCAGAAAGAAGAAAAGTAAAGTGGGCCAAAACGATCATAAGTGATATTTGGACGAATTCGTTTGATCGAGCGCCATCTATTGCCTTCACAAAAAGACCCCCAATGACAAGTCCGAGTAAAACTCCTCCTACTACCATTATTATAAAATCGATCACTCCTTGTCCAAGAGACGCCACTCCATACCACCCGTGTTCCGCAATACCAAGTAACACCAAAAAGAGAGCAACGGCTGTTCCATCATTAAATATACTTTCTCCCTCAAAAAGTAGCGTAAGTCGTCTCGGCGCCCCAACCTCCTTAAAAAGAGCGAGTACGGCAACGGGGTCCGTAGCACTAATCAGGGCCCCAAACAAAAGACAAAGAAGAAAAGGCACAGGAAGACCCACTAGCGGCAGCAAAACAAAAAGAGCGCCACTCACCATTCCCGCAGACAAAAGAAGGGAAAAAATAGAAAGACCCGATATGGCTCGTATATTCTCTAAGAGACGACGAATATTAATGTTGTATGCTGACTCAAATATAAGGATAGGCAGAAAAACATACAGTAATATTTCTGGCGTCAAGGTGAATTCGCGGAGAAACGAGAATGGACCCCACGCACTCAACGGAACAAGAACAAATGACCCCACTGCCACAAGGATCACCGTATAGGGTAACTTCATCCTCAAAGAAAGAAAATATACTCCACTGGATATAGCTAAAAGCGAAAACACTGACAAAAGCGCGGGCAACGTGAATGTCATACACCTTTACAAATATAAAAATAAAAACCCTCTTCATCAAAACATTTCGTTTCAACTTGAGGTATTTATACTCATCACTCTACACCAGAATACGTCTTTTGACAATCTCCCTAAAGAAGTAAAACTAGAAAAGAATATGTCCTAAAGATACTCATAGGGGAAGTAGGTACGGCTATACCCACTTCCCCCTGCCTATCCTCCCCGGTGCTTCCACCAAAAGTGGATGGCGGAGAAGAGGGGGATACCCAAACCCACCACGACTGGGGCGAATGCCCAAACAGCGTTCACTATACACCCTCCTGTCGGGGGAAATTATCCCGACCAACCCATCCTAGTATGCAAATACAGTTTTGACAATATATTCCCCAAGATATTACACAAAGAAATGGGATCATTCGTGCCACCAAACATAGAGATTATCCCATGCCACCACGACCTTTGGATTATGGAGAATGTACTATGGTAATGCATACCCCTAGCCTCTGGCTTTCAAAAGACCCATTTTTTCAATCCCTGAATTAACATCCAAACAGTTATCGCCATTACAGGTCCAAAAATGTAGTAACAATACAAACCGGCGGTTCCAAGCAGGGCCGCCGGTAAGTCATGCTAGCTCAGAACTTCTCACTTCTTCTCAGATTTTCTATAAAACTTTCGATATACTGATCTGACGACAAACCACACACCAAATGCTAACAACCCATAAACGAGAACCAGCGGAAGAAGCCACACGAATACACGAATAACAAAGCTCACAAACCCCTGCAGGCTCTTCAAAAGATCATTTGCAGCATCTTTTACCTCCTGCCAAGGTCGCCATGTTTCGACAAAAGAAACACTCTGATCTTCTGAAAGTTGAATGGTTATTGTGGCCATCTGTGTTTTCGATTCCATATACCGAATTTGTCCCTCCATCACCTCGATCTCTCCCCGAACACGCGATAATTCCCTCGTCACAGAAATAATATCGGTTGTCTTTTCCGCCTTCTCTAATATCTTTATAAACGCTTCCTCTTCTGCTTTCTTGTTTTTTAAACGTGCTTCCATATCAACAAACTCGGCTGTCACATCCTGATTGGATATCGACTCCTGTACAACCACCGTTGCCCCCTCTTTGATACCCGCAATAGCCGCATCAAAACTCTCCGTAGGAACTTTAATAACAACAGATCCGCTCCGCACCCCTTGACCATTTTCCCGAATATTTATTGAAAAAATGTTCCCCTTATGCCACTCAGCCACTCCACGAAATTGTTCCACTGCCTTTTCTGCATTCTCCACACGAATGGACAGATTGGCTTCCCGAACGATCTTTTGTTCTACGGAAATACTCTCCTGTTCGGAAACAGGCATCATGACATCCATGCCCTCTCCAGCAAATCCTCCATCAAGAGAATCGGGAAATAAAGCAGACTTCTCCTCCACCGTATTCTGAAGGGAAATACCAGACTCATCCAAAGGTGTATTTACCCCCATACGAGAAATAGACCCACTGCGCAACATTATAGAGACTCCAACAAAAACAACTACCAAAAGAAGAACTAATCCCCCAGCCACCAAACTTTTCTTATATTTTTCTACCATATTCTTTAAAATTATTTAATAATTATCCTATCGTATATTCCCCCCCTACACCCTCCACCGCTTCACCAACAGTCCCCCCTTCTCCATAGTGATCTGGTCTTGCGCTTCTTTCGACTGTCCTGTAGTGGGATTTTGAACATTGATAGTGACAATGTACGTTCCAGGATCAAGGAAGATAAAGTAACGTCCGTATTGATCAGCCATGGTTCGAGAGAGCATGGTTCCTTGTTGGTTTTGAACAGTTATGGAAGCGAAGGTCATGCCTTGAGAGAAAGTATGACGTATCTCTCCGTATTGATGGGAAGTGGGGATGAAGAATCGGATGAGAAGGAGGAGAATGTTAAAGAGAAGAAGTCCTTGAGCGAGTGTATTGGTTGGGTCTTTGAAGAAAGCGAGAAGAGTGAAGAGAGAGCTTACCGCAAAGACGATATCAAAGAAGAATCTCATTGAGATGCTTCTGAGGAAGAGAACGAAGGGAGAGATGGTTTTCTTACTACCTTCAAGGAAGATGTTCTTTTTTACTATGTCTTGTTCAGTAAGCGTGAGAGGTTCTCCTTGATACACATTGGCTATTGCAACAATGGGATTGGTGGGAGTGTTTCGGAAGATGTATCCTTCTTTACTGGCTTGGAGGATGTAGGTTTCTGGTCCGGGAACAAGGAATCCGAATCGTCCGTATTTGTCGGAGAGGATCGTTTCTTTCTTCTTGGTTTCTTGGTTTATGAGATCGAGTGTGACATAGGGAAGAATATTCCCGGTTCGTGCATCATAGGTGGTTCCCCAGGATCTCTTTTTGTTGAAGAGGCCGATAGTACTGACCGTAGAGTTGCCGGTTCGGAAGGAGAAGAGTCCGGGGAAAGAGAGGAGGCGAAGAGAAGTGGCGAGAAGAGCCAATGAGGAAAGAACCATTGAGGGAACGGTGGGTCTTTCGAGGATGGGAGCGAGAGCTTTTGTTATGAAGCTGGGAGTGGTATCTTTTGTTTCTGTCTTGGGATATGGGTTGAAGGGTTCTGAATTGGGTTGAATATTTTCTCTGAGGTCTGAGCTATTATTCTCTTGTTGGATGTTGTAAGAAAGATCTTCGGATGTTGGGGCTTCTAGAGAAGATCCGGTTTGAGTCGTTGTGGTAGTTGTAGCAAGAGAGATCTGTGTTGATGCCTCAATGGTGCAAGATGCTTCGTTGGAGTAGTTGGACTCGTTATCGTCATGGAAGCTTCTTACTCGGTAGGTGTAGGTATTGGGTTCGAGGTTATCGTCAGTCCAATCTTCCCTATTCTCTGTTTTGGAGGTTTTGACCGTTTTCCAAGATCCATCGTTTGTTTTTCTTTGGATGATATTGCCCTCCTCTTCTTTTGAATCATCTTTCCAAGTAAGAAGGATGCGTCTGTCTTTTGAAGAACAGTTGAGGGTAAGGTCTTTGGGTTTGTTGAGGTCATAGGAGGGTTGGTTTTTGTTTTCTTCTTGGGGTTGTTCCTCAGAAGGAATGTTTTGCGTGGGAAAGACGTAAGAAAATATAGTACCAATATCGTAAGATCCTCCTTCATACGTTGTTCCATATAAAGCGTTACCAGCAAGAACGAGAGATCCGTTGGGACAAAAACCATCATTGGTACCCCACAAAAATGAATGTAGGCGTGTGAAATTCGTACCATCAGGGTTAATAGAAAAAAGAGAACTCCCGCCACAACCACCCTCTCCGCCATATCCACTTGTTACTCCATAAAAGATACCGTTATACAAGACAAATGACCCGATCGGCCCAATGCTTCCGGTTTCCATGGATTCATCATCAAGTGGAAATTCATACAAAGATGTAAAGTTCGTACCATCAAGATTGATAGAAAACACATTCCCAGTACCATCAGCGCCCCCATGACGGGTTACACCGAAGAAAGTATCACCAATCAAGGTGAGTCCTCCTTCAGGATGTACACCACCACCAATACCGCCTGTAAATCTATGGAGTATTGTAAAATTATCACCCTCAATATTCAAAGAAAATATCGTGCCATTGTAAAAACCATCATAGGTTGTACCATAGAGCGTGTCGCCCACAAGAACAAGAGAGCCGTTCGGATTATATCCATCCTCACTGTAGGAAAATTTATGAAGAAGCGTATGATCGGATCCATCAGTTTTGATAGAGAACACAACACCACCATTACCCTCCCCTCCGGAATATGTCGTTCCATATAACGTATCTCCCTCAATAATAAAAAAACCGTTCGGATTATATCCATCATCATATCCTGGAACAAACTCATGCAAAAGCACAAAACCAGAACCATCAACCTTCAAAGAAAAAAGTGTTCCCCCACTGTACTCCCCTCCATAAGATGCTGCACCATAAAGAGTGTCACCCACAAGAACAAGACCCCCCCTGGGTGATTGCCCATCTGTTCCTGAGAATTCATGCAGAAGAATAAGATCAGAACCATCTTCGTTTATAGAAAAGATGGTTCCTTTGCCACCAACTCCTCCTGACGCTGTCGTTCCATATAGCCTACCGCCAGACGAAATCAAAGCACCATCCGGATAATAACCTTCGTCTGTAAATCCAACAAACTCATGAGAAGTAGTAAAGACAGATGTGTTCGCATCAAAGGAGAAAAGCATTCCATAATCCTTACTTCCCCCGCTAGAAGCAACGCCATAAAATGTATTGTCAATCAAAAGCAACGACCCGACCGGATACGATCCATCATTTTCTCCATCAAATTCATGCAAAAACGTAAACTCAGAACCATCCGTCTTCATAGAAAAAAGAGTTCCTCCTGGCTCATAAGACTGACCAAATTGTGTTGCACCGTATAAGGTATCCCCCAACAGAGTAACCGCTCCCTGCGGTGATATCGCATCAACCCCCCAGGTAAACTCATGAAGAAGTAAAAAATTTGTTCCATCAGAATGAACGGAAAAGACTACTCCATACCCTCCACTGCCACCTGAATCGGTTGTGCCATACAACACATCACCAGATTTAGTCAATACACCCTCAGGATATGATCCATCACTACTACGGCCCGAGAATGAATGAAGAAGAGTAAAGTCAGTACCGTTAGTATTAATAGAAAATACAGTTCCACGCTCATTGTCTCCACCTATAAAAGTTGTTCCATAAAGCATATCCCCAGATATAGTTAATCCTGCTTGAGGATACGCACCATTACCACCCAAGAATGTATGAAGAAGAGTAAAGTCAGTACCATCAGTATTAATAGAAAATATAGTTCCAAAATCATTACTCCCTCCGTATGGCGTTACCCCATATAGAGTATCAGCAAACAAAACAAGTGGCCCAATTGGACTTGACCCGTCACTGTTTTCACCAAATTCATACAAGGGCATAAAATCTGATCCATCCGTCTTTATGGAAAAGATAAGACCAGCGTCATTACTTCCTCCACTGGTAGTTGTACCATAGAGCGTATCGCCAGACAATGTAAGTCCATATTGGGGAGATTCACCATCAATCCCTGAGAATTCATGAAGAAGCTTAAAGTTAGTACCGTCCCTATTTACAGAAAAGACTCCGCCACGATCTATCTGACCGTAGGTTGCTCCGTAGAGAACATTCCCATCAGAAACAAGCGCTCCGTAAGGTTGTTCCCCATCTATTACAGAAACTGTAAAATCGTGTATGGTCTTTGTTTCAGCAGATACCGATAAAGGAAGAAAGGTGGAAATAAGAAAAAGCATCACCAAGAGAAAACTCGAGAAATAGACTTCCTTTAAGATATTTTTGTTTTGTATGTAAATCAAAGAGGTCAATTACTACTCATTCAGTATACCACAAAAAAACAGACACTTTTCCCCTTCCGTTCTCCTTCTTTGTTCTCTTTCTCCCCCCCCCTACACCCTCCACCGCTTCACCAACAGTCCCCCCTTCTCCATAACAACAGTATCTTGGGCTTCTCTGGATTCTCCGGTAGCCGGGTTTTGTAGAGAGACCTTCACGGTGTAGGTTCCCGATTCAAGGAATATCATA
>JBGSQF010000016.1:0-4024 GCA_041738235.1 Minisyncoccia bacterium
GCCTGGAGGGATGATGTAGGTCTTTGTTTCCGTGATCGTGTCGCCCTCGTCGAGCTTACTTATGGTGATGTAGCCCGTTTCCCATTGGACCCATTCACCGTCGTTGATACTGACGAGATACTTGATGTCGATCGTGTCGGCATCGTCCCTCGTCTTCCAGTTCCCCGCATCGCCTCCTTCGGCTTTCACCGCTACACGGTTTCTGGCTTTCATGCCGGGGAGGAGTTGGTCGTGTCCGGCGTACAGCTCGTTTCCGTCAGCACCCAGGATGTCGGTGTCGTTCTTGAGGTTGACGGGGTCGTCGGGTTGTGGGTCGGTGGGAGGGGTATAGATATCGCCTTCACGAAACGATCCACCTCCAAATCCACCTATGGCATAGAAGGTATGTCCACCCAATCCCTGGTAGCTCTTCACATATGAAACATCCCCCATTCCACTTTGCCCCATATACGTCTCTTCAGGCGGGCAGAGTTGCGTCGTCGTCTCGACCGGCATGTAGCAGATACCTTTCTCGGCATCCTCTCGAAACGAGTACACGCGACTGGAGTGTTCGCACACCCGGTCTACATCATCGTGTTCCCAACAGATCGAGTAACTGCTTGCCGGATAGTCATGGAGACATGTGGAGAAAGCTCCATTTAGGTCGTTGTAGTGCTCCCCGATAGGGCCATCCATGTAGATGAACCTTCCGGGGAATGTGCCGTCAGACCCAACCTTTACGGTATGCGTTCCGGGTCCGTTGTAATCACCATTTCCATTCCAGTCGGAGTAGGTGTAAGCGGTGATCCGACTCCCGTCGAAATCAACGCTTTCCACATAGCCTACATGGCCGTATCCAGCTCCCGGACCCTCATTTGCGTTCCATTGCACCACAGCTCCAGCGGTCGGAATGTTCTCGCTCACGGGATAATGCAGAGTGTGGGCTCGATTACCCCAATTGGAAGCATCGCCCCATTTTCCCCCATCACTTCCACCGTTGGAGGGAATATCCGCCATCTCGGCAGCATAGGACGTGCAGTTGCATTGATAGAAGCCACGCCTGTCAATCCATGGATAACCGTTCTGCGGAGGGGGTATGTCCCCACTGTAAAGATATCCACCCACTGTTCCCGTCGGTCCGATCGGACAGACAGAGTCGTAGGTATAGCCATACACCAACATCTGCTGACACATCAGAAACAGTCCTACAAACAGGATGTTCGTTCGATTTTTAAGGATCATGAGAAGTTCCTCCTCATTTCTTGAGTTTGATGCAGAACAATCTCTACACCTCCACACTCTATCCAAAGTGGATACAGCACGGCGGGAAAAGATTCTCTTTATTGATCAAGAGGGACAGCGGATTCGTAGATAACTTCCATACCTTTTCCGTAACCTGAGTCAAAAAACCAATGAGCCTCTTCTTCACTGGAAAATGGAGATGCCTGACTATAAATATCACAAAAGGAATAACCACCAACAGTAAAGTACTTATCATTAAAACCACAAAAGGGATAACCCTCTCGCTTATTCCAATCATACTTTGGAAGATCGGCAGTTAAAATCCTAGACAGTAACATATGTGAGCATCCAGCAAGATCTTTCTTACACCAATCCAGGTATTTAAACGACTCAAGGTAGAAATATGCCACCTTATTCTCTATGTCAAACCTCATAAAATCCTTAACTACATACTTTAAATCCTCCTTCCCTTCTGGAGAGATGAGAAATTTAATTCCTAATTCAGGTACCTCATACCACACCAGTGATTTTCCTTTAGATTTAAGATATGCTCGCAACTGATCAATTGACTCCTTAGACCCCATTTTTATCTGAAATTCAAGACCGAATTCTGGTATTTTGTACCAAATAAGGTCAGTTCGGCTTTCTTGCAATTGAAGGGTCCTTGGTTTTGTAACCCCTATTTGCTTTTGCTGTGCTTCGATCTGCTGTTGAGCTAGTTGCACCTCTTTTTTCACCTCTCCCGAGTACCACAAAACACCCCCAGCGACAAGAACGGCGGTGGCCAGAAAAATGCTCAAGAAAACGATGCTTTTTTTGGTCATAGAGATAGGTTATATAAAATTTTTGTGAACGGATCAATGTAGTATATTATACAATATCTGTCAATGGTCCGATAGTTCTCTTTTTTTCTCTCCCCTCCTCATTTTTTTCTCCTTATCTTTCCGACTTTATGAACTTTATAGACTTTCAACTTCTCCTTTCTCCCCATAAAAAAACGACCGGGGAGCGTTGCACTCCCGGGCCGTCGTCGATTGCCACATAGTCGTCTCCGTCGAGCGTCCTTGCTCTGTCGTACGGTGTTGATGGCGGTGTAAGTCATTTGAGGTAGAAGGAGATGGTGCGTTCCACCATTATTCGCTCGAAACTTCAGTAAGATATGCGGTATTCGTAAATTCTTTTTGCCCGCTTGATGGATCGATATCCTCACCGTACAAACGTTCTTCAACAGGAGTAGCATCGTAATAATGAAAAATTCCATCTTTTTTAAATCCTTCTTCGAATAACTGAACCTCACCACTCTTCACTGAATCAAAAACAAATAGAAAGAGATTGTTCTTATCTCTCAGAATTCCATTGTCCGCACTTACCACCTCAAGTGAAGGCAAATCACACCCACAATGTCTCCCCACCACATCCGCCTTTAAGTATACATTCTTTGAATCCTTAGCTATATTGCGAGACAGTGGCTCAAAGGAACGAAGATCAATTTCCGGATGCATTGGTACACCATTAAAATAGGTCCTCTTGCTGTCCATGGCATATGAAAAATAGAGTTCTGCATATCGTCCATCAGGCAATTTAAATATTTTATATTCAGAACGAATAATCCTGAAGTTCTCCGGATCCCTGCTTAAAATAGTAGAAAAATAATAAACAGCATTTTTATCTGCCATATAAGCAACTTCTCTTTCAGGCTGGCCCTCTACAACGTGATAAGATGCTGAATCAATATTACTCATGACTGTTCCACCGCTATATACATGCTGTGAATCTTTTGCTATTCCTACGTCATAATTATTTTGAAATACAACAAAGCTACTCGGGAACGCTGTTTTAAGTATATTTCCTCCAAATTTCACGACGAGATTGTTCTTGGTATAATTATGCCCTAAATCCTCATACTGCCCACCCATCTTATCCACGATAAATACCATCATATTCCATCGATTGATAGCATCAGGAAAAAACGCTGCTAATAAAACGACACTAACCATCAAGGGAATTACAGCAATGAAAGAATTTTTCTGAGAAATCCTAATAAAGCGAAATGCTATCTTTGAAAGAAACGCAAAGATACCAAAAGAAAGAATGGAAGCAACGACGAATGACAATGTAAATATTGTATTTTCCGGAAATTGGGTTCTTTGCAACGCATATTCAGCAGGAAACGAAACAATCATAATAGAGAGACCTAACGAAATAGGACACGCGATAAGAGAAAACAAAAAAAATCGGATAATTCCTAAGGGCATTCTAAAAATCTTTTTTACCAAGAAAAGAGTGAGCAATGGAACCCCTATAAATCCGATTATCAAAACTAAATAGAGAAGAATTACATATGGTGTTATTTCGATCATGTCCCCACTTTTCATTAAGATTAAAAATTTTTCCGAATCCTTTTGTTGTTCCCATGAATTAGTAACCTCCCCTTATCTACTCTTGAATCCCCACAAAGCACCCCCGGCGATGAGGACGGCGGTTGCGAGGAAAATACTCAAGAAAACAATGCTTCTTTTGTTCATAGGAGTGGGTTATATAAATTTTTTGTGAACGGATCAATGTAATATATTGTACAGTATTTGTCAATGGTCCGGTAGTTCTCTTTTTTTCTCTCCCCTCCTCATTTTTTTCTCCTTGTCTTTCCGACTTTATAGACTTTATAGACTTTCAACTTCCCGACTTCTCCTTTCTCCCCATAAAAAAACGACCCGGGAGCATTGCACTCCCAGGCCGTTTTGTACTACACACCCAAACCAAGTTGATCGGTCTTTGGATAACGGGGAATCAAATGATCCAACAG
>JBGSQF010000025.1:0-1913 GCA_041738235.1 Minisyncoccia bacterium
GCTGGTGGCCAGGATGTAAGCCACTTGAGCCTTATCCTGCACACCCTGCTTCTGACACTCCGCCGCGATGATGGGAAAGTGGCGGCTGGCAGCCTGACGGTTGGCCGCCGGAACGGCTCCAATCGCCCCTTGAATATTGAGAGGGCCTGAATAGTTGCCGGCCGGTACGTTGGGGCCTCCGCCCATAGGTCCGGGTCCGCCGGGGAATCCGCCTCCGCCTGGGAAGCCACCCCCACCGGGGAACCCACCTCCGCCCGGGAAGCCACCTCCACCGGGGAATCCACCTCCGCCCGGGAAGCCACCCCCACCGGGGAATCCGCCTCCGCCTGGGAAACCGCCCCCGCATCCGCAACCGGGCATGCCACCCGGCATCCCGCCCGGCATTCCGGGCATTCCGCCCATACCGGGGAAGCCCATGGCATTACCCAATGCGCCGTTGGCCCCCATCAGCATCGACATCATATTGAGCATCGTTTCCATCATCTGGAGTTGCTGCATCATCATAAAACGCTGCTGGTTCGGATCACAGCCACCGGGTCCACCGGGGCCAAAACCGCCCTGCATCATGGGGCCTTGACCGGCATGCATCTGGCCCATTCCTTGAAAGCCAGGATTGAAACTGATATTGATACTCCCCTGGAGCCCGGGCAACTGTGGTTGAAACACGAGATGGCCTCCTACACAAACGGTTTCCTCGATGTTACCTTACGGTCCCATCCCATTGGATTGCTAAATGTTACAATTTCGTTACCGATGTAAACATCCTGTTGCCAACATGTTGCCGCAGGGGCTACAACCTGGGTCGTGAATCTCTTAGGGTGAGCCAGGCCACCTCTCAGGACTACATTCAATGGCTGCGGCAAGAAGCCGACTATCAGTCCTCCGGTCGCTTTAGCCTGGAAGCCAAAAAGGCCCTCCAAAAGATGCAGGCGCATCAGCTGCTGCATCCCGCCGAGTACATCTTGCAGCTCGTCTCGTGCGCCGTCATGCGCAACGCCACCCGAATCCAGATCGAAGTAGGGGGTCGCGACGTGCGCGTGGGTTTTGACGGGGAACCGTTTTCCGACAAAGATCTGGAACAAATTTTTGAATGCTGTCAGGCCCACCGGGCCGTCACCGCCTCCAGCGCCCACCTGGCCATCGCACTGCAGGCCATGAAGACCTACAATCCCGACGTCTTGATTGTGGAAAGTGGCCAGGGCAAAACACGCAACGTGCTTCAACTCTACGAACAAGACGTCTGGATCGAAACCCGCTCCGGCCTGCGCCCGCGAGATGCGGTGACCTACATCGGACTTGAGCACTCCCTCAATCTTTGGAATTTTTGTTTCCCATCGATCCTCAAAGGCACTCGGCCGGAGCTCTCGGTCCTGCGGCGGCGGGCCCTGGCCTGTCCCATTCCGCTCTACCTGAATGGCGAGGACCTCGGGTTTCCCCGCCGCCCCGGTGATCTGCTCCTGGGCGGGCCGGAGACGCCTCCCGATTGGGCCCGACGCCGGCCGGCGTCGCTGGTACCCGAACTGCCTTTCTGGGGAATGCTCCGCTTTGGTTCCTATGCCGAAGGCGCCATCGTCTATGTCCAGGCCGGGGTGGCCTTTCCCGAAATCGATCCGCAGGTACCCTACGGTATGGCCCTCTACTTGCAGGACGACACGCTGCAGCGCGATCTGTCACACCAGAATTTGGTCAATAACGAGGCCAAAACGCTGCTCCGCAAGGAAGGCCTGAAGGCCATGCGCCAGGCTCTGGAGAGGTCGCGATCATGAGGCCCTATGGACAGCTACCCCGCCCGATTTCTCGTTTTGAGCGGCCCCGTCAATCGTGGATGAAGCGCCTGGCCAACGCTTTTACTCTGCGGCTGGGATTTGTGGCTCTCTACGCCGCCATCATGGCCCTCACTCTGCCCGTTCTCT
>JBGSQF010000012.1:0-76961 GCA_041738235.1 Minisyncoccia bacterium
GCTCGGACTGATTCTGTGGTACCGGAGACTCCTCGCTGTTGGATGATGGTGGTGGTCATAAGAGCTAAAGCACCGACCATAAGGAAAAGCATCATGATAAGTGTGTAGACGAGAGCACTGCCTTTGAAGAGTTTTTGCATATTTATGTTTTGTTTATGGGTTATGCGTTTTCGAAGTCCCTCAAGTCAAAAGTTCTTAAAGTCTAAAGGTTAAAACGGCTTTTTCCTTTGTAACTTTATGACTTTTAACTTTGTAGACTTTTTGCTTGTTACTTGTTCTTAGTGTACCCCCATTTGCCATTTTTGCCAATTCCCTTTACGATAAACTTATTCACTATGATCCAATGTTTCTCTGATTGAATGTCTACTTGTTTAAATGCTTACATGTTAAAAGATCTCTTCCCCATATTTCAAAAACACCCAGATCTTGTATATCTTGATTCGGTGGCTTCGTCGTTGAAACCCCAATGTGTCATCGACGCCCTTATGGGATATTATACCAACCACTCGGCCAATGTTTCTCGGGGTCTCTACGCAATCTCCGAACGTGCGACCCAAGAATACGAAAACGTCCGTGATATCACTGCAAGGTTCATACATGCCTCTTCTCCCAACGAGATAGTTTTCACCCGAAACACCACCGAATCTTTGAATCTCCTTGCCTATACGTTGACCGATCAGCTCCATCCCGGAAACGAAATTGCCATCACCGAAATGGAACATCATGCCAACTTTGTTCCTTGGCAACAACTCGCTCAAAAACACAACCTAAAACTTGTCATCATTCCCTTCAATGAAAAAGGTGTTATTGACCCGCAAGAACTCAAAAAACATCTTACGCCTAGCACCAAGATATTTTCTTTCACTCACGCCTCTAATGTTCTGGGAACGATCAATCCTGCCAAAGAATTTGTCCGGATCGCCAAAGAAATAAATCCCAATATTATCACCATCGTTGATGCCGCCCAATCGGCTCCGCATATCCCGATCGACGTGCAAGATATTCACTGCGACTTCCTCGCATTTTCCTCTCACAAAGTATTCGGTCCAACCGGGGCAGGAGTTCTCTGGGGCAGGTACGATCAACTCGATAAACTTCCTCCTTTTCTCTACGGTGGAGAAATGGTTCAGGCGGTCACCCGAGAACAAACGATCTTTCAAGATCCTCCCCATCGCTTCGAAGCCGGTACGCCCGCCATTGGAGAAGTTATCGGTATGGGTGCCGCAATCGAGTTCATTAACTCGATCGGATTTCCCACGATCCAAGAACACGAACAAAAACTTGCCGGATACACACGCGACGCCCTCCAAAAGACTTTTGGAGAGAACATACACATATTGGGACCGCAAGATCTCATGAAACGTGTTCCCCTCTTCTCCTTCACGCTTGACGGCGTGCATCCCCATGACCTAGCACAAGTCTTGGCCGAAGATGACATCTGTATCCGCGCCGGATCACACTGCGCTATGCCCGCACATCTCGCTCTCAAACTCGACTCCCCCGCTTCTGCTCGGATCGGAATATCTCTCTATAATACAAAGGAGGACATTGATATTCTTGTAAAAGGCCTGAGGAAAGCGCAGGATCTCTTTTCCCAACACCACTCCACGAAAAACCCGAACGAATTATAGACAACAGATATAACCAAAGCAATAGTCATTTATATTGTATCTCTATACCAACGTAAACTCCCTATTAACATCATGAGCCTCTCATTTATAGGTTAGTACCCCATTATGGAAAACTTGTATCAAGAAATTATTCTCGACCACTACCAACATCCGCGAAATTACGGTACACTTAACGGTTCCGAGATCACTACCCTAGAAAACCCTTCCTGTGGTGACAGCATTTCTATGCAAATAAAGATAAATGGGACTACTATTCAAGATATTGCCTTCCAGGGAAAAGGGTGCGCTATTTCACAAGCCACGGCATCCCTTCTAACCGAATATGTCAAAAATAGATTAGTGGAAGAGGTGTACAAAATAGATAAAGATGTTATACTGTCCCTACTCGGTGTGGAACTTTCACCCGCAAGACTCAAATGCGCTCTACTCCCACTGGAAACACTCAAAAAAGTATTAGTAAAGTAATTGACTACCGACAATTGATTAAAGAAACCTTCTTAAAGAGTTTCTGATCAATTTTCAGTTGTTAATTTTTAAAAAATAACCCTATGTCCACTCCTAAAGATCCGTCAAGCCCCTATGGTCCGGTAGTCAAAGACGACTGGGAAGTGCGTGTTGATAAAGAGCTCTGTATCGGAGCAGGAGTATGCACCGCTATAGCGGCGCAATCTTTCGAGCTCGACGATTCCGGAAAAGCTATCATCCTCCAAGGCATCGACCAAGAGAATAAAGATGCGATCCTTGACGCAGCCAAGGCTTGTCCTGTCGCCGCTATAATCATCAAACAAGGCGCGACACAAATCTTTCCGGAGTAGTCATCTTGACCACAAAGAAAACTTTGACATTCTTCCTAAAAACACGCAGACTACCTATGCGTGTTTTTAATTCAAAAGACAAATATGAAAGATTTTTACACTCTTCGCTCTACTATTGCCAAAGCCATAACAAAGGTCGAGGATCCGGAACTTTTTGTTTCCATTGTAGATCTCGGCCTTCTCTATGGAATTTCTTTAGAGAATGCCACACTCAAAATATCCCTCACCCTCACTACTATCGGTTGTCCCCTCTTTGAAACGATTGAAAAAGAAGTTCGCCAAGAAGTAACAAAAGTCGCTCCGGAAGGAACGACCTTAAAGATCGATATTGTTTTTGACCCACCCTGGTCTATGGAAATGATCTCTCCCAATGCGCGCGCGGAACTCGGCGTTTTGTGATAGCCTCTACTTATTTTCACCGGATACCCAAGAAATTACACAACCAACCGTGTAATTTTTATTACTGCACTGAAGCAACTTTCATCGCCTGTTTCTTCTTGCGCGCCAGTGAGATAGCCGAAACAACACGCACTACAACCAAGATCCCCACAAGGGTCACGGATGTGATATAGATCGCCTTCATCCACCACTCACCAGAATCACTCCCAGCCGTAAAACCATGTACCGTAAAAAGTATATACCCCAAAAAACTCAGGTAATGTAGACTGCGCCAAACCTTTGCAAATATCTTGTTCCGGAACTCCGCGGTAATTATAAGGATAAGCATCACATAGAAACCGAGGATTCCCAAAGCCACGGCATACCCTAGGTCATACCCCATAAGTGATGGAAATGTTCTCTCGAGCAAGAAAGGAACAAACATCTCAGCAACAGTGATATTGAGGAAGTTATCGAAAAGAAAACTGAGCGCGTGAAGGAGTACCACACCCAGAGCAAGAAAAGAAAAATAACGGTGAAACGCCAGTGAAGTCGGTGGAAGAACCCACTTCACAAAGACCCTGGCACAGCTCACAAAGAGTCCATAAATAACCACTAAAGAAAGAAGTATGTACGCGGCAATTCCCGAAACACGGGCAACATACCAGGCCAGTTTCTCTTTTTCACCAAAGAGTCCCGGATCCAGCTCTTGAAGTGTGGGTATTCGAGAATCCTCGATATTGAGAGGATTTGTCCCATCGAGAACCTCTTCTCCATCACCTATGCCGTCGTCATCCGTGTCATACCGATATGGGTCTGTCTGATATACCGTACCCTCACCCTCGTCCGTAAGTCCGTCAGAATCACTGTCTTTTGCCACCGCCCAAACTGAGCCGGTTCCCGCAACAAACAAAAACATTGCCACGAGAAGGTATTTCGATATGCGCATACAATTATTTATTACTTATTATCTTCCCTCCATAAATACGTTTCCATTTTTTCTGTAGAAGAAATATTTCCCGATACATCCACAAACAATGCGGCTATATTCCGGTCACGCGCACAGTTCATACCCTCTCGCGATCCAAGAATACAGAGTGTCTTGGCCCATACATCCGCCTGCTCCGTCGTCTGTGCCACCACCGTAACAGTGATCAGATCTGTCTGTGCCGATTGCTTCAATCGCGAATCAATAAGGTGATGTTTTTTGTCCTTTCCCACCACCCAATTTCTCCTATTCGTTCCGGAAGTGGCCGTACCGCAATCATGAAGTAATAGAGTCGCTACCGATCCAGTTTTCTCGAAGGGATTCTCCACGTCCGATACCCAGAAGGCATACCCATTCTCTTGGTCCGCTCCTACTGTGCGAATATCTCCGCCCGCGCACACAAAGATGTTAGCATACTCCTCAAGAAGTCTTTCCGAAACTCTATCCACTATATAGCCCTTCCCAATCCCTCCGAGATCAATCTCCAAATCCTTAGGCTTTCGGACACACCGCGTCTGTTCGTCCAAGGAAACGTCTGAGAATGTATATCGATTACTCCTCCCCATTGCGTATACCCCAAACTTTTCTTCCCCGATACTTACCCCGTATCCTTCCCGTTTAAGATCGCCAAGTATCGAGGGGTCAAAAATTCCACCCGTTTCTTCATAGTATTTTCTGCATTGAAACAGAATGTGAAATAGTTCTTCGGAAACGATACTCTCCTCGGATTGATTGAGTCGGGACAGCTCACTGTCTGGAACGAATCGGCTCATCCGCCTCTCAAAAGCTCTGAACATTTCAAACGCCTGATCTACATCCCGATCCATTTCCTCCTGCGATCGCGTATCCGAGAATATCTTTACAAACACGTCCGTCTTCATAATTTCCCCGAAAACCTCCCGCTCACTTTTATTTAGTGACTTCATAAGAATCGATGATACCATTCATATCCGCATCTTCCTCTCCGTCATAATACGCAAAATCATCCTCATCCGGGTGCATATCAAAGGCGTTAGCAATCCCATCATCATCGCTGTCAGTGAAGTATTCACGCTGATGCTTCTGAGGGTCAGGATCAATTGCATCTACCAAAAGATCTCCATCGGTATCCGTCGTATACTCAATAGGAAGCACCACTACCTGCTGTATCTGTGGTCGCACCTCATAACGAACGGACGTCACCGTTTCTTCGCTTCTTTCCTCTTCGTCTTCATCTTTGTCTTCATCTTTGCCCGCATCCTCGTCTTTATACTCGTCTTTCTCCTCATCCTCATCTTTCTCATCTTCATCCTCATCTCTGTCTTCATCTTCATCTTTCTCCTCATCCTCATCTTCATCTTCTTCAGCCCATGCGAAAGAAACAATCCCTTCCAATGCAGATGACTTCACGTCCGCTACGTACAACACGCCACCTCCACAAAATAAACCTATCGCGAGAGCGAGAACGGCTATTTCAATACCTTTTTTCATACGCTTAAAATTAGGAAGTCTTAGTTGTCTTCGTACTTGTCGGCTTGGGTGTACTTGATGTACTTGACGTACTTTTCGATGTACTTGTTGATGAAGAACTGCCGTTCTTCACAATCGTCTGAGTGGTCGTAACAGGAACCACCTGGTCAATAGTCTTTGTAACTGTTTTTTTCTGACTCGCAACTAACGTCGACTGCTCCTTCAGAAGCTGTTCGTATTCCTGTTGTGCCACCTCCATTTGCTTACGTAGCTCCTCCTTCTTTACCTGGACATCCTCGAAATATTGCTTTCGTAAAGCATTTCTCTCCTGAGCGCGCGCCAAAAACTCCTCCCGAGCCTGAATGCTTTTCTCTTGGCGTTTGAGCTCCTCGGCACGAAGTACACCAAACAACACTCCACCCATTATGACAAGGACCAATAAAACACTAATGATAATGATAGAGTATTTTTTCATAGACAACAAAAAACTTAAAATTATTATGAGTTTTGATTATTTAGCTGACCAAAAAATTATTCCCCTTTATATCGATCCAATACTTCCACAATCTTTTCTCGATTATGGTATCGCGTGTACAAAGGATCTCTGTTTGCATCGTACACGCCCAGACACTCCTCAAATATCGGTTTGTCTTCGCGCTTATAGATCACACCCAAGGGAAATTTCTCCTCCTCGATCGATTTGGCGAATGCCGCCTGTCGATCTGTGGGATCATAATCCTCGGGTAATGTATACGTATGTTCCTTAAACCATGCGTAGGTATTGAGTTTATTAAAAACCACACACGGCTGAAAGACATCTACCAGTGCGTAACCCCTATGCATTACAGCCTGTTTGAGGATTTCTTTCGTTTGCTTGAGATCTCCAATGTTAGTACGTGCTACAAATGATGCGTCTAAGGCCACCGCAACAGCAATCGGGTTAAAGGGCTCCTCGAAAGTTCCCCGGATATGAATTGCGGTTTTCATTCCCTCGGCGGTTGTGGGTGAAGCCTGCCCTTTCGTTAGGCCATAGATCATATTGTTATGCACAATATTGGTGATATCAGCATTTCTTCGGATACCATGTATGAAATGATTACCTCCTTCGCCATATGTATCACCATCGCCCGACTCTGCAATCACTGTGAGTCCGGGATTACTCGCTTTAATCGCCATTGCCGGCGGAATAGCCCGACCATGAAGTCCATTAAAGTAGTGCGCATTGAGATACTGCGGGGTCTTGGCCGCCTGTCCGATACCGGATGTGAGTACCACCTGTTGCGGATCCTTCTCCAACTCCCGTAGTGCCATCTTGAGCGCCGCTAAAATTCCGAAGTTTCCACACCCCGGGCACCAGGCAATATCTTGTTTGTGATCAAATTCGTACGTATTGGACATATTTTTTTGTCTTAAAGTCTTGATCGTTGGTCGTTCGTTACGCGCCCGCTAGCCTAGATTCTCAAATTCTTCCGTTAATTTCTCCACACTAAACGGCGTTCCATCATATTGCACGATCCGGTCATCCACCTTTCGTCCGGTCTCCTTCGTTAAAAGATCAGCAAATTGTCCCGTTATATTGTTCTCCACAACCACCACACGACTGGCACGTCCCACATACTCCAAAACATCTGCCCCTAACGGGTAAACTTGTTTGATATGAAGAAATGCCGTCCCAGGTTTTTCAACCGCTTCAAATGCCTCTCGCATAACACCGTACGTTGAACCCCATCCAACGATCAATGTCGAAAAATCCTGTGGTCCAACTAACTCCGCTAAGATCGCCTCCTCACGGATCATTTCCAGTCGTGCCATCCGCTTATCCACCATCTGAACACGTGTTTCATGCGACTCCGTGATATGCCCATTTTCCTCATGTTCATCACTGTCCACACACACAAAGCCCTTCCCAAATCCCGGGATCCCACGAGGAGAAAGTCCATCACTTGTATATTTATACCGGAGATATTGCTCATCCGTTTCCACAAAATACTTCTGATACTTTTCGATCGGCATCATATCAGATTGCGCCCCCAAATGCATATCCATATAAAACTGATCGGTCAGCACAAACACCGGAACCTGAAATTTATCAGCCAGATCAAATGCTCTTTGCGTCAAAACCACACCGTCCTCAATAGTCCCGGGTGCCAATATAACACGCGGAAACTCTCCATGTCCTGCATGAAGTACAAAATTGAGATCCCCCTGTTCCGTTTGTGTAGGAAGTCCCGTGGCCGGTCCCGGACGTTGCGCAATATGCAGCACCATCGGACTTTCTATCATTCCCGCCAGGCTTACCGCCTCCGCCATCAACGCAAATCCTCCACCCGATGTAGAGATGATCGCACGAGCCCCAGCATACCAAGCGCCCAAGCCCATATTAATAGCGGCAATTTCATCTTCAGCCTGTTCCACAGCGATATCGAAATCCCGGGAAAGCTCGGCGATCCCGTTAAATACCCCCGTTGAAGGTGACATAGGATACGATGCAATAAAGTCACATCCTCCCGCTACCGCCCCGATCGATATGGCCATCTCTCCATTGAGTAAGACGGTGCTCTTTTCTTGATCTCGTCTTTCAAGGACGATCTGTAAACCCTGTTCTTTGCGCATTTTTTCACCCAAAGCCCAACCTTTACGCACCGCTTCCATATTTTGCTTCACCACCTCTTCTCCCTTTCGACCAAATTTATTTTTCAAAAAATCATCCGCTGCAGAATCTGAGACTTCAAAAAGTGCCAATACAAACCCCGCCATTACCACATTGAGATAGATCTTCCCTCCCGACGCTTCTGCCGTTTCAAGAAAAGGAACGCGCACCACCTCTCTTGCCTCCGCGCACTTTCCTGACTGAGTCTCATCCGCGATGATCAACGTGTCAGACGATATTCGACCCGCAAGGTGCCCCGATACCGCGCAATCCAAAGGAAACAGTATGTCAATGCGTTCAACGAATGCATTTTTCTTTCCGTTACTCACGCGTATCTCCGTCGAATTGCTTCCCCCTCGAACACGTGACATATATTCACTCACGGAGAATGTGTGAAAACCTTCTTTATGCAAAATGGTTGCACACATCTGTTCGATCGTCGCGATGCCTTGCCCCGCTTCCCCTCCAAAGACTATCGACACATCTTCAGCAAATGTTTTATTTTTGACCATACAAAGTAAATTTAGTCTATACAAAAAGTCTTCTAAAAGACCTGGATACAGTATACCAAGTCTTGTCCTATTTTCAAAACATCTAAAATCGGACTTCCAGTGTAGCAGGTGTAACATTCCCTGTCCACTGAGTATTGCAAAATTTCCCAAAAAAGGTACTCTAGACACAGTCCAAGTATCTATTGGAGAGATGGCCGAGTGGTTGAAGGCAACAGTCTTGCCACCGCCCTTGGCGGGGTCCCGCCCAGAGGCGGGAAAAATTTACCATTTGAGATTATGTACAGGGTCTACATACTACGCAACATAAAAGAGAATAGATACCATATTGGGCACACTGCAAATATCAGCAAAAGATTGAACGCGCATAACGCAGGAAAAGTAAGATCCTCAAAGGCATATCGACCATGGGAAATACTTTATACCGAAAGCGTACCAACAAAACAGAAAGCCTATGCACGGGAAATGCAAATAAAATCTTATAGGGGCGGTAACGCATTTAAAGAACTGATCGAACAAAAATTGTAACAGTCTATTTATTTGGAGAGATGGCCGAGTGGTTGAAGGCAACAGTCTTGAAAACTGTCGTACCGGAAACGGTACCGGGGGTTCGAATCCCTCTCTCTCCGCAAAAGTAAAAACTCGCCCTCAAAGGACAAGTTACAGAAAGGATCGGGCATTATTTCTTGCTTTTTATAAAGCATCTTTTGATGCTTAGTACAACATTTTACTTGAAAAAAGGATCTTTTTATGGTAAGATCCGCTTTATACGTCGGTCGGAAGAAACTACGGTGCAATAATGCTCATACGTAATAAGGTAGGCATTATTTTTTATATCAGCACACGACTCATACAACGCCAGTTAAACAGTAACGCTTCTCTATGGCACTTATCCTCTTTTTTGTTCTCATCCTAGTTGCATCGATCTTTGTGCCACAATACGTTGTTATTCTGCTAGTCCTGAATCTTTTGACAGGGCTTTTTTTATCGGTTATTCAGATCATTATCGCCCTGCTCCCACATTTCACACCAAGGCGTGAAAAGATCATAGGACAACCCTTTGTATCTATTCTTGTTCCCGCTTACAACGAGCCCCCGGCGGTGCTCATGCAAACCATCGAAACTCTCTCCCAATTGAAATATGATCAGTTCGAAGTGCTGGTCATAGATAACAATACCAAAGATGAGTCTGTTTGGAAGCCTGTTGAAAGATTCATAAGCAGCATGGGTCCACAGTTTCGTTTTTTTCACAAAGGACGCCTTTCTGGGTTCAAGGCGGGTGCGCTCAATTACCTCCTCGCGCGTCTGGATAAACGGTCAGAATACGTGGCCGTGATCGATGCCGACTACTTAGTACACGAAGATTTTCTTACAACCGCCCTTTCATACTTCTCTGATCACAAAGTTGCTCTAGTACAATTTCCCCAAAAATATCGAAATTGTATGAGTGAGAATCAGCCGATAGCCGATGAGTACCGCCATTTTTTTTGGATCTACATGAATATGGCAAATCACCTCAACTGCGTCCCATCGACAGGAACAGTAAGCGTCTATCATTTGCCAGCTTTGCACCAGATAAATGGTTTTCGTGGTGAATCCTTGACTGAAGATGCCGATGTCGGATTACGACTCTATGCAGCAGGGTTCCGAGGCGTCTATGTTGACCGGCCGATCGGTAGCGGGCTGATGCCATATGACCTCGAAGCCTACCGAAGTCAAAAGTGGCGCTGGGCTTTTGGAAACGCACAGTCACTCAAGACCCTCTTTACTCTTTTTGGAAAGATGCCGTTTACTACTTGGACTGGTTTCTTATCGCATCTCACAGCGTGGCACCACTTTCATTTTCTCCCTTTTGCCGCCTTGGCTGCTTTCCCATTCATACTACTCCCGATCATTCCGATAACACCCGAACACCGTGAGATACTTCTATTTGCTGCTCTATCGATCTTTGTGACGATGACAGCAAAACTCGTTCTCTTTATGGTTACCTCACATCGACAAAATGGAACTTTTACACAAGCGTACAAGGCCTTCGTTGTTCATATGGGTATGACCTTGATCTACTCTGAAGCCTTGCTGGCCTTCCTCTTCCATATGAAGTCGGTTTTCGTAAGAACCAACAAATTCATTCTCATAAAAATGCCGAGCCTACTAAAAAACTCTTGTGGCGAACTAGTACTTGGTCTCTGGTATATTGCCGGAGCTGGAGCCGCCATCTTATACGGAGAACCTTCGATGGTAATTGCTTTTCTCATGGCAGCATCAGCGCTATTCTCCATTTACTACATCCACCTGAAGATCTTTCCCACCAAAGCCTATTCCAAAAAGATCCTAGAAAAAGCAGAGAAAAAATATCAACCGTATATAATGAGTAAAATAATCAATTGAGTTTGATCTTATGCGTATCGCTCTTCTTGCTCCACTATGGAAAACTGTGCCCCCGGAAAAATACGGCGGGTCAGAATTAGTAGTAGCCAACCTTGCCCGAGGACTGACCGAACTTGGACACGAAGTCACAACATTCGCCTGTGGAGGATCCAAAGTGTCTGGCGAGCTTGTTTCCGTGATCGATAAACCGATGTATGACCTGGTGGGCAGTTTTGATTGGAAGAACGGGATCAAACAATACGAATTTCTTTCCTATGAAGCTCTTGGTAAGCGTATTCACGATTTTGATATCGTGCACAATCATATGGGTTTTCATCCGATCGCTCTGGCACCTTGGTCCCCAGTTCCATTCGTAACAACTCTTCATAGCAGTTTGCCACCGGACTTTCCCTATTTGGCAGAAGCCTTCAAAGAATTTCCTTTTGTGTCTATTAGTGACTCTCAAAGGAAACTCGCTCCAGAGCTGAACTATGTCGCAACGGTCTATCATGGGATCGACGTGGATTTCTTTAAACCACGGTTAGAAGGAGCGGGAAATGGGTTTGTTTTTATGGGAACGCTTTCTTACAACAAAGGTGTCGACATAGCGGTCAAAGCAGCCCACAAACTTGGCGTAAAGCTGACTCTTGCCGGAGAGGTTCGGGAAGACGATCAAAAATTTCTTGAGAAAGAGGTCTTCCCCTATATCGATGGCGAACGGATCAAATTTATTGGAGAAGCTAACCAACAAGAAAAAAGCCGTTTGTTTGCCGAGGCTGATGGCGTACTCTTTCCATCGCGCTGGAGTGAAGCGTTCGGACTTGTGATCATTGAGGCGCTTGCTTGCGGAACGCCCGTGATCGCACTCGATAACGGAGCAGTACCCGAAGTTCTACGTGATGGAATAACTGGCCTTATCATCAAAAAGGAAGACGACCTTGCAGAGGCACTAGAACAAGTAAGTAAGATCTCACGTACAAATTGCCGCTTAGAGGCCGAACAACGTTTTGATCTCACCTCTATGGCAAGCGGATACGAAGCAGTATACCGATCTCTTATCCACTCAAAATAATAAAGATCGCCGTTGTCGCACCCCGGCTACAAGATCGACACCTTTAAAAGATTTCCAAAGTTCTAGAACCCAAGAAGTCCACTCTTAACACGGTCCGTCAGGATCAAAAACACTTCTAAATATATGCCCCTCGATCTCTTTGCTACAACGCCTCTGCCACAAGAGCCACCCGAAGAAATGCGTGCCCTGTTAGCAGATCTCAAAAGATCGTCCGATCAGATGGATTGTCTGCGCAAGGCCTACGATCTGCTCAACAAAAAATACCGTGGCCACCGAGTCAAAACCTACACAAATATCCTCGATGTCTTTCAAAAAGATATTTCTACTTTTTGGAACACAACAGGATTTCTTCACTGTACCAACATCAACTACGTTATGAGGTTTCTACTCATACGAAGCGGGTTCTTTAAAGAAAGCGACATACGACTCAAATGGACGCTCATCTGGTACATTTCTCCTCATCAATACCTACAGATCAAAACGAATGGCGCTTGGATCAACATCGATGTCTGGGCTCATGCGTACGGGATACGATTCGGAGACTACGCTCACGGATTTCATTCTCGATCCTGACCGCCCGCCATACAATATCTTTCAAAATGACCATGGACTCCAAGTTTTTTCAATGAAATATTATTGGAAATACAAGGTATCTATATTACAATAATAAAGGAAGTGATCCTATTAGCAAAGTAACTTTAACAATAATCCTATGCTCAATGAGTTCAAACAATTTCTACTGCGAGGGAATGTCGTAGACCTAGCAGTTGGTGTCGTAGTAGGTTCTGCATTTGGTGCTATCGTTGCCGCTTTGGTTGCGGACCTACTCACTCCCCTTATTGCAGCGATCGTTCAGGTTCCCGATTTTGGAGGTATGTCCTTTACCCTCAACGGTAGTGAGTTTATGTACGGTCACTTTTTGAATGCCCTTATCTCCTTCCTTCTCGTGTCGGGAGCAATATTTTTCTTCGTCGTAAAGCCGATGAACATGCTCATCTCAAGATCCAAAAAAGAAACACCAACGGCAACCCCAACAACCAAAAAATGCAAGGAATGTCTCAGTGATATCCCTCTTCAGGCTAAGAGATGCGCTCACTGTGCACAAGTTGTTGCCTAGGGTTTCTCAGTAAAATATTCTATCCCCATGATGAACACCTACAATTGGTACTCACAACTCATCAAACCTTCCTGGTCACCGCCCTCATGGCTCTTTGGACCAGTGTGGACGTTTCTCTATGTTCTTATTGCGATCTCCTTTGGAAAAGTTTTTTTGATGGCATGGAAAAAAGAGATTGCTCTCATGATCGCACTCCCTTTCCTGCTCAATCTCCTCTTTAACTTTGCATTCACACCGCTTCAGTTTGGTCTCAAAAACAATCTCCTCGCCGCGATCGACATCCTGCTTGTCTTGGGAACGCTCATCTGGGCCATGGTAGCCATATTCCCGTACGCACGTTGGATCACATTCATCCAGATCCCCTATCTTCTATGGGTACTTTTTGCTACCACCTTGCAACTCACCATCACATACCTCAACAAATAAACATTCAATACATACAATATGTTCATAAAACTCTATCTCATCACCCTTCCTGTGTTCTTTGCCGTAGATATGATCTGGCTCGGGATCGTAGCAAAGAATTTTTATGCTAGCCAGATCGGCACGCTCATGAAGACCGATATCAACTGGACTGCCGCGATTGTTTTTTATCTTCTCTTTATCGTCGGCTTAGTGCTTTTTGTTATCTCCCCGGCTCTTGAAAAAAGCTCCTGGACATACGCGCTGTTCTTCGGAGCCCTCTTTGGTCTTATTACCTACGCCACCTATGACCTCACCAACCTGGCCACACTGAAAGACTGGCCACTGCTCGTTACCATCGTCGATCTTGTTTGGGGCATGACCCTTGCCGCCCTCGTTTCCACGATCACCTACTTCATCGCATTAAAGATCGGTTTATGAATTTCTTCACAACGCTTGCATTCGTGTTGCTTTCGTATATGACCCTCTGGTTTTTTGTTTCTCTTGTAAAAAAAGAAATGACATAGCTGATGTCGCTTGGGGCTTGGGATTTGTTTTGATGGCGTGGACATCTTTCTTTTTTGCCGATACTTTCAATAATGTTCGTGGTTTCCTTGTCACTCTCCTTGTCACCGTCTGGGGGATCCGTCTGGCCTGGCATATTCATAAACGCAACCGTGGAAAAACCGAGGACTACCGATATGCGGAGTGGCGCAAAACATGGAGATGGTTTTATCTGCGATCATACTTTCAAGTCTATGTTCTCCAGGGAACACTCCTCTTCCTTGTAGTGTTTCCTGTTCTTCTCATCAATCAAATCAATGGCGAATCAATAAACACACTTGACCTCATTGGTCTTTTGGTTTGGCTCATCGGATTCTTTTTTGAATCCATAGGTGATGCCCAACTGGCACGGTTCATCAAAGATCCGAGCAACAAAGGACGCGTACTACAAAGTGGCCTCTGGAAATTTACCCGACATCCCAACTACTTTGGTGAAGTTACCCAATGGTGGGGAATCTGGATCTTAGCGCTCAGTGTCCCCAATGGATGGATCGGCATCATAGGACCGCTGACGATAACGTTCCTGATCCTAAAAGTTTCAGGCATTCCCATGCTGGAGAAAAAGATGATAGAAAATCCGGCGTTTCAGGAATACGCACAAAAGACCAGTATGTTTATTCCCTGGTTTCCCAAAAAGTAAATTTGCTATCAAAATACAAACTATGCACAAAGAACCGTTCGCCATTAGGACAATACTTGTGACCCTCATTCCCACCGTCATCATTCTGGCAGGCATAGGGTTCTATTTTTCTTCCAGACAAGTTGCACACGCCCCTACACTCCCCGATCCCGTACCAACACCAACACAAGCCTGTACGCAAGATTCCGACTGCACCGCACCCAATACTATGTGCGAGGCGATCCAAAGTATGGGCGTTACTTCTCCCAACGGCGGACCCACGACCACCACGATCGTCAAAGGTGTGTGTAAGTCCAAAGAGAATGCCCAATGCCATATAAATTCCGATTGCGTTTCAGGTCTTCTATGTCACAGCAATATGTGTACGGCGCCTATTGGCAATGCGTGTAGCGGACCCACAGACACCTCTTGTGGAGAAGGCTATGCATGTACCGAAGATTGCGGACCACCGATCGTTCGTTCCAACGACCCTCCGGTGACCAGCTACTCCTGCCAACTCAAAGGATATATGCGCCCCTGTCCGATATGTCTTGCCAAACACACACGTATCAACACACCCACCGGCGAGATCCCCGTGGAAGCACTTCAAGTGGGTATGTCTGTCTGGACGCTCAACCGTTCCGGAGAGCGTGTCCCGGCTCAGATCCTCAAGACGACACAGACGCCCGTTCCTACCACACACCAAGTCGTTCATATACAACTCAAAGACGGTCGCGAACTGTTCGCCTCACCCAACCACCCTATCGGTGACGGCCGAACCATCGGGAGTCTCTCTATCGGCGACATCCTGAATGGAAGCCTGGTCACGCTAGCCAAAAGAATTCCCTACCAAGAACAATACACCTACGACATTCTCCCTTCCGGAGACACTGGTCTCTATTGGGCAAATGATATACTCCTCGATAGCACCCTTCGTTAATATTCTCCAAAAAGAAAAAGAGCTCCATGACGAGGCATGAAGTCTTTTTTTTGAGTCGCACGTCCCTGTGCAACTCGCGGAAATCGTGATAGACCTCCTTGTTCTTTTTTTCGTTCTTATGCTTTACTTCTTGTATTGGTCCGATCCCACCTGATCGACGAGCCCAGAGAACCGCAGGCGAGTCTCCCTCGAAACCTCGTGTGTGGCAAACCAAAACACGAGATCATCGGGATTGAGCGTGTGCCCCTCCGCCAAAGTCACCAATTCGGCAAACCGAGTGTGACAAATGGCAAAGAAGATTTGGTAGGATGCCCACGACTCATCCGTGATGCGTCCCTGCAAACGAGCATACAGGTGTGCGTGTTGCTTCCGAAAGCGGTCCAAGCCCCCGTAGGCGACCCACTGCTCCACAAGATCGTGCAGGTCAGGCTCCTTCCCAAGGCGCATCCGTGCGCAGTTCCGGTTGAACTGGCTCAGAACCTGCCATTCCTGAGCCAACCAAACCATATAGAGGACTCGAACATCTCCATGCGAATCCCAGATCTCCTTTGCCACCGGATCGATCAACTGAAGTCTCTTGGCTAGCATGGCGCACCTCCTCAGGGCACCGTTGTGAAAAAGCTTGTATACCTATTATTCACCCGATATCGGTTCTCGTCAAAGAAGTTATGCACCTTTTGAAAACAAAAAATACTTTCATCGGAAGAACCCTTCAGACATTTCGACAAGCTCTTTGTCCTTTATATATTCAAATAGTGTGAACAGACATTCATCACTTTGAAGCATATTTTTCTCAAGAAATTGGACCAAAACCTCCCTTGTTCTTTCAAGAGCAACAACCTCCCCAAACTCCGGAATGCCCCCTCTTTCAGCGAGATCATGTGCAAACGTTTCATACCGCCCCATAAACTCCGAACTTGATTCAAGAAGACCGACCTTGTATACAATTGCCATTTTATCAGTAGGACCACCTTCCTTAAAATAGACCTCCCGAAAAGATCCAACTCGTTCCGTATCTGTTACGTCGATGCCCAGCTCTTCCTCAAGCTCTCTCTGTATGTTGTGTTGAAGGTCAAACATATTTCCCTTGAGATCATTATCATCGATCCCGCCACCACACATCTGATATATTCCAGCGCGTGATGTGTGTGCACCCATTCTCCCAAAGATCACCGCATTATCCAATGTTTCCACAAGTGCCGCAGTATGAATAATATGCACACCATATTCCCCAAGAGGATCTACATCCTGACAATATAAGTAATGCGCATAATCCGTCTTTTCCACCAAGAGCTCGACGCGCTCTTCAGTTTCGCTCTTTTTTACAACGGTCAAAACTTCCCCGCGTGTATATTTCTTTCCGCTTCGCACTAGATCTTCCCAATATGCGTCGATCTTCTCTTGTATATCTTGCGGAAGTTCAATGCTCTTTTGGCCAAAAAGTACAACGATCTCTTTGGTGATTGGAGAAATAACAGAAGGGTTCATACAATGTTTTTTATAGAGCACAATACTATTTTATAGTATCATACCACATACCGATGAAGCGACCAGAAAAAATAGTATTCAATAAACCATCCCCTATGCCATTTTTAAAAGGGCCTCACATTCTAGTGATGACCCTTTCATTGCTTCTTTTCCCTCCTCTCTCTGTTGAGTTTTCGATGCGCTCTTCGGAGCGCTCTGACCAGTGTCACCCGGTACAGTTCCCGCCACCTGAGCATACGGGTGTGCCAACGTTCTGCACGCATACGGACCGTTCTGAGTGCACGTAGGATCGCCCGTCCAAATGCATACTTGATCAACTCCCTGGAAATAATGCTGACCATCAGATCAAGTGCCCATATGACCGGTCGCATAACACCCAAGAAAAGCATCACACTCCAGACAATGACCCCTACAGTCAGTACGACCGCCATGGTGTACAGTACGTACAAGATCGGGTGTTGCTTACGGAGCCAGTCGAAAAACCTCGTTCGGAGCTCGGCCACCCTGTTCTTGATCAGGGCCATTCTCCACGATGAAGCGAAGAAAACACCGATCGACACAAGGCCATTGAATACCCATTTCGTAATGAGCTTTTTCATCCCCATCAGAAAGATCGTCAGAAGACCCTTCTTCACGAAATAGCTCTTTACTAGATAGGCACCAGCGAACACCAACCCTTGTAGGAGATATCCATTTGTTGCCACCAGGACCACAACGATCGTCAGCCCCGCAGTGAGGGCTACGATGCGCAATTTGCTCATCATTCACCCCCAATTGGCTTTGCAAAAAAAATAGACGTACTACACGTCTATGTATAATTATAACATATTTTTGCATTTAAGTCAATATCCCATTCCTTCCTCCTTCCGACTTTCCAACTTCCTGACCTTATAGACTTTACAGACTTTCAACTTTATAAACTTCCCGACCTTCTCTTTCCCCATAAAAAAACGACCGGGGAGCATTGCACTCCTAGGTCGTCGTCGTTTGCCACATAGTCACCTCCGTCGAGCTTCCTTGCTCTGTCAAACGGTATTGGTAGTGGCGATGTAAGTCATTTGAGGTAAAAGGAGATGGTGCGTTCCACCGTCGGGAACTCCCCGCATGTGGATCGGATAAGGACGCGGTAGGTCCTCCATCCTCCGTCTCCAAGCTTGATGTTGTCGTTGTCGACCCTCTCGTGTGCGGATTGCCCGACACCGAGAATGCCGATGGTGTCGCGATCACGATAGGTGCCGGAGTTGATGAAGTACTGGGCCTCCGCTTCGCATGTCATTGGTCCATTCCCCACGTTTTGGAAATTCACGTTGGGGTGGTAGCGCCTTCCTTTGCTTCCGGTCCCGCCATCCCTCACGATCTTTCCGTCGTAGTCGAGCCACAGGTCCGTTATGGCGATACGGGGGATAGCCGGGTTCACATAGAACCAGAAGTCGGAGGCATTGTTGCCCTCATCCGCTTCCGTGACGTTTCCCTGATAGTCGGCTACGGCTCGTCCTCTCCACCAACCAGGGACATTTGCGGTAAAGGGCTCGCCTCCGGTATATTCCTGACTGATCGATCCAGGATTAAGCTCGTCCACGCCGTCGTCCATGACATAGTTGAGATTTCCATTTGGGGTTTGTAACTGATAGGCCATCCGTGATGCGGCCGCTTTCCTTCCCCCAATGTTCTCAACGTTGGCCCAGAGACCGAAGTGGTTGCCTTGAGTCAGAGAGGTCCTTCCGTTCGTGAGTCCCGCTCCTGAGATCACCATATCCGGTCGGTAGAGGTTCGGAGCGTTAAGGTCGTAGGCGAAGGATTCGATTCGGGAGGTGTTATCTCCCTCATCGGATTCCGATACCTCGTCTTCCGCGTCGCCCTTGGTCTTGAACTCGACCCGGGTGGTGTTGACGCTGGGGATGGTATAGGTATACGTTTCCTGGATCATTTGCCCTTCGTCGAGCTTGGCGATCGTCATGTAGCCCCGGTTGATCTTGATCCAGTCCCCGCCGTCAAACCTGACATAGTAGTCGATCTCGATCGTGTCTTTCCCGGGGTCGGCCCAATTACCGGCGTCATCGTGTTCAGCAATTGCCTGTACACGAAGCTTGACCGTCAGGGGTCCGAGTGTATCGCGTCCTGCGATGAACTCGTTGCCGTCGGGATCGAGAATGTCGAAGTCGAAGGTGAGGTTGGTTTGAGTGGGGTTTCCGTTATACCCGTCACCGCCCACGCCGTAGGTGTTCCCGCTGGTCTTGCCCGTTTCATTCACTGCGCTCCATACGGAAGGATCGACGGCACATTGCGGGCTGTTCTCGGCGACGCACTCCAGATAAAACTGAACATCCTGCATATCGCACCGAGAGTCGGGTGGCAGTTGGTTCCAGCACATGGTGGGAAACCAGGCACTCGTTACAGTGATCGGATTGGGGATGTTCGTAGGAATCCTCGACAGGTAGTTATCTGGACCGGTGTGGACGATGAAGTCGATGGGGTCGATGAGGCCATTGTCATAGTAAGACTTTCCATTTACGACAATGGGAAATCCATATTTGTCCCATGACCATCTCCCATATCCACTCGAAATCGGATTTGGGAGATCAGGGTGAACCACTCCAAAGTGAAGATGGTTCCCGCCGACCCAGTTCCCGATATACCCGATCGTCTCTCCGGCTTTGACCGTCACACCAGGATCTTTGGCATCGCTCTTGCGAACGTGCCCATAAAGGACAACGAAATCTCCATACTCGTTACTACGATGACGAACGAGCAGGGCGATGTTGTCATTGGTGCCGTCGTTACTCCAATAGGATTGACTCCATGATTGCACGACACCGTCGGAAATGGCACGAACAGGCGTTCCATATCCGGCCAAGAGGTCGACGCCGATATGGTAGACGGGTCCGTTGTCTCCCGGTGGATAGCATCCATCGTGATATTCCGGCTTCGTGAGCCACTTACCACAGTCGGCAACCTTGAGATTATCCGTCCCAACGGGATAGACGAATCCGGTTTGAGTGTAGATGGAGTCGGCGGAGGTTACCGTCGAGAGCATCAAGAGACACAGCGCGAGAAAGGCATGAATGCCCATGAGTTTTTACCTCGTACAAGTTGTTAACGATCACTATGCCGGAACAATACCGAAAACCAAGGAGAAGAATTTCTCTTCGGTTGGGGAATTACTCCGTGAGGGGCTTGAGCGTTTGGAGAATGCCGTAGTATACATCCTTAACTTCATAATTTTGCGAATAATTCAAAAAGAAAATTCTCAGCATGAAAACATTATTCCCAACAAACATTGTGAACATCTGTCCTCTATCCAATACCCCTTCCTTGAAATACGGTAGCTCAACTCTATCATAGGAGTCTTTTTGCATGCTAATATTTGCATTAGCATCTACAAGAGAAGAAGGTGTTATCTGAACAATGCATTCCCCTTCCCCCTCAATAAAAGCGTTCCCATATTTCTCAGTGCCAATACATGCAGAACCCTCAAGTAAATCATCTCGCACAACCCACCCCTCTTCCTTTGGATATCGAAACTCAATTCCCAATTGTTCATTACGATAGTATCCTGTCCATTTCGTCGTATCTACTGCAGGAAGAGTGATCGTTTCGGATCGGTCTATGAGATCTTGAAATGTTTTGGGGGGGTTGTTTTTTTCTTCTTTCTGTCCTTCCTCCATTTTCCTCTGCTCTTCTTCGATCTGTTTTTGGGCCATTTGCGCATCTTTCTTTACCTCTCCCGAGTACCACAAAACACCCCCGGCAATAAGGACGGCGGTGGCGAGGAAGATACTCAAGAAAACGATACTTTTTTTGTTCATAGGAGTGGGTTATATAAATTTTTTGTGAACGGATCAATGTAATATATTGTACAGTATTTGTCAATGGTCCGGTAGTTCTCTTTTTTCTTTTCCCCTCTTTACTCTCTCTTCTGCATCTTCGACTTCCCGACTTTATGGACTTCCTGACTTTCGACTCTTAATCCCCCTAACTTTTGACTTTATGGACTTTATAGACTTTCAACTCTACAAACTCTTACACACTTCCGTGCACGGATCGAGCCACGCGGATAGTTCCGCTTTTGATGCTACATATCCGCGAATGTTCGGCGTAGAGCCTTTAAAAAAACCAAGATGCAGATGCTTTCGTTCGCCATCGGTGTCGGCACTGCCACCGGCACCCAGTATGCCGATCTCTTCCCCCTGATCGACCTGGTCCCCCACCTTCCAATCCACACTTCCAAGAGCCAGATGTCCATATATCACCGAGATAGGATTGCCACGGAGATCACACAACTGCGCCACCACTCCGCCGTATCCGGAAGCGGATCGCTTGAGGGTAAGTTTCCCCGTGCAGACGGCTCGGATCGGAACATCCACATTGGTTTCTGACGGAAATGTCTCAAGATCCGTACCGGTGTGATATCCGCGAAAACGCTCCGGCTGCACAGGTGAGGTCTTGGGGTCGATAAAAATACCGAAAGGCTTTTTGGTTACTCTTTCCGACACACGATCGATCGGCGACGCAAACTCCGGCGCCACCACAGCAGGCACCTCCGTCACCACGGGCGCCGCATTCTGGTCCGTCACTGGGGGCGCGACAACATTCGAATTCTCCGAAACACTTTGTTGTCCTTTCCACAGCAAAACCCCCACCACCAAAATAACCACAGCAATTCCCGAAAGAAGAAATTTTTTGTACATATCAAAAATTCAGATCACTGAAGTGTCTCTTTCTTATTTAACAACTTCATTAGATGCCCCACCTAAAACTTGCACATCCTCACTAATACTCTCTTTTTTTTGTTCCGCTCCCACGATCTCACCTGTTAGTTTCTCCTCTATCAATTGGGGAGGATCATCCTTATTGATCATTTTTACTTCCCCCTCTAAAGGCTCTGGGACATCTTCACTTTTTACACTGTCAGCTACACAAGGTATTTTTGATTCGTTGTCTTGTGCCGGATTCAGTTTAACATCCCATCGATCTTGACTCTCCTGTTCCTTCTCTTTATTTTTATCAAAGTCAGGATGCTTATCACCGTGATCTTCTTCCTCATGAGAATTCTCTTTATGTTTGTCCGATCTATGATCATCATCATCGTCTTTTTTGTCTTTGCATGAATGCTTTTTGTTTCTTTCATTAGAGCACTTTTTTGTATCCACCTTAAATGTTTTCGATACGATCTCGCTCTTCCATTCCACATTTTCATTATTTACAGCAACCGCCTGAAAGTACGTTGGATCTCCATCAGGAATAGAAACGCATGATCCTGAATAAGCGGTCCCACCAGAAACCGGGTCACCGTCATTTGAAAACTCATACCAGATCGTGGCTGTGCCAGACGAAAGTCCCGAATATGCGAGTGACACACAAGGCGTTGTTTTATAAAAACCATCTTCCCCATCCGGAAATTCCGGAGAAATAATTGCCTCGATCTCTGGGATCCAATGCGCAGCAGAAAATTCATTCTTCTGAACTAAGGCACTATCTACAAACAGTGAATTTGTCCCGGAAATAGAATCCAAGTGAGCGCCTGACCAGACAAAGAAGAAGGCCAGCATTATTCTGGATATACTCTTTGCCATAAAGAAATAAGTTTCCTTCCTTACCATATAATTTTTCGCTTCGGTTTTCTTATAGAATTCGAAACAATCGATCGATCCGGTTTTATTATAATTATCGGTCTCTCTTTGACTGGTTCCAAGGTTCGTGAGGCCTTCTTCTTTCGACGACCCCAAGAACGCTCGATCTCTGCAACTATCTTCCTCAGTTCTTCATACACAATAACAACAGCCGGAATAACAATGAACAGAATAAACCCAACTGGCTTTTTCACATAATCAACCGCATATCCCAAGTACGGGATCTGAAACAACACCTTTCCTATAACATCACTTTCCGGAACCAGTTCCCCATCTTCAACTTCATTGGCATCTCCTTTAAAAACAAAAACCTTCTGTCCCTCTTTTGTGTCTTCTCGAACAATGCGGTGGGTGATGGTCACGCTCTTATCGCTTGTTTGACGAGTTGCAATATCGCCAATTCCATATCCAGAAACCTTTCGAACAAGAATAACACTACCGGTATGAATGGTAGGCTCCATAGACCCTGATTGCACCACAAAAGAGCGCAGACCAAGAACAGAGAACGTAGAAAGAGCTAGAAACCCTGCGATGACAATAAACACAACAACCACAACATTCGCCACGATCGAAAATATCTTTTTGAACATATCAGACTCAAAACTAATTTAAGAAAACAAGCGATCAAACCACCCTATTACCCTTCACCAGAAAACATCTCCTTGCCACCCCCACCCCATGAAGTCTCACGGGGTGAAAGGGGTTTGGACCATTAGAAACCTGAATTAAGATCAGCTGGCCAGATCGTTGCCCCTGCCTGGCGAGCTTGTACATAAAGACTTGCATTATATACCTCATTCTGATACGAATCTCCGGCATTTACGCTCAACTTAACCGTCACCCGAAACTGTGACTTTCCACCAGCGGGGATAGTATAGTTGGCAGTATCTGCTCCAGTCGGGCTATCATAGAAGATCCCTGTTATAGGATCCACCGATGCCAATGTTACCCAAACAAAACCATCCCATCGTTCTACCTTTGCCACGCTGATCATTGTATCGGTTAAGCTTGTGTCAACCCAATTGCCCACAGCCGCCCCACGGATCTGCACGCCACTCGTACTCGTATTTTTGACATCAAAATTCACCAATGCCGTATCCCCAGGCAACAAGCCTGTGATATGAAATGGGGTCATTGTGGTATCAGTATTTTGATCTTGAATATCAATTGTCAATGTCCCCGTTGTGATATCACTCCCAAGAACCTCACCTTTTACACTAAAATATGCGTATGTTCCCCCAACGATCGCGACAGCTGCCGCAATAATGAGAAAACTTTTTAAGATCTGTTTCATATATTTGTAATTATCTTTTATTATTTATTTTATTCTGTCACATCGACGCTTACAGGGGGGATGCCCGTGACAGATCTTCTCAAGAAGCGATAGTATCTCCTTGCTCCCCCTGCCCCAAGAGAAGCCTCAGGGCAAGAGGAGTTTGGATTTATTCACTCCAATCCGGATTCTCAAGTTGCGTCCCATCCACAACAATATCAGCAGTCGCACTTCCACCTTGCATATCGTTATCCGCAGATGGATCAAGCTGGAAAGAAAGCTTAAAACAATGAGAGATGTTTACTCCAAGCGAACCCGTTGGCGCCGTTATCGAACTTACCGGAGATTCAAAACTGAGATCGGATAACTTCCCAGTATTCGAATACGTTACAGAACTGATATCCCCAGGATCTCCGCCACAAAACCCGTGTTCCACTTTCACATTGATCTTGTCATAAAATCCTGGAATTGTTTCACTCCATGTCCCATCTTGGAAACGATACTTGATCGGTACAGTCGAAAGTTCATTATATACCGTCATCTTATACGGCCCGTACCATACACCGGGTTCCATCTCTGTAAGATTCACACTTTGACTTTCCGTCACGTCACCGTTCAACTTAAAATCAAGTTTTCCAGAAGCAAACGTGTTGCCACTCACCACAGCCTGATCGGTGAAATATGCCCATGTCGCCCCTCCCGCCACTACTGCGACTGCAACTACAACGAAGATGCTTTTCAGAATATTTTTCATACATCGTATAGAAAATGAATTATACTTTTTAGAATATTTGTCACATCGACCTTGTGACGTGCATACCGATACGTTCAAACATAACAAAACGCTCAACAAAAAAACCGACGAGGATCAAACAGAAAGATCTGTTGAACCTTCGTCGGTTCTCTCCAGGAAACTGATGACATACAAAGAATGGATGTTCATAAAGGGAGAGCGGGATCGCTAATTTATTTTTTTTTAAAAACCTTCAGAAAAACTCCTTATAAATCATACTACAAAAGATCTGTAAAAATATTCCAAACCATTCTCTTTTGATCATTATTTTATAAAATTTCTATAAAAATATTAATTTTCTTCAACTTCTTTCACTTGTTTTGTCAATCCGCGCCCCACTTACTCATTTTCCATGAGGTCTTTCTGGTACCGCCCTGGCGTGATGATCTCTTCGAGCCTCAAGTGATGCGGAGCCCGAATAAGAATCCCGATAACAAAAAGTATCACTACATTCCCAACCGTGAAGGAAATAAAAAAGCCCCGATCTAACGGGGCTCTTTTTATACCAGAAGATTATCGTCTGTTATTGTCTTTTCGATCATGCTCTTTGTTGTAATCATTCTTTCCCTCTTCAAATCCTTGGTTGTATCCCTCGTCATATCCACCATTGTATTCATTGTCATGACCATTTCGATAGTCATCGTTATCGTCATCTTTCTTTCCGTCGTCATGTCCATCGTTGTATCCATCTTCATGACCATCCCTGTGCCCTCTGTCATGATCCCTATCATTGTGATCATCATCCCGATTGTCATGTCCATAGCGAGACTTATGCTCTTTCTTTACCTTCTTGGCTTTTTTATCCTTATCCCCTCTGCCATCTGTTACGATCGCTACATTATCTCCCTCCCCCACTTCCTCACTAAATTTTGTATCCTTGTTCGTTGAAACTTCAATATCCTTTCCGTCAAAAGTTCTGATCTTGAGTTTGTCTCGATCAAAACTCGTCACTGTGCCGGTGTATGTTTTGGCAGTGAATTTTTCGATAAACCCGGAACGCGCCTCAGCTGAGGTAGCGGCAAAACCAACTCCTGCGCATAGAACTCCCAAAACCACAGATGTTCCGATAATTTTCTTGGCTAACATAGTTTTTATATTATAGAAATTACAGTGAAGTGCTATTATACCATACATACAATACGGCACAAGCCCCCGGATCAAATCCGGATACTGCAACCAGTACAATCAACACAAGAAGATATTTCAATACACTCTAATCGTACTTCAATTTAAAAACAACCATAGAATCGGAATCATATACTTCTTCAAAATAGGGAGAATTATAAATGCCGGAGAATCCCTCCCAATCATCCGTCTTGGCAACGACAATATGCGTCACATCCGAGCTTTTCCAAAAATCACGATCATCCGGGATCACTTCACTCTTGAGTAATGCCACATGATCGTCCCAGATACTTTTCTCGGACTCAAGTAAAAACCGATTGTCCGTATCATTGCTCGTGATCATCGGCTGAGAGAAGAAAGCTTGCGCAGGACTCCCCACCATCGCATAGCCGGCAAAGTTCAATCGGATATAGGCGTGCCACGGGAGAAATAGAACGTTTCTCGTCTCAGGGTCTTCTTGCAATACTCTTTTCGACTCATACCAGCCAAAAGGATAGTCATGCGACGCAACCCTGGCCAGAACTCCCCAAAGCAACGTCCCGGCCCACAGAAATGGAATAATAGAAACCACGATTACCGAAACAACTCTCACCCACATTCCTTCGCCCATACGAAACCATCTCCCCAAAGATGAAATCGCATACAACACCCCAAACGGCACCAGAAGAGCATACGCAAAAGCCAACACACCAGAGATCTTTTCTGTATCCCGAAGTCCCCGGAAAAATGGCACCACTCCGTAGAACAGATCGATGATCGGTCGCGTCAGGGCACTGCCGTATCCCACGGAAAGCAAAAGGGCGGGAACGAAAGCGCAAACCATGGCCAGTGCAAAATCGTTCCTCCGACGAATCTCACGCCACGCACCCAAACCAAAGAACACCCAAACCACGATCGGGACTGCCCACCACCACGAGAAATAGTCTTTGAACTGCAAGAAATCGTTACTCCAAAATCCATACAGTGCCGCCACGTTAAAAAACATCCCGAATGTCGGATCGCTCAGTGTGGCAAATGCCTCGAAGTCCCCCATCCCGATATTGGCAAACGTCCTTGTATCGTCAAAGAATCCAAAAATCCAGAAACTATTTACCACCAAAAAGATCCCAACGAATACCACTCCCCTCTCAAAAAACTCTTTCCACTTTCGATTTTCTAACTTTCGACTTTCTGTTTCTTCACTTTCAACTTTACTGACTTTCAACCTTACAAGCTTTTGATCTCCCAACTTTATGACTTTATAGACTTTTGACTGCATGACCCACAACACTAGTAGAAATCCCGAAGCAATATACGCCCAATGAAGACTCAGTATCGGATAAATGGAGAAGGCAAACGCAAAGACCAAAAATCGACGCCAGTCCGCACGCTCAAGTAGTCGCAAAAAAAGCAACACCATGATCGGTAAAAACCCATACCCGAGCATCACAAACCAATGCCCCGCCATAAAGCGATCGTACACGTGAGGATTTATCATATAGAGCATCCCCGCGCTCACTGCGAGCGACTGTGGCATGAAGCGAAGTGCCAGTCGATACAGCGTAAATCCCGGGAGAAATAGAACCAGCGTCAGCACGATCTTTTGTAGAACTTCGGCCGGTATCAAAAGGTTCAGAAAAACAAACAATGCGCGTATCGGGAAACCGGGATCAATCCCATTTCGCATACTATCGGCAAGATTCAAGTTTGGCCCCCAGACCATATCGGTCAAGAATACAAAACCAGACGCATAAAGAGGCGCCATAATAGCCATAGCCACAAGCAAGAAGATCCCTATCGGATATATTTCCCTTAATATCTTTCTCATCATACGTTCACTTTATGGACTTCCCCACTCTCTCCCTTCCCCACTCTTTTACTCTCACACTCTCTAACTTTCTAACTTTATAGACTTTGGACTTTACAGACTCTTTCTTATCCCATCCACAGACCTTATGGGTCTACGTCTTACATCCATCGGTCTTGCAGATCTTACATGCTCAGTAACATGAAAGACCCTCGAATTTATAGACTTTCGACTATTGACTCTATCTCCTCCCGACTTTCGACTTTTCACTCGAGATGTCCCCATCTCGACGATCTGCTTCACCACTCCGATGACCAGAAAGTAATACACCCAGACCGCTACGCGTTCATCCCACCCGGAAACAAAACTCACACCACTATTCCCCATCGCGTTGAGGATCGCCACCGCCACTAGCGCCACTAGCGCCAGTCCGATAGAGATCCGCGAGTCCAAATCCCAATACACCAAGACAAAGCAAAATACCCAGAAAAATATATTCTCGAATGAGAAATGTAGTCCGAAATACAATCCCGATGCAAGAGCGATCACGATCACTACTCCTACCCAATCCCGAACATGAGTACTCTTTCCCACCATAAAGACCCTGCGGAGCAGTCTCCACAAATCCATCGGTGTAAAAATGTAATCACTCAATCGAAACATACTCCTTTTTAACTTTCAACTTTACGACTTTCGACCCTTTGTTCTACTACCTCCCCACTTTTGACTTTATGACTTTACAGACTTTCGACTCGATAGACTTTATAGACTGACTCAACCTTACAGCTTGTATAGATTCGGTGAACTCAAAACTTTCGGTGCTTTAGCCATTCGTCTTCTCTTCACAAGATCGTATCCCACATATCCCAGACATCCCACAAATATAATTCCGATAACGATAAAACCCATATAAAAATATCGATTGAAATCATTTTCTACGACCAACAAAATATCGTATGTCCCATCATCATTTTTCTTGCAAATGTTTCTATTTTTACACAAGTCATCAACATTAATCCACCAAGAATTGGAATAGTTGTTAATCTTATAATGAGTGTCTTCTGGAATTGTCGCTTTACCCCATGTTTCCCAGAAATGTCCGTTGGGCAGATTATCGTTGCGTATCGAACCATCAAAGTTCTTAGAGATAAATTCATTCCCAGAGGCTGAGATTAATTTTTGGTCAATCATTCCCTGTGCTTCACTTTTGGTCGCCTGCCGATTGGATTCAACATCTGAAACACTATAGTTACCCAGAGGATTAAGGTTCTTTTGTCTTTTATCTTCAAACTTAATCGGATACGCCTTCCAGTTTTCACTATATTGCTCGGGATAAACTAAAAGAAAGGAATTTTTCACACCGTGTAAAACTACTTGTTCTTTCCAGTGATTGACGGCTTTATATTCAACCGATCTGAGCTTTGGCGATTCATCTACCTGCTGTGTAGCATGAAGATAATATGAATCAATGTCTTTCGGTTGATATTCGGTTAAGCGAACATTGTCATAAAGATTATCCACCTCTTGGCTACCATCCGAAGACGCATAAAAAAATATGCTGATACTTTTTATATCACTAATCTCTGGATCGATGATCTTCTCATATATATGCCAATTACTATCCCGAACCTGGATCATTTCCGAGTGAGAATCTTGTTGGTCACCACTCCTAAGATTATAATAATACATTACTTTCCCACCTCTAATATTTTTATAATCAAATTGTAACTTATACCTCATCCCCTCTAATATCTCAACAGAAAAAGTCTTTGACACACAGGCAAAATGATTTTTAGAAGAAAGCTCCATAGACTGATTCCCATCACTAGCATCTAGCGATAACCTAACTCCCAAATCTGGATCCCCTGGCCTTGTATCACTACAATCACCTGGCTTTTCTTGCCAAAGTCCACTTTCAAAGGAGGCGTCCTCAGAATCAATTAGATTGCTCTTATTAACAACATATCCAAAGTCATTCTCACCCAAATCAAGAAAGATATCCTTCGCTAGCACAATATCCTTATCAATCAACGATCCAATATCGATCTTTCTTGTTTCAGATAGTGAATATTCTTTGAGTTGAATATTGTCATATAAGTTAGTCACTTCTTTACTACCATCTGACGGGGCATATAGATACAGATCTATATATTTTATACTTTTTATTGGATCCCCCACATTTGTGTTACTTACCCCCTCATTAGAAGCAAGTAGATCCTCTTGTCCCTCCTTATTATCATATTCAGGATATACAAAATTTTCCTTTATTTTCTCAGGATCTATAACTATAGAATATGTATGCCATTTATCATCCTTTGCATTAATTGTTTCAGCAGAAGCAAATCCCGAAGATATAATGTTGTTCTCATTATGTAACTTATAATAATAACGAATGTCTTCTCCAGTAATGTTTTTATAATCAAAAGACAAGCGATATATTTTATCACTCTGAATTTGAACGGGAAAAGTCTTGTTTGTGCAAGCATGATGGTTTACAGAGGATAGTTTCAGAGCTGTGTATCCTTCTGTAGCATCAAAAACCACTTCCTGCATTATTTCTGGCACCCCTTCAAGTTTATTGCTACAATCTCCAGGTTCTTTCTGCCACAAACCATTCTCAAACGAAATGCTCTCATTATCGGATAATACATCTCGAGTAGGTTTAAATACCATTATCTCTTTATTCTCTATATCTTCTACCGATAGATTTGTACCCACGCGATCAAACATATCTAAAAAACGGCCATTAAATCTCAATAAATGATCCGCCGCAATATTGTCCAATGAAAAGAATTCTTTTTCATTAATGACTCCTGGAGAATCCTTAATTATTATTTCCCTCCGAGGAAGTACAAAATTTAACTTCCTTTGAGTTTCGTCGTAAGTGATCTGCAAATACGTATCCCTGTTTATATTTTTTTCAAGATAGAAATTCAGATCAGAACCACCACCATTGTTAAATAACCATTTATCCCCCTTGTTTCCAAGAGTTAGAAACACCTCTCTACTTTGCCCGATAACTGGGCGGTAATTTTTTTTGTCGAAGCTCCCGTCCAAAATCCCACCCCCCTCTGACGATATATCTTTTAGACTTTCTATCCCAACATCTCCCAATATAATACGTTCCAAATATCCCAAACCACTAATAGGATCAGAAAAATTTGATCCCCGTATAAAATAAAAAATAACCCCAATAATTATAAGATAAAAAAGTGCTGTCAGAATAAAATACTTCTTATTACTATTATTGACCATCTCTTTTAATATTCTTATGTCTAGGAATAAATAAACACAGCACACCAACAATCAAAGTTATTACTGAAACAACTATACTCAGATACCAATACAATTGTGGCTTATAATATAAAACCATTTCTAAATCAATACTACCATCTAAATTCTCTTTATAATATCTCTTAGAAAAATTTTGTTTAATATAACTTGAATCAACTATCCATTTATTCATAAAATTACCATCCTCATAATGAGAACTATTGAAAATTGATCCTAAACCAAACAAGAAAAAATTATTGTATGAACTATCACTTTTTTCGTCATTATTTTTTACAAGGTACAATCTCCATGCAGGCGTATAAGATTCGTTAAAATGTATACTCTTTTTACCATCAATATGCTCTAACCTTAATAAATAACTTACCGGAGAGCGCTTTGCAAAAGTAAACTTACTATAATCAAATACTGCGTTGTCCACATTACTCACAGAAATCAGCGGAAGATTTTCATCATACGTCTTGTAGATATCGAAGTTCTCATTCCCAAAAACTTTGTTAAAATTTTCTTTTAAATACTTCTCAGTTTCATCCGAATCATCATTTTGATTAAAAATCTCATAATTGATGTCTTTATGAAAAACTATGTATTTAATATGAAATCTCCTCCAATTATCAACCGGCACAGCTGAAGCATCTTTTAGTAAAGTATATATATTCTTATTTGCAAGACTGGCCAGCTCAGATGTTTTACTAAAGCATGATAGTCTATTCTGAGTACTTAAAAATGGCGAGAATCCATAATATTTAAAATTATAGCCAAACCAAATTTTATCTGATGTCGGATATATCATACACCTATCGCCATCTTTAACCCCTATCTCATCTAATGCAAGGTCAATATTCTGATAGTTTTTTGGTTCACTGCCAAGAGAAAAATAATTTATAAAACCACCCAAAAATCCATACATACTCAAAACAACAATATAGCCAATAAAGATTCTTGCAAGAATACGATTTGATTGAATTGCTATATAAATAAGACAAGATGCGGCTATCAGTAAGATCAGAGAAAACTTCAAAGAATTCCTCCATGCTGTCATGTAACTAATATTTTCAAAAAGATAGCCAAATACACTGTCTAATGGATAGAATCCATGCATGGCAACCAACGGAATGGATACTAGAAATATAATGAATATCCTACTCCCAATAGCTTTTTTGAAAAAAATTTTTCTCAATGCGGCATATGCTATAATTAGGATAGGTATGAAACTTATTACCCTAAATACAAGACTACTATATATACCCTTATAATTAAACTGATCAACGATCCCGCTATATGACCAATGTTTAGAAAATAATCTACCAGAAATAAATGAGAGTAAATATTCAAGAGAAAAATATTTTTTTTGTGTAACTATATAATCTGTGAGTAAAGCCTTATTAAAATCACTCGATATAAAGAGATCGCGCACATTTATAAGTAGCAATATTTGTTCAACCAAAGAGGGAATGTTAATAAATACGTACAAAAGAAGCAACATTATAATTCTTTTCCACTCTTTATAATTGACAGCTAAAAAAAATAAGAAAAGAGTAAGAAACTGAATTGGAGGATACGAAACATTAACAAAAATTGGCATATTTATTAGCAAGAGGAAGAAAAAAGTAATCAGATATTTCTTTTGTCCCACGCGAATATACCGCAATCCAATACCCAGCAATAAAGGGGTTATTAAAAGAAAAATATAATATAGATGCAACCAACTACGTACAAAATCAAATGTAATAAGATTAATACAATAAAATAAAGCTACGACACTCGCTAAAAATACATTGTATTTATATCCAAATCCATAAGAAATCTCCTTAAGAATTAATCTGACTCCAAAATAAGCGAATGAATAAAAAACTATCTTAAGAAAAACCTGCACACCCACCGAATCAAAGAGAAATGAAAGGCCATAAACTATTGTGTAAAAAAGAATATTTCCATACCTCCCAGCACTAAATCCTCCGGAGCCAAGATGATCTGACCACAGATAAAATTGGCGATCTAGATTGACACCAATGCTGTCCTCAAAAAATCCCAAGTCCCCTCCAACCAAATATTCCCCCGCATGCAAAACATAGGGGATAATTATAAAAAATATCAATGCAATATAAATTGCATTCTTATATAAAAATGTTTTCATAGTATCTCCTGGCAATATTCCTCCACTCGTACTTTTTAACAGATTGGAGACCCTTCCTTACCATCCTGGAATAGTCTTCTTGGCTTATGTGCATAATTCTCTTAGCAAAATCTTCATAACGTCCATTATCTACATCAACTAATATTCCATTCTCTCCATCACTAATAATCTCATTAAAAACTGGTATATTTGAACCAATAAAGAGAGTGCCAGCAGCCCACGCCTCCAACAATACCTGACCAAACGACTCACTCTTACTCAACAAAAAAACCATATGCGCATTTCCAAATATTGACGGCATATCGCTCTTTGGCTTTGCTCCATGAAAATATACACGATCTCCTATTCCTAGCTTTCTTGACAAAGAAACAAGATCATCCATTTCATCGCCGTCCCCAACAACATCTAATACAAAATTGTATCCGTTCGTCATAAGGTAATGGGATATACGCAGAACCACCTCCACCCTTTTATTATCAGTAAGGTTTCCGGCAAAAAGTAGTCTGATTTTTCCAGTAAGTATTTTCTCATTAAAAGTGAAAGTATCAACATCTACTCCAACTGGTATTATTGCGTACGACCTCTCTCTAAAATCTCTTTTTAACTTCTTTCTAAAATAGTCACGTGCCACATTATTATTAAATATATAGAAATCAAAAAGGTTAAAATAGTATCTTGAAAAAAACAACATTATATTCTTAATTATCCCAAAGAGAAAAAGCTCTAAGGCACTATTATTCTGATGAAGTGTCTTTCCGTCATTTTCTAAAATGTTTTTCATATCAGGCAGATCAGTATATTGCAACCTTCCGATAACCCTTCTCAAATTCTTATTAAATAGCTTATCAATTTGGAAAAAGATTATAAGATTAAATGATAATAGTCCATTTGGAAGCATATGCCATATAACATCAACCTTGTTCTCCTTAAGAACTTTCATTGAGGCCATCATCACAAGAAAATAAAACCTTATCCTTAACCATAGTGTAATCTTCAAATCTGGCCTTGAAAGAACTTCAATAACCTTAACATTTTTTCCCAATTTCTCCTTTTGCTTACATTTTCCACAAATAACATAATACTCTAATCTTCGATCCAACACTGTTATATCCTCTATAACTCGTGCCGCTGCATAAAACTCACTCTGGGAAGAAGAGTCTAGTATATAATGAGCTGGACTTATTAAAACTTTTACGGAATTCTTTTCTTTCTTAATGCTGGACATATGATCAAAATATTTTTCTATAAACTCTAAAAAGATACTCCGTCATGCCTATCGGCAAAGGGAGATATGCAAATAACAAAACACCCAAATTAGCATACAAATCCAGAAATGCTGGTTTATAATTATATTTTTTGTAAGCACTGTGCCTAACGCTCAAGGTAGCCCTTACGTTCTCCTTAGTCCTTGCCGATGTTATAGAATACTCATGCCTCCTATACCGTAGCAGAATAGCTTGCACGTTTGCAAAAGAGTAATACTGTCCAATTCGAAAAGTCATATCCAAATCTTCTGCTTGTTTTATATGCTCATCATACTTTCCAACTCTATCAAAGACTGTTTTTCGAATCATTGCAACTCCTTGAGAAACAGGCGAATATCGAAAAATTTTCTTTCTTAATTTATCATCAGATCTTTCATACTTTTGAAGTGCTAAAACCCCTTTTTCATTAAAGAATTGTAACCACCCTCCACAAATACCAACATCTGGGTTTTTCTCCATAAAAGCATATTGCCTCTCTATTCTATTTACTACAGAAATATCATCAGAATCCTGCCATACCACATATTTTCCCTTTGCCATTGAAACTAACTTGTTTCTATTAATAGGAATTCCCATATTCTTTTCATTCTTAACGGCGGTAATCCTACTGTCTTGTTTTTCGTATTTCTGAATAATGTTCCATGTCTTATCAGTTGAACAATCGTCAATAATAATAAACTCAAAATCCTTGAAGGTTTGATTCAGAATACTTTCGATTGCCTCGGAAATATACTTTTCTGAATTATAGGCGGGCATTAATACCGAGACTTTGGGCGCATTGAATTCCATCATTTTACTCTTTACAAATTAATTTCTTGTGTTTCTTTTCCTTACCACGTACAATGGTCTATTTGAGACATCTTTGTGAATACTTCCAATATAAAGTGCAATCAGTCCCAAACAAATGAGGATAATACCGACCAAGAAAAGGAGAATGACCGCAAGGATCGCCGGACCGGAGAAATTTAATCCATAAGGATCTTTAAATATGTATTGTTCGATAAATATAAAAAGTCCCAGTATTCCAGATGTCAGAGTAATTAAGATGCCCAAATATCCGGCGATCTTTAAGGGGAAAAGACTTTGCGATATAAAACTCGAAAATGCCAATTTAAGAAGTTTGGCTGTACTATAACTCGCTTTTCCACTGGCTCGCTCATTGGCCTGAAAATGGATGTATTCTCTCCGAAAACCCAACCAATCCAAAAGCCCCCGCGTGATACGCTCGTGTTCGGTCAAGCGATTGAATTCATCGATCACGATCCGATCGATCAAGCGAAAATCGGTGGAACCAGATACCGATCCATGTTCACTGATAAACGTCATTATCGCATTAAACACAGCAGAACCCCATTTTTTGATAAGTCCCTCGCCTTTGTTTCTCTCTCTGATACCGATCACCATTTCTGCCCCCGCTTCCCACTTGGTGATGAATTCCGGTATGCGGTCAATTGGGTGTTGTAGGTCGGCATCTATCACGATGCACGCTTCTCCTTTACAGTGGTGTATCCCGGCGGTTGTCGCTTCCTCCTTGCCGAAGTTTCTCGAAAAATCTATAAGCCTCACGCTTGGATCCAATTGCATGATCTTCTCGACCTCCGCAAGCGTTCCGTCAGCACTCCCATCATTTACAAATGTCATCTCAAACACGTATTTCCCGGCGAATTTCGTGATAATTTTCTTGAGCTCAACATACACCAATGGAACGTTCTTTTCCTCGTTGTATACCGGGATGATGATGGAGATAAGTTTCATAGGAGTAATTTAGTCCAAAGTCTATAAAGTCTATCGAGTCCAAAGTTAAAGAGTGTGAGCGTGATATTTTATATTGGTAGATCTTGAATTGTATTTCCTGTTGATCCTATAGGCTTTCGGTTAAGCGAACTCTTTTCTCGAAAAAGGAAAAATATCCCGACCAAAATAGCCGAAAGTTGAGCAACGATGTTTATCGCAAGCATCGCGTATACAGTTTTTCCCCCGATAGTGAACGCAACAAGCGTCGCGAGAGCGATAGCGAGAAAGGCGTACGATATCTTGGTCTTGTGGATGGAAAGCAGATACTGAAATATCACATTGGATACAGAAAACAACGTCACAGCGATGGCAAACCATCCCAAATACGGTGCCACCTCATGATATTTACTCCCAAAGAGAATACTCAACACCCATACAGGATAGAGAAAATAGATAGCTGTAGCAAAGAGTGACGCCCCCAAGACCAAGAACAAGGCGATCTTAAGTATCTGAAACGAAGAACCTCCTTTGTGATTACTCTCAGAAGACATAGAAAAAAGCACGCCGGCGATCACGCCAGTGGCAAAGAATATCACCTTGGCAGTAACGCTCAGCGCCCCGTATTGACCCGCCACCAGATCGCTCAGGTTATGTTTGGCCAGTATCATATCGGCATTGCCCAAGATATTGATCGCCAGACTTCCGATAAATACCGGCATCACGAAACGCTTGAGGGAAGCAAAATCAACCGTACTTTCACGACGGCTCTCCTTGTTCTCCGATTTCTTCATCACACTAGATTTGAGAAACAGAAATGTTATCACATACCCCGCAATCGTCGAAAGGACCAAACTGCCCACAATTCCCCCCAACGCAAATCCGAAACTCACCAGCGCGACCCCAAAGATCAATTTGACGATAGCCACCAAGACGCTCGACAAACTCATCTGCTTAAACTTTTGCCATCCGCTCAAAAGTCCACTATTGACGGAATTAAAGAACGAAATATACATCGAGACCCATATCAGAATAAGTGCAAAATATTTATCAATATGGAGAAATTTCCCGACGAGTGGTGTCATCAGCACCATCAAAACAAAAATGGGAAGCCCAAATTTAAGGACTTTTTTATTAAGATACGCAAATATCTCCCAACTCCCATTTTGGTTCCCGTCAGCCTTACAAGCCGCGGCATACTTGGTGGCAACCATACTGAGTGTTGCCGCCGGTACAGAGGCGATGGTGATAAGCGCCAAAAGTGACTCGGCCTCACCATACACCGGAACACTCACTTGTCTCCCGATCACGAGATGAAACACGTAATTCAAAATATTGACCACGAGCCCACCCATAAAAAGGATCGCGCTATTTTTCGCGAATGTGCCATAGTGAGAATATTTTTCTTTCAGTTCCTGTAGACCCATACTGTTAGTCCTAAATTTAATCTCCTATCCCTTCCATAAGGTCTTTCTGGTACCGCTCTGGCGTGATGATCTCTTCGAGCCTGAAATGATGCAGAGCCCGATAGGTGATCGAATAGGATCTGAATGTCATCCCTTCGTTTATATTTACATCGAGCATGAGATGAAAAAGCATCGAGAGCCCCATCGCAAAGAAGAATGATCTGAGCCCCACTTTCTTCCATATATAAATTCCAACGATAAAAAGTATCACCACGTATTCCCAACCGTGGAAAAAATAAAACAGATGGCCGTTTTGCATACCGTACGCGCCACCCGTAAAATGCTCCAGGTTGAATGATGGAAAACTAAAAGCAAGGAAATAATCAATAAAGTGATCAAGATCGATGAATATTCCCCCAAGGATAGCACCCACAAAAGCAGCGACCGGACGCCTCCAAATCCACCAGATAATGGATCCGGCAAGAAGACTCAATACAATATGTGTGAGGAGGTGCAATTCAAGACTCATTCCTTTCTTTCTTTTATATTCTTATTTCTTTTGTTCTTTTTTCACTCAAACGTAACACAAAACAAGCTCTTTTCTTTTGAAGATTACATTATACCGCAAATAAAAGAAAAAACCAAATCCTTATAGTATGCACCTCAAAAACTCGTAACGATCTTTTTGAAGAAGAGGAGACATTTTTCTTTGAAAGTCTTGTGCTCCTTAATAAGGGTCACCATCGTTTCAGTACCCACCTCCACCGAGACGGAATCATCAAGGTAACCTTCCCTCGAAAAGGATAAGGTCTTTGCTTCGTCCTTAAAGGGAATGGCGATCTCGAAGTATCCGTTGGTGCCCGATCGCGTCTCTCGTTCGGTCGATCGAACGATTGCGTTGGAGATCGGGAAACCAAACTCGTCAAACACCCGACCGAAGAAGATATCGGTGTGATAGTACGATTCTAGCGTATCAACCACCGGATTGGCTATACCGTCTATATCCCAAAGCTCTGTTGAGCCTCCGACCGAAACCCAGTAGTTCATTCCTACCAGTTCGGGAATATCGGTCATTCCCTTAAGGGCAGCATCAATCCACTGAGCCTGATCTTCCGGCGAAAGATCCCCATGAATGTCCGGGATCGGAGCGCCAAACTCCCCCAAGATGACCTGTCCTCCGGAATTCCTGGCAATATCCCGAATATCCGATACCAGTTTCTCCGGTGTAGCTACATAGTGATCGATCGTGACGATCCCACCCAGTCGCTTGGTTGTAGCAGAGTCCATAATAAGCCGTGCCACGTCCGCATTCATTGAAAAGTAGTTGGTCGTCACCATTCGACCGATATCCTTGAAAGCCTTGTTGGCAACATCGTATTCGCTGATCAAAAAATTCCGATATCCGGTCACGTCCCCCGTTTTTCTGGGATCTCCCGATCCTCCGTTCTCACATTCAGGACATGATGTAAAAGCATCTCCATTTTCAAAAAGGTCCGGGTGTCTCATGATGAATTCTTGAGTCTTGGCGATATGGTTTCCCCGGCTCATTTTTGTATACCCAAACCACCCTTCCCACCCAGAGAAGTTTCCACGAAACCACACTTTAAGATGTTGCTTTCTTGCCGCCGAGACCCATCGCTTGAGAAACGGTATGAATTCTTCATCATAGGGAGTGGCGATCGCCACATGGGTCGCACCGGTACTCGCAATAGCCTTTATTTGACTCTCGATGATCGTGTCGAAAGAAGCATCGTTGAGCTTTTCTTTAGCAAGGTCCCGAGAGTATTTCATCGTATCAATGGACTGGAATTGCCAGATATTTTTTCCCGTGGGTTTTGTAAGATATAAGGCCGGCGTATGAAAGTTCGCATTAAAGAACAAAGCCACGACAAAGATCAACGTCACACCGATCAAGGGATATATGAGAAATTTTTTCATCTCTTTTGCATGAGGGCCATTACTTCTTTACCTTTGGGTCCAAAATTGCATCAATATTGAGCTCCGAAAGATACTCATCTTTGAGCTGATATATATCGGCAAATGGATAGTGATCCACCAGTTCATACCGAGCAAACCCCGGATTGTCGTGGATGAGACGCCAAGTGGAGTCCTCATTGGAATAACTTCTTACCACGATCCAACGCGCCCAATGATCCGGATACTGTATAGCTGCATCGTAATAAGTACCGGTTCCTTCGTGGATAAATCGCTTCATCGGGAGTCCCGAAGAAAAAATAATAGAATCGTGTGATGCCGCGGAGATCAGAATAAATCCTTTTTCCGGACCGGCGTGCTTCTGCAACCACCCCGAAACTTCGGATACGTTCTTCTGACTCGACCCCACTCGAGCGTCATCGATCGTCACGGCGTCACCACTACTGAATTGAAAGAAGGTCGTTAAAAGGAGAAGACCGATCAGTGTGACGCGAAGTGGTGGAAGTACGTGTATCAGATATCCGACAAAGATCGCAACCGATGGCATCATCATAACACCATAACGCACATTGAACCACGTGTCACCGGAAATTCCCTGAATATAGAGCACGGAGTGACCCAAATACAAAGCCAGGACATTGAACAAAAGCGGCGCAATAAGGGCTACGGTGGCAAGACGGATATGAGCCGGAAGCGACTTCTTGAACCACAAAACGATCATACCCACAAATCCAAGCACCATACTAAATGCGCCTACATTGTACGCGTACGCGTACATATACATCTTGAGCGAGAAAAACCATTGACCCTTGGTCGGCAAAACACCCGCAGCATCCAACTGGTCCTGCTGGTAATGTGCCGAATAGGGCCCGAAGGCGAAATAGAACGGGTCTTTGAAAATAAGGGCATTCCACAAAAGCCACAGAAATACACCAAACCCGCCCAATGTAGAGAAAAAAACGAACACGCCTTCCGTATATTTGTAGCCGTTCTTTCGGAACAAAAATATCGAGATAAGCACCGCCGAAAAGAAAAGTAAAAACCATCCATCATAGCGCACCAGTGTCGCCAACATAATGAAAAATGCGGCGTAGATAAGTTGAAGTATGTCTTCTCCCTTGAACCATTTAAGTAAATAATACGATCCAACGGTCATTGTGGAGATAAGCATCAACTCCGTCATCGCTGTGGATTGCAAATACAAAACATTCATATTGGAAGCAAAGAGTGCTACCGCAGCAACTCTCCCAGTCATCCCCACGCCCAACTCACGAAGATAGAGATAGATGATCGCTCCAGTGAGCACGAAAGAAAGCATCGACCATATTGCTCCAGCCAATCCGGAGTGCCACATAAAGTCGCTCCAGATCGTCACACCCATCAAGAGATGCGTCAGTGGAAGCCACACCGATCCCAACTGAGCAAACCCGGGATTGAGTCCCTCCACCACACGACGACCAATGTCGAGATGCGACCGTGCGTCATTGTACGCGAGTCCGAGACCGTTGGCATAGTAGTGCAAGAACGTGTAGACCGATATCCCTGCCAATATCGCAAAGATGAGCACGAGAGCATGTCGTTCAAGAAACGCGGTCAAGCGTTCACGCAAGTATGTCCAAGAATAAAAAGATTTTGATCGAGTAGTGTTCATAAACGGTTATTTCTTTTCACGACCAATAAAATTAACGGTCAACATACTTGCACCCAATCCAAGGACCAAAAGATATACCAGTATAAAATATTCCCTTGGGGTCAGTACACCTCGAAACCACACGTCATACAAGTACGATTTCGATCCTATCGGACTTCCATACTTTGAATCCAGGAATTCCCAATTTCTAAAATAGGTATACTTTTCTTCATGCCCCGACTGTTTCTCCATCGCAAGCACCTGCACTTTGGGAGGGTTGGCCATAGAGGTAATCGTACCCAACGTATTGACCGCTCCTGAATAAACAAAAAGTACCGCGAAGAGACCAATAAACCACCATTTTCTATTCCACTGAGAAAGCGCCATACCCAATCCGATCGCCAAGACCGCATAGGTAGGAATAAGATAACGAGAACCAAATGCCCAACCACCCCACGGATCACCCCACATCGAATACAAAAGGATATTAGCTCCGATGATGGCAGTGAGAAGAGCCACGATCCGCCCCTGTTTACGATACAAGAGCACAAGCCCAAAGATGCCCAACAGCATAACGGGCGCAAAGGCGAATACCCCACGATCAGGACTGAGGAAATGAATATAGAAACCGTTGTAAAGATTACGTGTTTCAAAAAAACCAACCGCCGTTTTGTCACCCTTCATTTCCTGAAGAGAAGCCAGTTGCTCTTGGGTCAATACTTCTTGTTGGTAGGTGCTCTCTTTTTTGGGGTTCCCATACGCGTCGATCTCAGCAACCCCTTCAAGAGTCCCTGGCAATTGGAACATATTGCCATAGGCTGAATAGTTGTACCAACCAAAGAACGCCAAAGGGATCAAGAATCCTGCAAAGGTCAGTATGCCAAAAACAAACCTCTTTGACTGTGTCTTTTTCCCTCCTTTGCGAACGATCTCAAACAATCTCACCAGTGCATAGAGCCCCACTGGAAACATCAAGAAGAGATTGGGGTTGTCCACAACGATAGATGCTGCACAAGCAAACCATACGATCGCAAGGCTCCATATATTTCGAAAAGAAAACAATGCCCACAAAGAAACAAGTAACAAAAAAACGCTCACATGATGCTGGTAAAGGCTCACACCATAGGCAAACGCCGGAGAAGCAAAGAGAAATGTAGCCCCTCCCAAAACCCCCGCGTACCACCTACCGCCGAGCCTCTTCACGATCGACGCTATGAGAAACATATTCATAAAGGCAAACACAGCGATCATGGCATATGTGCCCACTTGCGAGATCCCAAAGTACTTCCCTATCACATACCCGGGAACGACCAAAAAGGAAACTCCTGGGGCAAACAATGAAACGTATTTCCCCATCGAAGTGATCGCGAGATCCGGAACCGCCAAACGTGCGACAGCAACACTAAATGTCAGAGAATGGTTCTCGACGAGCGAATAAAGAAGCGCAAACCGTCCTCGTTCGGGAGAAAGCTCTAATGGACCATCAAATGACCACGCTGAAGTGTTGAGCTCTTTGATCGTGGGAGTTCCAGGAAGACCGCGAAGGCTTAGGAGCAGGATGATCGCTACTACAAGAACTACCAACCCAGAAAGTATAGGGGATGTCCAATTTTTTTGCAGTTTTTTTAGGTCCATACTTGATAGATACTATCACTTAACATAATATACTTCGGGCACTTCGGGAATAACATCAGAAAAAAGCGGTTGCGTCGCATACAGTTTGATGAGTGGGTGTTTTACCTTCCCGTTGAGACCAAACTCAACCCGTTGAAAACCTCGCTCTCTAAAATAGGCATCATTCGGAGTATCGCTGAGACAGTACGGGAAATCCGCGTAGAATACCACATTCTCGGAAAAACGCAATCCCATCTTACTGGTTATCACATGATCAACATGTTTTCCCAATCCGATCGGAAAAAAAAGTATGTTCTTCGTGTTGGCGTCGATCGATGCCCTGAGAGACTTTTCGATCTCATCCATAAGATCATGATCATCCTTGGCGATACGCCCTCTCGTAATATGAAAACGATATGTCGGATACACGTGTACAAATTCCGGAAAGATCTTACCCAAGATCTTCCCAAGCCATCCCGATCGCTTCTTACGCCATAGAGCATCCTTATATCCTAGATGTGTATACGACGCCTCTAACAACTCCAGCACAGTTTTATCCTCCTCTTTTCTCTTGGCAAAAAGTTCTTTCGCATTCTTGATACCACACTGTTTGAGAAACATCTTGGCTGAGAGCGTTTCTTGTCTCCCCTCTCCCGCCTCAGTGAATATCGTCAAAACGGACATATGCATCTTGCCTGTAAGGTACGACATCAGATTGCCACATGACAAAACCGCGTCATCCAAATGTGGAGAGACGAAATAGCAGTGCGTATATTTGGCCAACAATTGTTCTAATGCGTTCTCTTTCATATCACCTCTTTTGAGTTATCACATCCGTTATGAATTGCTCGTATTCCTTCGCTATAGAATCCCAATCATATTTTTCAGCATATAGTCGAGCTTGCTGTGCTGTCTTCTGATACAATTTGCTACTCTGCATAGGCTTCAAAACAGCGTTGGCCATAGCGTCTACATCAAAGCTTGGCACACGAATGATCGCATCGTTAGAAGTGATCCACTGAAGCCCTGGAATATCAAAAGCCACAGTAGGAACACCATAGGACATCATCTCCAGCGCCACAAGAGAAAACGTCTCAAACCGAGAAGGTAATAAGCAAGCGATCGTTTCGCGAAAGAAGTTCTCTTTCTCTTGAGCGTTGATCCGTCCCAGCAGATGAACGGAGTCACCAAGCTCGTGCAATTCTATAAGCTTCTTCACACGGGCCATCTCGGTCTCCGTGCCCACCCCGGCAATGACCAGCGGAACTGCCATGGTCTCCGAGATCTTTTTGTAGGCTTTGAGCAAAAGGTCAATGCCCTTTTGATCCACTTCAATGCGCCCAATGTAGGACAAGTGCTTCCCCACCCGCTCCCCATTCAATGTGGGCATATATACACCATTGGGGATTATTTTTATCTCCGCAGAATGGTTGTGGGCGATAACTTCCTCGGCGCTTGTCTTGGTCACCACGATAAAATGACGGTAGAATTTCAAACCAAAGTTCTCGATCCAATGGAAAGGGAGATGATATTTTCGCACCATATCTTGAGCACTGAGCATATGCACAAGCGCGACCACCGGTTTTTTGGTGAATACTGGAGTAAATGAAGTAGAAAATGGCGGTGTAAAACTCTCTATCCATATGTCGTAATCCAAAAACATCACGTACCAAGGAAGAGTCAAATGATACAGTAACTGACCGATCTGTCCTCCAAACATCGAAAAACCAATACGACGATAGTGCACACCGTTCCTTTCTTCATTTTTTGCTCCGGGATATTTGCCCGTAAGAACGGTCACGTTGAACTCATGAGACAGACGACGAGCTATTTCATGTACGGCCACAGCGCCTCCGCCAGCATAATGCGGGTTCTCCACATCGTCATAGTTCGATACGATAATGTTCTTTTTATTGAGAGATCCGTTGAGTGACTTGGTAGATTGCACCGTTTCCCATGTACCACTATCTTTATCCTCGTGCGCATCTCGGATCATCAGCATGCGAACGATGGGAAGTGTACAACAATAGATCGTCACCCAAAAGGGATTGCGGATCCAAGATTGAACGAGTGCAAAAAACTTCTGTGCGAGTCCTATATTATAATACTGTGCAACAAATGCCGGATCAAATTCCTTGGCCTGTATTCTCTCTGATTTGAGGAATCGTTGCATCTGTTTTATGTAATCGGAAAAATTCGATGGCAGTCTATATCGAACGAGTGCCTTTTCGGCAACTTTGAACTTAAATCCTCTGGACTCACCAAAAAGGAACGAGAAGGCTTCATCTGCGGATGCATCAGGAAACCGCAATACTTCGTACATCTCCCGACGAAATGCCCTTATCCTTCCCTCAGATCGATAGAGATAAGAAACTCGAGGAGCGCGTCGCACGTACTCCCAGGTGATCGCACCCGCATGGGCCACTCTCTCAGCAAATGTCCTCGGTTTGAGTGAGAGGGCATAACCAGAAGTATGCACAACCTCTTCCTCCTCCAAAAGCGGCGCCAGGAGTTCATAAAGAAGATCCTTTCCTTCCACATAAATATCTGCATCTAGGATCACGATCACATCGGATGTGGCATTTTGCATAAGTTCGTTCATACGAGCGAACTTTCCACACCTCTTCCCATCCGCCATCAACTTAAAACGAGGGTGATCTTTGCAAAATTCTCGGACGATCTTATCTGTACCATCAGAAGAACCGTCTGAAACAACTATCACTTCATCAATAGTAAAACCGGTCTCTTCTTGGTCCTGAAGCACTTCTAAAAGATACCCCGTATTGCGTTCCTCATTGTACGCGGGGATACCTATGGTCACAGAAAGTTTTTTCTCTTCCGCAGATCGATCTTGCGTCGCTGTTGCTTGCATACGGTTGTTTCCGATTTACTTATCCATTATGTTCACTTTTCACCAAACGCTCTCTCAACCCTTCGAGAAATTCGTGTTTTCTCCGTTCGTATTCCCGAAAGGACTTTCCGTTACACTCGAGTTTCAACTGTTCATACTCCTGTTTCAACTTTTCATCATTTTGAATAGCCCACACTACCGATGACTGATCTTTGAACTTTTCCGTGGTCGGATCGATCAGAAGTATATCTATTTCCCAACCATCTCGCTTTGTTTGCCATTCTATATAATCCCGCTTCTTCCGAACCGGCTTGCCAAAAAGAGAAGAGATATCCTCAATATGAGATGAAAAGTCAGTCGCCCTACACTCAATAAAAATATCGATATCCCGGCGACCAGCAATACCCATACTCACCGACCCAAGCAAATGAATGGGAAATTGTTCCGACATCACAGAACGAATATCCTTTATGACCAGATCTGTCATTTCCAACCCCTTAGGATCAAATGGTTCGATCTTTATTTTCTTGGTGGACGAATACATCAAGATATAGATCTCTTGTTTAAATCTTTTCCATAACGAACGAACTTTTTCACAGAATACAGAGGTGTTTCCCCCATCAAGCTGACTTGAGAGAAAGTCTATGACCATCATAGGATCCCGCCCAGATCTCAAACTCAGATTATAGAGAGCTAAATGCGCTGACAGTGCTAAAAACTCTTTTCGTGAACATTCTTTGGCCAGAAGCTCTTTCATATATACCGACTCGAGAAATTTCTTGCCAAAATTGGGGTCTTCCCAAGTCTTCAACGCTATACTCACAGCATCAAATAACGGATGTGTAAGCACCGCAAGCTGGAAATCAATGATCCAAACATCATCACCTCGCGCAAGGATGTTCCAGCCCCCAAGGTCACGATGGGAAAAACTCACACCTGCCTTAAATAAACAAGGGATTCGCCTCATATACGCTATCGCCGAACGAAAGATGAAAACGATGCATGATGGATGCCTAAGAAGGGCACGCGCAAAAATTATTGGAAATAAGATCACAGTGTGCCATGCTGTTCGATGAGAAATTGATACTAATCGTTTTCCCTTTATATATTTCCCCAGGAATGCAAGGTATCCTAACACTTGCGCGTATGTCTCAAGTCTTTTTTCTTCGGGAAATTCAATAAGTGGTTTACTTTCTTCCAGACATTCAATAAGAAGGATCAGACTCTTCTTATCCTCAACTTCATCAATAAATCTTGGAATGTGTATATGCGGAAATTTCTCCGTGACCTCAGGATGCGCCCTAAGAGTCTCTTGCAGTACCCGGTAGACCGAGATCTCATTAGCCAGGGAATACCAAGGAAGGGAGTGTTTTTTCCCGATCCATTGCTTGGCTATTGCTTTCTCTCCCGATCCATTTTTGTAGATACCGTATCGGTATGTTTTACTGCTTCTCTGTGGGAAGAATTCCTTCACAAAAACATACTCACCGATCCTATTCGGAAAAATGGTCAAAGAAGTTGCTGAACTTCTTCTGTGCTTCGTGTCCAAGAACACATCTATGATCGTTTTTAATCCTATGCAGATCGGATCTTTTTTCATTCGTTTATAGTATCTTTTATTTATGTCCCCTCACGATACATCCAAGAAAATTCTTACTCGTTTCCGCCCAGGTAAAGTTACTCGCCCACACTCGAGCCTTTTCAGACATTCCCTCACGCAATTCCTTATCACGAATGATAAGTAGTATCTTCTCAGCAAATCCCCGAATGTCACCATAAGGCACCAAATATCCAGTGTTTTTGTCTCGCACCGAATCACGAAGCCCAGGAACATCGGAAGCGATCACAGGAGTACCACAAGCATTCGCCTCAATAGCAACAATTCCCCAACCTTCCATAAATGAAGGATTCACAAGCACCCAAGAACTCTGCAAAAGCCGAACCTTTTCTTCATTATCAACTTGTCCAGTAAATTGGATCCGGTCTATAGGGATCTGCAGTTCACCGGCTAGTTTTTTTAAACGACGCTCCTCTTCTCCGCTTCCCGCAATGATGAGTTGCGCGTCCGGTCGCTCCCGAAGTACGATGCGAAAAGCATTGATCAAAACATCCACTGACTTGTAGCTTTTGAGACGTCCCAAATAGAGGACAACCGGGGAAGAGGTTTTTTCAACGAGTATCTCTGAAAGGGTCGCTGGATCAACGCCTGGATGTACAACGGTGATCCCTCTCTTTCCCAATCCAAGCTCTTTCATCTCACGCTTGCTCGATTCTGAAACTGTGATGAACTTTATCTTCTTATAAAAGAAAGGCATAATATCTTTTTCGAGAGTACTTGCCAACCAAGCAAGTGGTTGGATCAATGATCGATGAAAAACATTTTGATGCACATGATGCAAAAGACAAAATATTGGCTCGCGTACATATATTGGTGTAAAGAATGGGATACCATTTTCACAATCGATCACAACATCATACTTTCCACGAAATCGAAAAATATAGTAAAAGAATGCCCACACATAGACAAGATAAAATCCTCCTCGACGGATCACTTGCACATCATCCACCATCTCGTGACGTTTCTCCCGTCCATCATTTCCACAAAAAAGCGTGACATAATTTCCCTCCTTGACCCACTCTTTGGCTATTTCGTGGACATAGACCTCGGCTCCGCCGGCAAATTTATGCTCCGTATCGCGCCAGTTAAAGATCAAAATATGCTTCTTTCCTACGGCCAACTTGGGTAGATCATCAGAAAATCCATTGGAAAAGACCCCCAAAAGATCACGCCCGGCACGATGGAGAAATCTCAGATCATCGTAGAGGAAATGGAGTACGGTCAGAAGCATCCACCCAACAATGCTCACAATAAATATTACATGCACGATATCTTCCAATGATCCATGTGAGATCATTATTCCTCCAACCAAACCCAACGAGAGAATAAAGCTCAAGAGAGAAAATGCATAGTGACGTTTCGCCAGATGATAAGAAACGGTAACTCCCGAAAGGGTAAATATGCCCAATGCCACCGTATACGGGAGAAGCATATGAACGATGGCTCGCGCTTTCTCTCCAAAAAGGAACGGAGCGGTATACGATCCAAATACCCCCAAAAGAAGGACCCCGCACACAACGACCGCGAATACCACACTATACACCAAGTACAGGATCTTATTGGTCTTCAACTTCAGTCCTTCATTCCGACTCACAAACGTTATGGTGAATGAGTTGGGGAGCGATCCGAGAAAATAGATCATTTTCCCAATGATCGCTATAAGTGCATACTGCCCTGCTTGCACCGGATCAAGGTAATGATTGGCCAAAAAGATATCTACACTCAAAAATATTACTACTGAAAGATTCACTATGACGGTCGAGGAAAAAAAGGAATTGGGGAATGGCTCTACCGAATCCGTTTCTTGATATTCTTTTTTCTTTGCCGTCCAGAGTACTACAAGATATGACAATACTCCTGTGACAGCAATGGCAAGTGGGATCGAAAGATAAACCCAACCAGAAAGTCCCAATAGAACCAGTAGCCCAGCGATACCAAACTTAATGATCGCCTCACCCACAAAAAGCAATGCAACCGAAGAGAAGTGGTAGACCCCTTGCAATAGTCCCCGACTTCCAGCCGCAAGCATTCCCAACGTAAAGATCGGAGTAAAAAGGATGAGCGGGAGAATATCACTCAAGTTAAAGAATTTTGCAATAAACGGTGCTCCTACGACCCAGAAAAACGACACCACGAGAGAGATCTCGATCGCCAACCCCATCGTTTTTTTGAAAAAAGCGTTCACCGCACCATAGCCCTTGGAAGGATAAAGATACGCAGCCCTATGGTTCATGGTCAAAGAAAAGGCGCTCACCACAACAGAAGCAAGAAACCACAGCGTATTGATCAATGTTACCAACGCAAGATCTTCAAACCTCAACACCCTCCCCAAAAATGCATTGAACAAAAAGTTAATGAAGTTGGAAAACACCAATGCCCCCATAAAGAATCCCTTGCTCGAGAAAATAAAATTATATAAGGATTCTGGCATAATGCGTCGAAGCCAAGCGATCAACGCGATTGGACGCACCCTGGATCGAGATCCCTTTTTGGTCGGTCTACTAACAAGTTTCTTTTGAGTTTCTTGAACTTGACTCACCTGAGGGGTGGTTTCTGCAACAACTTTCTGACCCATCTCAGAAACAGCCTCTTGGGTAGGTTGCTGAACTTCTTTGACTTGGGCAGGAAGAGTCTTCAGAAATAAAGGTTTTCTTATATCAAAAAATCGACGTCCTGGTTTTCGATTCAAATGGAGTCCATGCGTGGTCTTCTGCCAATAATGTGGCTTAACAAGAAGTTCATAAAGGGCGATCGATGCTGCAATACTTCCAAGTATCCAGTACAAAGGCACCAAAAAAACATATTTGATAAGGTCCCAGTGCCCTCGTTTGGCACACCCGATCATGTAATAGTAGATATAAAGGAAATTCCCGAATACCATCGATACTGCCGCCATATAGAAAACCCAGGTGGGAAACAGTTCCTGGATCGTTGGACCCACATAAGCGTACAGCGTGAAGTACGCGATAGTCGTGATCCAAAGGATCGGGTTGATGAAAAGAAAGGCGATCTTTCCTCCAACCACCAACTGAAAGATAAGAGCGTGCAGTCCATTCTCACGAAAGAAAGCGATAGGATCTCGCATATGAACAAGATAGGTCTGCATATACCCCTTGATCCAACGAGAGCGCTGTCGCAGCCAGTTCTTGATATGACTATTTGCCTCTTCTAGTGTCACAGAATCGATGACCGCCGTTCTTCCTCCCCGCTTAAAAAGACGCATACCGAGATCACAGTCCTCCGTTACATTGAATGGGTCCCATCCTTCGAAGGCGAGCAGATCGCTTCGACGGAAGTGGTTACTTGTGCCCCCAAGTGGGATAGAAGTATTGGCAGTCTGAAGTCCTACCAAGACGATATCAAACCACAACGAATACTCCGCTGTAAAAAATCGGGTCAATAGATTGTCATTTGGATTGAAGTAGTTGAGCTTGGCCTGTAAACACTGAACCTCGGGACCTAATTTTTGAAATCCCAGAAAAGCCTTACGGAGCTGCCACGGATCCGGTATGTCCTCAGCGTCGTAGATCACTACATACTCCCCACGAGCAAGAGAGAGTCCATAGTTGCATGCCTTCGGTTTCGTTTTCGGCATTGAGTGAGGAACGACCACTATGCGAAAATGGTCAGGAAGTTTCATTGATCTTGCGGCTACGATCGTTTCAGGATCATTCTCCTCAAGAAGCAAAAGTACATCGAGTTTATCTTTCGGCCATTCTATCTTATCAATAGCTGCAACAAATCCCGGCAAGATATGTGCTTCTCTGTATAACGGACAGAGTATGGAATATATGGGCAGATCCTTGTCTGACACGGATCTCAGTTCCTCTTCCGTGCTTTCGATCTCGGGAGGAGTTTTTAAGCTCTTAAGCACCAACCCCAGATTAAACACAACATCAATAAAATACACTATGCTCAGAAACGCTATGACTACAATACCGGTTTGTATGGGATCCAGCATCAGCCCCACCACTAAAGCGATGAAAAATAGTATCCCAAAATTTCGTTGCCACGGAGCAAATGTATGGAGTGCCGAATGCTTATGATGTAAGGTAGTATGCGTGATAAAACGAGATTTGTTGTGCGCAACCCCTGCCCCGATCATACGCTCTGTGGACTCCGGATGGATGAGCAGTGGCGGACGTCCTTTAAATCGAAGCTTGAGAGCGTTCCACCCGATCTCTGTAACTGCCTTAAAGAAATGTATCTTTGACTCGCCCTTGAACCGTTCAGCAAAAGATATGGTCACGCCCCCGATCACGTATCCGTAATTCCTCGCCGAAAGAAGAAATTCAAGATCGAATGTCCACGGTGTTGGGTCGAGTACAACCTCTCGAATGATCTTTTTTCGGAATGCCTTCATACCTGATTGCACATCACAATCAAGTCCGTGTAAAAATTTACCAAAGAACAAACTAAATCCCCGACTGAGTATCTTTCGCAAAAGTGTTGTTTCTTTTTCCTTGCGATTGCCTACCACAATATCCGCTTTTCCCTCAGAGAGCATAGTGACCATTTCCGGCAACGCTTCCGGAGGATATTGGAGATCAGCATCCAACATCGCAATATAGGGATACTGTGCATACGAAAATCCCTCCAAAAGCGAATATGCTTTTCCAGGTTTCCCTTGCTTGACATAAACCGAAACATTGGCATATTCCAATGCCATTCGATTTATCTCACCTACTGTCCCGTCTTGAGAATGATCGTCTATGAAGATGGCCTCCCAGACAATATCTGAATCCTCAAGTGAACGCGCGATTCTTCGGATGAGTGGCTCGACACTCTCCCTTTCATTGAGCGTTGGTATCACGACAGATATCTTTCTTTTCTGTGTGTTTGGATCCACTACCACACTTTTCATAACATCAGACTACCTAACTTTCTAACGGACGAAACGGGTCTCATCAATATGAAACTTTACTCTATACCAGATAATACCCATCCGTCAAGTAAAACCGAGCAAAACCATCAATGAGTTTTGACCAAAAAGACAGAGAGTATTTGACATTCTCAACTTATTGACCCTTAATATGAACGAGCAGTAGATACTCCCATTTTCAAATAAATTAAAAGAAACAATATGAAAAGCCCAAAAAAGGTGCTGATCACCGGAGGAGCTGGCTATATTGGTAATGAGCTGGTCAAGGCGCTGCCCAAATCCATCGAAATTGTTATTGTGGATAATTTTCACATAGACACCCCCCATAAAAGAGCTGTGAATAAAGAATTAAAAAAAGGTCGAAGACTCACTTTGATCGAGTCAAATGTTTCGGAGATTGGAAAATACAAAAGATTTTTGAAAGATATAGATGTGGTGGTCTATATGGCTTCCCTCAATTCTTATAAAGAATCCAATGCTGATCCTCTTCTCTACTTGCAAGAAAACAACATTAACCTTCGCATATTTCTCAATGTTCTAGAACAATATTCTCCAAATATAAAAAAATTCATTCTTACCTCCACGAGGGGCATCTATGGTGAAGGATCCTATACATGCAGCGCCTGCAAAAAACGTGTCAGTCCCTCCTTGTCTGAAAAATTACAATGTCCACTCTGCGGAAGTACCGACCTATCACCTCAAAAAATAAAAGAGGATGACATGGTAAATCCCACCTCTCACTACGGCATTACCAAAAAACTCCAAGAAGATCTCCTGACTGCTTACTGTTCCGAGAAAAATACACTATTGGATATTTTTCGAATATTCAACGTGTATGGTGAAGACCAAGGAAAATACTACTCAAATATAGGGATAATTCCCCAGATCTACGAACAAATAACAACAAAACACACGATATACCTTAGTGGTAATGGGAATATAACAAGAGATTTTATTTACATAGGTGATATCGTCAATGTTCTCCTCCACTCGGTATCTTCCCTAGGCAAGCGACCTAACACAAAAGAAGTCTACAATCTTGGATCTGGTCGACCCGTAAGCATAAATGATATAGCCCAGTTCTTCGAAAGTTTGGGATACACCTTCAAGAAAAACAGATCCAAGAAGTTTGGAGACATACGATACTCTGTCGCAAATAATGCAAAGGTGAGTAAGGAATTCAACATACAAAAATTTACCGATATCTACACTTTTTTAACGGACCTGTATAAAAGAATATAATTGTAAACTTATGCCATCAAAACAGGATTGTACGATCATCTTACTTTCTTACAACTCGTTGGAAGTAACAGATATATGCCTCACTAAACTCAAAGAAGCTGTTTCATACTGCACCGAGATACTCAAAAATGACATCCAAGTAATCGTGGTGGATAATGGCTCAAAAGATGGCTCGGTAGATATGATAAAAGAAAAGCATCCTTTTGTTCACCTTATCGCTCTAGAAGAGAATATTGGCTACGCGGCAGGAAATAATTTGGCTATGAAAACCGTCGAGACCACCTATATTCTCCTCATGAACTCCGATACCTATGTTAAAAAAGACTCTATAGTAACAAGCCTTCAAAAGATCGAAAGTGAAAAAGGTTGCGATGTGCTTGTAAGCAGATGGGTAACTGAAGACGGAGTCTTTCACAATTATGGTGGCTATCTTCCAACCCCACTCAGGATCATTTCTTGGGCATTCGGCCTTGAAAGTTTTCCGATCATAAAAAACTTTATCCACAAGATCTACAGCTATAATTCAGGATTCTACAACAAAGAAGGACGTATGGAGTGGTGTCCACCTTGTTTTATGACCTTGAGAAAGAAAGTATACACACTCACAGATGGATTTGATGATAAACTTTGGTTTCATATGGTGGATGTTGAGTGGTGCAAACGCATGAGCCAAAAGGGGTTCACTATTCTCTTCACTCCAACCGTTGAAGTGGTACACCTCGGCGGAGCGAGTAGCAAAGGACTTGAAGCAAGTCTCATAGGTGATAACTTCAAAGGGCTTATGCACTATTGCCGAAAACACTATCCAAAAGATGTTCGCTTGGTAGCATTTGTTGTAAAGTTCGGTCTCAAAGTACGGAGCCTACTCTATTCAGTGATGGGAGAAAAGGATTTGGCTAAAACATACGAGCTTGCATCCAGCGATATAAAAATTTAGTCTCACTCCTTTCTCGTACATAAAAACAACGAACGCTCCAGATCGTTGTCTGAGCGTCCTTGCTCGAAATTCTTCCTTTGAGATCACATCAGTAACGATCCACCCACACGGACTCGGATACTCTTTGCCATCCCGGCAGCCTATCGACCACCCGAATAACGCATTGTGCATCGAGACACGGAGGTGTGTCGCAATTCGAGCAGTACAACCTCGTGATCACGTGCTTTGCCCTGGTCCAGTAAGGCTTCCATACCAACTCCTCACTGTCCCAAGCGATAAGGAACAGTGGGAGCAGCATGACCATGCTTCCGATCACGCCATTTCCACAACGTAAGCATTCAACTTCATGCTCACTGTACCGCAGAAAATCCCCCCTCTGTGATCGAGTGATTGCCTCGATCATCTTCTCGGAATAACCCGTCCAAAGGTTACCCCCAAAAGGAAAGGAAAAAACGCTTGGTGTCTTTGGATTCATGACCACTGCCCCCACAGTTTAAGAGACAAGACAATCCTATGCCTAGGTACATTTTTTGTAAAGGAGGATTACCAGATGTTCTTAACTAAGAAAAGGACCCGCCCATACAAAAACACTTCAGACGAGTAACGATCTTGTCTTGCCATTCAGTAACGACTTCGTTGTCCTGGGCAGCGCCGAACACTCCTAAACCCGCGTCCGTCGATACTCGCTTGACTCGCCTTCGCTCGTTCCTGCCCGCCTGCCCGTCCGTAACACTTCGCGAAGGAGGGTTCGAATCCTCTACTCCTCTGGACAAATAACCTAAAAGCCCCTCTCTTTTAGGTTATTAATGCTGGGGAGGAGGGATTCGAACCCCCGCATGACGGGACCAGAACCCGTTGCCTTACCGCTTGGCTACTCCCCAAATTGATCCAAAATATTTCCCCATTATCTTACCCGTCTCGACTCGCGGAGCTCATCGACGCGAGGTGAGCCACTTGGCCATTCCCAAAGGTCGATCGTCTAGACAAGAAACAAAACAATCCTCTCACACAAGGATTGTTCTATAGTAACAAAAATCAGGAAAAAATCAAATACTGAGAAATCTTTTCACGGCAAACCAACTCCCGATCATCCCTTGAAATATTCCACCAAGAAGAAGTCCTCCCGCGATCATCCCAGAGTGCGTGAAAAAGAGTTGAACCGTCCCTTGCTGAACCAGATCCCCAACTAACGGAGCTATAAATTGTGCCGTAAGAACCAGAAGAATGAATGCCAGTATGGCAGCAAATATTCCGTACCACATTCCCTCAAATAATAAGGGCATCTTTATATACAGATTCGATGCTCCCACCAATCGCATGATCTCAAACTCCTGACGACTGGCATACATAGAAAGTCGAATAGCATTATAGGTAATAAGTATGGCGATAAACACAAATGCGGCACCAAGGGACAATCCGATCTTTTCTACCGTACTAATAAAGGTGGTTTGTCGGTTGATCACCGTCTTATTTTTTGCATAGTTGATCTCGTGAATGATCGAGGCAAAACGCGCATTTTCAATATCATGCACTATTTGTTCATAATTGCGTGGATCCTGAGCTCGTATAACCAACGATGGTCGCAATGGGTTTTCCCCAAGGATCTCGAGTGATTTATCGATATTCTCACTCCCCTGTGATGATGCACGAAGCTGCATTAAAGCTTGATCAGGAGATACATATTCCACAGAGGCGATCCCTGCAGCATTTTGCAATTCCGATTTGATCTCCTGCATCATGCTTTCGTCAGTCCCTGATTCAAAATAGACACTAACATTCATTGACCTCTCTCCGATACTCACGAGATTTCTCACAACCACACCAAATATGACCGTAATACCCATAATGTAGAGGGACAGCACCAGTACGCTGATCGTACCAAATGTGAGTGACCCGTCGCGAAAAAGACTTCGCCACCCTTCAACAAATGTTCTTCTAAATTTGAGGAATTTCATACTATAGAGTATATAAATGCACTTTTTTTACTTTTGTTGTGTTTTTTGAGACTTCTTTTAATCCAGTGAATAACGACCATTCTTTTCATCACGAGCCACATGTCCATTCTCGAGTACGATCACACGCTTCCTCACTTGATCCACGATCTCTTTGCTGTGCGTAGCCAAAAGAACAGTCGTTCCAAAACTATTGATCTTGACCAACAGATCAACGATCCCATGGGTCGAGTCTGGATCAAGGTTACCCGTTGGTTCATCCGCAATGATCACTTTTGGATCAATGATAAGTGCCCTTGCCATAGAGACTCGCTGCGCCTCTCCGCCGGAAAGCTGTCGAGGGTAGAGATGTTCTTTTCCTTCAAGGCCCACAACTGAAAGCATCTTTGGCACTTCTTCATCGATCTCATCATTGCTTCTTCCGTCCACCTCCAAAGCAAACGCCACATTCTCAAAAACGGTTCTGTTATTAAACAGTTTGAAGTCCTGAAATACTGTCCCAAAGTTTCTCCGATAGTAAGGCAAAAGACGACGAGAGATCTCATTGGTTGGTCGACCAAAAAATATCACTCGCCCAGTCGTTGGCATCTCTTCAGCATACAACAATTTCAACAAAGTAGATTTACCTGCACCACTCGCTCCAACAAGAGAAACAAACTCTCCCGACTCAATAGTGATGTTTGTGTTGCGCAACGCGACAAAATCTTCCGGATAAATTTTTGATACGTCTTCAAATTGGATCATATGCGTTGTTTTTCATTTGATACTTTTAGTATAGCATAAAAATCTGCAAAGTTCCAAGCTTGAAAAGTTAAGGATCAGATAGACCAGAACTCCGGAACTTCCTTGTGCGCTTTATATTTATAACTCTAGTCACGTCTGATCCATGCCTCCATAAATTCATCGATATCCCCATCCAATACCGCATCCACTTGTGCTGTTTCATGCTTTGTTCTGTGGTCCTTTACCATTTTGTAAGGATGGACAACGTATGATCGGATCTGACTTCCCCACTCAGCAGAACTTTGTTCACCTCGCAGTTTTTTCTGTTCCTCTTCTCGCTCTTGCATCTTCCTTTGAGCAAGTTTTGCACGCAATATAGCCATAGCCTGGAGTTTGTTCTGAAGTTGAGAACGCTCGTTCTGACAACTTGCCACTATCCCTGTCGGAATATGCGTGATACGTACTGCGGAATCTGTTGTATTGACCGATTGGCCTCCGGCGCCCGAAGAGCGGTACACATCCACACGGAGATCACTCTCTAGGAGAGACTCTTCCGTTGACTCCTCCACGACCGGTAAAACTTCTACGCGCGCAAATGACGTCTGTCGAAGGTTGTTCGCATTAAAAGGAGAAAGTCTGACCAACCGATGGGTTCCCTGTTCACTGGCAAGTTTTCCATACGCATAATCGCCCTCAATACGAAGGGTCGCACTCTTAATACCGGCCTCAGCCCCATACGTTTCATCAAGGATCGTCGATCTATGCTCACTTCGTTCACACCACCGAAGATACATTCGCAAAAGCGTCTGCGCCCAATCCTGGGCATCCACCCCACCGGCACCACTTTGAATGATAATGATCGCATCGTTTGAGTCATATGGACCAGAGAACAACAAGACCGTTTCAAGTTCTGTCATTTTTTTCTCGAGATCCGTCGTCATTCTTTCCACATCACGCATCTCAACGGGCGACTCTGCTATATCGAGCAATTCGAGAACATCACGTGTTTCCTGATCCAACGACTCGTACTGAGATACCGTTCCCCTCGCCTGTGTCAATTTTCGCATTATTCGTTGAGCTCGCTCAGAATCATTCCAAAAGTCCGACTGAGAAGACACTCTTTCCAATTCTAAGATCTCTTCTTGTTTTTTGGAAACATCAAAGACGGTCCCGCAAAAGCGGGAGTTTATCGGATATCACATCAATTCTATCCCGCAAGGCTTTCTTTTCTTCTCTCATAAAAAACAAATTAAAGTATAAATGCTAAATAGTTACAATCCCACCCTATCCTTATTTCTTTTATGTTCCTCAAAATCTTTTGCAAAGTACGTTTGTCCTGTCTGGGGGTCGCTCAGAAAATACCAATAAGGGGAATCTTGTGGATGCAACGCCGCATCGATCGCATCAAGTGATGGATTTCCAACAGGTCCAGGAGGAAGCCCCTTATAGAGATATGTGTTATATGGAGAATCCGTTTCAAGGTCATTTGCCGAATGCTGGACCTTCCCACTTTGAAGAATGTAATTCAACGTGGCATCACTTTGTAGTAGCATTCCTGCATCGATACGTTTCCAGAAAATACCACTGACTATTTTCCTATCCTCGCTTGATCGAACCTCTCCCTCAAGAATGCTCGCCATGATCATGATGTCTACAAAGCTCTTGTTTTGCGATCTGCTCTCTGCGCGCAATGTTTTAGTTTTCGTATCAAATGTCTGAAGCATCCGCTGCACCAACTCTTCTCCGGTCGTTTCCGGAAGAAAGAAATATGTGTCCGGAAAAAGGTACCCCTCTAACGAAGACTTCTCAGGAAGGGTCGAGAGAAAATCAAAAGATGCCAGCATAGCCTCTGTTGGATGCTCTGCCACATCAAAGAAAGATTGGCCCAAAAGCCCCTTCTCCGTCAATCGGTCAGTCATCTCCTGCACCGTCCATCCTTCTGGAAATGTGACCTTTATATCCCTCAATTTTGCCTCTCCGCGCGATATGATCGTAGCAATATCAGCTGGAGAAAGTGACCGCGCCAATTCATATACCCCAGCATGAAACGTTCCACGAAGTTTGTCTTGCCATACGCCAAAAAGAAAAACGTATTGGGAACTCACAAGTTTTTTCGCTTCCAACTTTTTTGCGATGGTCCACGCCCCATCTCCCTCGATAATTTCTATTCGAACCGTATCATTACTGCTCTCTACTGGTTTGTGATACAAAAAATCAGCCCAAAAATAGAGAGCAACACCAAAAAGAAAAAAGAATGCAACAATAATGGCTATTCTTTTTATTATCATAAAATGAGTAAATATCCCACTTCGATCCAAACTCTGAGATCGTATCATACTAAGCGACCCATTCTCCTTTCTTCACCGAAGGAGAGAAGGAAAAACCACGATACTCTTCACTATACATCTCCGTTCCCCGCTTCTCAAAGAACCAAATTGATCCACGTAATGAAATGACCATCTTTCCGCCGTCCTTCAATTGGTCCTTGAGCAACTTTGGAACTTCCTCAAAATCAAGCCCGACCAATATTCTATCGTAAGGAGCATTTGCTGCATATCCTTCCGATCCATCTTCATTATACAATTCTATTTTTTTTCCTTTAAGGACATTAAATTTTTGAATATTCTCCTGTCCAAAACGGTATAGATCAGGAATGACCTCTAATCCCGTTACTCGACCCTCATCACCCACTATATAGGCCAAAAGCGCCACAACCCATCCTGATCCACTACCAACCTCCAAAACATTCTGACCTTTCTCAACATCAAGCAGATCCAAAGAAAAAGCCACCACTGATGGTTGTGGTATTGTCTGTCCATATCCTATGGGTAGAGGTATGTCCACCTGTGCATTATGCGACAGCGATTCAGGGACAAATTCCTCTCTTCCAATCATAGAGAACGCCTCTATGAGAGCATCATTTCGTGTATATCCCTTCTCTGTAAGATTCCGAACAAGATTACTCATATGACACAATTATTCCCGAAAACCCAGTGGAATACTCTATCCCAACTTATCTTTTACTCTCCGATCACTTGAATGATCGCCGAGCGTTTTCGAGACCCATCCAGATCAACACAAAACACACTTTGTCTCACACCAAGAACAAGCTCTCCTTGAACTACAGGCACCACCCCACTTGTTCCAAGAAACATCGCCTTACAGTGGGAATGTCCATTGCTCCTACCATCAGAAATGGGAGTATTTTTCTTTAATTCGAAGAGGTCGTGCGAGTATTGTTCATCCGCTGGTGCCAACTTGTACAGCACTCGTGCAAAATCCTGCAATAAGAGCGGTTCATTGTGATTGATGATCACGCTCATCGTCGAATGTGGAGCGAATATCAGCACTTGTCCATTCTGGATCTTGGAATCATCCACAGCCTCACGAACCATCTGTGTTACATCAACAAATTCTATCTGAGATTTAGTTTCAAATTGTATCTCTTTTTTATAGACTGTCATTTCTTTTGGTTTTTTTAAAAACTATTCAGCTCAAACTCCGAAAGACGTCATTCCGCCCCCTCAAGAGCATTCTTTAAAGCCTCAGCTGTCTGCACGCCAGAAAATTCCTTCACAACTTTTCCATTTGCGAATATCTTGATCGTTGGAATAGACATGATCCCATGCTCTTGAGCTTTTTGAGGATTCTCATCCACATTAAGTTTTCCCACAATGAACTTCTCTCCAACTTCCTTAGCAAGGTCATCAATGACCGGACCCATCATTTGACAAGGACCACACCAAGGTGCCCAGAAATCTACCAGAACGGGCTTATCAGCCTGGAGTACTTCGACATCAAAATTAGCATCAGTAAATGTTGCTTCCATATATTTTTTTATAAAATTAGCATAAAAAGAACTTACCCTTTTAGTATATTACTTTTTAGCTTCTTTGGCAACTTCTCCATCATCAATCTTTCGATCTTTTGAGACCCATTATCCCAACTGAACTGTTTGACCCTATCTCCATTCTTTTTCCCTTGCTCACAAACATCCTCCAGGTGTTTCAAACAGTAGCAAAATCCTTCGTACAATCCCCTTGCCCCCTCTTGGCAATAGACTCCTCCCTCACCGAGATATCTTCTATTGTTCTCGCGGTCAAAACACACAACCGGTAATCGAGCCGCCATATATTGCAAGATCTTTCCCGATGCTTGATGAGTTGCGGAATCCTTTGGATCTATTCCTATGTCACAAACCGAGAGCAACCCCGGAAGATCAAAGTAGTGCAACGGAGAAATAATGCGAACGCTCTCTTCCAATGATCGCTCTCGAACAAGTCCGACGGCATACTCATCAGGAAAACCGGCGAGAATAAAACAGGCTTTATTTCCAAAGGCATTGCAAAACATTTGTATCGCCTCTATCAGCGGAAGCATTCCCTTATTAGGGATCAATGCTCCCGTATAGACAAACACAGGTCTATCATCCGGAATGCCCCATTTCTGTCGGATGCTCTTTTCGTCAAGAGACCCTTGATAATGAGTGCTGTTTGCCCCATCCAATAGCGTTTCAGTTATTTGACCCTTTGTTCGTAACTTTTTGATCTCATTCGTATTTTCCCATGAGCTCGTCACAACAACATCTCCTAGTCCGCTCACCCACCGCTCAACATATTGAAATATTTTTCGAAGCCACCCACCCTTTAAATATCCATGGGAGACCATTTCCGAAGTAAGTCCTCCATGAAGGTCAGATACCAACACCATTTTTCTCCAAAACAAAATATTCTTTACCACCCATCCTATCAATGTTCCCTCATGCAAATGTCCGTATATAATATCAGGTCTTTGCTTTCGAGCCAAAGAGAATACCTTTCGCAAAAGCATAATATCCAACAAGATCTTCTGCCAGTCAGCTCCCGCCTCCAACTTCTTATACCAAAAAAGCCACCTCCGAATACGTCGATGATCGATATGCGTATCAAGCTTGCTAGGTATCTCCTCTCCAATATGATATGACACCAACGTCACTGTATGTCCTCGCCGTTCAAGCGCCAACGCTTCCTCCAGTATACGAATGGGCGTCCCACGACTCACAAAAAAAGGCGTCGGAGCGATAACTAATATCTTCATTGCTTTACATGAGATCAATTCTTTCCCTATTCTACAACATCAAAACAGGCCACTACTTAAAGAGAGAAACGATATAATAGCAAACATAGGCACTCACCACACCAAGAAGAACCATAAAGAACCCGTGCGTTAACGGAGATTTTCCTTCAAGTTGTGCGCGATAGATCCCAAAGATGAACAATAACACTAGTCCTGTCATAATGGAAATAAACCTCGCTATCGAAAGATTCCCCATAACCATATACGAGATAAGAGGTAGTATAACGATAACTAACGTCAAGAACAACGAGCCGAGACACTGCGCAAGATCGTTCCGAGAAGGCGACTTGGTATGCAATAAAGGAGAACTTACAATGAGTGGCCCGAAAGAATTGGCAGCGCTTCCCGCTATACCTACGATAAGTCCAGCAACCACTATCGTCCAATGATCCGATGTTATCGTCGAAACACCCAGACTCACGCAAAAACTGGCAATAACAGCCCCCACTATACCGAAGATAACTTCTCTCAACTTATTCTCCAGATCTGTAAACAAAGGCGTTGAGTCCATATTATTGTGCTTTAGAGGTTAAACGAACACCACCCCCCCTTAAGAAAGATACTAAATATCCTCCGCTCTTACTACTACAATATCCCCAGGAGAAGGATTTCGTTCAATGACCACATCAGCGATCTTGGATTCTACCGTTTCAGCAATAAATCGCTTGACCGCTCGAGCTCCAAATACTGGATCGTATCCCAATTCAACGACCTTTTCTGGAACACCTTCTTGAAACTCCAGAATGATACCTCGATTTTTTTTGATCGAATCGGCAAGCTCACTTAAAAGTATCTTACACACCTCAATAAGCTCACCTCCCGCGATCGGTCGAAAGAATATTACACCATCAAAACGATTTAAAAATTCCACTCGAAATATGTTCTTATCGGTAATATATTCAATGATCTCCCTATGCACCGACTCTGTGTCCATACCTGCCTGAAATCTCTCTTTGATAACATTAGCTCCCGCATTCGAAGTGGCTATTATTATCAAATTCGTAAAAATCACTTTCTGTCCAAATGCATCGGTAAAAAACCCTTCGTCAAGGATCTGTAAGAAGAGATCCAAAACACCACCATCCGCCTTTTCTAACTCATCAAGCAGTAACACCCCGTATGGATGATCACGTACCATCGTGGTCAACTGTCCCGGAATATTCAAGTCACGCGATCCCATAAGTCGATCAACTGCATTTGAACTTTGGAATTCACTCATATCAAGCCGAACCAATGATCCCGTCTTTCCAAAATAGGCCTTCGACAGTACTTTTGCGAGCTCCGTTTTTCCCACGCCCGTTGGACCCAAGAAAAGGAAACTCCCAATCGCCCTTGTTGAGTCACTCATTCCAGCCCGAGATCGTTTAAGCGCACGGGCCACCTGTCGCACTGCCTCCGGTTGACCGACCACCCGCTCTGCTAATATCTTTTCTAGTCGCACCAATTTCTCTTTCTCTGAAACTTGAATATCCCCCAACGGAACACCTGTTTTGAAAGACACAAAAGTGTCGACTGTTTTTTGCGTGATAAATGGACCATCCGGATGTTGCTGCCAATACAAAGCTGTTTCTTTGGCCACATCTAAAGCTCGTTCGGGCAGAGGAACCGTTGGATGAAAACGTCCACTATAGCGAATAATGGTTCGAAAAGCTCCGATCGTGAACACCACCGTCTTCTTTTCATCGGTGTCAAAAAAATCCAAAAGGACCGAAAGAGCTGTGGCATCATCGATCGCCTCAAGTTCAATGATCTCAAGATACTGTAATATTCCCTCATTCCTTTCTAAAGAGTCATGATATCCCTGTCCTGAAACAGTGGCTATTATTCTAAAACTTGGAATAGGGAGGTATTTTACCAGAAGAGATGAGAGATCGATCGTGCCAAAACGCACCGCCCCTTCTCCCATATACCGATCGATGTTTTCTATGACTAGAGTGATATTCCCTGCGTAGACCGCCTCAGAGAAAAGCTGTTCGATGGTTTCTTGTGGGTATTCCCCCTCATTTCTTGCAGAAAAAACGCGATCCAGGTCGATATTTATAAGGCGCTCACCAGGTGAAAAAACATGAGCACTCCGTTCTCGTGTTTGTTTTGCAAGGAATTGTATAATAGACTTCTTCCCTGTTCCAGAAGGGGCTACCAGCAGAACACAGTTCTGCTCCGGACGAAGCAATGTCATCTTCATGCTCTCTAACTCACGAGGATGAGCACACACCCGCATATCTTCAAAGCTCCCACGAGAAAGAATATCAAACCCATACCGGTCAATATTCGGAGTAAATCCAAAACGCCACTGCCGGGCGATCGGTCGAACCTTTCTCAAATTTTCTAATTTCCAGAAAGCCGATCTGTTCTTGCGATCTACTTCCAACTTCTGCTCCCAGGTTAATGCCTGTTGAAAATCCTCCTCTGGAACATGATGCTCTCGGAGCATTTCCCCCAATTCATCCAAAGACCGAAGAGAATGCAACCTCTCCTTAGATATTTCGATCCCTACACGGTTGAGCACACGAGAAAACCAGAATTGTCTAAGAAGCGCTTCTGGACGAGACAAAACCTCTTCTTGTTGAGCTCTCAGATATTGCATCAGTGCGAGCAGGAATATTGAGAGGACCATAACGCTCAAAACCCAATATACGGAAGATCCTTCAGATATTCCCAATACAAGAAAAGCAAGAAAAGCAACGGGAAACGTGACCCACATCACAAAGACAAGGACCGAAAAGATACCCGCCAATATAAATGCAGTGAGTCCCACCACGATCACAGAAAACCGTACCATAGATCCGATCACCCGAGATAGAGCATTTTCTGCTAGGAGTTGAATGAGTCGCACAGGATCAAATCCCCGCCAATACTTCTGGGAAACATCTCGATGCCATGGAGAAAACAGTGTAAGAAATAACTCCTGTATCGAAAAGAACTCCAACAAAAACCACAAAAGATTCCTTGTGATCGAAAAGAGTGAGAGAAGTCCTTTTGTATAGTACCAAACCAAAAAAGACATAAACGTAAAAACTAACACAAATGTCCACTGAACACATAAAGTATACCATTTTTTTTGACATACTCCTATACACAAGAAATCGTTTTTTTCAAATGCTTTCCGAAAACCTAACTTTGTTGCACAGATCAAGTACTATTCGTTTCTTTTTCTGCAACTTTTGTGATACACTAGACACACAAATTCTTTATATATATACAAAATATGCACGTCGATCGTCCGAAGATCCCCTTATGGATCATTCTTGTTGTCACTACTATTAGCCTCCTTTCTTCCTTCTTTCTCGTCAGCAAAACACTTCTTGCAAACGATTTTATCTCTTTTTCATCCTTTGTTCCCCAAATACAGAAAAGTGTCTCCGTTAAACCAATAGAGGCGATTGTCATACACTTTCCCAAGCCCGTTTTTGACAACACCTACCGCCAACGTATTCATATCAACCCTTCTCTCCCCTTCTATGCCAAGTGGGAAGATAACCAAACTAAACTCCTCCTTACCCCACAAAGCAATTGGGATCCCGGAACACGCTACACCGTAACTCTCCCAGAAGGATCTTCTTCCAACCCATTCTCTTCAATCCCTCAAACTGCCATCTTTGACTTTCAAACTGTTCCATATCCAACGGTCACCAGTGTCACACCGAAAGATGGCACAACGGATGTGGTTGTGGATATAGAAGACCCAGTTGTTGTGACGTTTGACACTCCCCTTGAGGATTTCTGGGTAGATTTTGTTTTCTCCCCAAATATCGACGTGACCTTCCAAAATAACCCAGAAAAAACGCGATTCGAAATACTCCCAAAGTCAGCATTCTCCCCAGGGACACTGTATACACTCACGATCCTATCGCGAGTAAAGGAAAGTGACTCTTCCACGCCGAAACAGATCTACCAAACAAAATTTACTACGCTCCCCCCAGCCCCAACAGAAATTTCACAAAATATTAACGAACGCCTTGCACAAGCAAAACGATTCACACCAGCTCAAATTACTCAGGGAAAATACATCGACATCAATATAGCATCACAGGTGATGACCCTCTTTGAAAATGGTTCGGCGATCAACGCTTACCTCATTTCATCAGGAAAGCGAGGAATGGACACACCGAAAGGCAGTTTTCAGATACACAACAAAGCCCTTCGTCCGTGGTCAAAAGCACATTCTCTCTATATGCCCTATTGGATGGCCATTACTTCCGACGGAAAATACGGGATCCACGAACTTCCTGAATGGCCGGGAGGGTATAAAGAAGGTGCAAACCATCTCGGCATACCTGTTTCCCACGGCTGCGTCCGGTTAGGCATAGGGCCCGCCGAATATGTCTACAACTGGGCCGAGATCGGAACACCGGTAATTATTCACTAACACACAAAAATCAAAACATACAAACATTTAAGCAAGGTCCCTTAGATAACTACCTAAAACCTGGTATCAAGGTATAAATTTCCTAATTTCGAGCAGATATCTTTAAAATTGACTTCAATCTTTTCCGCCCTTTGAGCAAGATCTTAGATAAATAGTTATTTACTTCAATATTCCCTGTTTCCATATCTATATATCCAGATATTCTCCTGTTTAAATATTCAAATACTTGCGTGTTTTGATGTTTATATGTTTAGATGCTCTCATGACTTTCTCTTCCCCTCTCTCCAAAATTTCTTCCATAAAATCCTTCCACCTCACCCGACTGAGAAAGCTTGGGATAATCACCGTGATTGATCTCCTAAGACATTTCCCAGCGCGATACGATGACTTCTCTCTACACATTCCCATCGGCGAGATCGCACCCAATACACGTTGCACCATAGAGGGCACCGTTAAAAACTTTACCTCAAAACAATCTTGGAGAAAGAAGTTGCTGATATCCGAAGCAGTTATCGAAGATGAAACAGGGGCAGTTCGGGCGATCTGGTTTGGACGGAAGTTCCTCGATAAAACACTCTCCCCCGGAAAACACGTTCGTATCAGCGGAAAAGCCTCTCTCAAAGACAACGAGGTATTCTTCCAGTCACCGGAGTGTGAAAGTGCCCATCGCGACGCCACCCATACTGGAGGCCTTGTAGGGGTATATCCCGAAACAGAAGGCCTTACTTCTAAGTGGCTTCGATGGCAGATACAAACAATACTTTCTCGAGTACAGTTCCCCAATGATCCGATCCCCAATGATATCCGAACGCGTCTTCATCTTCCCACACAAGAAAAGGCATTTCGATTCATTCACACACCTGCCTCACAGGAGCATGCTCTTCTCGCTCAAAAATATTTCGCTTTTGAAGAGATGTTCCTTTTGCAACTTTTTTCTATCCAACAAAAATACATTCGAGCAAAAGAGTCTTCGGTGGTATTCTCCCAAGGTGATACATCTTTGCCATCCTTCATTTCTTCACTCCCCTTTACACTTACCGACGATCAACAAAAAGCTATCTCCCATATCACTCAAGATCTTTCTCAACCGCATCCAATGAACCGCCTCCTTAACGGGGATGTGGGATCTGGAAAAACGGTCGTTGCCGCAATTGCCGCCCGACACGTTGCTCAGCACAAACATCAAACGACACTTCTTGCCCCAACAGAAGTTTTAGCCCTTCAACATTTCCATTCTTTTTGTTCACTTCTCAAAAAAGAAAATATTTCGATCGGACTTTTGACACATGCCTATCAATACATCATGTATCCGGGAAGGAGTGAGTTTGAATCCATTCGCCGCCCACAATTCATCAACGCCCTTAAGGCTGGTCTTATAGATATCGTCATAGGCACACACGCACTTATTCAAAAGGACGTGGCATTCAAAGATCTTGCCCTTGTGATCATCGATGAACAGCATCGATTTGGGGTGGCCCAACGGGCTCACCTACAAACACTCTCCAAAACACTCGAGGATGGCCTTGAACGATCAGTACCTCATCTTCTTAGTATGACCGCTACCCCCATTCCCCGTACATTGTCACTCGCGTTCTTTGGAAACCTCGACGTATCGCTCCTCGAGATAATGCCCAAAGATCGTCTTCCTATCATCACTAAGATCATCACCCCGGAAAAACGAAACGGGGTCTACGACTTCATTAAAACCCATGTCAGCAAGAAAAGACAAGGGTACATCATCCTTCCTTTTGTTGAGGAATCGGACGCGATCCTCAATGTAAAAGCGGCCATTACCGAGCATGCTCAACTCCAAAAGAACATTTTTCCCGACCTCAAACTTGGACTTTTACATGGTCGAATGAAGTCGAGCGAAAAAGAAGAAGTGATGCGCGACTTTAAAGAAGGACGTACTGATCTTCTTGTTTCTACCTCAGTAGTAGAAGTAGGTGTAGACGTACCCAATGCCACTCTCATGATCATCGAAAACGCTGATCGATTTGGACTCTCCCAACTTCATCAATTTCGTGGACGTATCGGACGCGGGTCCCATCAATCCTATTGTTTCCTTTTTGCCAGTGACGATGCCGAAGCGCCAAGCAAGCGAATGCGAATTCTCGAGAAAACACTCAACGGTTTCTTGATAGCCGAAGAAGATATGAAGCTACGTGGTCCCGGACAATTTCTCGGAACACGACAGTCAGGGCTTCCCGATATTACTATGGAAAGCATGGGCAATATGAAACTCATCGCACTCGCACAAAAAGAAGCGGAGGATCTTCTCACCCGTGACCCTGAATTAGTTCACTCCCCTGACCTCAAAAAAACCCTCAGTACATTTGATGAGGGTATACATCTCGAATAATAAAAGACCTGACAGTCGACCGTCAGGTCTTTTGGTTTTTGCTATTTACGCCACAGGGGCAACCGGTGGAACCGGCGCTCCTGGAGTGTTCATTCCTTTTGGATTTAGTCCGTACTCATTGTCACCTGGTTGACTATCCATAGCTGCGAAGATAATAAGCACTATCGCTCCCACAAGAGGAATTGGGCCAATAAGCAACCACCATCCACTCTTTCCAATATCATGCAACCGACGAGCCCCTACCGCCAAACCAGGGATCAAAACTCCAAGAGCATAGACAAACCCCAATATAGGAATATGTAAGAAACTTATGATAGTAGAGATGATCAAGTTAAAGAGAAAAAAATACCAAAACTCCGACCGTGTCGCTCGCCCCTCAAATACTGCATACTTCTTCAAAACTCCTATGTAGTACTCCATATAAATGCATTTAATAAATTATACTGTTGAGAGACCAGGTCAAGCCATCTCACTGAAAAAATACAAGATAGTCCCCTTTTTATTTCGACATAAACCAAAACATCGAACATATTTACTTTTTTCTATCCTGTGTTATTATATCATTGTTTTGAAAAGCACGCACGGTGCTTTTTTTAAAACGATTTAGCCCATTCGTCTATCGATTAGGATCCCGATACCAAACCCATAAGGTTGGCACGGGACAAGCGTCAGGTTTTCCTCATTTCATTGGCCCGTTCGTCTATCGGTTAGGACGCCAGGTTTTCATCCTGGTAAGAGGGGTTCGACTCCCCTACGGGCTACGGATATACTAAAAAATACCTCGAGCACATCAAGGTATTTTTTAGTATACTGTAATTGATAAAGGGGGAGTCGAAGGGTATTTCAAAAACGTAAACTGCTTTACGTTTTTGAAAACCCGGGCTTTGGAGGAGGAATGAACCTGTGTCGCAGACACGTGTGAATGACAGAGAAAAAGGACTCCCCTACGGGCTACAAGCATAAAAGTATCCTGATCACCTCAGGATACTTTGTGTATAAAGACTCTCCATCCCCTACTCATCCACTTCACTCAAAACTTTCACCAACCTCTTCTTGGCCCGACTAATGAGTGTGCCGACGGTGTTTCGCGGTTTGTTGATAATATCAGCGATCTCATCATATGACCTTTCGAAATAGTACCGAAGAAGCAATACCTCTCTATACTTTGGCGGGAGCTTTTTGATCGCACGACGCACCTCAGACCGACGCTCTCCCCGGATCCATCGTTCTTGTGGGGAATCTTGCCGATCCGATGTACTTAAACGATCTTTTACATTCACAATATCCTCCCATGATATCGACCGAAATCGATTTCGACGTTTGAGATGATTTATCGCCTCATTGTGAGCAATGCGATATATCCAGGAAGAAAAACGTTTACGATTATCAAAACTACTCATTGACTTGTAGATCTTCATGAGCACATCTTGCAAAATATCTTCTGCTTCTTCCTTGGATCCCACAAGATGCCAAAGATAAAAGAGTATCTTGTCATGATACCGCTCCTCTATCTCGTGAAACCGTTCCGTATCACCACCCTTTACCGCAGTGAGAATAGACTGTTCTTCTTTGGCATTCTTTCTGGTACTTGATCTTTTCATAAGTGGACAGGTTTTGCCTTACGGGTTAGAGTACGTATCAGAGATCACTCGCGAACTCTACCCCATACTTATATATCAATCCTACCCCCTATGCCCCAAAAAAGCCAGTCCGTAACCATTCTCGGCATTGAAACATCCTGTGACGAAACGGCTATCTCTATCGTTCGGTACGAGCAAGATGCGGTTGAGGTTCTTGCCAGCGTTGTCTCTTCACAGATCAAACTTCATGCCCAATATGGAGGTGTTGTCCCCAACCTAGCGGCACGAGAGCATACTAAAAACATTCTCCCCGTTCTCAAAAAATCATTGGAACAGTCACACATCTCTATAGATGACATAGACGCCCTTGCTGTTACCCAAGGTCCGGGACTTATTCCGGCACTTCTCGTGGGAACCACCGTTGCTCGAACACTTTCTTGGCTTTGGCAAAAACCCTTACTGGGTATTCACCATATTGAGGGACATATATATGCAAATTTTATACATAACAAGGAACAAGTGGCCAATGACAAGCCAAGCGAAGATTCAAAACCTTCTCATTTTTTGCCTGTTACCAGTTGCCTATCACCCAAATTTCCTATTCTTGCACTTGTTGTCTCCGGCGGACATACACAACTCATACTTATGCAAAAACACTTTGATTATGAGATCGTTGGGGAAACGCAAGACGATGCCGTAGGTGAAGCATTCGATAAAGTCGCGCGCATTTTAGGTCTCGGTTATCCCGGCGGACCCGCGGTAGCGCAACGTGCAGCACAAACAGTAAAAAAGAAGGAACAACACGCAACCAAAAAACAGGATTTAGATTCTCCAAAGACCTCACCTATCATTCATCAATTTTCACCCGTAACGCTCCCCCGGCCCATGCTCAATTCTCAGGACCTAAACTTCTCTTTCTCTGGACTCAAGACCGCTGTACTCTACGCTGTGCAAAAATTCAGAAAAGAAAAATTGCTTACTGAAAACACCGACCTGCCCGATGAGTTCATAAATACCCTCTGTGCAGAATTTCAACAGGCAGCGATCGATGTTTTGATCAAAAAAACCCTTAGGGCAGCTAAGCAATATAAAGCAGGAACGGTCATCCTGGCTGGTGGCGTTAGCGCCAATACTGAACTACGCAGACAATTAGGAGAATCCCTCGCATCATCTCTTTCCCATATTGAGTACAAAATACCAGAAATAAAATACTCCGTGGACAACGCCGCGATGATCGCTGCCGCAGCATCATTTCGCTGGATATACATGTCCAAGGAAGAAAGAAAAGCCTCACAAAAACACTGGGAAAAACTTAAAACCCAAGCAAACCTTTCTCTTGAGTCACACAAAATATTTTAATCTCGTTATTTTCGTTGAAAAAAGCACTTTGTGTGATATACTTTCTTTATTAAAATAGACCGTATGAAGGAACTCCCCAAAACATACTCTCCTGAAGAACACGAGGATCTCATTTATCAAATGTGGGAAGAAAGTGGTTTTTTCAATCCCGATGTTTGTGTAGAAAAAGGAGTAACTGAGGAGGATGCTCAACCATTTTCGATCACGCTTCCCCCACCCAATGCCACGGGAACACTTCACATTGGACATTCTGTTATGCTGGCTGTTGAGGACCTTCTGATTCGATATCACCGTATGCGTGGAGAAAGAACACTTTGGCTTCCCGGAACCGACCACGCAGCCCTTGCCACACAGGAAAAGGTCGAACGAATCCTCTGGGACACCGAACAAAAGACTCGACATGATCTCGGACGAGAATCCTTTCTAAAACGCGTAGATGAATTTGTCGATGAAAGTCGCAATACGATGCGTCGTCAAATGAGAAAAATGGGATCCTCCCTTGATTGGTCACGTGAGGCTTTCACACTTGATGCTGACAGGAACCTTGCTGTACGCACCGCTTTTAAAAAGATGTTTGATGAAGGAATTATCTATCGAGGAGACCGGATCGTGAACTGGGACCCCAAAATGCAAACCACTGTTTCTGATGACGAGATAGAATGGAAAGAGGAAACAGTTCCTTTTTATTATTTTCAGTACGGACCATTCGTCATAGGAACTTCACGACCTGAAACAAAATTTGGTGATAAATACGTCGTAGTCCATCCCGATGATGAACGCTATGCAAAATACCACGATGGCCAAAAATTCGAAGCAGAGTGGATCAACGGAACAATAACAGCGATACTTATCAAAGATCCGATCATTGATATGAGCTTTGGATCGGGCGCGATGACCATTACTCCCTGGCATGATCCGACCGACTTTGATATTGCCGAGAGACATCACCTTGATAAGGAACAGATCATCGATTACGACGGTCACCTTCTCAACATCGCCGGGTCCGCCTTCAAAGGCCTGACGATCCTCGAAGCTCGAAGAAAGATCGTTGAAAAACTGCGAGAAAAAGGACTTCTCGTAAAGACCGAGGATAATTATATACACAACGTCGCCATCAACAGTCGAGGAGGTGGAACAATAGAACCCCAGATCAAACGTCAGTGGTTTATTAACGTAAACAAAGAGTTTGATCGAGACGGAACCCAAACCTCTCTAAAAAAGCTCATGCAAGAGGCAGTTCGAGAAAAAGGCATCGAATTCGTTCCAAAACGATTTGAAAAGACCTACTTTCATTGGATCGACAATCTCCGTGATTGGTGTATCTCCCGACAGATATGGTACGGTCACCAAATACCGGTATATTATTGTCAAAATAGCAAACAACAAACAACAGGTGACACTCCATGCCAAAAGCCGATCGTTTCGATCGAGGGGCTTCATAAATGTCCTCACTGCGGAGGAAAAATAGAACAAGACCCTGACACACTTGATACCTGGTTCTCTGCGGGACTCTGGACCTTCTCCACCCTTGGATGGCCAGATCAAACAATAAACCTCAAAACATTCCATCCAACTTCTGTTATGGAAACCGGATATGACATTCTATTCTTTTGGGTCGCTCGAATGATCCTTATGAGTACCTATCTGCTCGATGAGGTCCCATTTAAAACAGTTTACCTTCACGGACTTGTACGCGATGAGCAAGGTCGAAAGATGAGCAAGTCTCTGGGCAATGTCTTGGATCCACTCGACATTATCCCAAAGTATGGCACCGACGCTATTCGACTATCTCTTCTTATTGGATCAACACCTGGAAATGATGTTCGGCTTGGCGAAGAGAAGATCGCTAGCTACCGAAACTTTACCAATAAGCTTTGGAATATTGCACGATTCGCTCTTCAAAACAAGTCCCAAATAACAAACGACACTTTTCAGATAACAAGTGACTCTGGACGATGGATCCTCTCACAAATGGCACTTCTTATCGACGAAGTGACACATGATCTGGATAAATACCAATTTTCACAAGCCGGAGAAAAACTGCGAGACTTTACCTGGAATACATTTGCCGACTGGTACCTGGAAATTTCAAAGTTTGAAGAAAATAAGAAAGAAACGAATAACATCCTCATGTTTGTTTTGGAGGACCTTCTCAAACTTTGGCATCCTTTCATGCCCTTTGTAACAGAAACGATATGGCAAGAAATCACAAACTCCACGGAAAAAACCCCAAGAATGCTTATGATAGAAAAATGGCCAGCACTAAAAAAATATCAAGATGTTCTCTCTGCCAGCGACAAAGATACAGCTGATTTTTCTACCATTCTTCAAATAGTTCAGGCGATCAGAAATCTCCGTTCCGCAAATCGTATTGAGCCCAAGAACAAACTCCCCGCTATCCTCACGATCTCTAAGGAGTCGAAAAGCCTGTTAGGATCATTAGAAAAGAACAAACATCTTATTCTTAAACTTCGTACCAACCTTTCTGAACTTGAAATCCAGACTACCGAAAAAATCCCTGAGAACTGTCTTTCTCAAGCTGTTACCGCCAACATCTCTGTTTTTATTCCCCGCGGTAGCACCATAGACATAGAGCAAGAGCATGAACGACTTGTCAAAGAAGAAACGAATATCAAAAAACTCATACAAAGCACAACAGATCTCCTGTCAAACCCAGGGTACCGAAATAACGCTCCCGCGCACATTGTACAAAAAACAGAGAAACTCCTCATCGGCTATCAAAAGAAACTTACGGAGGTCCAAAAACATTTGCATTCGATAGTATGATGCTCACCTTGATAAAGTTCTTTATCTTAGGAGTCGGGTCCTCCCTACTGGTGCTTCTGGCACAAACACCTTTCCTTTCCACAACTACCCAAGATACCCTACAAACACTTCTTCTTCTTACTCTCATCGAGGAAACAATTCGGTTCTTCGTGCTTCTAGTTGCCTACAAAAGGAACATCTTCCCAATATCTGGTGCGTTCTTATCAGCAGCTCTTTTTGGCGTGGGATTCGCTCTGGGAGAAGTCTTTCTCTCTCAAGGAATGGCCTTTGCTCATATACTTCTCGTTCTTTGTGTACACACATTTCTGTCCATGCTCTTATTTATAGGGATACGATCCAAAGGATTGATTCCAATTGCTCTCAGCTACGGATCGGCTATTGTTCTCCATATGGGGTATAACACTTTATTTTGGTTTGCACGATTTTGATATGTGCTATATACTTAAAATGTACATAAACTCTCCTAAAAAATAACGACCGTCTTATGACAAAAACAAAGCGATCTTTCTTTTCAAAACTTACTGGAACCAGTCGTGTAGATGATGGGGATCTCGAAATGGAACACTCTCGACCAGTTTCTCTTTATGAGGACGATAGCCAACAAGAATCCTTTATGGAAGTTGACACTACACCTTCTCGATCTTTCGGTCAGGCTGCTACTTCACACTCACAGTGGGAGCAAGAACCGGAAGAAAATGACGGACAACTCACTATCGATATGTATCAAACAGAGAGTGATATTGTCATAAAATCCACAATTGCTGGAGTAAAACCTGAGGATATTGATGTTTCCATTAACAATGATATGATCACTATCCGAGGATCTCGACACATGGAAGAAGAGGTGTCAGAAGATAAATACTACTACCAAGAATGTTACTGGGGGTCCTTTTCCCGATCAGTTGTACTGCCCGTAGATGTCCTCCCTGATAAGGTTGAAGCGTCCCTGAAGAACGGTATCCTTACTGTCCGACTCCCAAAGGCCGATATAAACAAAGTTAAAAAGATCCAAGTCCGTGGATTCTAACTCTCCGGCCACACTTGCTATTTTTTCTTAAAAAAAGATATACTTTACTAAGTATGTCTTTTTTCTCACTTTTGATATGAACCGATCACTTTCCATTCCCATTGCCACCCTTTTATTTGTGGGACTCTCACCCCTCACCTCTTTTGCAGAAACCCCAAAAGAAGCGGTCACCCTCACAATAGAAGACCGTTCGTTTGAGATCCCGCTTCAACAGATAGAAACTTGGCAACAAATAGAAATAGAAACTCTCTTTACTCCGAACTATAAGCGCGAATGGGAAAATAGCAACGTATGTGCGCTTCCTCTCTTCTTTTGTGATGCCTTTGTCGACTCACGAAAACAAAGTACTCAACAAACAACAGCCGCATCCGAAATACAAACACGACAGATCAAACAGTATTTAAACGAACTCAAGACCCAAGTGGACACCCCACCCACACCTTCTTCCATTCAAAAAAGAAGTGATTCTTCTTTATTCACCTTTACCAAAGGTGTTGATGGTTTAGAACTCGAATTAGATAAAAACCTTTCGATCTTAGAATCCATTACTCAAAATCCATTAAAATTCATTTCATCCCCAGTTTCTTTAGAGCTAGCCGAAGCTCCCTCACCACTATTGGGACAGGCTCAAGAACTTGGTATCCAGGAGCATATCGCCCAGGGCATCTCGGACTTCACCGGGTCCTCTAATGACCGTATTTTTAATATCAAACATGCACTAGAGCGGTTCGATGCCATACTTATTGCACCTGGAGAAACATTTTCATTCACTACAGCACTCGGACCAGTTGAAGAGTACACAGGTTACCGTCCTGAGCTCGTAATACGAAAGAACGTAACTGAACCAGAATATGGTGGGGGCATTTGCCAAGTATCCACAACATTTTTTCGTGCTGCTGTTAACGCAGGTCTTGAGATCATAGATCGTCGCAACCATTCTTATCCGGTACACTACTATACCCCTATTGGTTTTGATGCGACTGTTTACTATCCCAAACCAGACCTCCGTATCAAAAATAACTTTGCGCACAACATACTTTTTACTCCTTCGATCGACGGAAAGAAACTTACTTTTGATGTATATGGGACATCGGACGATCGCCAGGTAGATGTCACACTTCCAGTTATCACCGAAAGGAAAGAGGATGGCTCGCTTAAGACACAGTTCACCCAAACCGTAAAAGATAAGAACGGCAACATTCTTTTAGAAGATGTATTCAAAAGCGCCTACGATTCTCCCAGTAAATATCCCCGTCCAGGAGAAGTTGAATTTACCAAAAAACCAAAGGATTGGTCCAAAAAACAATGGGAGGCATATAAAAAAGAAAAGGGTCTATAGAGAATATCAAAAAAATAAAAAACGGGAGCTCCCTACTCCCGTTTTTTATTTTTGTGTTCTTTTCCTTCTTCTCCCCCCTACACTCTGAAGTCCTTTCTCAGTATCCCCTCTACTATCCAGGCCTTCTTCTCTATCTGGAAGGGTTGGGATTGAGCGGTGCCTGAGATGACGAGTTGTTGATGTCCATTCTCAGAGAGAAGGTAGTAGCGTCCA
>JBGSQF010000001.1:0-7251 GCA_041738235.1 Minisyncoccia bacterium
TCTCGCTCCTAGCGGACACTATGGGCTCAAGATACAAGGAACCACACTCTCAGGAGAGTCTTTTGAGAAGAGGTTCTCGGTAAATTGTAGAGAGGGAGTGTTAAGAGATGATGTGAAGTTGTAGGGCATGTAGGAGATAGAGTCTTTGATAGGGGATGGGAAGTCTTTGTGATACAATTCCTTTCCTAAGATACAAGAGTTTATCAAAGGTAGAGAGAGGATGGTAGCGGAGACAGCATGGGTGTAGTATGCTGTCTTTCATTGTATAACGGGTTGACGAATATGTGTTTGTGAGTAAGAATGAACAAACACAATAACGTATGTTTCTATGGCCAAAGACGATCTCGTCATTCGGTTTAAAGATGTTTCCTTCCATTACGAAAATGGAAAAACGATCCTCGATGAGGCTTCTTTTGCGTTGAGGCGTGGGTCCAAGATCGCTCTGATGGGGCAGAACGGCGCAGGAAAGAGCACACTTTTCAAGATCATTACTGGAGAGATCAAACCGAATTCAGGAAGTATTTACCGCAATGATTCGGATAAGATCGCCTGTTCTCAACAAGTGATCCCACGTGATCAGCTTGAATTGAGTGTTCGGGATTTTTTTGCAAAGTATTTTGATGGACCTGACTACGATCTTAATCGTCATATCGAGGAAGTATTAGAAGTGGTAAACCTCAAAATTCCGATCGAAAAAACGGTAAACTCTTTTTCCGGTGGACAGCAAGCTCGGCTGTTGCTTGCATCAGCTCTTATTCAGGATCCGGATATTTTGATCCTTGATGAGCCAACCAATAATCTCGATCAAGATGGTGTGGGGCATCTGATGACATTTCTTATGATGTACGAAAAGACGGTGATGGTCATTTCGCATGATGCGGACTTTCTTAATGTATTCACTGATGGGGTGTTGTATCTTGATGTCCATACACATATCTTGGAGCAGTACGTAGGGAACTATTTTGATGTTGTTTCCGAGATCGCGTCACGTATAGAGAAAGAGGAGCGAAAAAATGCTCAATTTCAAAAAAAGATCATCGAAAACAAGGAGAAAATAAACTATTTTCAAAACAAGGGAGGCAAGATGAGACTTCTTGCCAAGAAACTTCGAGACGAGGTAGCAGAGATGGAAGCGAGTAAGGTAGAGGTACGAAAAGAGGATGCAACTATCCGATCGTTTATTATTCCGACACAAGATATCGTGGGAGAACTCTTGAAACTTGAGAGCGTTTCGATCATGGTAGATCATGTACCGACAGAAAAATCGGCACGTGTATCACTTCGAAAAAATCAACACTTACTTATATCTGGACCGAATGGTATCGGGAAGACAACACTTCTTGAGAAGATCGCACACAAGGAATCGCGAGGGGAGAAGGTGCTTCCGGAAGTGAAGATCGGGTATTACCGTCAGGACTTTGGAACACTTGATTTTGGGAGTACCGTCTTTGATGCACTTATGGAAGTGATGGAAGAAAAGGATGAACATCGCATGCGATCCGTTGCTTCGGGATTTCTGCTCACAAAAGAGATAATGTATACTAACATTGGTGATCTTAGTGAGGGACAGAAGGGCTTGGTGGCTTTCGCCCAGTTAGTGCTTCTCGAACCAGGATTGCTTATTCTCGATGAGCCGACCAATCATATCAACTTCCGTCACATTCCAGTGATCGCGAAGGCACTGTCCGATTATAAAGGGGCGATGATCTTGGTGAGTCATGTTCCGGACTTTGTGGCACAGATTCGTATTGATGAAACGCTGGATTTGACAAATTAGTATTTTCCTGCTATTATAGAAAGATGAGACGAGGTGGGTGAACGTCTTTTCCGGAAGAGACGTTTTTTTATTGGAGAAAAATCGCGGATCATTTCGAGTGTATATGGGTTTTTCCTGTTGACGCTTGGACACGCCGGAGAACAGGATTAATTTATAGCAATATTTAAATATATGCAGAAAAGAAGTTTTCAAAAAAGATCGTATGGCGGAGGTGGCTCAAGACCTTCAGCAACATCGACGCGGAGAGTTGGAGGAAGACCGACACAAGTACGGAGTTTTTCACGGCGTCCGGCGCGAAAAGTTAAACAACTTGATCCAACGCTTTTTGTTAAAGCGGCTATTCGAACTGTAGAAACGAAACCATACGAACCAAGTGTGTTGTTTGAACAGATGCCCTTGATGGATCTACTGAAAAGGAATATGAAGAGTCGTGGATTTACGCATCCGACACCGATCCAAGACGGATCAATTCCCAAGGTACTTGAAGGACGTGATGTGATCGGAAAGGCGCAGACGGGAACGGGAAAAACGGTAGCTTTTTTGGTACCAATGATCGATAAAGTGATGCGTAAAAAAACAGAACGAGTATTTATTTTGGCTCCGACACGAGAGTTGGCACTTCAGATCGATGAGGAATTTCGAATTTTTTCCCGCGGTTCAGGACTTCGGTCGGCACTAGTGATCGGTGGGGCAAATATGAGCGTGCAGATGCGAGCGCTTCAGTATCGACCGAGCTTTGTGATCGGAACGCCTGGACGTGTGAAGGATCTCGTGGAGCGGAAGGCTATCGACCTCTCCGGTTTTGGAAATGTTGTTTTGGATGAAGTGGATCGTATGCTTGATATGGGATTTATCAAGGATATAACACTTTTGCTGTCGATGCTCCGAAGGGATCGTCAGTCATTGTTTTTTTCGGCAACACTTGAAAAAGAAACGCGAGAGATCATGCGGAAGTTTCTACACAATCCAGTAACAGTGGTCATTGAATCTCGAAAAAGTGCGGAGTCTGTAGAGCAGGATGTAGTATACTTCTCTTCTCCTGAGGAGAAGATCGAAACGTTGCATGAGATCCTCAACCAAAAAGAAGTAGTGAAATCACTGATATTTACTCGGATGAAGTATGGAGCGGATAAGCTGGCCACCGAACTTATTCGGCGTGGGTTTAAGGCAGATGCGATCCATGGAAATCTCCGACAGTCCAAACGACAGCGAGTGCTTCAGGCATTTCGTGACGATAGAATAACTATTTTGATCGCAACGGATGTAGCGGCACGCGGACTTGATATTGAGGACGTGTCGCATGTGATCAATTATGATGCGCCGGAATCGTATGAGGACTATGTTCATCGTATCGGTCGTACCGGGCGTGCCAATAAGACCGGAGTCGCTCTGACCTTTGTAGAGAGTTCGAGAAGGTAAGATGCTCACAGAGTAAATGAGTATAAAAACCGCCTGTAGAAAGAGGCGGTTTTTTTGTGGTATAATACATATAACTAAAAAATACAAACATCCTCTATGGGGTATATTCAAAAGATTAGCATTTCCTTCTTTCTTTTTTGTGGATTGTTTCTTTCTTTTTCCGAACAAGCGAATGCGGAATGGCTGGATATGAGTGGGAACCCGGGAAGCGAAAATATCTCGCAGAACAGTAACTATAACTATTCAGGGGGGGGTTGTTTTGGATTCAGATAAAAATCCTTTTTCTGTCTGGAATAGTTCTAGTGACAGTCAGATCTATCTCACTCGTTGGAACGGTTCCGAATGGGTCGATATGAGCGGGAATCCTGGAAGTGAGAATATTTCACAAAATGGTGACTATAATAACGATCCTCAAATTGCACTGGACCTTGATGGAAACCCAATTGTAGTATGGTTAGATAGTAGTGATAGGCAAATTTATCTCACTCGTTGGAACGGCTCAGAATGGACAGACATGAGTGGTAACTCGGGAAGTGAAAATGTCTCTCAGAGTGGGGATTACATATATGATCCTCAAATTGCACTGGACCTCGATGGAAATCCAGTTATTTTGTGGACGAATAATGATGATGGACAAATTTATCTCACTTGTTGGAACGGCTCCGCCTGGGTGGATATGAGTGGCAATCTCGGAAGTGAGGATATTTCCCAAAACGGAGATTACAACTACGAACCAAAAATAGCGATCGATTCTCATAACCAGCCTCTTATTGTCTGGGATATGGATAGCGATGGGCAAGTTTATCTCACTCGTTGGAACGGCTCCGAATGGACAGACATGAGCGGGAATCCTGGAAGCGAGAATATTTCTCAAAACAGTGACTACAATTACGAACCTCAGATCGTCCTTGATTCAAATGATAATTCTTTTGTAGTCTGGTCTGACGATGATGACGGGCAGATCTATCTCACCCACTGGAACGGTTTCGCCTGGGTTGATATGAGCGGGAATCCTGGAAGCGAGAATATTTCTCAAAACAGTGACTACAATTACGAACCTCAGATCGTCCTTGATTCAAATGATAATTCTTTTGTAATCTGGTTTGATGACGACAATGGTCAGATCTACCTTACTCGTTGGAGCGGTTCCGCCTGGGTGGACATGAGCGGAAATCCTGGAAGCGAGGTGGTATCACCAGATGGAGTCTACACATACACGCCTTCCATGGCATTGGATGCCAGTGATAATCCCTACGTTACTTGGATAAACAGTGATGACAGTCAGATCTATCTCACGCATTGGTTTTCCGGTGTCCAAGTAGAGACGCTTTCTCCAGTAGACAATGCGACCAATGTGAGTGCCACTCCCGTTCTCTCTATCACATTCAATAAAACCGTAGAGCAAGGCACAGGAAACATCACTCTCAAAAAAACAAGTGACAGCTCTACTATCGAGACACTTCCTATCTCCTCTTCCCACATTACAGGATGGGGGACAGATACGCTTACCTTTTCTTTTTCAGGAGCACTTGACTACAACACCGCCTACGCGGTTAACATTGACTCCGATGCTCTTGTAGGATCTGACATTTCAACATTCTCTGGCATCACGGATCTTACGACCTGGAATTTCACCACGCGTCCTGGCGCGACAAATTTCGATTTTGAAGATAGTTTCGATACAATGAATGCTATCGATACTGGGAACACAACGGCGAATGTTAATACAGGTACAGGTACCGTCACACTTTTTGATAAAGGATGGACGTATGCCGATGGAGTGACGGAGGGAAGCGAAGCAGTATCTAATGCACAAAACAATATAAATGCAAAAAGTCAAATGTTTTTGGATGATGAAAATCATCCTATTGTGGCTTGGAAGGGGGACTACCTTTCTTCGGACGATGTATTTCTCGCTCGTTGGAACGGATCTGCGTGGACACATATGGATGGCGTGACACCCGGTATTGAAAATGTTTCAAATGCGGATAACGTATATTATACATTTAGAATGACTGCCGATCATTTAGGAAATCCGATGATAACATGGGTAGGTGTCACTCCCTCTATTCACTATGAAGTACATTTTACTCGTTGGAACGGATCTGCGTGGACACAAATGGATGGCGTAACACCCGGGGATGAGATTGTTTCAACGGAAAATGTTTCTGCATCGAGCTTAAAATTTGTAACGGACAATTCTGGATATCCGGTGATCACTTGGAAGTACTATGATTATTTAGCATCAGATTATTACATTGTTGTTACTCGTTGGGATGGTTCACAATGGTTTCAACTGGACACAATTACAACTGGCTATGAATCGTACGATGTTGTTTTGGATGGTTCAGATAACCCAATAGTCGCATGGGATAACTTTGATTCTTCGGACATCTTTGTTTCTAGATGGGATGGATCGCAGTGGTTACAGATGGGTGGAGGAGGGGGATATGATAACATCTCGAATGGTGTGAGTGGATTTCCACAAGACCCAAAGATCATTCTCGATTCTTCCAATCGGCCAATCGTTATTTGGAGGAGTGATGGTGACCTTTACCTTTCCCGCTGGAATGGTTCGCAATGGTCCAAAATGGATGGAATGGCTGGATATGAGAATATTTCGAACTCAGGCGAGGTTAGAATAAACTACCAATTACACATGGATGGATCAAATCATCCCTTCGTTGCTTGGACCGAATCAGGTTTTTTGCTTAAGTTTGTTTATTGGAATGGGTCTGCGTGGACACATATGGATGGAGAAACATCTGGACCTGAAACGCTACATTCTTCCTCATCTGACGTTGACGCTGATATCGTTCTAGATCTTAATAGTGAGGGATATTCCGTTGTGGTGTGGAGTTCATATAGCGCGGGAAGTACCCATTTCACTCAATGGAACGGTTCTGATTGGGTAGGGGGTGATGGAGTGACATCTGGGAATGACAATCTTTCTGGGGATGTGGCGACATGGGGTCCATCAGTTTCTATGGACTCCAACGGGAATCCGCACGTAGCGTGGACGTCTGGAACAATGTACTATACTGAATACGTAGGTATTCTTTCTCCCGAAGTTGTGGTATCCGAAAACATTGCTGGTTCCCTCGAAGAAAACATCCTCCAAGCCACTCTCACTGCCACCGACGACACCCCTGGAGCTTCCCACATCACGTACTTCCTCAGTAACGATGGAGGAACCACCTGGACCGAAGTCTCCAAAGGAGAAACACTTACCTTCACCACGACCGGTCATGACCTCCGATGGAAAGCTATTCTCTACAAAGGTTCTGTTCCCACACTCTATGATGTGACTGTGAACTATTCAATAGCATCAGCAGAAGAAGAAACTCCTCCTACAACTGAAACCTGCCTCCCCCCCACCATAGAAAAGATCAAAGACATCTCCATCACCAACGCCACCGTGCGAGTCTGTACCAACTATGCTAACAAAAAACTCACTTTGAGACTTGAAATCGAAGATGCAGACACCAACAAGAAAGACACCACAGACTTCACCAAAACCACCGATGACGATGGATGTGTGAACAAAGAAGTAAAAGATCTCAAATCCAGCAACACCTATACCGTACGAGCCAAGATAAAGAAAGGAAGCGAATGTGACGACTACTCAGAAAGAGAAACATTCAAAACGGATAACGAGGAACCTCTAACACCAGAGACCCCAACTCCCACAGAGATCACTCCTCCGAATGAAGAAGAATCGGAAGAATCCACCTCATCTACAGAAGAAGAATCAACTCTTCCTCCGAATCTCATATCCCCAGTCTCTTCAACACCAACTTCGAATTCCAAACCTTTTAACCCACAACAAAAAGAAGAACAATCTTTCTTTTCACTTGATGCCCTCGCCACCCTCCTTCCTCTCCAACCCCTCGCTCTCACTACCGCAGCCGGACTCACTATCTTCACCCCCTTCGGCATCCTCCTCTTCATGCGAAGAAAACGCACCTACTGGGGCATCGTCTTCGATGAACAGTCCAAAGAAGGACTCCATCTCGCTAAGGTCTCCCTCGTCGATGAGTCCGGACACGTCAAAG
>JBGSQF010000002.1:0-36191 GCA_041738235.1 Minisyncoccia bacterium
TCTCGCTCCTAGCGGACACTATGGGCTCAAGATACAAGGAACCACACTCTCAGGAGAGTCTTTTGAGAAGAGGTTCTCGGTAAATTGTAGAGAGGGAGTGTTAAGAGATGATGTGAAGTTGTAGGGCATGTAGGAGATAGAAGGTTTAATGAAGGGAGGGAGAAGGGTCCAGAGAAGCAAAAGATCAGATCACCATGGAGAAGGGGGGACTGTTGGTGAAGCGGTGGAGGGTGTGATTTTTACATCTTTGGTGATATTTGGTATACTTTGAATATGGAAAATGATGATCTTAAAAATGTAGATGGGAATGTAGATAAGCCTCAAGATCTTTTTGAGAATGGAAGGAAGGTCACAGAAAGAAGGGTAACCTCGTCTCGAAATAAGAGCGGGACTCTTCGTGTAGGTGTTGTGGCGAAGGCTTTTTTCTCATTCTTTGTTTTTGTTGGTTTTTTGGGTGCTATCGGATTTGGGGTGGTGTGGGTTATTGATCATGAGCAAACTTTGGATATAAAGGAAAAACAGAAACCAGTTGTGAGTGAGGTGATCAAGAGCGTTGACGAGAAGATCGTGTCAAAGGATCCTGTGGGAAGTGGCGAGGATAGTTCTGATTCTACGGTACAACAATCGAGCGATCAGTCTGCTGTTTCTCTTACAAGTGCAGAAAAATTGCCCATTTTGGTACTGAATGCTGGTGGTGCGAAAGGATCAGCTGGAAAAGCGAGTGATTTTCTTAAGCAGTCTGGATATGTTCTTTCTCAGGCGGGAAATGCATCAGTGTTTACATATAAGAACGTGACGGTTTATTATTCGGGAGATGCTTTTGAGGATGATGCTAACGGAGTGGTTGAAGCGCTTAAGAAGAAGTACTCTGTTGTGAACCTCGCTAAAGCTGCGACTACTGATGAAAAAAAGGAGAAAATCGTGGTCATGATAGGTGAGTGATCCTTTTGTGCCATATACAGGGAAGATATTTTATCTTGGGTGACGGTGGCGTTGAGATGAAAAATGTGTTATAATAGAACCCTATGAGGAAGAAATTGTGGGGTTTTTTTGTGGTCGTGTTTGTCTTTGGGTCTTTTTTTGGGATCGGGGCTGTAAAAGGTGTCGGTGATTTTGCTTTGGCAAGCGAGTTACAGAAAAAACAGGATAATTTGCAGGATCTCCAGAAAAAAAAGGAAACGTATCAGAAGATCGTTAACCTTAAAGTGAATCAGGCAACCCTTCTGAACTCACAGATAACCACACTTGAAAACCAGTCCAACCAATTACAGGGGACGATCCAGGACAATACAACGAAATTGGAAGAAACAAAGCAAGAGATCGCTCGCCTTAGCGCGCAGATCGATGAAAAGGAGAGGGAAATACGGAACCAAAAAGAAGCTCTCGCGGAGTTTGTTCGTTCGTACTATGATTGGAGTTCTGGGAAGATCCAAAATACTCTCTTCGCTGATGGGTTACAAAATCCCTTTGCCATCGGTGATCAGTCGGACCAGTTTCAGGAAAAGGTATCAGAGGCTGTCGAGAAGATCGAGAGTGTGAAGAAATCATTGAGTCGAGATCAGGAGTCACTTGATCAGGATAGGATAGAAATCGAGACGTTGAATGCAAAACTTGAACAACAGACGGTATATTTGGAAAGCACAAAGAAGGCAAAGGAAACGCTTTATACCCAGACAACAGCAGAAAAAGATCAGTATGCACAAAAACTCTCAAAGGTTGAGGGACAGATACGAGCTGTAGAGCAGGAAATAGAGCAACTTGAAGCGGGAAAATCCAACGATATAAACATGGCCAATCTTCCAAGTAAGAAGGGGGCTGGGATGGATTATCCGGTACAAGATCCAGTAATTACCCAGGGATATGGAAAAACGACTTTTACACGATGGTACAGCTTTCATAATGGGGTTGATTTTGGTGTTTCGACGGGAACTAAGATTCTTGCTGCGGCGGGAGGAAAAGTTATTGCAACGGGAGATTGTGGTAGATATGCATATGGAAAATGGGTAGCGATCGACCATGGGAATGGTTTAGTGACTCTTTATGGGCATTTGAGTCAACAAAAAACAAGTAAGGGAAAGAGTGTCAAGAAGGGTGATACGATCGGACTCTCAGGAAACACAGGATATTCCACAGGACCACATTTGCATTTTTCGGTATTTACCTCGGATAGTTTTGAAGTGGTGGCTTCTACGTCGGTTGCAGGAGTTAATATCCCAACAGGGGCACATGTCAATCCTATGATATATCTACCATAGTTTTATAGATCAAGGAGAGTGTTTTTAAAAATTGACAAGAGAAAAATGATCCAAATAAGACTTAGGGAAAAGAGAGAGGTTGCAGAGGATACTCTTTTGTATGTGTTTGATCGACCAAATAACTTTTCTTTCCTTGCGGGACAATATGTTTCGATGAAAGTTATCAAGAAATCATTTCAAGATGAGCGTGGCGATTTTCGGTCATTCTCTATTGCTTCCCCTCCTTATAAGGAGGATGTTCTGGAATTTGCAATGCGTCGAAGCGAATCGGCATTCAAGAAAAATCTGGAAAGTCTGGAAGTGGGAGAGTATGTGGAAATTACACAAGCTGTCGGAAAATGTGTTTTTGGTGAGCCTGACCCCGAGAAGGGAATCGTTTTTTTAGTGGGTGGTGTGGGTGTTACTCCCGCTCGTAGCATGTTGTTACAAGCAGAATACGAGAAACGTCCGGAAAAGTTTTTCTTCTTTAACTCAAATCGCTATCCGGAATCGGCGCCCTTTCTGGAGGAATTTGATCAATTGAATAAGATAAATATTGTTCGAGTTTATACGATGACGGACAGAAACCTCCCAGGGAAACCTTGGAGCGGGGAGCGAGAAAGAGTTAATCGTGAGATGCTCAAAAGATATGTTCATATGGACTTAACTAGGTGCACTTTCTTTATAGTGGGAATTGGCATGTTTGTTCAGGCAGTTCGGGATATGCTTTTGGGTGAAGGTGTTTCTTTGGGTCAAATATTTTCAGATGATTTTGGTGGGGTAAAGAAGTGAGATACTGGTTAAAAAGTGTTCTTAAAATTTATAGAGACTAAAAATTCAAACCCCTTTTTATATGGGCAGAAGAAAAAAAGAAATAGTAAAAGAGGAAGATGTTAACGATATTTCTCAGAAGCATCTTTCCGAAGAAACAAAAAGATCTATAGCTGCTGTTATAAGTGTTTTTATTGCTGTCCTGTTTATTCTTGGATTTTTTGGTGTTGCTGGACTGGTGGGAAAATATCTTGATCTTTTTGCTCGATCTGTTTTTGGTTGGGGAAAATGGCTTTTTCCAATGCTTCTTCTTCTTTCTGGGATGGTACTACTTCGCAAGACAATTCGTTTTTATTTGGTGAGTATTTTGGGATTAAGCATTGTATTTACAGCGCTTTTGGGATTTTTCCATATATTCTTTGATGAGTCGGCATATCGTGAAATAATATCTTTGGGTTCTGGGGGTGGGTATGTTGGATACGGACTTGCCGTAGGCGGCATACTTCTTTTTGGAAAGATCGGGGCGGTAATAGCCCTTACTGTTTTGGCAATCATTGGTGTGTTAGTTGCGTTTAACTCATCTTTACTGCCAGTGTACGATCGTCTACTGCATTTTGGAAAGGTGATTGGAAAGAAAGGGTCTTTTAAGTCAAAAGAAGGTGATGAAAATGGTGTACCAGACGAGGAGGGCGATGCAATAGGTGCTGATGTGTCCTCAGAGTTCCCTTCCGAATTGAATATGGAGAAACCTGTGTTATCTGAAATTGAAGATGAGGTACCAGAAGGTGCAAGTAATATAGGGACTATTCGATTTCAGGGAGTTGACGGAAGTTCGGAAGTGGAAACGGAAGACGTGCATCGTAATGATGATGCAGAAGTGTCTCTTCGGAATGATCGAAGTCAAAGAGCAGGAATAACACAAAGGGAAACATCTGAAGATAAAGAATGGGAGCTACCTTCTTTGGATATTCTTAAATCTAAAGGGGTAGATTTTGTTTCTGGAGATATCGAGCAAAATAGAGAGATCATTCAAAATACGCTCAAGCAGTTTGATATTGATGTGGAAGCTGGTGGAGAAAAATTGGGACCCACTGTAACGCAATATATGTTTCGCCCTGCTGCGGGGGTAAAGTTGGAGCGTATTACGGCCTTGAGTAACAATCTTGCGATGGCTCTTTCAGCGCAATCTATTCGAATAGAGGCGCCTATTCCGGGGAAATCGATGGTGGGAATAGAGGTGCCAAATCGTAATCGTGGAACGGTGTGTTTGCGCGAAGTCTTGGAAAGTTCAGAATATCAGTCGAAAAGCTCAACGCTTATGGTGCCATTGGGCAAGAGCGTGAGTGGGGATGTTGAAATGGGAGACCTGGAAAAGATGCCGCATTTACTTATTGCAGGAACGACGGGGTCAGGAAAAAGCGTATGTATCAATGCTATTCTTACAGCGCTTCTCTATCAGAACACCCCTGAACAATTACAACTTATCCTTGTTGATCCTAAACGCGTTGAATTGACTTTATACAATGGAATCCCACATTTGAAGTCTGATGTTATTGTTGACAATAAGAAGGTGCTCGGTGCTTTAAAGTGGGCTGTTGGGGAGATGGAGCGTCGATACCGAATACTGCAAGAAAACGAGTCAAGGAATATTGAAGCTTATAACCAACGAGTGTTGCAACGTCGATCTCGTGGGTCACTAGATTTGGCCTATATGCCATTTATCGTTATTGTCATTGACGAGTTGGCGGATCTAATGGGCACTCACGGAAAAGAGGTTGAGGGAGCGATCGCACGTTTGGCTCAAATGTCACGCGCTGTAGGAATTCATTTGGTTATTGCTACGCAGCGACCAGATGTACATGTACTTACCGGTCTTATTAAGAACAATATTTCATCAAGGATTGCCTTTAAGGTTCCAACACAGATCGATTCTCGAACGATATTGGATAAGGGGGGGGCGGAGAAATTGCTGGGACTGGGAGATATGTTGTATGTACATTCGGCTAATCCTTCCCCCACGCGCATCCAGGGAGTATTTCTATCAACTAAAGAGGTGAAGCGAATGGTCCGTTTTTGGAGGAAGCAGGAAGAGGTGCATCAACTTGATGAAGATGATTCTCAGGATATAGAGGAGGGGGTTGTGAAAATGGGCGATATTTCAGAAAAGGTCGGTTCATTTCATGAAAAACTGGATGTGGATGCATTATCGCATGAGGATGACGCACGGGACAGTCTTTTCGATGAGGCTAAGGAATTGGTACAGCGAGGTGGAAAGGCTTCGACCTCTCTTATTCAAAGGCATTTACGGATCGGATACAATCGTGCTGCGCGCATTATTGATGAATTGGAAGCGGAGGGTGTTGTGGGTCCGCAAGATGGCGCTAAGCCGAGAGAAGTATATGGTATCCGTAATGCTGCCACTAGTTCAGCCGTATCCTACGCGGACCCTCTTGCTGATGATAAGAATCGGGAAAAGTGGGAGATGTAATCCATATCGTATAGAATACATTTTTAAGGGCAGGGCTTGTTTTCTGTTAGAAAGAGTATTACCATCTATTTTGGAGTTGAGTTGTTCGAGTCTGCTATTTTATGAACAAGGGGGGATTTATACGAAAAAAAGTAAAGACACTAACGCTTGGGGAGCGCCTTGTTAAAATGCGGGAAAATCGTTGTGTAACCATCTCTGATGTTTCGAGAAGTACGGGGATACAATCCGCATATATAGAGTATCTGGAGCAAGGACTTTTTGACAAACTTCCTGCTGAAGTGTATGTTCGTGGCTTTTTACGTCGGTATGCGGAGTATTTGGGCGTTGCCGATGCATCGATATTGCGGCAGTATGATCGTGAGCGAGGTATGGATCGATCGATGAAGAATGAGGATCTTACAGAACAAAATTCTATAACTCGTAGTGCGTTTCAAAAGATCCCTTCCGTGATCATCACTCCGAGGCGCATTACTGTGAGTGTTTTTCTTTTCGTGGTTCTTGCTGGTTTTCTATATGTGTATAGTGAATATCAGTCGTTCATATCGGAACCAATACTTGTGATATCTGAACCGGATCGAGAAGTAATACAAACGAAAGAATCATCTATCTCTATAGTGGGAAAGACGGATCCGGATTCTCGAATATTTATTAACGATCAACCCGTATTAATCGATGAAAACGGAGGATTTCGAGAAAAGATCGACCTACAAACAGGGGTAAATACTGTGACAGTTCGTTCAGTCAATCGTTTTTCCAAGGAAGCAAAAAAAACATACTCTATCGATGCTGAATTTGAGGAGAGTACATCGGAACCACCTGCGGCTCAAGCTTTAGGTAAAAAAGTGGTCATTCGAACAGATAAGGAGTCGGTCTGGGTACTTATTACCGTCGATGGAGAACAAAAGGTAAGTTCTGTGGCAACCGTGGGGAGTTATTGGGAGTTTTATCCAAAACAACAATTTTCGATCTCAGCTGGTGATGGGCGTGATATCTATGTTACAATAGGGGAAAATGGGGAAGAGAGGGTCCTATCTGAAAAACCGGGTATTATAGAAGAAAACTCTCTCGATATGGAGAAGGACGTTTTCGTCCCAAAGAAGAAGGAATAATTAATTACAATAAATGTATGCCAAAGAAAGAGAAAGTGGAGAAAACGATAGGAAGAGCAAGTGTTGCACAAGTTGTAGATGAAATAAAACAAAAGTTTGGGGACGGGATGATCATGAAGTTAGGAGATGTGAAAAAAGTCGATGTGGAAGTGGTTCCGACGGGGTCGGTGTCGCTTGATATTGCCTTGGGAATCGGAGGTGTTCCACGGGGGCGTGTGATCGAGGTATATGGACCGGAATCTTCTGGAAAGACAACGCTATCGCTTCATATTGTGGCAAACGCTCAGAAAAAGGGCGGTGCTGCTGCTTTTATTGACGCAGAGCATGCTTTGGATCCGGAGTATGCCAAGCGTATCGGGGTCAATATCGAGGAGCTTCTTATTTCACAACCCGATTCCGGAGAGCAGGCGTTGGATATTGTGGAGACGTTGGTGCGAAGTAATGCCGTGGATATTATTGTGGTGGATAGCGTGGCGGCGCTGGTTCCAAGAGCGGAGATCGAGGGTGAGATGGGAGATTCACACATGGGGCTTCAAGCCCGACTTATGTCTCAAGCACTGCGTAAGCTGACTGCTATCATATCCAAGACCAACGCAACGGTGATATTTATCAACCAGCTTCGTATGAAGATCGGAGTGGTATTTGGGAATCCTGAGACGACGACAGGAGGGCAGGCCTTGAAGTTCTATTCCTCCTTGCGTCTTGAGGTGCGCCGAGCGGCGCAGATCAAAAAAGGGGATGAGGTTGTGGGAAATCGCGTGAAGGTAAAGGTGGTTAAAAACAAGGTAGCACCACCGTTTAAGATCGCTGAGTTCGATATTATGTACAATGAAGGTATTTCTGTTTCGGGAGATGCTATCGATACAGGGGTGACGTACGGTGTGGTCAAGAAATCGGGGAATTCCTATTCGTACGGAGATGAGAAATTAGGCGTTGGGAGAGAAACTGCAAAAAAATATTTGCGTGAAAATCCCAAAACGCTTGAGAAGATCATGAAGGAGATCTTAAAGGTGAGCGAAGTAAAATAGGATATGGAAAAGATCATTGTTTATACTGATGGGGCCTCCCGGGGAAACCCGGGACCAGCATCAATTGGAGTGTGGATCGAAACCCTTGGAAAGTCATATGGGGAATGTATTGGTGTGACGACCAATAATGATGCGGAGTATCAAGCGTTGGTTTTTGCTCTCAAAAAGGTGCGTTTACTGGTAGGAAGAGCAAAGGCAAAAAAAATACAGGTGGAATGTCGAATGGATAGCGAGCTTGCTGTAAAACAGCTGACGCATAAATATAAGATCGAGCATCCCACAACGCAAAAGCACTTTCTGGTTGTATGGAATCTCATGTTGGATTTTGGTGCGGTAACCTTTGTGCACGTTCCGCGTGAACAAAATAAGAGGGCAGATGCTTTGACCAATGAGGCTTTGGACAGGGATCGTCCGGAGAGCCGATTAGGATTATGAAAAGTATTCTGTTGAAAACACCAGAAATAGTACCCTCTCAAAACTTTGTAAAACCGGATACGATACGGATGATCTTGGATCGCTGGATCAACTGTAACAAACAGGGACTTCCACCGAAGCCACTGGTTAGAGTGGGGAAACAGGGGAAATGCATCGCCATCGATGGGCATACTTTGCTTGTGATAAGTGATCTCTTTGATCGGGAGTGCGAAGTATTTGTTGTTGAGAGTGCTGGCGAGGCCTTGACCATTGAGGATTCCCCGGGTGCTTCAATGGAAGCTGTCATAGAAAGAAATCGAGAGCTTGCAGGGAAATTTGAGAAAGTTGATAACTGGGCGGGGTCAGATTCGAGAAAAGGGAATGTGTACGATAACCGATCTGCGTCGATCAGTGTCTTTCTTAGAAGACATTAAAGCTGCGAAAGAATTTATTGATAGTTCGAGCGCGAAGGGGAAGGGCAGATAGGCTATTTTGTAAGACCTGGAGATCGCCAAAATTGAGCATAATAAAAACACCCTTGTTCAGGGGTGTTTTTATTATAGTGCTCTATGCTCTTGATACGTAGGTTCCTGTGGTGGTGTTGACGATGATCTTGTCACCCGTTTTAACGAAGAGGGGTGTAGTGACGCGTGCACCCGTTTCGAGAACAACAACTTTATCTCCACCGGAGGCAGTGTCTCCCTTAAGTCCTGGAGGGGCTTCAACGACGGTAAGCGTCATTTTAATAGGAAGTTCTATGTTAATAGCATTTCCTTCGAAATTCACAATGTCAACTTCTGTTCCTTCTACGAGGTAGTTAGAAATATCACCCAAAACGGAGTCTTCAAGAGAAAACTGTTCGTAAGAGATGCTATCCATAAAGTGAAACAGATCTCCTTCTCTATAGAGGTATTGTGCTTTGGACTTGGTGATCTCGGCGTCATCCACTTTGTCATAGCCCTGAAATGTTTTTTCCAGTACCGCCCCTGTTCTAAGGTTCTTGAGACGTGTGCGAAGTACTGCCCCTGCACGTCCAGTTTTACTGTGTTCGTGGTAGAGGACAATAAAAGGATCTTCATTTAGGAGAATGGTTTTTCCTGTTTTTATATCAGCAAGAGTAAGCATAGAGAAGTTATATGCAACAAGAATAGGTATTAAGAAAGTTTATACCTGTTCTTGTTTCTTGTTACTTTCTTATTAACTCACGACAAATGGCAAGAAAGCCATGGTCCGGGAGAGTTTGATCGCTTTTGAGAGTTCACGTTGGTGTTTGGCGCAGGTAGCGTGTCGTCTTGGGGGATAGATCTTTCCTTGGGCGTTCATAAAACGGCGTAAAAGATAGGTATCCTTGTAGTCAATGGTCTTGATGTGTTCTTCGCAAAAATGACACTGTTTCATAATGGTTGATGTTGATGCGAGTGAATGCAAATGCCGGGAATGATAGAGTGTTTTGAACTGACATCATTCGAACGGGGTTTGCGTTGTTCGTATTATTGATTAAAATGGTACATCTTCAATTCGTATCTCTTCTTTGTCATCATCGAGGTTGATCGTTGGGATCTCCTCTTCTTTCTGTGGGACTGAGGCTGGCTTGCTTGCCGGAGCAGCGGTTGAAGCTACGGCTGGAGCGGCTACTCCTCCACGGTAGGCGGCACCTTGTGGTTTCTGTCCCATTTGCATATTCTCTATCACTATCTCCGTAACTTTTCGTTCCACATTGTCTTTTCCTGTGTAGGTGCGTGATTGGAGTCTTCCTTCGAAGTATGCTTCCTGACCTTTTATGAGGTATTGTCCGGCAATTTCGGCGAGTCGTCCCCAGAGGACAAGGTTATGAAACTCAGTTCGTTCTTGCTTTTGGCCACCCTTGTCATTCCAAGTGCTGCTGGTGGCGAGTCCGATAGTGGCGACATTTTGTCCAGATGGAGTATTTCGCACCTCGGGGTCTCGTGTGAGGCGCCCTACAAGGATAACTTTGTTGACGTTCATAAATTAGGTGTTAGGTGACCGAGAACAGGTAACAAGGAGGTCCTTGAAAACTGAAAACTGTCGCCGCATTATGAATTATTTTTTGTTTTTGGTTCTTTGATTGGTCTTTAGACGTTGAGTATCTCGTCCAATCGCTCATTGATCTCGGCTGTAGAGATCTCTTTTTTCGGAGCTTCTTTCTGGGGAGCTTGGGATACGGGTGTTGAGGATGGCTTGGCGATCGGAGTTCGTGGAGCTGGCTTTTTCGCTTTCAGCTCCTTTTCGGCTACTTTCTGGTGGTGAGTTTTTCTTTCTTCTGATTTTCGGTTGGTAAAGGTATTGAGGTCTTCGAGATCCTCGGAGCGAACAATGGAGAAACGTAGCACCTCTCGATAGAGACGAAGAGCTCGAGAGAGTTTTTCGATGCGGTCCACTCCCTGTTCTTCTGCGTCTTCTCCCCACATATCGTATTCGGGGAGGGTAAATCGCCTTGCGACATAGACCCCGCGGTCTTGATGTTTGATGGGGTAGGCAAGCTTGCGCTTTGATTCCCATCGATCGGCGGAAAGATCACCTTTGATCTCGCCAACGAATTTTTCGATCTCTTTCTCGATCGATTCAAGGTTGGCTTCTTTATCGTGCCCTACTAGAAACAAGAGTTCGTACTGCATAATGCAAGTGACAAGTGACAAGTGACAAGTAATAAGGAAGATCTGACTTCCTTTGGTAACTTGGTGACTAGCAACTTGGTGACTAAGAGAATTAAAAAACACGCGAAAGAGTCCTTTCCGTGTGGATGTTGATGCCTTATCCCTTTTCAGATGAAAGGGCGAAGCACCATAGGACTTTCTCGATTGACTTTGAGTTTAGCACGCTTTCTAAAAAAAGCAAGTGGTGTGGTTTACTTTGAAGGGATGCTTGACAGTATACCTCTAGGGGGTATACTTGAGATATTAAATAGGCAATTTTCAAACTATGGATCAAACAAAACAGAAGGTCTTGCGACGACTTAAGATCATTGAGGGACAAGTGAGGGGCTTACAGGAGATGATCGCAAAAGATACATATTGCATTGACGTGATCACGCAGACCTCAGCGGTCAAGCGCGCCCTTTCGAGTGTAGAAGATGCACTTTTGGAGGGTCACTTGGGAAGTTGTGTTCTTCATCAGGTGGCCACTGGGCAAGTGGAGAAAGCAAAGAGAGAGATCTTAGAGGTGTACAAGCTGAAGAGGAAATAATAATAAAAGTGAGGTTCAAATTAAAAGGTATGCTCAGAAAACAGTATACGGTCCGGGGAATGCACTGTGCGTCTTGTGCCAGCGTTATCGAAAAAACGCTGAGCAAGAAAGAAGGAGTGCGATCCATCGAGGTAAACCCCGGTACAGAAATAGTGAGAGTGGTCTTTGACCCATTAAAAGTAGATCCCCACGATCTTTCACGGGAAATCGTTCCACTTGGATATTCGCTAGACATACCTGATGAAGTTGGTAGTGGTGTTCGGAAAGGGTATTCTCAGAATGATCTGAAAAGAGAGGAAAAGCTGGCTGAGATCGCTCATATGAGAGTGCAGATGCTGGTTGCTCTTCCTTTGGCGGTATTGAGCGTCTTTATTATGGGATGGGATATATTGGGGCAGTATAGCGTTATTCCTACCATGGGTTATACAGTTAAGGAGTTTTTTCATCATCTCTTGCCACTGATGGCGACATATATGTTATTTGTTGTTGGAAGACCATATATTCTGGGGTTTTATCGATTCCTTCGTTACGGGAAAGCAAACATGGATACGCTGATCGGGTTGGGAACAGTTGTGGCTTATGTGTATAGTTTTTTTGTAAGCGCCTTTGAGGAAGCGCTGAGTCCTTTTATCAATACGGACCATACTTATTATGATGTGGTGATCGTTGTCATTACATTTATCACATTGGGAAAATATTTGGAAACCCGATCAAAATTCAAAACGGGGAACGCTTTGGAGAAGCTTCTCCATCTTCAGTCAAAAAAGGCGGTAGTGAGACGAGATGGCGAAGAACAGGAGGTTTTGGTAGAGGATGTTCGACGAGGCGACCTCGTCATCATAAAGCCGGGAGCCAAAGTTCCCGTTGATGGAAAGATCGTAGAAGGGGCATCGTTTGTGGATGAATCGATGGTGACGGGGGAGCCGATGCCTGTTCGGAAGATTGTTGGAGCAAGTGTGGTCTCTGGAACAATGAACACAAGCGGGTCGTTTGTGGTAGCGGTTGAGAAGATTGGTTCAGAAACATTACTTGCTCGGATCATACAAATGGTTTCTGAAGCGCAGGGATCTAAGGCTCCCATTCAGGCTCTTGCCGATAGGATATCGAGCATTTTTGTGCCGATCGTACTGGGTATTGCCCTATTATCCCTTGCAACTTGGTTACTCTTTGGATCTAGTGTTCTTGGTTTTTCTCAAGCATTGTCTTTTGGTCTCGTATCGTTTGTGAGTGTTTTGGTGATCGCTTGCCCTTGTGCGTTGGGCCTTGCGACACCCACGGCCATTATTGTGGGAGTTGGAAAGAGCGCGCAAGAAGGAATTCTCGTGAAAGACGCTGAAACACTTGAGCGGTTGCACAAAGTGGATACAGTGGTTGTAGATAAAACGGGAACCATTACGGTCGGAAAACCAACATTGAGCGATATTCAAAATTTTTCAGCCTTGTCGGATGAAAAGCTTATTTCTTTTTTGGTGTCGTTAGAGGAGAAGTCGGAACATCCGATTGCGCACGCTATCGTGCAGTATGCTCAGAAGAAAAACGTAGCAGGGGAAAAAGTTGCGAATTTTGAGAGCATCCAAGGGAGAGGAGTGAGGGGATCGCTACAGGACGTTGAATATTATGCAGGAAATGTTCAGTATATGAACGATCTAGGTTTATCTGTAGATGTCTCTGTTCTTGGGCACCTTACCAATCAAGGAAAAACTCCCGTGATCCTTTCGACTCGAGAGCGCGTACTTGGTTTTTTTATGATCGCTGATGCAGTAAAGGAGGGGTCTAAAAATATGGTGCGCGCACTTCAGGATCTGGGGGTGAGGGTTGTTATGCTTACCGGGGATGATGAAAGAACGGGTAAATATATTGCGTCAGAGGTGGGCATTGATGAGGTTGTGGCGCATGCATCACCCCAGGACAAACTTAATGTTATTAAGACACTCCAAAAAAAAGGTCATATTGTGGCTGTAGCTGGCGACGGAGTGAATGATGCTCCCGCTTTGGCTCAGGCGGATGTGGGTATCGCCATGGGCACGGGAACAGATGTGGCTATCGATTCAGCTGGGATCACTCTTCTTCATGGAAATATTGAAAGTCTCACCAAAGTGATCAAACTATCGAAAATAACTTTTCGGACGATACGACAAAATCTTTTCTGGGCATTTATCTATAATATTATTGGTATACCTCTTGCGGCTGGGATATTTTATCCGGTTTTTGGTTGGCTTTTAAGTCCGATATTTGCGGGGGCGGCGATGACACTTTCTAGCGTATCGGTGGTGCTTAATTCATTGAGGATCAAAACAAGTAACATATAGATCTATTTTATGAACAAAGAATATACATTTTTTGTGCAGGGCATGCATTGTAATGCTTGTGTACTTCTGACTGAAAGTGAAATTGGAGAGATGTCACATATCCATTCTGTAAAGGCGGATCTCAAAAAAAATACGCTCAAGGTTTCCGGAGAATTTGGAGAAAGGACCAAGGAACAAATAGCAGAGGAACTTACCGTACCACTCAAGTCGCATGGATATACGGTACTTGTTGAGAAGCAAGATGAAAAAAAGGAATGGTCAGATTTCGTTATTGCAATTCCAGTGGCACTGGGAATACTTTTGCTCTTTGTGTTGTTACAAAAACTGAATATTGTGAACTGGGTGACGGCTGGGAATGTAACGCATGGAACGGCGTTTGTCATTGGGGTAGTGGCGTCCCTTTCTTCGTGTATGGCGGTGGTGGGCGGGTTGGTACTTTCAATGGCCGCAACATCTGCCAAAAGGGGAAATGGAAAAATGTCCCAGATGCTTTTCCATGGCGGACGTCTTATCGGTTTTTTCGTTTTTGGTGGGGTTATTGGTATGGTGGGGACGGCGTTTACGTTAAATCCTTTGGCAATATTTGTGTTGAGTTTGATCGTTGGGATCGTTATGATCATCCTCGGACTTAATTTGCTTGATGTGTTTCCTTGGGCGAAGAAGCTACAAATGGCGATGCCCAGAAGTATTACAAGTCGGGCACATGGTATTTCTAAGCGAGAATTTGCCTTCGCACCTTTTCTTATTGGGGCGGCAACATTTTTTCTTCCGTGTGGATTTACACAATCTATGCAAGTGTATACATTGACCACGGGGAGTTTTTTGACAGGTGGACTCACGATGTTTTCTTTTGCTTTGGGGACTTTTCCAGTGCTTGTACTTGTGAGTTTCGGATCGTTGAGCATAAAAGGGGATGCACGGTTGAGAATATTTTTTAAGGTTGCGGGACTTGTAGTAATAGCTTTTGCGCTCTTTAATATCATAAATAGTTTGGTGGCTATCGGGATCGTTTCACCGGTCTTTAATTTTTAAACAATTATATGAAAACAAATATTATCGTTACTGTGATCGCTATCGTGTTTGCCGGAGGACTTTTTACTTTTGTGGCCACTCGGGGAAGTGAACAAGATGTGAGGGGAGCAAGTGCTGTGAACAATAAGCAAAGTAGTGGTCAGACAAGGTTGGTCCCAGCGGCAAGTAATGTGAGTGTGGTAGACGGAAAGCAAATAGTGGAGATCCAGGTAAAAGGTGGGTACCAACCAAAAAAAAGTGTAGCTAAGGCAGGTTTACCAACAGTATTGCGATTTGTGACAAATGGAACATTTGATTGTTCTTCCTCAATGACCATTCCGAGTCTTAAAATAAATAAAAACCTTCCCAATACTGGAAGCACTGATATTGAGATCGGAACGCCGGACACCTCAACACTTCAAGGGACATGCTCGATGGGAATGTATAATTTTGGGGTTGATTTTGAAGCTTAAAATATTTTTTTTAATGGTGTATAACTGAGGTATTTTTTTGTTGACGAGACTATTTTTCGGTATACCATTAAAGGTACCGTAGTACCTTTTGGGGGTTATACCAAGATGTTGGCTGCAGCTTTGCTAGTTGGGTTCTCTTTGCTCCTTGCTCATTGGGGGGCAATTGCATACCTCCGGTGGTCGGGAATAAGTCTCGCCGAAGAGGTGCAGCAGCTCCGTGAGGCGCTTGAAAGAGTGCCAAAACCGGATGGAATTTCTGTGCTTTTCGGGGACCAAGAGAGAAGCGAAATCCTGGTGAATTACGGGGAAAAATGTGTATTGTGCGCGAAAAGAAATAATGTCGCACACACTGTTGTTACCCCTGATGGAAGGGAAGTTCCGGGAATCGTATCTCCACTTCTCGATCATCTTCACCAAACGGGAGCTCTAGCTCGAGGCACGCCTTTACGGGTGACCTCTGTGGCTGGGTCTATCGCTGTCGTCGTTGGAGGGACTCAATGACGGTCAACTGTGCAGAAGGGCGCTTCATAGATATGGAGCGCCTTCAAGGTTTTTTGAGACATATTCTTGCAGAAAAAGGAAAGGAGTGAAAGAATGGGGATATGGAAAATAGATTTCAACTTTCATCACACTTTACTCCTGCCGGGGATCAGCCGACAGCTATACGATCGTTGGTTTCGGGTATGCGCGAAGGAGAAAGATTCCAAACCCTCCTCGGGGCGACAGGGTCGGGTAAGAGTTTTACGGTAGCCAATGTGATACAAGAGATGCAGATGCCGGCGTTGGTCATGGAGCCAAATAAGACGCTCGCAGCACAGTTGGTAAGTGAGTTTCGAACGTTCTTTCCTCATAATGCCGTAGAATATTTTGTTTCGTATTATGACTATTATCAGCCGGAAGCGTATATTGTTTCTTCGGACACCTATATTGAAAAGGAAACGGAGATCAATCAAGAGATCGATCGATTGCGTCATAGCGCCACTGCGGCATTATTGAGTCGCAAAGACGTGATCGTGGTGGCGAGCGTGTCATGTATCTACGGTTTGGGGAGTCCGGAGTTCTATCGGGAGAGCAGTGTGATAGTATCGGTGGGGGGAGAGATGGATCGGGAAATGCTTATTGAGAAGCTTTCGGATATGCACTACGTTCGAAGTGATGTTTTGGAACGTGGACGGTTTCGCGTACGAGGTGAAACGATCGAAGTGATCCCAATGGGGAGTAATACCGTAACTCGCGTGGAACTTTCTAACAAGAAAGTACAATACATTACCGAGTACGATCTTTTGACAGGAACACATCTTGGATCACCTTCTGCCACATTGATATATCCCGCCAAACATTTTATCGTTCCGGAGCAGATAATGGAGGGGGCACTTCTTAAGATCGAGCAGGAGATGGAGGAGCAGATCAAATATTTTGAGAAACAAAAGAAGTTTCTTGAGGCACAACGTATCGCACAACGTACGAAACAGGACATCGAGATGATGCGGGAGATCGGATATTGTAACGGTATTGAGAACTATTCGCGGTTTTTGACGGGGCGAAATGCCGGAGATCCGCCGGAAACGCTTCTGGATTATTTCCCCAAGAACTATTTGTTGGTGATGGATGAATCACATGTCACGATCCCACAGGTCGGGGGAATGTACAATGGAGATCGTGCGCGCAAAACCAATCTTGTAGAAAATGGCTTTCGTTTACCAAGTGCTTTGGATAACAGACCACTGCGTTTTTCTGAATTTAAAGAGCGAATGGGGCTCACTATATGTCTTTCTGCTACTCCTGGGACGTATGAAAAGGAGCATAGTAAGACGATGGTGGAGCAGGTTATTCGTCCAACGGGACTTATCGATCCGGAGATCATTGTAAAACCGGCGGAGAGTCAGGTGAAGGATCTTCTAAAAGAAGTACAAGTGACGGTGGGTCACGGAGATCGTGTGCTGGTGACGGCACTGACAAAAAAGATGGCAGAGGATCTTTCGGAGTATTTTAAGGAGATCGGAGTGCGTGCCGAGTATGTGCATAGCGATGTGGACACTTTGGAGCGGATCAAGATCTTGGAGAATCTCAGGCGTGGACATTTTGATGTGTTGGTAGGAGTGAACCTTTTGCGAGAAGGATTGGATCTTCCCGAAGTGTCGTTGGTGGCGATCCTTGATGCAGACAAAGAAGGGTTTCTGCGAAGCGAAACGTCACTTATCCAGACGATCGGACGTGCTGCACGAAATGTGCGGGGAAAGGTGATCCTTTATGCTGATGCTATGACAGGATCAATGAAGCGAGCGATCAGTGAGACCAACCGAAGGCGCAAAAAACAAGTCGCCTATAACAAAAAACAGCATATTACTCCCAAGACGATCGAAAAGAACATTACCTCGATCGTGGACCATGAGATCAATCCAGAAAAAGTGCTCATCGAGTCGATCTCTCTCGGTTCACCCAAAGCACTTCTTGCGCATATCAAGCAAAAGGAAAAGGAGATGAAGGCGGCGGCCAAGAATCTTGATTTTGAGCGTGCACTTCTTATTCGTGAGGAGATCCGGGATTTGAGAAGGATCGAAACCTAGCTTTTTTAAAAAACAGATCTTCAAAAACATATTGACTAGTTGTATCGATATTGTAGTATCTAGATGATTGGTTCTCAGCTGAGAACCAGGACGATCCAGTTTCTTTATGGGGAGCTATCATGCACTTCCTTTTGATTGTGGCATTGCTTTTTATCGCGGGTATGTTGATTCCCACCATGAATTCTGCCCGAATTTGGATGGGGGGATACCTGCTGTTGGTGGTAATGCTTTCTGGAGAAGTACTATTTCAGAAGGGGGTCATCTATGCCTTTTTTCTTTACACGCTTTACATGCTTATGCTGTTTGGCGGGGTTCTTTTGACAGCAGTTGTAATCAAGGACCGTGGAGGATTTTTGGCGTAAGCAGATCTGGTAGAGAGAGGGACCTCTCTTCCCGAAGAAATATATAGGCGTGGCTTTGTCTAACGCCTTTTTTAGCACTTGAACAGAAGTCCATTCCGTGTCATACTGTTTGGACGGTTTTTGTGCCTCTTTCTTTGGTGTTTGTAGGTTAAATGTTGGTATATGCAAAAAGTGATCTCTATTCGCGGGGCGCGCGAACATAATCTCAAAAATATTGACATTGATCTTCCGCGAGGAAAGTATATCGTGTTCACGGGGCTTTCTGGATCGGGGAAGTCAACGTTAGCTATGGATACGATATTTGCTGAGGGGCAGCGACGATATTTGGAGAGTCTCAGCAGTTATGCTCGGCAATTTTTGGGGAAGGTGGAGAAACCGGAAGTGGATAGTATTGAGGGGCTTTCTCCATCGATCGCGATCGAGCAAAAGTCTATTTCACACAATCCTCGTTCGACCGTCGGAACGATCACGGAGATCCATGACTATGTTCGCTTGCTTTACGCTAAGGTAGGAACGGTGCATTGTCCGGAGTGCGACAGGCCACTTACAGCGCTCACCATCAATGAGATCGTAGAGAAGGTGCTTTCTGTTGGTGAGGGAATAAAAGTAGAGATCCTTGCGCCGATCGTTCGAGGGCGCAAAGGAGAATATCTCGCGCTTCTTGATAAAATGTTTGCTAAGGGATTTTGGCATATCGAGATCAATGGAAAAAAATATGATCTGCAGGATAAAAAGACACTGCCAAAATTGGCGCGATATAAGACAACTACTATTTCTGTGATAGTGGATAGTGTTGAAATACAGGAAAAGAATTTCTCGCGTGTCTTTGAGGCCGTGGAGCAAGCATTGGTATTGGCGGAAGGATTTGTGGAGATTCGAACGGGGCAGGGAAAGAAGGCGAGCAGTGTTACCTATAATCGTCGATCGGTATGTCCCGATCATGATGCGGAGCTGCCAGAGGTAGAACCGCGACTTTTCTCTTTTAATTCACCGTATGGGGCATGTCCTGAGTGTGAGGGGTTAGGAATGCGCAAAGAGGTGGATCGGTCGCGTGTAGTTCCCGATAAGGAAAAAACGATCACGCAAGGGGCAATACTTCCTTGGAGCTACAAGAGCAACAATTACGTTGGGGCAATACTTCGATCGGTGTGTGAAACTTACCACATCCCGGATAATCGGAGATTTAAGGATCTGTCGGAGGTACAGCAAAATGTTCTTTTATGGGGGGATCCGGATGGAGGGTCAACACAAATCACCTATCGGACCAAAAGCGGAAATGCAAACTATTCAATGGTGTGGCGTGGAGTGATCCCTTGGTTGGAACGAAGATACCGCAGTTCGCAGTCCGATGCGGTGCGAAACGATATGGAAAAGTATATGAGCAACCGAACGTGTGCAATATGTAAGGGAACGCGATTTCGTCCAGAGGCACTATTGGTGCGCGTGGGTGGAGCCACTATTGCTGATATTGGGGTGCTGTCCGTGGATCGAGCGATCAAATTTTTTGACGCATTAAAACTTACTGCGCGTGAAGAACTTATTGCCAAACGAATCTTCTCGGAAATACGTGGACGGCTGGGATTTTTGAAAAATGTAGGATTGGAATATCTCACACTTGGACGATCGGGGCACACGCTTTCGGGTGGTGAAGCACAGCGGATCCGATTGGCGTCACAGCTTGGTTCACGACTTTCCGGTGTGTTGTATATTCTTGATGAGCCATCGATCGGTCTTCACCCGCGAGATAATGAAAAGCTTATTGAAACGCTGCTCTCACTTCGTGACCGTGACAATACCGTGATCGTTATTGAACATGATGAGGAAACGATGTTTGCCGCAGATCAACTTGTGGATATTGGTCCGGGAGCGGGGAGGCATGGAGGAGAAATTGTGGCGCAGGGAACGCCCGAAGAAGTGATGAGGTCAAAAAAGTCGCTTACTGGGCAATACCTGTCTAAGAAGCTTTGTATTCCCATTCCTGCTGAGAGACGACCGACCAAGAAAAAAAGAAACATTACGGTTCATCGAGCCTCTCAGCACAATTTGCAAAACGTGACCGTTGATTTTCCTCTTGGTGTGTTTACGTGTGTGACGGGAGTATCGGGATCAGGGAAGTCAACGCTCGTGGAGGAGACGCTGTATCGGGGACTTGCTCATATTTTACATAAACGCCTGGATGTTCCTGGTCGACACCATTCTATCACTGGAGCAGAATATATCGACCGGGTGCTCATGATCGACCAATCTCCTATTGGACGAACACCTCGGTCAAATCCAGCCACATACACGGGGATATTTACCGCAATCCGAATGCTCTTCGCGCATAGCCCGGAAGCAAAACGACGGGGGTACACGCCGAGCCGTTTTTCTTTTAATGTTTCTGGTGGGCGATGTGATAACTGTAATGGGGAAGGATTTCTTAAGATCGAGATGCAATTCCTGCCGGACGTCTATTTGCCGTGTGATGTATGTAACGGTAAGCGATATAACAGTGAAACGCTTGAAGTTCATTATAAGGGCAAGACGATCTCTGATGTACTTTCCATGACGGTTTCTGAAGCGAGGGAATTTTTTGCGCCATTTCGAGAGATCGCCAACACACTGGATGTTTTGGAAGAGGTGGGGTTGGGATACATCGAGTTGGGACAAAATGCGGTTACGCTTTCGGGTGGAGAGGCACAGCGTATCAAGCTCGCGTCAGAGCTGGGAAGAAAAAGTATCAAGAAGACGATGTATATTCTTGATGAACCAACGACCGGGCTTCACTTTGAGGATATCCGCAAGTTACTTGAGGTTTTGGATCGCCTTACGGACCAAGGGAATACGATCGTAGTGATCGAACATAACCTGGATGTTATCAAGACCGCGGATTGGATCGTGGATATGGGTCCTGAAGGTGGCGAGGGGGGAGGACGAGTCGTGACGACGGGTACGCCGGAGATGGTCGCGCGAGAAAGCAAAAGTTATACGGGGAGGTTCTTAAAAAAGCATCTGACGGTGTAGAGTATAAAAGAAAAGAGCCAGTCATCGTGAGAAGGTTCTTCTCGGCTGGTTCTTGGTGGGGCGTCCCTGCCCCGGTGGAGCCGCGTGGTCACCCTGCCACGGCTTGGGAGAGTGCGTGTTCAACTTCCCAGTTACACTGATCGATCAGTAGATCGACCTCGCGTGGGAGTCTGACAGGCTCACCTAGATGATAGACCCGCCCATCTTCCCAACACCGCTCTGCTTCGTCGGCGCTGAATGGCAGACCCTGACGGCACAGTTCCCAAATTGCGTGTGCTTGATTGATGGTCATGATTAGCTCCTTTGTCTCCGGTCGTGGATTTTTTTGGGCATCCTCTCTGGGGATCCCCGTATTTCAAATATAAAACTTTTTGAGGGGAATTCAAGAGTCCGTGTCAAGAGCATCCTGTGGATAACCGAGGAGTGGTAGAAGGGGAGAAAAAAATAAAAAAACAACCGGATAAAGGTTGAGTGAGGGGTGGGGTACCGACGGTGCATTACGATGAATGACACAATCAGTACCCCCGGGGCTAGCCTTCGCACTTAAAGTCGCGTGGAGTGTGGAACCCCGTGGCGAGTAAGAGCCCGGATACGAGACTCCCGGCTCCGACCAGGGTTATATGAAATGGGATATTGATACCTTGGTCCTGCCCCGATGTATAGGCAAAATAGGCAAGTGCCAAGAATCCGACAAAGCCCAGTGCCATTTTGCCGATTTTGATTGTGCATGCGTTCATGATGGATCTCCTGTACTGCTAAGGAAGTCCATCCCCCTTTGTCTTTAAAGTAAGCTCTTTGTAGGTATCTGTCAATAATTTTGTATCTCTTGTATTTTGTCTCTCGCTTGATATTGTATGGTATATGGTTGATATTTACCCAATATGTCTTTATTTCTCATAACACAGCAAGAACCAACGCGGTTTCTTAAAAAACTTGCACAGTCGCCAGGTGTGTACATTTTTCGTGATGCTCAGAAAAGAGTGCTCTACGTTGGGAGAGCGACGAGTTTGCGAAGTCGAGTTTCGTCGTACTTTTCTGGGTGGGACAGTCGAGGGGAGCGAATATTTCAGATGGTAGATCGAGCAAAACGTATTGAAACGCTTGAAACGGAGACGGTACTTGAATCGGTGATCTTGGAAGCTAACCTCATTAAGAAGTATCAGCCGAAGTATAACGTTGATCTGAAAGACGATAAAAGCTTTTCTTATTTTGCGATGACAAAAGAAGAATTTCCAAGGATACTCTTGATACGCGAAAAAGAGTTAGTAAAAAAAGACCCTGTTTATTCTCGCACGTATGGACCCTATACGAACAAGCGTCATATGGAAGTGGTGCTTAAGATCTTGCGCCGCATTTTCCCATTTCACTCAGGGAGTCAGAAGACGGAGAAAGGGTGTCTCTATCGACAGATCGGGATGTGTCCTGGGCCTTACGATGGAGGTATTACAAAAGAAGTCTATCGAAAGAATATTCGTAATATCGAATACGTTTTACGTGGACAAAAAAAGCGACTCCTTTCGACGTTGGAAAAAGAGATGCAACGAGCTGCTAAAAAAGAAGATTTTGAACGAGCAAAGAAGTTAAAAGAACAGGTGTTTGCGTTGCGACACATTCGAGACATTGCTCTTTTAACGAACGAAAAAGAACCCGTGACTAACGTAAACGTCAAAGACACAGGATTGTGTCGCGTGGAAGCGTATGATATTTCCAATATTTCCGGCCAGCACGCGGTGGCGTCCATGGTGGTGTTTGAGAATGGTGAACCGAACAAGAACGAGTATCGGAAGTTCAAGATCCAATCGGTCGAAGGGTCTCATGATGTGGGTATGATGCGCGAGGTATTGGCGCGAAGGGTTCGGCACGTGGAGTGGAGATATCCTGATATGATCGTTTTGGATGGTGGAAAGGGGCATTTGAATATGGCAGTATCCCTTTGGAAAGCATTGAATGTAAATATCCCTCTTGCGGCCGTAGCTAAAGGGCCAACACGAAAAAAAGTAGACGTGTATACTGATCCGGAATACGTCCCCAATTCAGGACTACTTGAAGACAAACTTCTTCTTGAGCGTATTCGTGAAGAGGCGCATCGTTTTGCGATCACGTATCATCGAAAGGTGAGGAAGAAGAGCTTTCTGAAAAAAGATATGATGTAAAAGGGGCGATCGTTATAGGTTCTCGCTTTGGAGGTTTGTATTTACTTTTCTCTACTTCTCGTCTATACTGAGAAAATATCTTTTTATTGAAGTAGGGAAAATATGCCTAAAGCAAAGAAGAAAAATGTTAAATATGTTCAAGTTTTCGGGGCAAAAGAGAACAATTTGCGCAATATTAACGTAGAGATCCCCCGCGATTCGTTATCGGTCATCACTGGGCCATCAGGATCGGGGAAGTCAACATTGGCTTTCGGGGTATTACATAATGAGGGTCAGCGACGCTACTTGGAAGGAGTATCCTCTTATGCGAGGAATTTTTTGGATGTGAGTGCCAAACCGGACGTGGAGAGGATCGATAATCTCAGCCCTACGATCGCTATCAATCAAAAGAGCGTAGCAAAGAGTCCTCGATCAACAGTGGGAACGATCACGGAGATCAATGATTACTTGCGCCTCCTTTTTTCGCAGATTGGTGAGGTTCGATGTCCCGAGTGTGGGAAGAGGCTTTCAAAGAAGAGTTCTCGAGAGATACTGCAAGAGATCTTAAAGATCGACAAACGTGCGGTTATTGAAATATTCTCACGCGTTGCGGTGCCCAATGAAGACCGAGAGCATAAAAAGATATCATGGGAAAAAGAAGGGTATGGACGTGTGCGATTTGAAGGGCGCATGATGACTTTTGGGGAGGTCATTGCTGAGATCTCTGATAAAAAAGATGTCGTATTGGATATTGCCGTAGATCGATATGCTTATTCGCCGAAGAACCCCGATAAGGAAAGACTTCTCGATTCGTTGGAGAGCGCTTTTAAATTGGGTAGTGAGATGGTGGTTACAATTAATGGGAAGGAAGAAAATGTGTACCAACGGGAGTACCGATGTGATAAATGCGGTATTCATATAGAATCAATGACGCCGAGACACTTTTCTTTTAATAATCCAGAAGGGGCATGTTCGTTATGCGGGGGACTGGGATATCGATTAGCTTTCGACAGGGATCTTTTGATTACTAATCCAAGGCTATCTCTTGAAGAAGGAGCTGTTGGTATTCTCGGAAGGTTTTTAGGTAGAGGAGGTTCTCGTGGAGATATTTGTTCAGAATTCCTTTCTGTTTCCTCGAAAATTGGGGTGGACGCAAGAAAGCCACTTCAAACATATACTGAAAAGCAAAAGAAATTTCTTTTTGAGGGGGATGCGTCTGCTGGCTTTTTGGGCGTAAAGTCCTTTTTGGAGGAGAAGTATAGAGAAACCACATCCGACCGTTTACGGTCGGAGCTCGAGAAGAACATGCGTTCCGAAGAGTGCTCTCTGTGTAAGGGTAGGAGACTTCGTCGAGAATCACTCTCGGTGTTTATTAATGGAAAAAATATTGCAGCATGGCTTGAGCTTCCAATTGATGTGCTGGAAATTTTTGCGAAGGAGGCCTTGGAAAAGCATGGCTACTCTGGGATATTTAAAAAAACCGTAGCGACTATACAAAAAGAGATCGAGACGCGCCTTCGATCCCTTCGAGAGATCGGGGTGGGATATCTCACGCTTGATCGATCATCCCAGACACTGTCTGGTGGAGAAGCCCAACGTATTCGTCTTGCGACACAGTGTGTTACGCAATTATCTGGGGTGCTTTATATTTTAGATGAACCATCGATGGGGCTTCACCCTCGGGATACGCATCGGTTGATCAAAACATTTGAGGACCTTCGCGATGCCGGAAATACAGTGTTAGTTGTTGAACATGACCGAGATATTATTCGATCTGCAGAGTGGATCCTAGATCTTGGTCCGGGTGCAGGAGAGGAGGGAGGAAAAGTGGTCTTTTGTGGGACCATGAAGGACTTTGAAAAAAATGGGGGACTTACTTCCGCGTATACATTTGGAAGGAAACGTATCGTTCGTGAAGGGAAGCACCAAAACCCGGTAGGATCTCTTTATATTCAAGGCGCACGGGAACACAATCTCAAGAATGTGGATGTAGCGATTCCTCTGGGAGTGCTTACCTGTGTGACGGGTGTTTCGGGATCGGGGAAGTCGTCACTTATTCATGATATTCTTTCAAAGGCACTTCGTCGCCATTTCTACAATGCCAAAGATGTACCGGGACAGCACAAAAAGATCGTTGGAGTGGAGTATCTTGATAAGGTGATCAGTGTGGACCAGGATCCGATCGGGAGAACCTCACGAAGTAATGTAGCCACATATACTGGGGTTTTTTCTCTTATTCGTGAAGTATATGCTTCGGTCTCTGGGTCACATGGTTTTGACGCGAGTCGTTTTAGTTTTAACCTCAAGGGTGGGCGATGTGAGGTATGTCAGGGTGAAGGTACTCGTAAAATAGAGATGTATCTTATGCCGGATGTATATGTGCCATGTGATGCCTGTTCGGGAACGCGGTATGATGCTAAAACGCTTGAAGTGGAGTATCAAGGGGCAACTATAGCGGATGTATTGAATATGAGCGTTTCTTACGCAAAACAATTTTTCTTTCGATATGCGACCATTGTGGATCGTCTGGAGATGCTTGAAAAGGTCGGACTTGGGTATGTGCGTTTGGGGCAGGGTGCACCCAATCTTTCTGGTGGAGAGGCGCAACGTATAAAACTTTCCACAGAGCTTGCACGTCGATCCACTGGAAAGACACTGTACATCTTGGATGAACCGACGGTGGGTCTACATTTTGAGGATGTTCGAAAACTCCTTTCGGTTTTGGATGAACTAGTGGCTCGAGGCAACACGGTTCTTGTTGTAGAACATAATTTAGATGTGGCCCGTTTGGCTGATTGGGTGATCGATATGGGCCCCGAGGGAGGAGAAGGAGGTGGACGGATCGTATTCTCAGGCACTCCACAAGAGATGAAAAGGTACAAGGAAGGATGGACGAGGAAATATCTGAAATAGTGCAGGATCTCTGGAGTTGTTGAAGTGGGTGGTTTAGACCAGTAAAGGGGTACAAAAGGGTATGGACTATGCTTTAGGGAAAATTCTCGAAAAAGATGTTTTGGTAACACTTCTTTACGCGGATGTTTTCGATATGCCACTGACCGCTTTTGAGGTCTGGCGGTACCGAATGTATTCAGGTCATCTATCTGAATCGGTCATTTCGGAGGGAAAAGATTTTTCCTTATCTATGGTTATAGACACTTTGGCTGTTTTAGTCGAGAAGAAGCTCATTGTTCGGAAGTCGGGTATGTTTGTCATCTCGGGGAAGGAATATTTGGTGGATGATCGAATAGCTCGCATGAAACGATCCGATAGAAAGTGGAAAGATTTTTTGAAAATAGCTCGCTGGATGCGGTTGTCCCCCTTTGTTCGCATGATCGCCGTTACGGGACGACTGGCCACAAAACAGATCGGAGCGAACAGTGATTGGGACGTGCTCATTGTTATAGAACATGGGCATATATGGATGGGACGAATTCTTATTGCAATATTGCTTCAACTTTTTGGTAAAAGGCGTTGGGGGAGTTATACAAAGGATCGAGTGTGTCTCAACCATTTTTTATCGACCGAGTCTTTGGAGGTTCCACTGAAGGATCTCTTTGCAGCAAGGGAATATGCGTATATTGTTCCGGTTTTTGGGAAAGAGGTATTTCGAGATTTTGAGAAAAAGAATATATGGATACATAAGTATCTCCCCAATTGGAGAGAACAGGAGGTTCTTTCAATGCGTATGATAGAGGATGATCCTTGGATGAGGACTGTTCGGAGATCTCTAGAAAGTCTATTTGGATGGGCTATATTGGAAGGATGGGCCAGAAAAGTCCAAAAACAAAAGATCGAACAAAACCCCAAGACACGTCTTCCTGGGGCTTACATTGTTGCTGATGATCGAGCGCTTATATTCTTACCAAAGCCACAAGGACCGGGGGTCTTTGAAAAGTTTATGGAGCGAATTGAAGGAATATCAAGGTGATTATAAGTAGAGATATTTTCCTTGTTTTTTGAGTTTTTCGATCGTTTTCTTCACGTCTTTAGCGGCACTCTTGTGTGCTACAAGTAGCGCATCCTCTGTTTCCACGATAACAATATCTTTGAGGCCAAGTGTGGCAATAAGTTTTTCTCCCCCATAGACAAAGCAGTTCTTGCTGCCGGAGTCGATATGGTTTCCTTTTGCTATAAATGTTCCCTTGTGAGTTTTTTTAAGGAACTCAAAAAGGGCATCCCATGTTCCTATATCGTCCCAGCCCATTTCAGACGGGATGACGATCCGTTTTTTGGAATCGAGTTTTTCGATCAGTGCAGGATCCAATGCTTCATTAGGGATCTTCTCATAAAGAGCATCTCGCTTTTTTCCAGACTCTTTGGATGAGAGGTAGGTATTTATTCCTTTTGCTATCTCGGGCATGATCGAGACGGCTTCGTTGAGAAAGGACTGTGCGGAGAAAATAAAGTAGCCAGCGTTCCATAAATAGGCCCAGTCGGCAAGATATTTCTCAGCTGTTTTAAGATTTGGCTTTTCTTGGAAAGAGTCAACAAAGAAGACCCTCTTTTTTTGTATGGTGGCAAGTTCATTACCCATATGAATGTAGCCAAACTCCGTACTGGGGAACGTTGGGTTTATGCCAATGGTAGCTATTTTCTCTGGGTAACGCTCAACAGCTTCAAAAGCTATGCGAATGGATTGTGCAAATGACCCGCCTTCTTCAATGGCATGATCTGAGGGGAGTGTGACAATGAGAGCTTGAGGGTCCTTGTTGAGGATCGTTTGAGCGACAAGTGTTATGGCTGGAGCTGTGCCTCGTGGGGCTGGTTCGATAATGAGTCTGTCTTGTGTGACTCCAGGAAGAGTCTTGAGGATGATGCTTTGATATTGTTTCGTGGTGGAAATATAGATATTTTTCTTTGGAACGATCTCGGATACGCGGTCAAAGGTTTCACCAAGGAGTGTTTTGGATGAAATGAGGGCATGAAACTGCTTTGGTTGGGCTTTTCGAGAGAGAGGCCAGAGGCGAGTTCCCGTTCCACCTGCCATGATGACTGCATATCGCGATACTGGTTTTTTCATAAGGATGATTGACTTTTTATGGGTATTTGATACCATATCAGAAACAGTTTCATCTTAGCAAGAGTATCGAGAAAAGCAAGAAATATGAAAATATTGAGTATTGCACAGGCTGTCATCTCCATTTTTCTCATTGTGAGCATCCTCTTGCAAAACAGGGGATCGGGTTTGGGAGGCGCGTTTGGGGGTGGAGATGTTTCGAGCTACTACACCAAGCGTGGATTGGAGAAGTTCCTTGTTTATGCCACTATTGTTTTTGCCGTTCTTTTTATAGGGCTGGCACTTTTGAACGTCGCTCTCTCATTTTAGAGTAGTGTATAATTCTTTATTTTAGGCGTATATTTCAGTCTTTGAGACGATTTTTCGGTATTTTTTCGTTTCTCGGCATTCTTCGAGAATTCTCTTTTCGAGAAAAGCTTTTTGCGAGTCTGGCTTTTCTTTTTATTGTCTTTGGCTTGGGGTACTGGATGAACGCTATGTATAGGCATTTTACGAATGAAATTCCCGATTACGGAGGCAAATATCAGGAGGGAATGGTGGGGCAACCATTGTACATAAATCCTATTCTATCTTCGGGGAATCCTGCTGATTCTGATCTGGTTCGTCTTATATACTCAGGTCTTTTGCAGTACGACAAGGATGGAAAAATAACAAATGACCTTGCTGAAGATTGGAAAGTCTCAGATGATGGAAAAGAGTATACGCTTTTTCTTAAGCGGGACCTTACTTGGCATGATGGGGAACCAATTCTTGCTGATGATGTAATCTTTACCTTTGAAGTGGTTCAAAATCCAGCCTATCGAAGTCCACTTCGACAAAAATGGCCAGCGGGAGTGAAGGTAGAAAAAATAGATGATTATAGCATAAAGATCATTTTACAAGAGCCGTCTTTGGGTTTTGTGGATAATCTTACTATGGGTATACTTCCCAGGCACATCTGGGATCAAGTGAGTCCTGATCGGTTTCCGCACAGCACGTACAACCTTGAACCAATAGGCTCTGGTCCTTATCGCTATGGATCTATGCAAAAGAGTAGTGAGGGAGACATACTTTCTTATACGATGAAGGCATTTACAAAACATAACTCTGGTGCGCCTTACATCAAAGAATTTACAATTTTTTACTATAATTCTGAGGAAGCCATGATCGATGGGTATAAACAAAAGGAGATACAGGGAATGCGTGAAGTTTCAAAAACCGGAAGAGAGTTATTGGGAACGGCAAAAGATTCACTTATTGATCACGAATTTTCTCTTCCTCAATATTATGCGGTATTTTTCAACCAAACGAAGAGCAAGCCTCTTTCATACGATGAAGTGAGACAAGCTTTAGCATTAGCGACGGACCGTAACGCTGTCATTCAAAGTGCTATGCAGGGAAAAGGAGTTCCTGTACAGACCCCGTTTCTTCCTGGTGATGGCGCCTATCGTGATGACATCCTCCAGAAATCCCCAAATGTTGCTGAGGCGGAAAATATTTTGGAAACAGCCGGATGGGTAAAGGGGAATGATGGAGTGAGGGTTCGAAACGGCGATCGGCTTGAGTTTACATTGATGACTGCTGATTGGGAAGAGTTTGTTCCCGCAGCAGAAACGCTTAAAGGTCAATGGGAGGCGATCGGAGCCCGAGTGAATATTTCTGTTTTGGATACCTATGACTTGAGTCAAAACCATATACGACCGAGAGAATATGAGGCTCTTCTTTATGTGCAGGCGCCTGATTCTGGTCCAAACCTTTTTTCGTACTGGCATTCCTCACAGCGTGATGGTGCCGGGTTGAATTTGGCTCTCTTTTCGAACAAGACGATGGATGAAGTCTTAGAAAAAGCAAAGGTAGCAATAAACCACGAACAACTTGATGAGCTTAATCGTCAATTTCAGAACATTTTTTTTGAAAAGAATCCGGGTATCTATTTATTCAGTCCCATTCGTTTATATCCAGTAGATAAAAAAATTAGAGGAATAGAGCCTCAAATGGTTATAGAATATTCGGATAGGTTGGGTTCTGTTGAAAAATGGTATATAAATACTAAGCGAGAGTGGAAAAAGAAATAAGTAAAAAAGTACAAAGCATAGACAATGGGCACGCTCTGAGATTCAGGGGATTTAAAATGTCTTTGTATTTGAAAAGTCAGGACTTTTTCTCCTTTCACGGTTAATCTCCATAAAATAATAAATTCTAAAAAGCAAGGTGTATGCAAGAGCAGAATGATGTGTCGAATTTGAGGAGGGTTATTGAGGAAGAGTATAAGCAATTTAAAGAAGGAATCGCAGCTGCAAAAGATGTGGCACTTCCAGGGAATTATGATTCTATTACCATCTCCGGGATGGGAGGGTCCGCGCTTCCAGGAAATATTCTTCGTATATTTCTTCACCGTATTTGGAGACTGTCGGGAAAAGAGGGGATAGAGGTGTATCAGAATCGGTTTTATTCTCTTCCGCCTGAGGCACACAAGAATTCTTTGAATATTTTTTGTTCTCATTCTGGAAATACGGAAGAAACATTGGCATCTCTCGATGAGGCGATACAAAATCACCTTCCGTCTATTGGTATGTCAAGCGGGGGAAAGTTGGAGCAGATTTGCAAAGAACGAGGTATTCCTTTCGTGAAACTTCCTATTCCATTTGAGAATTTCCAACCAAGAATGGCTACGGGACATTTTATCGCTGCTTTTCATACGGTTTTAGCAAATAGTGGAGTGATTGAAAGTGATGAGGAAAATCTTTTACGTTGCGGAGAAAGTCTCGAGGCGATTATTCCGAGTTTGGAGAAGAAGGGTTCCGAGATAGCGCAGAGGCTTCATGGAAAGACTCCCGTTATTTATTCGAATACATATCTCAAATCACTGGCCATGATTTGGAAGATCAAGATCAATGAAAATGCAAAAACCCCGGCTTTCTGGAACTACTTTCCAGAGTTAAATCATAATGAGATGGTAGGGTTTTCTTTTCCTCAGGGGAAATTTATTGTAGTTATGCTGCGGGATAGCGAGGACAATCCGAAGAATCTGAAGCGGTATGAGATAACAGCTCGTTTATTGGAGGAAAAGGGCGTTGAAACGATGATACTTGACATTAGCGGGGAAACAATGTATAATAGAATATTCTCAACACTTGTACTTGGTGACTGGGCCTCCTATCTCTTGGCGCTTCAGTATGGGATTGATCCCACGCCGGTCGATATGGTAGAAAAGCTCAAAAAGATGCTTACTGAAGAATAAAGAGTGATACTCAAATCATTTTCGATTTTTTGGTAGAATTGTGTTTTGAATAATTCCTGAAATTCAAAGATTTTCAGGAGTATGCCGCGGTGGCGGAATTGGTAGACGCGCTAGCTTCAGGTGCTAGTAAGAGCGATCTTGTGCGAGTTCAAGTCTCGCCCGCGGCACATAAGGTGTACTTCTTTTGACAGTAAATGAATGGTGATTTTGTTGGTGGGTCAACTTGGTGATCCGGTCGATAAAACAAAGATTCACATCATTTTGTCTAAGTAGTATTTCTCTTCTTTTGGAAGAGTAAGGAATAAATATAATTATCCTCTTCCGAAGGTTTTTAAGTTAGTAATAATAAATAATGTTTATAGACCAAATACGACGCGATTCAGCTTCGAAATCGCGAGGAAGATCTCATTCGAGCAATGTGCATCACGCGCATCCGATCCAAAAAAGTGGATCACAAAATCAAAAAGGCGGTTCCATATCGGCACGTCTTTTAGACGTTCAAGAAAAAACACGTTCAATGGTAGTAAATAAGCCTGTTCAAAGAATGCAGACACCACAAGTGCAACAAGCACGACATGCCGTACCAGCAGGCATGCCAGCACACAATATGAAACGAAAGCGACCAGGCAATCGGGGCAATCGCGCTCATCGTGAACCGAGTCGGTTCATAACCGTTTCCAATGGGCAAAAGAAACAGAGCTATCCTGTTATGAAAAAGGACACACTTCGTATTATCCCATTGGGTGGACAAGAAGAGGTGGGACGTAATATGACGGTATTTGAGTATGGTGACGATATTGTGATTGTCGACATGGGTATGCAGTTTGCTGAGGAGGATATGCACGGTATTGATTATATTGTGCCGAACATCAGTTATCTTCGTGGCAAGGAAAAGAATATTCGTGGAGTGATATTTACACACGGACACTTGGATCATATTGGAGCGGCACCGATATTGCTGGAGCAGTTGGGATACCCTCCGATCGTGGGAAGAGATCTTACCCTTGCTATGATCCGTCATAAGGTTGAGGATTATAAGCCGGGATCTGTTTCACGGCTTAAGGAAATTCGTGTAAAGACGTTCCACGATACAATCCGTCTTGGAATATTTCAGGCTGGGTTCTTCGATGTTGAGCATTCTATTATGGATGCCATCGGAGTCGTGTTGGCCACTCCTCAGGGGACCATTCTTCATTTGGGTGATTGGACCATTGGTCATGATCAAGTAGATGAAAAGAAAATTAGCTATGAGCATCTTGCTAAGTTGCCTCGTCCGACCATTCTTATGTTGGAGAGTCTCGGAGCGACGAATCGCAAAGAACCAAAATCTGAAAAGCAAGTTCAAAAGAATCTTGAAGATTTGATCTCTGGCGCTCCCGGACGGGTGATCATTGGGACGTTTTCTTCACAGATCAAACGTGTTGGGTATTTGTTGCAGTATGCGGAGAAGATCGGTAAAAAGGTGGCACTTGATGGCTACAGCATGAAGATGAATATTGAAATCGCCAAGGAACTTGGTTATCTCAAGGTGCACAAAGAAACACTTATACCGGTTTCTGATATTCATAAGTATCCGGAAAATAAGGTTGTAGTCGTTTGTACGGGTGCCCAAGGCGAAACCAATGCGGCGCTGAATAAAATTGTGACGGATGTACATAGATTCATTAAACTACAAAGAAACGACACGATCGTGTTCTCTTCCTCGGTCATTCCGGGAAATGAACGAAGTATTCAACGCTTAAAAGACAGTTTGTATCGTAAGTGCGATAATGTTGTCCATAGTGACATTATGGATATCCATATGAGCGGACACTCAACAGCTGCGGATATTCAGCAGATCCTTAAGGAGATCAAGCCAACGTATTATTTGCCAGTATACGCAAATCATTACTTTCTGAAGGAAGCGGAGAAGCGTGCGATAGAGATCGGTTTTCCCAAAAACAATGTCTTTGTGCTTGATAACGGGCATATGATCGAATTTTCCAAGGAGGGTCCGAAGATGCTCAAAGAGAAAGCGGATACTAATTATGTGTTTATCGATGGACTGGGTATCGGGGATATTGGACATGTGGTGCTCCGTGATCGGCAGATGCTTGCCGAAGACGGGATGTTTGTGATCACGGCGCTAGTAGATGCTAAGAAGAAACGGATTGTGGGAAATATCCAGATTACTTCCAGAGGATTCATCTATGTGAAGGAAAATTTTGAACTTGTAAATGAGGCCAAACGCAGAGCAAAACAGATCCTTGAAGAGGCGATGGAGAGTGGTGAGAAGGTGGACTGGAAAATTGTGGAAGGAAAGATCCGGGATGTTGTTGGGAAATTCTTATTCCAAAAGACAGAACGGATGCCTATGGTACTGCCGGTGATTATGGAGGCGTAGTCCCTTCACAACCGACAGTCCACAACTCGCAATGTGAGGTGCGGAGCGTCGAGAAGAAAGAATTGAACAATAAAAACACGTCGGGGAACCGGCGTGTTTTTTGTATAATTTGTATCTTGCCAAAAAGGATAGGGAGAGTATAATTAGGAGTATCTTAAAAATAATATACAAAGTGGTATGTGGAAAGGAATTTTTTTATCGGTATTAATTTTTTTAGCAAGTCCACTTGCTGGATTTGCTCAAGCACTAGATCAACCTTTTTCCGAAAAGAGTGTTGCAGATGCCGTTGTTTCTGAGATCCCTGCTTTTCTCAAAGACATAAAAAGAAATGCCGATCTCAGGACACTTACCGAGGAGCAGAAAGAAGAAATGTTTTCCTATTTCAAATCGCGTGGAGTAGCCCAATCTCAAGATAGCGCAGGTATACAAAGTAGGTCTGCTGTTGTTGCAACTGTCAATATGACGGATGTCATAAGCGTGGAAAAGGAATCGGGAATATTTGATATTTCTTTTCATCTCACAAACGGGGTGGGCGTACAGCCAAGTGTTCGCTACGCTGTTTATCTTATGCGTACTAATAAGGATGGAACGCAGACAAGGATGGATTCAATGGTGTATCCCGAAACATTCTATCTTGAGGAAAATAGCAGTTTTTTTAGGACTATAACGTATGTTGCTCCTTCTTATCTGAGCGGAGTTTATTCGCTCGCCTTGGAAAGTAGAACTGAAAACGGACTCCCTCTTGCATTTGCTCAAGTGGGGAATATTACCCTTAAAGGGAATGGTCAGTATGTAGAAGTAGTAGCCGATACCTGCTTCCTTGCTGTGTAAGGATATGAAAAACAATCACATTATTCTCCTGATCAAGGTGTAGATATAGATAAGAATGAGAGAATTCTTCTTTCTTGCGCTTTGAAGAACAATACGAAGCAAGACCTTACTCTTATACCCACATTTGTTACACGTTACCGAACAATTTTTGGAAAAGAAGTGCAAGCGGATACGCCCCAAAATTCTCCAATAGTGCTCAATTCTCAAGAGGAAAGGGTGGTAACAATGGCGATTCCCAAGGCAAGTGAACCCCAGACATATGAAGTAGAAGTAACCTTTACAAGTAATCCCGGTGTATTTGTAAGTAAAGCGGTTGCTAGTTATACTCTTCGCGGAACTGGTTTTACAATTCAAAATATTCTTCTTGACAAAAGATCTTACACGGAAGGGGAAACGGCAAAAGTAACCCTTTTTGCGGAGAGTACGGAAAATAATTTTTTTGACTTACAAGAAGAAGGTTCAATTTTAGCAGAAGAACCAACTGTAGATATTCTCATTACAAATATGTATGGAATATCTTGTGCACAAAATTCTGTTACCCCCATAATTATCAAAGACGTTACACAACAGATAGAGATACCAATCATTGCTGATTGTTTGGGCCCTCGTATGACTGTTGTTATTACTGAGAAAAATGGTACGGTCCTTGCTCGTTCCGAGTTTTCTTTTGGTGGTGAAGATACAAAAGATACAAAAATCTTTGAAGAACAGACAGTGGCACATGTTTCAAGATTAGATGTTTTTATTCTTCTGGGAAGTGTTGTAGTAGTGTTTCTTGTGATGGTATTGATAGGACTACGCCTTAGACAAAGGAATAAAAATGAGGCAAGCGGAACAACAACAAAGTCTCCAATGGGGATGCTGTTTCTCGTATTTCTTATCTCCATAAGTGTGTTGGGGATACCTCAAAAAGCGAAGGGAAATACTCTCTATTCCGAGTTTGGTTTTTCTCAATGGGGGGTTGTTAATGGTTACTTTCCTCTTTGGAAAGCTGTTGATACGGTTAGTTTAAATAAGAGTGCATATGCTCCCGGAGAGACCATTGTTGCGAGTGGTTCACAATCTGTGATCGTGGATGTAGGACCATATACTGCAATGGCTGTGTTGACTGGAACTATAAATGGATCGACTCAGAGTGTTCTTAATAGAAGCAGTAATACTAGCGCACCTGGTAGTGCGGGTTCATATAGTGCTGCTTTTAATGTGTATAATTATTTGGGAATGGGAGCTGACTCCACCTCTATCCCGTACACCGTTGTTTCTCCCCCCGTCAACGGAGGCTGGTCCGCTTGGTCCGCCTGTTCAGCCACTTGTGGAACAGGAACACAAACCCGAACCTGTAGCAATCCCTATCCCGCATATGGCGGAGCATACTGTTCCGGACCCTCCTCCCAAACCTGCAACACCCAAGCCTGTGGTATCCCGTCTAATCTGAGTGCAACCTGTAATGCTACAGGAAACCAAATAACCTTCTCTTGGAATCATGTAGCCAACTCCAGCGGAGCGTATCGCTATCTCCCTCGAATGAACAACACAAGTAATGTTTGGCTCTTCGCAACCTCTGGCTGTGGATGGGGATGGATGGCATACAATAGTGGTGATTACTGTGGAACTCAAACCTCAAATTCCATAACT
>JBGSQF010000014.1:0-9071 GCA_041738235.1 Minisyncoccia bacterium
TCAAATAAAAGAAGAAATCAAAAAAGTTTCTTTGTCTTCCGCTTGGGCAAACGCCTCAATCAATTTTTTCGAAAACGAAAAAATTAAAATTGCCCAAGCGGAAAGCTCTTTCGCCCAAAAAGCGAGAAATGAGCTTGTAGAGATAGAAACAAAACTTGATCGTTTGCTTGATTTGCAGTTGGACGGCAATTTATCACAAGCGGAATATACCGCTAAAAAGTACAAGCTCATTCTCGCTAAAAAAGATTTGGAAGAAAAAATATCCGCTTTTGGGCGAAAGAGCAATAATCGGTTCGAACTTGCCATTGCCTTTCTAAAAGAGGCCAACCAAGCCGAAAAATACGCTCAACAAGAAAATCCCGAAAGGATTCGGGATTTTCTCAAAAAGATTGGTTCGAACTTCCGCATTGCCGACCGCACTTTGTTTTTGGATTTCAAAAATGCCTTTAAAATTGCGGAAAAATACCATGCCGAGGCGCTTTGCGCCGAGGCAGTTTCTTACGATTTCACAAAAAGTGAAAATTGGCGGAGAGAGTGGGATTCGAACCCACGAGGGGTTTTACCCCCTGCCACGTTAGCAGTGTGGTGCTTTCGACCAACTCAGCCATCTCTCCTTTATTTCCCAATTTCCTCCTACTGTAGCATTAAAAAAAGAGTACCGCAAGCGTCCCTATCGTTTTTCACAGGACAAAAATGTGTTATACTGAATGTGAAATTGTTATGTGTGATAGGTCGAAGTGCTTTTTATTGAGGTAGGGGAAAAGGTGATCATAAGAATTTAATTATTTTATTGTACGAGAGTTATGGCAAAAAATACACTCACGTTTCAGTATCTTGCAAAAAACATTACTATCGTTGTGGGTTTGGTGCTTGTTTGGCGCGGTATTTGGTATGTCCTGGACGAATTTGATACGCTGTTCTTGGGAGGCGGTCATCTTTGGACTGCCTTGGCTGGTATCGTTGTTGGTCTTGTTATTTTGTACGTACCCGACAAGGACCTCAAAGAGATCGAAAAGTTATAGATTATTTTCTTTATTCTCGTAAAACAATAATTATCATACATAAACCATATGAACAAGATATTTGGTATAGCGGGGGTTGTGGGAGCGGCAATGCTTCTTGCGGGGTGTTCTTGGGGGCCGGTGAAGGATACAACAGTTCCGGAGCAAACGATGCAACAAGAGCAGTCAACAACACAGACTCAGACACAAACGCAGGAGCAAATGGGTCCTGCGCAGTGGGCTGCTGAGTTGGCAACAGGGAAGAAAATGCAGTGTTCATACTCATCCTCAGAAATGGGAGGTCAGGGTGTTGCGGTCAAGATGTATGCAGAGCAGGGGCGTTATAAGACAGAAACGGAGATCCAGGCGGGAACAATGATCTCTTTATTTGATGGAAAGACCATATATAACTGGATGCAGGGAGAAAAGGTGGGAACCAAACTTGATATGCAGTGTATGCAGGAGTTCGAAATGCAAAAACCTGTGCAAGAGAGAAACGCTCAATCATATAAATCTCCCGAGGAGGCGATCCAGAACACCCCAGATATTGCGTGTGCGGAACTTTCGGAGGATGTAGACTTTTCAGTCCCATCAGATATTACGTTCACTGATCAATGTGCGGTGTTGCAACAATCGATGGAAAGTATGAAAAAAGCTCAAGAGATGCAGGGAACTATGCCGGCGAACATACCGACGAACATTCCTGATGATGTGAAAGCGATGATGGGGCAATAGCGATCCCTCTATGCGAGTCTGGGATGTTCATCCAAGGTATCTATGTCGGAAACACTTACTTGCTGAGCATCGAGAGCTTCATGGACTTTGGAATATCCTCACTGTGCACGAGGGGAAGGGTGGCTATTCACGCCATCCGGAAACGTTACGCTGGATAGGAAAGCAGAAAGCTCTCTATTTGCGGCATGAGGCTTTGGTACAAGAGTTTGCTCGGCGGGGGTATAAGCATAGTTCCCCGCTTGATGGGCGCAAGGCAACGGGCGTAGAGAGTCAACGAGTGTTTATAAATACGATCGAAGAACAACGGGAGATGTTAAAGGATAAGCCATGCGAATGTTTGTTATAGGGAACAAAGGAGACTTGAGATCAAACCTGAGGTTTTGTCGTGTTGGTTGTAGGGTAGAGTTATGATATACTACAGGTTGAACAAAGTAAGTGAGATAATTTATCTATTATGGAAAAGAAGAGAATACTTGTAGCAGAAGATGAGCGACCTATTGCTAAGGCAATGGAGCTTAAGTTAAACCATTCCGGTTTTGATACCAGGGTTGCGTTTGATGGTGAAGAAGCGCTGAAGATATTGGAAACAGAGACATTTGATCTGATCCTTTTGGACTTGGTGATGCCAAAGATGAACGGATTTCAAACTTTAGAAGAGATCAAAAGGCGTGGCATTGAGACACCGGTGGTCATCTCTTCTAACCTGAGTCAAGAGGAAGATTTGCAGAAAGCCCGAGATCTTGGTGCGGTGGACTTTCTTATAAAGTCGGATACACAGATCAGTGAGATCATCGAAAGGATCAAGGAATATGTAAGTGTATAATATTCTTTTATTGTTTTCAAAAACAAAAAAATGAAAATGCAAGAAAAACAAATTCAAGAGATTCTTTTACGTGAAAGTTATATTGCGCAAGAGGATCTTGTGAATGCAGAAAAATTTGCGAAGAGTCGTGGAATAAGTGCTATCGAATACCTTCTTAGCGAGCAAATACTCAGTAAGGACCTGTTGGGACAGGCTATTGCTGAGGATTTTAAGATCCCGTATGGAGATCTTAACTCAAATCAACCACCGAAAGAACAGATATTGCGCATCCCAGAAAGCATTGCAAAAAAATACAATTGTCTGGTCTTTAAGGAGACTGCGGGGATGGTGGAGATCGCTACGGATAATCCGAAACAAGCGAGTCTTTTGGAGACGTTACAGCCTCTCTTTCCAAATAAAAAGATATCATTGGTCTACTCTTTGACCGAGGATATTGAAACAGCTTTTGTTCGATATCGCAAGACATTGGAAACGCGTCTGAGCAAGATCATCGCGGAAAAAGACAAGATCGTTCCACAAATACTCAATGAAATGATCGAGGATGCCTTGGTGCTCAATGCTTCGGATATCCACATTGAACCTCAGGAAAAGGACGTACTGGTGCGTTTTCGTGTAGATGGTGTTATACAGGAAGCTGGAAGAATTCCAAAAGTGTACTACGAAAACATTCTCAATCGTATCAAGGTACAGGCTCACTTGCGTACCGATGAACACTTTGCGGCTCAGGATGGGGCCATCCGTTATGGGCATGGAGAAGACACAGCTGACCTTCGTGTTTCTATTGTTCCAACTATGGATGGGGAAAAGGTGGTGATGCGCGTCCTTTCAAAATATGTAAAGAGCTTCGGCTTGTCCAATTTGGGGTTGTCCACGGATAACGAGAAGATCTTGATCGAGGCTTCTAAAAAACCCTTTGGAATGATACTAGTTGTTGGGCCGACCGGATCTGGAAAAACGACCACGCTTTACAGTTTGATCCGTATATTGAACCGTCCTGAGATCAACATCGCTACTATTGAAGATCCAGTGGAGTACAAGGTTCGGGGGATCAACCAGATCCAGGTGAACAATGACACAAACCTTACTTTTGTGCAGGGACTTAAATCGATCGTGCGTCAAGACCCGGATATCATTTTGGTGGGGGAGATCCGTGATAATGAGACGGTAGAAATATCGGTGAATGCTGCACTGACTGGACATCTTTTGCTTTCTACATTTCATGCCAATGATGCTGCTACTGCCGTTCCACGTCTTTTGGATATGAAGATCGAGCCATTCCTGTTGGCGTCTACGATGGAGCTTATCATTGCTCAGCGTTTGGTGCGTCGGATCTGTGAAAAGTGTCGATATAGTTACCTTGAAGGCGAGCAGACCCTCTATAAAGGAAAAGGATGTGAAACATGTAATTATACTGGTTATAAAGGACGTATTGCGATCTTTGAATTTATTCAGATCACCCCTGAGTTGCAGGATATTATTCTCAACAACCCTTCTTCTAAGCAGATCTGGGAAATAGCACGAAAACAAGGGTCCCGAACGCTTTACGAAGATGGTATGGAAAAAGTGAAAAGTGGTATTACTTCTTTGGAAGAGCTGGGTCGCGTGGCTGTTGCGCCCAAGTAGGCGCTTGTGTGGTTTTGCGCATTTGAAGGAATAGCATACATTAGTCGTTACTCAACAATGTGATGTTGGACATACAAAAAAAAATACAAAATGCCTCTCAGGATATCCAGGGCATGTCTGTCAATGGACTTGATACGGTAAATGCACAAGCATCAAAAACGCTCACTGAGAAGTTGGGTCCTTCTCCTGTTGTGAACGCGGATCGAGGGGGTAAGCAGGTCGTTCCCGCGAAACCAAAGAAACAGAAGCGTGTTTTTGTGAGTCTTATTCCGGCAGAGGAGAAGGAATATTTTGTGGAGAATTTTTCCATGCTTCTGTCATCCGGTATGGATGTTCTCATGGCCTTGGAGTCGATCAAAGATGAATTACGTTCCGGTCAAATGAAATTGATCATTAATAATCTGCAAGAAGATGTGGAATCGGGAATGCCTATTTGGAAGGCGCTTGATAAGACACATTTTTTTCCGGCTTTTATTGTGTCGCTTATCAAGATCGGGGAACGGTCTGGAAATTTGGTGAAGAACTTGCAGGTGATCGCTCTCCAGCAGAAGAAGGATCGATCTTTCAATGCCAAGATCCAATCGGCTATGATGTATCCGATCTTTGTGTTGACCCTTACTTTGATCGTGGGTGTTGGGATCGCTTGGTTTATTTTACCAAAACTTACGTTAGTTTTTGATCAACTCAAGGTGGATCTCCCACTTATTACGAAGCTTTTGATCGCTTTTGGAAAATTTATTCAGGTGTATGGAAATGTGGCTATACCAGCGTTTTTGTTGGTTCTTGGTCTAGTGATCTTTTTTGTTTTTATTTTTTCTCGTACGAAGTTCATTGGACAGGCGTTGCTGTTTTCTTTTCCCGGGATCAAGGGGCTTATCCAGCAGACGGAACTGGCGCGTATGGGGTATATAATGGGGACGCTTCTTCGTGCTGGACTTTCTGTTGTGGACACGCTCAGATCTTTGGAAGAGGCGTCCACCTTTTTCAAATATAAGCATTTCTACGCGTTTCTGAAAGAAAGTATCGAGGAGGGAAATACTTTTGAGCGAAGTTTTGAACGCTATCCCAAGAGCAGAAGATTGATCCCTTCGACAGTGCAACAAATGATAGTGGTTGGGGAAAAATCAGGTCATCTCTCAAAAACTTTCCTCATGATCGGGGAGACATTCGAAGAGAAGGTGGATAACACAACCAAGAATCTTTCGACCATTTTGGAACCGGTGCTTTTGGTGATCGTTTGGTTGGGAGTTGTGGCGGTGGCATTGGCTGTCATACTGCCGATCTACAGTTTAATCGGAGGGTTGAATCAATCAAAAAATCAAACCATTGAACCCTCCGAGTCAGTTACTGAAATGATGACGGATCCCGGGGAGCTCGGAGAGGAAGGGGAGGTGTTTTCTGATCAAGAAACGTCGGTTGATGAGGCATCTGAAGCGGTTCCGGTTGAAACGGCGCCGACACAAAGGTCTCTTGAGACCCAAAAAACGGGTACGGGATTTCTTAATGTGCGTAACGAAGCCGGTACACAAGGTAGTATCGTTGGTAAGGTTCTTCCCGGAGAACAGTATGTATATGAGAATGAACAAAATGGCTGGTATGAGATCACACTGTCGGATGGAACGGCCGGTTGGGTTTCTGGGGATTATGTAAAATTAGTGAATGAATAGTGCTTTTCAGTGACGATAAAAAAATGGGGTTTTTGCATTCGAGATGTGAGGTCACCTCTTTACTGATCTATGGAATTTTTTAATACATATCAAAGGCCATCTTTTCGGAAGGGCTTTACCTTGATCGAAATGTTGCTTTCTGTGGCAGTGATCGTTGCTATTACCGGAATATCCATACCAATATATGAATCTTTCCAGGTCCGAAATGAGTTGGATATTGCTGCGGTATCGATAGTACAGTCACTTCGTCGAGCGGAAGCGCTTGCGCAATCGTCAAGTGGTGATGCCTCATGGGGCGTACACATTGTTTCGGGGAGCGTCACTCTTTTCAAGGGAAGTAGTTATGCAACGCGTGACGCAACCTTGGACGAGATATTTACGATCCCAACGAGTATTGTTCCGTCAGGTGTTTCTGATATTGTTTTTGATCGTCTGACCGGATTTCCTCAATCTACCGGCACAATAACCCTGACCTCTAATAGGGGAGAGGCAAGGAATATGACCATCAATCAAAAGGGTATGGTGAACTATTGATCGTAATGACTGTTAGATGTTTTTAGGTGGTTTTGTTTCACAGGGTTTTACTCTAAAAATGGCTTATGGTAAATTTTCAGATCAAGAATAGAAAAGGATTTTCCCTTGTTGAAGTGCTTCTTGCTTCAGTGATCTTTGGGATCTTTGTTGCAACGTTTGTGAGTGCCTATCTTTATGGGGAAGAGGCAACCATGCTTGCCGGCAATCGCGCTCGAGCGACCTTCTTGGCTGAGGAAGGTGTAGAAGCGGTGCGAAATATTCGTGACGCCGGATTTTCCAATCTGACCGATGGCGTACACGGTATTTCAACCTCCGGTAATCAGTGGTCGTTTTCTGGGTCGCAAGATGTAAATGGTATATTTACACGAACCGTCACGGTGGCCCCTATCGATTCCAAAAGAAAGAATGTAACGGTCAATGTTACTTGGCAACAGAACGCGCAGAGAACAGGGACCGTTTCTCTTGTTTCGCGTCTGACAAATTGGATCATCGCGGGCATTGGCGATTGGACAAATCCTACGGAAACGGGGAATGTGAATATTTCTGGAAATCAAGACGGTCTAAAGATTGCAACTCAAGGAGATTATGTGTATGTCATCATTAATGGAGGGAGTCCTGATTTTGTTGTGTTGGATATTAGCAACCCTGACTCGCCAGTTCAAGTGGGGAGTTTTGTTTTAAATGGTTCGCCTGTTGATATCGAGGTTATTGGTAACTATGCCTATATCGCATCAAATGATAACGCTGAAGAACTTAAGATTCTGGATGTAAGTAATCCTTCGGCTCCGGTGAAGGTCGGGGTCTATAACGCTCCGGGAAATGCCGATGGATATGCCGTGGATGTTATTGGAAATACCGCATACCTTGTGCGTGCTTCCAGTGGAGACAATGAGTTTATTGCGATTAACGTAACCTCAAAGACAGCTCCGGTTGCCCTTGGATCGGTTAATCTTGGTGATACCGGCAACGCGATACGAGTACTGGGTAATTATGCATATGTGGCGTCTAACAGCAACACGCAGGAATTACAAGTAATAAACATTACCAATCCTTCATTGCCTGTTATTTCCGCAACATATAATATTCCAAGTAACAATAATGCAAAAAGTATGGCGGCCTTTGGTACAACGGTGATAGTTGGCACGCTTACAAGCGGGGATGTGCGGATATTTGATGTGAGTACACCGACGAATCCTGTTCAGGCTGGCTTATATACTGCGGGCGGCAATGTTAATGATATTTCTCTTGGAAATAACGATACGTATGCTTTCTTGGCTACGGGGGTAAATAGTGCTGAGTTTCAAGTCATAGATATATCGAATCTTTCTTCTCCGAGTTTGTTGGGCTCATACAATATCTCGGGAAATAACGCCCTTAATGGTATTGCATATAGTGCGGTGAAAGATCGTGCATATGCTGTTGGAGTATCCAACACAGAAGAAGTGGTGGTTATCGCACCACAATAAGTCATGAAATTATATATAAACAATGTTTTTAAGACTGAGAGTATCAAAAAAACATAAGAGGGTATTTGCGCGCAAGGGTTTTACTCTTGTGGAGCTGCTGTTATATGTAGCCATTGTTTCTTTGATGGTTTCTACGATAGTCTATTTTTCCATAACGATCCTGGAGGCGCGAGTAAAAAATCAAACGATCGCAGAGGTAGAACAGCAGGGAGTCCAAGTCATGCAGATCATTGCCCAAACAGTGCGCAATTCCACAGACATCAATGCTCCAGCGCAGGGTACGAGCGCAGCCACTCTTTCTATGAACACGTATACCGGAAGTAATAATCCTACTATTTTTGATGTCTCAGGTGGGGTGATCCGTATGAAGGAAGGTTCTGGCTCTCCTGTTCCATTGACAAATTCTCGTGTTACGGTTTCAGGACTTACTTTTCAGAATCTCTCACGTGCAAACACTCCTGGGGTTATTCGTGTTCAATTCACTATCACATACATAAATAACTCAGGTAGGAATGAGTATGGTTTTTCACAGGTATTTAGCGGTTCTGCTTCCCTGCGTTAATTTAAGGAGACAAGCGTAAAGGATTGTTTTTATAAGAAGAACTCAAGTTATGAAATATTGGCAAACGGACATGTTGTATCCGAGTGGTATATTCAAACGTAGAGGATTCGTCACTCTTATGAGTGTTTTGGTCATTGGAGCGGTTGGGATCGCGATCACCACCTCGCTTATTCTTCTGGGTATTGGATCATCGCGGACGAGTTTTACGGTCGAGCAATCTGACCAGGCTAAATCATTGGTAAACGCTTGTGCTGAAGAGGCGCTTCAGCAGATTCGGGACTCAACTTCGTTTACGGGTAGCGGGAATATTACTGCTGGACAAGGGTCGTGCAGTTATACAGTCACCAGTCAGGGCGGGTCGAACCGTACCATAGCTGTTTCGGGAACTGTGGGAACAGTGGTCAGAAAGGCGGCAATTAGTATTACTGAGTTAAACCCCACTATAGTCATTGGTTCTTGGCAGGAGGTTGCCAATTAACTTTTCCGAAAAAATAGTGTATACTATAAAGCGATCACAAATAACTCAATAATAAAAAAGATATGTTCATGCGAAGAAATACACAAAAAGGATTCACACTATTGGAGATCCTTCTTGTTGTCGCAGCTATTGGTATCTTGGCAGGGATCGTGATCGTAGCGATCAACCCAGGAAAGCAGTTG
>JBGSQF010000018.1:0-117927 GCA_041738235.1 Minisyncoccia bacterium
AGACTCTTCACTCCTTGATGTAAATCTTGAGGGAGGGAACATTCTTCCCGATTCTTTCAGAGAGTTTGAAGTAAAATGGGAAGACGGCTTTCCTGTCTACAAGGACAAAAAGGAGGATGGTACAGTACTGCATGATGAACAGGGAAACACCATAAAACAGCTTGTTTGGGACTGGAAAGACGTCTCAAAACTCCGATGGGGAGTCTACGAAGCGGATCTCTTTTTGGTATACAATGACGGCTCGCGGGATGTTCCTATTGAGGGTACGGTAACTTTTTCCGTGTGGCCGTGGAGGATGATGTTGGGGGGGGCGTTTATCTCTCTTTTTGCGCTTGTTGGAATTAAATCCACTCTCTCAAATCTATGGAAAAAGCTCTTTGGAAAGAAAAAAACTGTCGAATAGGATTTATCTTCCTTTTGTGTGTTTCTTATTTCTTTGGAATTGGAAAAACATTGCCTGCTCTTGCTCAAGAGGGGGTTTTTGTAATTGAACCACTTTATACCGATATTGAGATATCCGAGGGAGATTCTGAAAAGAAGTTTGTTCTCAGTTTTACCAATCATACTAAAACAGACGAAACACTTTCGGTTTCGGTTGTCGATTTCGGAACGCTTGATGAGTCCGGGGGAGTCGTGTTTTTGGGCGGACAAGGGGATTTTGAGAAACATTACGGTCTTGCGTCGTGGATGCGGGTGGGAAGTGAGGTGTATGTGGTTCCGGCAGGCGAAACGGAACATATACCAGTTGTTGTTGAAAATCAGGAGTCGCTGAGCCCTGGGGGTCATTATGGTGCGGTACTTTTTCAATTGGGGAAATATTCTTCAGGGTCTACTGGAAATGAAACGCCCATTGCCCTCGATCCATCTTTGGCGGCATTGGTGTTTGTAAAAAAAACAGGTGGAGAAGTTGTGCGCTTGGAGTATAAGAATATAGAAAAGATAGAACTTGATAGTCTTGGTATTTTGCAGAAGGCATGGGTTCGTTTTCAGAATTCAGGAAATACCCACGTTATCCCTCGAGGTCGGGTGATCGTGTCGGACAGTTTTGGTCGGACGGTTCGGAAGGGGATCATTAATGAGGAATCTTCGCGTGTATTGCCCGAGAGTTTTAGGGAATATCCTACTCATCTAAAATCGATTATTCCAGCATGGCTTCCGGGTTGGTATACAATGGTCGTTGAGTGGCGCTATGAAGGCAAGGAAGAGATGGAACGTGTTCAAGAAAAGAGGATTTTTCCCGTTGGGATAAACTTGTTATGGTTGGTGGGTGTGTTTTTTCTTATCTTTCTTGTAAAAAAGACTCTGGACTACAGAAAAAAGAGGTTTCTTAAGTCTTAGAGCTTACTTGCCATCTCTCGTCGGGTTGGAAATTCAAACATTCCGCCAACTTATTGTATGTCAAGGTTCCAATAGAGCGAACAAATCCGTTTCTCTCTCGTTTTGGCAAAGTGAGCAAGGGGCTTTTATTAGAGGATATCTTTATTTTTATGGAAGAGATAAAAAAAGAAGAAAAGAGGAAGAAAGGCTTTCGATTTGGGATCAGGTTCTTTTTGATGATAGTTATCTTGTTGGGGATTGTCCTCGGCATTTTGTATATTTGTGGAATGTCGACCGGAAAATCTCTTGGAACTGTGCGTGAATCAAACAAGACATTTAGCCTTGAGAGTTCTGACATTCCTCCAGCGGTAAAAATTTTTGAGGGACATTATTTTTCCCTTTCACTTCCCGAAATATATAGTGAGAAGAGACATTTATTTTCAGAAGATAAAAAAGCTAATACCCTTGAGCAGACATTCTTTTCGCAAGAGGGAGAGTCCGGGAGAAAATTGGCGGTGACTGTCGAGCGCATGCCTGTTGGAGGGATCTCCGAACTCTCCTCCTACCAATTTCGAGAAATGCATCCTGATGAATACGAACGTGGCGTAACTATTTTGAATGGAGAAGAAATTATTTCTTACACAAAAAAGAATGTAGTGTACGAAGTGACTGGCTATGTGACACAGGGTCTGTTTGTTGCTTCGATCAGCGTCACTTCTGCCGTTGAGGCTCCTGAGAATTTAATGGAAGATTTTTCTTCGATCGTTGGCTCCTTTCAGTGGCGGGAATAACCGACAAATACTGAGCAACCTTTGACAAAAACAATTTTTTGGTGTATACTATATCTAGAACTTTGAAGAGAAGCGGAAAAATCCCTTAAAAAGGATTTTCCAATCTCTCAGGGGCGGGTGATCCGGATTTTCCGGGACACCCGCCTTTTATATTAACAAAATCCCTATGTCGGAGGGATACAAAAACACAAAAAAAAGTATACGAATACTTGTCTCCGGAATCTTTATGGTTCTTGGGATTTTTGTGTTTTCCGGAGTGGCGGACGCTGCGACAGGAATCAATAAGCAGATCAGTTTTCAGGGAAAAGTGGTCAATACTGATGGAACAAATGTTGCCAACGGAAATTATGATTTTGTATTTAAGTTGTACTCCGTGTCTTCTGGGGGCTCTCCAATATGGACTGAAACATGGAATAGTGGTACAAGCCAGGTGGCAGTTACTGATGGTATTTTTCAGGTGAACTTGGGAACGCATACTTCATTTCCAGGCTCGGTGGATTTTAACACTGATAATATTTATCTTGGAGTGACCTTTCATACCGATTCGGAGATGACACCGCGCATTCGTTTTACGGCTGTTCCATACGCATTCAACGCAGATAAGATTCACGGATTGAGTGTGACTGACACCACGGGGACATTGACCATTCCAAATGGTAAAACGATTTCTTTTGCGGACGCCTTTGCTACTTCTGGTGCTTTTTCAACAACATTGACGACAACTGGTGTGACGAGTGTGACGCTCCCGACAAGCGGCACACTCGCCACGCTTGCTGGGGTCGAAGTTCTTACCAATAAGACAATTGGTTCAACGGGGCTTATCTTTTCTGGGGCAGCAACGGATATTACCACCACCTCGGGAGAGTCCTTGGTTCTGTCTGCTGGTGGTGCCGGGACGGTTGATATACAAGATGCCACGACAGTGGACTCATTGACAACGGATACGGGGGGCGTGTCGATCGCGGCTGGTCAGTCCTATACGGGGGCTGGAGCCGTAACCTTATCATCGGGGGGGTCGGCTGGGTTGACCCTGGATTCGGCCTCTGGGGTAACTATTATTGCTACGGGTGACTATTTGTCGCTTTCCCACTCTGGGGTTTCAGGGGCTGCGGCTGGATATATTTGGTACGATTCGAGTGATAATAAGTTTAAGATAAATGAAAATGGCTCAACAAAGGTAGTTTGTAACACAACAGATGCTGGTTGTGGGGCTGGGGGAGGATTATCAATGGGGGACACCATTGCAAGTGCCACGCAAGGATCTATTCTTTTTGCTGGAACTTCAGGCATACTAGCTCAGGATAATACTAACTTCTTTTGGGATGATACAAATAACCGTTTGGGAATTGGAACCAATAACCCCAGTCAGGCACTACACGTTAATGGAAGGATCAGAACGGATGGGGGACTCTTCTTTAACCAAGGCTCCGGATCAACAGACAACTTGATCTATGTAGGATCAGAAGCCTCAGGAAGCGTGAATGCAAGTTTTGGTTTCTTCGTGGGTGGCATTGGTTCTTCGTCTTCTTCTGATGGTGCCTATTTCTTGGCTCGAGGAAACAGCTTTTCGGGCATATCCAATCAACGTGGGAATATGTACTTTGTGGCGGGAAACCCCTCCACTCCGGGGAATACAGAAGGGGCTATTAATTTTTCTACGGGAAGTGATGCTTCAATGGAGATGACCATTGATAAGAATGGCTATGTTGGTATTGGGACAACGGCACCATCTCGTGCGTTGGATGTGCTACAGTCAGCAAGCGCACCACAACTCAGACTTTCTAAGGACTTGACGAATTATAGTGAGTTTACCGTGGATTCCGTAGGGGACCTTCAAATTGAGGCCACAGGACATGATATTCGTGCACTTTCGGATAATATGTGGGTGTGTGATAACGATGCTTGTCCAGCACTTACCTTAACCGGGCAGGGGAATATTTTTGTGGAGAATGTTCTCAAATTTGGAAATGGCGTGTATATTAAGAATGATTCTAGTACGGAACTGGGCGTATATGACAAGAATGACAACGCGATGTTGGTGTTTGACGAACAATAAAATACGGATGTGATCAAGACTATGACGCGAGAATTTGTGGAATTAAGGAAAAGCATTGTTTATTTTGCGATCGTTCTTTCCTGTCTTTTTTTTGGGTTTTTACTTCTAACAGTACGAGAAACGGTAGTTTTTGGGTTCCCTGTCAGTGTGCCCGTGTTTGGGGCACCCTCTTTTGCGATGAAACTATTCCTTTTTTCAAAGACATTCCTTGTTCCAGAGGGGGTGCCCATAGTTGCTTTAGGTCCGATGTCATCTTTTGTGGCACCGATCATTATGGCATTTCTTGTGGCCACACTTCTTTCATTCCCAGTGGGTCTGTATTTGATCGTTCGGTTCCTCCGTCCGGCACTTCGCCCAAGGGAGAGAAAAACACTGCTCAGGTATATAGCGCCATCAATTTTTTTGTTTTATCTTGGGTGTGCGTTTGCCTATTTTTTTATTATTCCAAAGACTTTTTCCATACTCTATGGTTTTGCTCCCCCGCTGGAGGTTGTAACGTTCTTCGCTTTAGATGATTTTATTGCTTCCGTTTTCTTCCTTACGATCGCGATCGGTTTCTCGTTTCTTTTTCCTGTTGTCATGGTGACCGCATCGCGTATCGGTTTGATCCCGAGGGAATTCTGGCTTTTACACTGGAGGGGAGCGGTTGCTTCAGTTATCATATTTTCCGCGATCATTACTCCGGATGGAAGTGGGGTAACCATGATATTACTTTCGGTGCCCTTTATGCTTCTTTATGGTCTGGGAACGGTGATCTCTTTGAAAAGGTAGAGATCTATGTGTTGTGGTATAATAGAAAATATGACATTCCGATTCCTTATAAAATTTTTAAGATACAACAACGCCGTGCCGATCATCATCTCTGGGATGATCCTTGGAACGGGTGCAGTATTTGCGACGAATTCCGATCTTCGTCAGGCAGTTTTGTCGTCGTCGGGAAATGTACAATCGCCAGTTCAAGATGTTCAAAAGACGGACACAACTCGCATTTCTTTGGAAAATATTAACTCGTTTGATTTTAACTTGAAGATCGATTCAATTACGGAGGACTCAAAAACATACTTTGTCGTGTATTCCTACAGAACTTTAAATGTAGCAGGTGGGGCGTGGCAAGAAGCTCGTGAGTCAAAGAAAATGGAGATCCCGAAAGACCTTCTTGGAAAACGTGACCTTAAAGGATATCTTTCAGAACAGATCGGACAGGTGATGGATCGTGAAGTAGCGTATCTTTCTGAGGTTCAGACAAATCTCAAAAAGACCACTGTGCCAAAAGAATCTACCCAATACGCCTCCCTTGTTGGAAAAGAAATTGATAATAAGAAGAATCCAGGAGCGGATGTCTCAGAAGGGAAAGCGTCAACGCAAGGAGGGTCAGGCGGGAATTCGGATGGTGAAGTGGGAGCACAAGATGCGTTAGATACGCAAGGGGGAGACGGTCAGATCGTGACGGTTCTTTCTAAGAAGGAGGTAAATGATATGATCATTGCTGCAATTGATGATTTTTTATCAGTTGACACGAGCATGCCCGATCTGCAAAATATACCAACAGAAAAGGAAAAGACAGTTGAGGAAGGTGTAGCCGCTCCTGAGGGCTCCTCGGTGGACACATCGGCCGGAAGTTTAACTGCAGAGACTACTTCTGGACAGGAAAATTAATTCACAGTGCATTTGATATGTAGTGGAAACGCCGATTTGCGGGCGTTTTTGATTATGCTATAATAGCGCAAGAATAATATTAATCTTAACTTTATGTTGGGTCTTGGTATGCCGGAGATCATTGTTATCGTTTTGGTGGTGGGAATACTTTTTTTTGGAAGCGGAAAGATCACCGAATTTTCTCGTTCCCTTGGTCGCGTGACAGGGGAATTTAAGAAGGGAAAGCGTGAGGTGGAGGAGGAGTTGAAGGAAGTTACAAAAGAGGACAAAAAGTAAAGACCAGTTCCTGAATAAAAAAATACATAATATGTCTCGCTGGAAAAAGGGGGTGCAAAAAAGGATGACTCCGGTTTCTTCTGTGGTGAAGCGGGTGGTTTTTGGTGTTCGAGAAAAATTTAATCGACTACGGGAAGCTCGAATTTTTCCTCTTTTGAGGCCACAAAAAAAAGATCAAAATATAAATACCCGTAAGAAAGATATTTTTGACCCTCGTCGGCGAACATTTTTGAAGTACGCGCTTTTTGGAAGTGGGGTTTTTCTTTTGGGAAAGTATCTCAACCCGATCATCAACTTGATCCAAGGGGATGTCGTACTGAGTGAAAAAACATTTCAGAACTTTAAGGTCACTGAGACGGGGAAGCAGCTCAAGGTGATGGATGATGAGGGGGATGAGTTACTTATTATTGATAAAGAGGGTTTTTAGTATGGCTATTCGTATTTCTAAAAATCGTGTTGCGCTCTCTGGGATACCGCTCAATTTGGCGGCAGAGGTGGATGTTGCTTCAGCAGGAACAACCAATATTGGTGCAGCGGCGTCCAATAACATTCGTATTACAGGCACCACAACGATCACAGCCTTTGATAATGTGGCCGCGGGGATTCGACGTACTGTCCGGTTTCAAGGGGCTCTCACACTAACGCATAACGGTACGTCACTGATCCTTCCTGGTGGGGTCAGTATTGTGACGGTGGCTAACGATACGGCAGAATTTCTTTCTCTTGGTTCTGGAAATTGGATCTGTCTTTATTATGACTACGCCAGAAAGCGTTCTCAACGGGTTTTTTCCGAGGCATCGAATGCAACTCCAACACCGAACGTTGATACGACCGATGTACACATTGTTACTGCGCTTGCGGTTGGGGCAACTTTTGGTGCGCCTACGGGAACCCCAACACATGGGCAAAAACTTATTATTCGTATCAAGGATAACGCCACCGCGCGATCGCTTGCCTGGAATGGAGCTTACCGAGCCAGTAGTGACCTAGCGCTTCCTACCACGACAGTTCTTTCCAAAACGATATATCTTGGATTTATGTATAACTCGACCGACGCAAAATGGGATCTTTTGGCAAAACTTGATAACTTTTCTTAAACTATGGCCACAAGACTTAAGACCGTTGATTATGCTGTTCCAATGTTGCTGACTTTGGCCGACAACACGCTGACAGCGATGACGACCATTACAGCGTATATCCCTGAGTTTTCCGGAACGGTCACTATTCGAAAGGCGATCGTCGAGGTGAACTTCAACCAACGATCAGTCGCGACGACCGTAACGCAAAACTTCACTACTCGAGAGGTGGATGTTTCTGTTGGGGGCGCGACTGCTACGAAGTATATCAACTCCAACCTCTATACGGGATCGGGAGAGACAACTTCTGTTTTTTATGCGGCCGATGCGACGGCTCATTTCTCAAGTAATTGGACGAGTGGCACGAATAAAACGATAGCCCTCTCCGTTCTTGTTGATGGGTCGACCGATGCGACAGCCGCGGCGACTTGGTGTAATGTCTCCGCGACCATCTACATCACCTACGAGTATGATGATACGCAGACGACGCAGATCAAGACGGTCTATATTCCACTCAATGCCCCAACGACGACACTGCCAATATCCAAGTCAACTGTGCACGACACGATTCCCGCACTGGATACGTATTGTCCCGAGGCTTCCAAAACGTATCGCAATATTTCCGTTGTATTTCAGGGGAACGTCGGTGTTGCCACCGCAACGGACGCAACAATGTCGATGCAGATCGATACGTATACGGCACTTACAACTACATCTGAGGAGCGAGGAGGTGCCTCGAACTTTTGGAATCGTTATGTATGGGCACATCAGTACTATAATGCCGGGGGAGCTTCAGCGGGTATTGGTATGACCACGAATGCGACCCACAGTTTTTATATGTGGAACTCGACAGCAAACTACAACCATCCCCAGGTCTTTATGATGGTAACGTATGAATTTGATGCTTCTGCGTCAAATAATATGATCGTGTCGCTCGTTCTCCCAATGGAAGTGGACTCTCCTATGGGAAATAACTCCTCTGCCAATAATCAGCGTGCCACTCGTGATCTTTGGATCGAGGAGCCAGCAACTATTACGATGCAACGGGCGGCTTATTATGTGTATTGGGACCAAATTTCCAATATTAGCCAACTTTGGATGCGTACCGGCGCAGCGTCGTATGTGCAGTATACGGACGCTGCCACCACTTTAGGTGGAAGTAACGGGGCCATGTTTCGCAACGACTCTTTTTCCCTTGCGCGTGGAAGACAAACAGCTAACTTTGACATTTACACGACTGAGGCGCAGACCGGAGATCTTGGTTGGAATGTGTCCGGTTTCTGGATCCTCAATTATACGGCTGGGAAACCGAGCCAGGGATATGGTGCCGCCAATCATACCGTAAAATGGAATTTGAATGCCACCTTTGATGGTGCGGCAAATGTTATCCATGATATTGCCGCTACAGCTCCTATTATCCCCGAAACGAACTATTTTATCACCGCTTTGGGGACGAACTATCAGTATATTTCCAATACAACGGGTCAGCCGATCGGTGTGGCCGTGATGTTTCGGGACGATAGTGATACACAGTGGGTCACGGCGTATCGGGATATTTCGCATACGGACCCTGAGACGGGGCTCAGGCGATGCTGGAGTCAGATCCGATCTAATTTTAGACGTTTTCCCGGGGATCTCGATCCGAATCGTGGAATAGATATCACCACAGCTCGAAAGTGGCGATGTGTTCTTGGGAACGCATGCAACTCGTTTGATTACCTTGATCTTTATATTTCTTATCATTCCATTACATTTACTGTGGGTGGAACGATATCGGGAAGTGCTGGTGGGACGGTCGATATCGATCTTCATAGAACTGTTCAGAAGGAGGAAGTGCTCTCAACAACACGTGTGGGGAATGGTACGTACTCGTTTACTTGGTATGATAATACTGAGAATGTCTATTCGGACGCTCGGGAGGACGGGACGCATCTTGGAAGGAGTGACAGTGGTCTTGCAACATAATTTTTTGTATAAGAGTTATGGCATTTGCGGATATTACTTTGCGGGATAATGGGACAAATACCTTTGATATTACGCTTTCTGGTGGAGTCACTTCCACGGGGGGCAGTAATTTCTTTTTCTTTATTCATGAGGTTTGTCTTGTGGCTTTCTTTGTTGGTTCTTTTTTCTTGGTTTGGTGATCTCTATGGCGTCTAAGAGGGTTTTTTGGGGAATGAGCATACTGATGGTCTCGGCATTTCTTGTGGCGGGTTATTTTGCGTATTGGTATTTTACTTCGCCTGAAGCGGTCGTACGTAGAGAGGTCGCAAAATGGGTTGGGATCATCGGAAGAGGGGTAGATCTTCCAAAAGGAGAGATACCTACTCTGGCCACAGTGACCAACAAAGACAGATTGGATCAGCAAGCATTTTTTCAGAAGGCGGAAAATGGAGATAAAATGCTTATTTATAGTCAAAGCGGCATAGTGATCCTATATCGGCCATCCTTGAGAAAGGTCATTGATATGAGTCGGGTGGTCATAGAAAAGGCTCAGCCGCAGTAGAAAACTGATCTCTGGGTAAATCTTGGCTGGACGAGTATTTTGTGTTATATTAGGAAATGTAAACACATTCTTGTTTGGGGCACTTGTTGGTTGTAGTAGACCTTTTAGTGTCGTTTTCAAGAAAACAAAGAAATAAAATTTGTTTTCATGAGAATTGAGTTGGGGAAAAATTAAAATACTACACGTTTTTATGTTGGGGTCATGGTTTCTGTGGCGGTTGGCTGTTTTTCGGCACCTTGAGGTGCTTTTTTGTTTTTGTTAAAAATGGCTCAGATATAAGTAAAATGTTAATTTTATAATCTATATAGAGCATGGCAACGCGTTTAAAAACGATAGAATACTATTTGGATGAGATGGACAGCATCTCCGATAATACTGATACGAATTTTAACCAGATCACAATCGATATTCCCGAGAGTTCCCCGGATTTTCGATCGGTCACTCTGGAAATAATGTGGCACGATGCTTCAACAGTGACCAATAACACGTCAAGGCGGCAACTCTCAGTACAACTCGGTTCTGCGGGGTATACTTCGGTCAATAATACCAACACTATTACACAGTCGGGAGAGGATATTTGGCTTCAGTTTGCCGCAAATTTTACCGCATATTTTAATACTAACTGGTCGGGGACCAGCATGACCTTTGATGCAAGGGCTTTGATAGATTCAGCTGCCACAGCCCCTATTATTCGTGCAATTACATGTAAAGTGACTGTAACGTATGCTTATGACGACACTTCGACAACGCACATAAAGACCGTGCGTATCCCACTTTTTGGGAGTTATGGTGCGCTTACGACATCTAAGCCGGGAACTCCAAACGCCACTATTCCACTTTTTGATACCTGGCTTCCTGAGGACAGTGTAAGTATTAAGCACATGGCTGTCGTGATCCAGGGAAATGAGGAATCTGCGGGTACTGTGGATATGAGTATGACGATGCAGATAGACGCACTAACGTCTCGAACAACCCCGCTCCACGAAAAAGGACGCGCAACATCGTCTTGGTATCGACATACATGGAACCAAAATAGTCTGGATACAAGTACATCGCATGAATTTTATCTTTGGGCTTCGGTGACCGACTTTGACCATCCGCAAGTGTGGATGATCGTTACCTATACGTTCAATGCGACGAACACAACGACGGTGATGAATAGTTTGATCCTTCCAATGGAGTTTGATAGTCCGGCAGGGGGACCTACTTCGTCTGATTGGCAACGAGCTTGGAGGGATGTCTGGATCGAGGAGCCGGGAACTATCACCATTAAAGAGACAGCGATCTTTATCCATTATGAACAGCGTGCGGCTGTGTCAGGACTCAATGCGAGAATGGCAACTGATAGCTTTCATGCGATCACCAGTGTGGGTACTGTGGTTGCCGGAGGGTGTGGTTTTATGCTTCCGGGAGGTCAGGGGTTGTTCTCTCTGTCGCGTGGGAAAAATACCGGTTACGCAGATATTTACCGAACTGATACGACGGACTTGGTCTGGAATATTAGCAGTTGGTGGATGCTGAATTATACCAGCGGTAAGGCAACAGATGGTGTAGGAGCGCATAACCATACGGTGATACGCAATTTATTCACGCACGATACCGTTAACGCTGATAATAACTGCACGACCCCTGCTGTATCTCCCAGTATTCCGGAGACAAATTGGTTTATGAACTCTTGTGGATTGAATTATCAATATTTGACGAATACGACGGGAAATCCAACAGGAATATCGATCCAGGTGGAGCGTCTTACGGCTGAGGGAGGAATAAAGTGGGAGCAGATCTATAACGATAGCGCAGATAGCGATCCTGAAGTGGGAATACGGCAGTGTTGGGCGACGGCGAGAAAGGTTTTTTTTCGGTGGCCGGGTGATCCGGGAGAGGAGCGTATTGCGATACAAACAGATCGTCGGTATAAAGTGTACACTGCCTTTGGAGCTAACGCCTGGGATCATTTGGATCTCTATATGACGTATCATTCCATAACCTTTACCGCAAGTGGGACAGTAACGGGTTCTGCGGGAGGAACAGTAGAGATCGGTCTTTATAGAACAACGGGAGAGAAGGTACTTTCTACTTCACGTTCGGGTAACGGAGTCTATTCATTTACTTGGTATGACAATACCGCGACGCTTTTTACCGAGGCCATAGAAGACTCAACACATTTGGGAAGGAGTAACGATGCATTGGCATCTTAGAAAAAAGACATATGGGAAACTTCGATATAGAAATGCGAGATAATGGGACAGGTGATTTTGACCTTTCTCTTTCTTCGGGGGGTGGAGCGTCATCCGGGAACGGCAACTTCTTTTTATTTTTTGATGTTTTTCCGGTGCTTTCTTTGATGCTTTTTGGAGCGATCTTGTTTGTATAACGTGGGTATGACTGTTCAAAAGGGTTTTTGGTTTTGGTGGGAATCTTTGTGTGTATGGGGGTAGGATGTGGTTGGTAAATATGATCCTTTTCTTGTATACTAAGAAGAGTAATTATAAGAGACCAATATGTTCTTATTTCAAAAAAAATCAAATTCAAGTGAGGCTCCTAACGAGGGCATGACACCGGCTGAGGGTTCTTTGAGGAAGGGTCGGATCAAGGTGGGTCTAGTTGCCAGTGTAATTGTTTTGATCATTGCTGGTTCTCTTGGGACAGCTGGGTATTTCTATCACGCGTACAAAAAGGCTCTCACGCAGGTTGTTCCTGCGGCTGATGAGATATCAACGCTAACCGAGAAGATATCGCGTATTGCAGAGCTTCCTTCCAGTGAGACTCCTACGCTTGCAACGGTATCCGATATATCAAAACTCTCCGGACAGAATTTTTTTGAGCGGGCACAAAATGGTGATAAGATACTGATCTATACTGGGGCTGGACTGGCATATATATATCGTCCATCAACAGGCAAGATAATTAATATCTCACAGCTCAACACGCAGGACGTTCCCCAGGGAGGGGGAGATCAGGTTGCCTCTACACCCGCTCCTGAGCAGGTGCTTGGCGAGGAGGCGACCCAGCCAGTTGAAGAAAAGGTAGCAGAGCCCGAGGTTCCTGCTAAGCCTGCTCGCATTGCCCTTTACAATGGCACAGGAAGAAAAGGACTTACCTCGATCTTTGAAAAAGAGTTTCTTTCTGAAAAAGAGGGTGCATTTGAAGTTGTTGCCAAAGAGAATGCATCCAGTGCGGAGTATCAGGAAACGGTCATTGTGGATCTTACGAATAATCAGTCCGTTCGTGCTCAGCAGTTGGCGGATAAACTCGGTATATCTATTGCCGACGGGGTGCCTAATGGAGAGGTGTCACCCCCAGATACGGACATTCTGGTGATCTTAGGCGCCGATATTAAATAGGAGCGGCGAAAATGAGGTACTGAAGGAGGGAAAACACCCTCTTTCTTTTTGTTCTAGGCGAGGTTATACTAAGTGTACTATGAGACAAAAACAAAAAAATACTTGGCGATATACGGCAGTGAGGCTACATTTTCTTTTCGCGCTTCTGATCCTGAGCGTGTATATTGCCGCCTCTTTTTTCTATAGCCCAGAATTTCTCATTTCAAGTCTAAAAGGCAAGGCCATTGCCTTTGCGGACGACATCGTAGTTACGGCCACCGTGTTAGGTGCTCCTGTGCAACCCGTGGTCTCTGGGAACGCTCAGTGTATCGATGGATCGCTGTCTGTTTCGTTGGATTGGGCTGATGATGTGAACTCTACATCGTACGATGTAGAGCGTAATGGACCTCCTTTGGTTTCAGGTATTCTCTCATCCGCGTATCAAGATACTTTTGTGGCGGTTGGAACGAGCTACACGTACGTGGTGATTGCCCATGGTCCTATGGGATCGGGTATGGCTGTTTCTGATCCATTTGTAGTTACTACGCCATCGCAATGCGCTAACATTCTTCCTGCGCCCACAGTGGCTCTCACTGCTTTTGACGGGAGAGGCATAAGTGGGACAATGAGAACAACGGAGCAGAGACCGCTTTTTGAAGGAACATCTAATATCCCAGGTGCCATCATTGCTTTGCAAATAAATGGTGTGACCACGGTACAGGCGCAGGTAACAACAAATGTTAATGGTTATTGGAGCTGGCGTCCTTCGGTAAATATTTCTTATGGAGCGCACACGCTTTTTTTCACAGCTACAGATCCTAATGATACCAACAGACAAGTCTCGGCATCGTTTGATTTTTTGATCGCAAAAGAAAAGACCGAATCCTCTTCCAAGACGTCAAAGGAAAATAGTTCTCCGATCAGTGTTTCTCATTCAACTGTAGGAGTGTCTTCCCCGACGGTTAAAGTTCCATCAGTGGGAGTTCCTCTTGATTTCTCTCTTTCTCTGGGAAGGGGAAGTGTTTTGCAGGGCGACAGATTACCTGTAGAGGTTTTCACTAAACGATTGTCTGGGGAATACGAGAACACGAATGCGATCCTGCGTTTTTCGATCGTGGATGAGGATGGGGTTGAAAGAGTTGTGGAGTTTCAGGATATAGTCCTCACAAAAGAGGGGGTTTATGGATCCTCCCTGCTCATTCCTGGGTATATGAAGAAAGGACGGTATGCTGTTGTTGCACAGATCCGTTTCGGTTCATACGATGTTGCTCGAGAGCAGGAATTTTTGGTTTTGCCACGGCCTGTTTTGAATCTTGGGGGAGGTATGGTATTGACCTATCCAGATGTATTGGATCGTCTTGGAGATGTCGCTTTTCTTTTGTTTCTCCTATTACTTTTGTGGATCTTTGCTTTTTCAAAGGAGTATCTTTTGTATCTTCGTTCTTGGCGGCATATTACTGAAAGACACTTACAAAAACTCGGGTTTTTTGGAAAGAGAAAGGGGGTGGGCGTATGAGTCCCATTGAGGTGATCGTGGTGGTGAAAGGGATAACGTTAGTGGCGCTTCTTTTTTCGATCGTGTTCACTGCTGGGGTAGTTTGGCGTGTGGAGCGTAAGCTCGACACATCGTACAAGGCATTTTTGGCGGGAATACTTTTTGAGATCGCCGCCAATGTTCTTGGGCTTTTTTCGTTTGACCAACTTGGAGGAATCATGAATGTTGTGGCAAATGTGTTCCATATGCTTTTTGCTTTAAGTTTTTTGGCTGGAGTATTGTGGATGCGTAGTATCATTCGGGAAATAGATGGAGAGAAAGAGAAGTGACCGATCTGTTTTGCCAATAGAGTAAAACCGCCGCTGTTTGACACGTCGGTTTTTCTTTGCTACGATTTCCTCTTAACCAAAATGATTTCCTTATCTGAGATGACCTATGGCACTCCAACCGATCGACACGCTGAAGGATGTTCTTCAAAAGACAAAAAAGCCACTGATCATCTTACCGGAGCATCCAAACGGGGATGTTGTTTCTTCTGCATGGGCATTCTCCGCATATCTTGACGGTAAAGGGGTCATCTCTACGGTGGCAGTCTCTGATCCGTACAATAAAAAGGCGCGTTTTAACTTTTTGCCTGCACCAGGAAATATACTCTCATCCCTTGCTGGATCGAAAAACTTTGTATTGGTCTTTGATACGACCAATAATGCCATCTCTAATGTGCGTACAGAGCGAAGAGATAATGAGCTTCGTATCACGCTCACCCCGGAGAAGGGATCGATCGATCCTCGAGATTTTTCTTTTATACCGGCACAGCTGAAATATGATCTTATCATTACTTTGGGCTGTACGGAAAAGGAGTCGATCGGGAAACTCTATGAAGAAAGCGCTGACATCTTTTATGAGATTCCTGTAGTGAATATCGATTGTCAGAGTACTAATGATGGATTTGGTCAGATCAATATTGTGGATATTACTGCGTCGAGCGTTTCGGAGATCGTGGCGACGACATTGGTGGCGATCGATGATACGGGAGTGACCAAAGATGTGGCACAGTGTCTTTTGGCGGGGATCATCAGTGCAACCGATAGCTTTCAACAAAAGAACACTACACCGAACTCTTTCTATCTCTCCGCACAGCTTATCGAGCGAGGGGCTAATCAACAGGATATCGTCAAACATTTGTACAAAACGCAACCTCTGGGACTTATCAAGCTTTGGGGACGCATTATGGCGAAGTTGCAGTGGGATGAGTCGATAGGGCTTGTGTGGGCACAAGTAACGATCGAGGATTTTGTACAAAGTCGTATGCATCCCAACGACCTCCCCACGATCCTCGAGAAGATCAAATCGAACTATGCGTCAGGAAAGATATTTCTCCTTATGTATGAACAAAAGTCGGGATCAACGGTGGGTATTGTAAAGCTTTCCAGCTCCAACGCACTGGCGAAAAAACTTGATTCTTTTGGATACGTTTCTCGTGGTGAGTACGGCGAGGTACGATTTGAGGGTGTGGGACGAGACGAAGCGGAAAAAAAGGTCCTTGAGGCGCTCCGATCCGAGTAAAAGAATATGTTTGTATATAAAAAAACCGGCCGAAAGGTCGTTTTTTGTTTGGGGTGACGAGTTGTGGGTAGGGGCGTCGCGATGGACGCCCCCCCCAACAAAAAAGCTATGAGTTTTCGATCTGACCTATGCGGTAGGTCAAATAGGGTATGATCACCCTCTGAAAAAGCAACTTCTTTCCCCCGTAACGGCGGACAAAATTCAATACTCTCCCGATGATTGAATGATATGCTGTTGGGGGGAGATTTGCCCGGACGATCTTTGTCCCATCTTTTGTAAATTGTATATGGACCAAGAGGTCCCCGGATTCGGCTGTTAAAATCCGTTCCGTTTCGAAAAAAGGACTTCTTGCCGAAGAGGAAAAGACAAACAATTCCTCCAGAACCGACCAACTTGGGGCGCCTGGACAGCTTATGACGCTTATAGTCCCACGTCCCCATTTCGGGTAAAAGGTTCTTTTGAGAGTGAGGTTGGTACACATGCTCGTAGAGTTTCACCCCGTTTGTTGCCATATCGCTCGGCGAGCGATATAAAAGAGTACAAAAAAAACGACATTTGTCAATGGACGAAGAGGAGGCAGTCTTGTTTTTTCTTTTATACCCACGTAGACGGGAATGGACATAAAAGCATTGTTAAGTGTCAAGTGTTAAGCGCCCCCCTTTTCTTTATTTGTCTATTTGTAAAAAGTTTGTAATTTGTGGCAGATGAAGTACAATAAAATCATATGACCACACAAACACTCAACAAAAATATAACCAAAAGTGAAAAGGATCGATCGGAGAAGACCACAAAAACACTTTCGGCCATGCGGACCAGATCTGAGGAGGAGCATGCGCTAGGATTGGCACTTGCGATGCGTTTGCCGTATATGGACTTGCATCTTATGCCGGTTGATGCGGATGATGTGTTAAATATGCCATTAGAGGACTCCAAGCGTTTGCTTGCGGGGGTGTTTGTAAAACGTGGAAGAAGTGTCCGGATCGGAGCGGTTGTTCCCGATAGTCCAGAGTTGGGGGAGTATATAGAACAGTTGGAAGAAAAAAAGGGTTGGTCCGTTGAGCTCTATGTTATTTCTCAGACTTCATTAGATAAACTCTGGGAACTGTATAGTAAGCGAAACCTTCTCGATAACTTGGATACGATGAAGATCGATCTGGATCGCGAGGACTTGGAGAAATTCGAGGAGAACTTCGGGGATATTATCAAGCTCCGGGATCGGATGGAAGAACTACCTACATCTGAACTTATCGCTCTTGTTTTTTCGGGCGCGATCAAAATGAAGGCAAGTGATATCCACTTTGAGGTGAACGAAAATGATGTTCGGATGCGATATCGTTTGGACGGGGTATTGAATGATATTGGAAGTTTTCCTTTACGATCCTATAAGCTGGTTGTTTCGCGTATCAAAATGATGTCGAAACTCAAGCTGAACGTTCGATCTCGCGCTCAGGATGGACACTTCTCTTTGTCTGCGGATGAAAACAAAGGGTCTGGAAGGATCGATGTTCGTGTGAGCATTATCCCGAGTCGATATGGAGAGAGTATTGTGATGAGAATTTTGCGACAGGATTCTATTTTGCTTGGTGTTGAGGATCTCGGTCTTCGTGGTCGTGCGTACGAACGACTTCAAGAAGCGATCGGACAGACCAATGGAATGGTCCTTACAACAGGTCCGACAGGTTCTGGAAAGACCACCACGCTGTATGCGATCATTAACAAACTTAACAAGTCGGACATCAAGATCATCACCATAGAAAATCCGGTTGAATACGAGATAGCAGGCATTTCGCAGACGGAGGTAACTAAAGAGGGGTATGACTTTTCGCAAGGACTTCGTGCAATCGTTCGTCAAGACCCAGATGTTATATTAGTGGGGGAGATCCGGGACGATGAGACGGCATCAGTTGCGGTCAATGCGGCACTTACCGGGCACCTGGTGCTTTCTACGGTGCACACCAATAACGCCGTTGACACTATTCCACGTTTGGTGGAACTGGGTGTAAAACCCTCTCTGATCGGTCCTTCTATTAATGTAGCTATTGCGCAACGGTTGGTCAGGCGACTGTGTACACATTGTCGAGAAACCTATGTTCCTGCGAAAGATACGATACAGATGCTGCAAAAGATATTGGCGGTCATTTCACCAAAGGCGGGGGTGGTGATCCCATCAAAGATCGAAACGTTGTATCGTGCCAAGGGATGTGCTAAGTGCAACAATATTGGGTACTCCGGACAGGTGGGTATATTTGAGGTGCTTGGCATGTCTGATGAGATACAAAAACTCATTGATGCGATGCGTCCGCACGGGGAGATCTTAAAAGTGGCGGTAGAAGAGGGAATGGTGGCGATGGAACAAGATGGGATCCTTAAAGCCATAGAGGGAGAGACATCCATTGAGGAGGTATGGCGCGTGGCAGGTGAGGGAGATTTCCTGAAGGAGCTGTATGAAGAGTTGATGCAGCAGACATTAGGCAGGGCACTCTTGCTTTCACATGAGATTCTTGACGATGTGGAACAAAATGCAAAAACAAAGGAACTTTTTGCTGAACATATCAAAAATGTTCCCGTAGAGAAGTTGCTTCCTTTCATATTTTCCGGTGCATTGCTTTTTGATGCGGGGGATATTCATATTGAACCTGCTAAAGATAGTTTTTCCGTTCGATTCCGTATTGATGGCATCCTCCAAACTATGGCCGAGCTTCCCCGAACACAATATCCGGGTCTGTTGGGAGAAGTAAAGGTTTTGAGCGGGCTGAAGTCACAGGCAGTGGCCGGCACAGCCGATAGTCGATTTTCGATCCAGAAAGAGGGACTAGAGGATCAACCCGGAGAAGGATCAGTGGATATCCGTGTTTCTATTTTGATGGGGGGGTATGGAGAGACAGTGGTGTTGCGACTACTGAATACTGCAGCAGTAGCTCTCGATCTTGAAAAATTGGGTATCCGTGAGCAAAATCTTAAAAAGATCAAAAAACAGATGAGTCGGCCGAATGGATTTTTCTGTAATACGGGACCAACTGGTTCCGGAAAGACGACCACGTTGTATAGCATCTTGAAGATCCTTAATTCTCCAGATATAAAGATCATGACCGTTGAAGATCCGATCGAGTATCGGCTTGACGGCATCTTGCAAACACAGGTTAACGCTGAGGAAGGATACACATTTTCAAATGCTCTTCGTACGCTTCTTAGACAAAATCCAGATATTATTATGATCGGAGAGATCCGAGATGACGAGACGGCCCAGATCGCTGCTCAGGCGGCTCTTACAGGACACTTTGTACTTTCTACGCTTCATACAAATAACGCCATAGGGTCTATCCAGCGACTTCTGAATGTCGGAGTCAGTCCCGACAATCTTGCAGAACTGGCCAATGGATTTATGGCTCAACGACTTATTCGTGTGCTTTGTGAGTGTAAGAGAGAAAAAGAGGCAACGGAGGAAGAGAAAAAACGACTGACGGATGTTTTGAAAACCATTTCTAGTCAGTCAGGTGTTGTTGTTCCTCCGGTAGGGAAGATCTATGAACCGGGAGGTTGTGAAAAATGTCGGGGACTGGGGTACCGTGGGAGAAGTGTTATCAGTGAAGTGCTGACCGTTGATGGGAGCATTCAGGAACTTATTGCGCAAAGAGCGTTGAGCAGTGAGATAGAAAAGAAGGCTATAGAAGAAGGAATGATAACTATGCAACAGGACGGTGCTCTCAAAGTTGTGGAAGGCGTTACGAGCATAGAAGAAGTGGCGAGAGTAACAGAGTTTTAGAAGAGGATCTTTGGGAGAAGAAATTTCAGTATGGGTATGGAGTAAAAAACAAAAAACACCCCGTGAGGGGTGTTTGAGGTTCCATTCTTAATCATCTGTAGACAGTCCCAACGCACTGAAGCATTGGGGTAAGATCGGTGTCCAGGTGTGAACCAGCCGAGACCAGCCCATCCGATTGAAAACGAAAGATCCCGACTGAGGAGAAAAGATAGAACTCCCCAGGTGTCTACAGATAAATTAAGAACGTAACTGTCAATCCTAGCATAGAATCAAAATCTTGTCAAGAGTCAAATTTTGCTTTATCATAAGATATGATACAGTGAGAAAGCATCAATTATTTCATAATATTTTATCTATATGTTCCTCGCGAAAAAGACAAAGATCGTAGCGACCATTGGCCCGGCATCCTTGGAGAAAGAGGTGTTAAGAAAGCTCTTACGATCAGGGATGAATATGGCCCGACTTAATTTCTCGCACTCCGACCATCCATGGCACAAGAGCGCTATTGATGTGCTTCGGGAGGTATCTCGGGAAGAGCAGCTTCCTTTGGCTATTTTGGCTGACCTTCAAGGACCAAGAATTCGTACGCTTGTTTCTGACCCTGTCGAGATCGCTGAGGGAGAAGATGTAGTGTTTTTCGAGAAACCTGAACAGGCGCCAGAGGGGAAAAAGAGCATTGGTATCGATCAACCGGAGATCCTGAAGCAGTTGAAGGTGGGACAAAATATTCTTATAGAGGATGGAAAATACAGTTTTGAGATCACAAAAGAAGGCGCGAAAGAGTGTACTACCAAGTCTTTGCGCACAGGGATCATACAAAATCACAAAGGAATGAATTTTCCCAATGCCAACCTTGTATTGTCTGCTCTTACGGAAAAAGATAAAAGTGATCTTTCTTTTGCTCTGGGCGAGAAAGTGGAGTATGTAGCCCTTTCATTCGTCGGAAGTAAGGAGAATGTTTTTGAGTTACGAGACCTCATAAAACCGTTCGTGGTAGAGGGAGAATATGAGCCAGAGATCATTGTAAAGATCGAACGACAGGAAGCACTTCGAAACCTTGATGAAATACTTGCTGTAACGGACGTGGTGATGGTGGCGCGTGGAGATCTGGCAACGGAGGCGGGAGCGAGTCGTGTGACAGTGCTTCAGAAGGAGATCATTCGCAAGAGTCTTGCGCAGACGAAACCAGTGATCGTGGCAACTCAAATGTTGGAGAGCATGATGGTAAACCCACAACCAACACGTGCTGAGATCAGTGATGTTTCCAACGCTGTTATCGATCATGCCGACGCTGTCATGTTGTCGGGTGAAACGGCCGGAGGAAAGTATCCAGTCGAGTGTGTTTCAACGATGAGCTCTATAATTCGAGATACGGAGGAGTCACCCTTTGATGATATTGTGAAACGACTTGAGGTGTCCGTGCAGTCGAAGTATTTTCACGTTGTCCAGGGCGTATATCAATTATCACAGAGTGAGAATGTTTCGGCTATTTTGGTGGTGACACATTCTGGTACGACGGCGCGCTTGCTTTCGCATTTTCGTCCGAAAGTTCCGATCTATGTGGTGACACCACGAGAGGATGTGTACCGAAAACTCGCCCTTCTTTGGGGTGTCATTCCTTATCTCATGGAGGGTACGGCAGTAGGAAAAGATGAGGATGAGCGGGGGACGGTTCGGGCATTTGAAAAGATGTTGGTGGAAAAGGGTCTCTTAAAGGAAGGTGATCAGGTGGTGAGCGTATTTCGTACCGCTGGGGAGAAAACAAAGACGGTGGAATTTCGAGAAAGGGGAATATAAAGTCGATGTGCAATAAATGACGCAAGGTATATGGGCGGGAGTGTATTTCCGCCCTTGAAATTATCTCTTGTGCATGATACGTTGTTGTTTGTGGGTTATATTTGGAGAGGTCGCATAGTGGTCGAGTGCACCGCCTTGGAAAGGCGGCATACCTTCACCGGTATCGAGAGTTCGAATCTCTCCCTCTCCGCATTAAGTATTTAGTATCGAGGATGATTTTGGAGCCTTGAAACAAATAACAAAAACAGTTTAGAAGCTGTTGTTTTTTGTCCTTTATTCTTATCCATCTTTCCCAAATAAAAAACCGATCCCTTGATCGGCTCAACTCTGTTATTACAGATCATTTCTCTCCAAAGCGCGTCCCTGCGCTCTTTCTGATTCCTTTCTTTTTCTCGCCCGCCTATTGGGCCTCTATCGACCCGTGGCTGATGAAGCGGCGGTCGCCGGAGCAGCCGTCGTACAACGTCAGGTTGATGGGATCTCCGTTCTTGAACGCCAGAAACATATAGGCGTGCATCTCTTTGAAGTTCCCGTTGCTCCGAGAGAGATGGAAGAAGTTTGATCCGCAGCCGTTCCCGGTGTCGGTGAGTACGACGATGTCGGATGGATCAATGTAGATGCGGTTGATGTGAACATAGTTGATCTCCTCTTCCGCAGTGACGGAGCTTGCTGCCAGGGAAAGCAGGAGAGCACAAACAGCGATGAGGTCTTGTCTCATGAGGTGTTTCCTCTGTTGCGTTGTGGATTGATGACCTTCAATCATCGAGCAGGAGCATAAGGAATAGGTCATCTTCTTCCTTTTGCGTCATGGGAGGCGGATCAGGGTTTGGTTGAGTCGGGACAGACACCTCGATACCACCTTCTTCGAGACAGTTGTTTCCGTTGTTTGTCTCTACGAGATTTGCGGTAACGCAGGTCTTCAACGTGTACATCCCTTCTTGCAAAGGAGCCGTTGCGTTGAGAGATATTTGTGTTTGCGCTCCGCTTGGCAGATTGCCTGCCGAGATGGTGGTGCTTCCCATGGTGTACTGTGTTCCACCAGTATGGATAAGCGTTGAGGTAACGGTTGCGTCATTGGGAATGCCGCTTCCGTAATTGTGAACGACACTCTGAACCGTGAAGTTGCTTCCGGTATCGAGCGCGTAAGAGCCATCAATCCCCGTAGCTGTAATGGCGAGGTCATAGGAAGGTGGTGGAGGTGGAGGTGGAGGTGGAGGAGCATCTATCTCGTAGCAGAGGTAGTTGTCATCCCACGTATGCGGGTCGGAAGGTTCACTCCATTGCACGCACTGTTTCCCGCTTAACGGTCCCGCACTGCCCCATGAGAAATGCACGGGACTTTCCGTCGGCACGCACAGATAGTTGTCGTTCCATGAGTCAGAGTCAGCCGATTCGCTTATCTGTGTACACCGCATGCCACCAATCGGACCAGCACTACTCCATTGAATGCCATACTCCTTTGTGGAGCAGAAGTAGTTATCGCTCCAGGCATCAGGATCAGCACTTTCCGCTATCTGCGTGCAGTGGGCACCACTTACCGGACCAGCGTACGACCACACGAAAGATCCATCCGGACTCGTGGGGAAGTTCGTGACCGTAAATCCCATCACTTGGCAGTTGTTTCCCTCATTCAGCTCCGGCTCATCTCCCTGATAGTCGGCGCAGCATTGGTACGTGCGACTGCCTACGTCCCCAAGTCTGAATCCATCGATCATGTGCTCCATCTTTGTGTACCCAACCCTAAGGTCGGATGCATCCAGCCCATCGTCTCCACGATAGTTATCTTGGTTGACGTAGTATGCCAGACGATTTCCATTTTGGACATTGCGGTTTCCCTGATTCTTTACCTCGCAGAACGGGTGTACGATTGAGTCTTTCGGAATGAAAGTCCCTGGCGTCACAGTCTGTCCTGCGTCTGTTTCGAGGTAGAGATTCGAGACGACGAGATCGCTTTTGTACGGCATGACGTTGAGCGTCATACTCTTACAGTTGTTCCCCTCGTTCATCTCTGGCACATCATTTCCGGTGTCTACGCAACAAGTGTAAACCCTGTTGCCTGTATCTCCCAATTTCCATTTGCTAAACACCGACTCCGTAGTTGTGCTCCCTACAGGAGGCTCACCTGAGTCAAGGTGATCATAGTCCCTTACTTCCCCGTCCATCTTATGTTCAACTGCAATCCCGATGGGACTGCTTATGCTTCCCTGACTCCCAATCACGCAACGAGGGATCCACTCCTGGTCCTCGATAGCGGTGGCGCCGTCGTAGTAGGCTGTTCCACTTTCATCCGTCATATAGACCTGAGAAACGACAAAATCCGGTTTGAGGTTGGATATGGCATAGTGTTTCTCTTCGCTCGTGTTATACTCATCTGTCTCGACCACCTTGTTAGTACAGTCGATCTTAACCCGGAAGTCGAGCGTAGAGTAACCCTCAGGAACAGTATAGGTTTTGGTCTCCGAGAGATCCATTCGCCCTTCGTCCAGCTTGGCGATGTGGATTTGGCCTTGCGCCCACTGAATCCATTCTCCATTGTCCAGTTCTGCGTAATAGCAAATCTGGATATACTCCGATCCATCGGGGTTCCAGTTGCCCGCATCACCTTCATCCGCCCAGACGTGGGCTTTGACATCGATCTTCATACCAGGAATCGCCGGTCGTGAAGTATTCCATTTCTCCCCATCCTTTCCGTAGTAGTCAACGTCGTACTTAAGGTCGACGGGGGAATCGGGGTTGGAAATATTGTCAGTTGGTTCTCCCTCCTCCGGCGGATATCGATTTCCACTCCCAACAATGGGAACTTCCGTTGCTCCGATAACGCCACAGAACTCCGCTTGAGCAGTCGATACCCCAAGAGCGGACAAGAACATGCTCGCCACTCTGTCGCCCATTGACTGGTCAACGGACGTGAAGCACGCTCCTTCCGGCGGATTGCAGACGTAGCTATCCGCCTTGTTGTCCCAACATACACCTTTCTTACCCGTTGGATAAGCCTTGAAAAGCCTGTGGCTATCGGTTTCCAACACATAATGCTGGAACTGGTTGATCCACGGGATAGTGTCCACAACGGGATCGACAATTCCTGCCACCCAGAGATAGTCCAGATCAATGGTAAGTTGGATGTTTGAAACAACATCCACACCATCTTCCGGAAGATTCTCCTTGAAGTAGAAGAAGACGTAGTAGTCGGTCTCTGCTTCCAGGTTCTGCGGAAGAAGCACGTGTGCGGCATGGACGACGGAATTGTTTGGATTGGTCCAATAATCCAAGACTTCCGTATCGCGTCCTACCTGCGAGTTAGACGGAAATGTCGTCTCGATCCGATCCAACTCGATATAGCGATGATCTCCTTTTAGGACCGCTTCAACTTCGATGCCGAAGTCATGTGTCTGCAGAATTTGGATCGCTTCATCGTCAAAACGAAGTCGCGTAGCGATCGTATTGCCGTAAGCGATGGTTCTGCCTTTGTGGGATGACCATTCCTTCAATGAATCATCGGGATCATACTCATCCAAATACCAGTCCGCGATGCACGAAGCCTCGGTAATAGGAATGAGTCCTATGAGGCAGGCGGCATAACTGTGCGGGATGCACAGAATGCCAAGCAAAAAAGCGATAGCGTATCGCACGGTTTTTCACCTCTCAAGTTCTTAAAGGTCCATCTATTACGGTGTGTAGAGAAATCCTTATTCTCCCTACTGCCAGATTACATAAAAACGGGCAGAGGGGAGAAAAGATTTCTGATATGCCCTATTGCGACTGCATCTGTCTTTGCATTTCATACGCTTCTTCCTCTATGTCATGTTGAATTTCACGATCAGTTTTATTACGTTCTCTCGTGCCAGTATCGTCCAAATGGTCGAGAACATTAAGTGCCATGTCCATGTAATCCAATGTCTCCTGCTGACATCGCTCTATGGTTCCCATATCTTCTCCTGCAGCAATTTTTTGCTCCAATCGTTCCTTGCGCTCTTGAAACAATTCTTTTGCCCGTTCCTTAGTGATGCCGAGGTAATACAACGTCTCAAGGATGTCATATTCATTATATTTAGAATCCGTATTCATGCATTTCACGTTGTAGAAGAGATTGGAATATTGATAGTAAGCCCAACGATCCCCACCGGGACTAAAACTCTTAGGCGGAGACGCTACAAAGTATGTTATGAAGTTGGTAAGAAGAATAGCAACAACAAAAATCAACACCATCACAATGATGTGCCTCTTCGTAAAACCTTGCTTTTGTGGCAAGTCTTGACTCTTTTGATCCATATAGAATAGGCAGCTAAAAAAGTTATTTAGTCCATAAAATATTCACCACAAAGCATACCAGTGATACCAAGGCGAGTCAACAGTACGTCTAAAAACTTAAATAAGACATTATTCTGTCTTATTCCCTAAAATGAGACAGGGGCTGTCCCGTGTCTCATTTGTCTCATTTTGCCCTCAAAAACCCGACCCGACCTCTTTAAATCACAAGACTGGACAGACCCCTGAAAAAGCCTTACAATTCCCTACATTCATGGGTTCCAGACCGAGGTAGCCCGCCAATTTTCACTTTTTCCCGAAACGTAGGGGTGAGTTTCGCTGATCTCACTTCTTTGGTCAGTTGTCCCGCAGATTTTGTTTGTATAGTGTTCGAACTTGGTTCAGGAAACGATGCCCTGATTATGAAGCACTCACTTTCACCAGAAGAAAGAAAGAAGTTTCTCGGACGACACGAGGAACTTTTTCGTGATTTTACGGGACGTGAGGAACTACTTCAAACGATCACCAGATATAAGAGTTACCCGCATAAGCTTTTTCCTACGACACTGAGAGCACATCAACATCAAGTGGCGGCATTTGTCGCCTATTTCCTCAATGAGTTTCCGGAGCTGTCTCAAAAAGCAGGTCTTGATGAAGAAAGGATGATCGTTATGGCCTGGATACACGATGACAATGAGGTGGATATGAGGCATGGTGATATCCAATCGGCAAGTGAGGTGCATAGAACCAAAAAAGAAAACGAGGATCTTTTATCTGATATACAGCAGTCAATACAATGTACTGCTGCTCGATTTCCGGAGAAGGTGGGAGGGTTTTTGTATCGAGAGCTATTGGAAGATGTGGGTATGCGGGTAGATAGCCGTGAGAGCCAGTTGGTAAAATTTTGTGACAAGATGGTGGGTTTTGGGGAGGCGCTTCACGAAATACATGCAGGGAATACAACATTTTCTACCGGGATGATCGATCCCAATTTTGGAAGGTAAAATGCGCATCCTATGCAGTACTATGGAAACTATTTAAAGAAACTCTCAGAAAAGCTCCCACTTTTTTTCGAATTAATGAGGCAATATCCTCATCTAATAGGTATTGCCCCAGAAGCAGGAGCGATCTTTTCTCAAGCGCACTATGCTTTTTGGAAAGAGGCGCTTCTGGAGTATGCTCCGCAAGAAGAGATCGTTCGACTATTCTCGGGAAAAAGAGGATCTCACCTTTCTCGTTCATAGGGAGGGGTGTATGATAAATATGGAATATTTAAAATAAAATATATGAACAAAAAGATTGTGCTTGTGGCGATCGGTTTCTTTCTTCTTGGATTTATGGTGGCATCTTCGTTCGTTATTTGGGATCTAAAAGATCGGGGAATAAATGGGATTGGTAATGGAACGATGTCTGGACCCACTCCTTACGAACCGCCACACGGCGTAACACCTGGGGGTCCTGTGATAGGAGGTGATCGAGATGAGCATGGCTGTCTTACTCCCGCGGGATATTCTTGGTGTGAGAGCAAGCAGAAATGTCTTCGTGCTTGGGAGGAGTCCTGTGGGGACAAGGGGTCGCAGGGTGATTGTCGGATCCTTAACTGTCATGGGCTGGACATCAGTTGTGGGGAAAGCGCGTCTTTTGCTTGTGATGCGATGTATCGAATAGGCGATAAGTGTCGCCAGTATGCGTCGTGCGTGGTCATTGAAGGGGAGTGTCAGCAAAAGGTGGATCCGAGGTTTGATGCTTGTAAAGCATGTGTAGCAACTTGTGAAAAAACGTATCAGAATGATCCTATGAAGTCGATGGATTGTGAGAGTTCGTGTTGAAGTTCTGTTTTTTTGAAGGTGAAAGAGGTTGAAATATCCAACCTCTTTTTTTATGTGTGTACGAAGTGGTTGAAGGATAAGAGGATTGACAGAAGATGGGATCTGTTTTATTGTTTTGGTGCAGAAATTCCTGCAGGCGGAGCGAAAACAATGTCTCAAGAAGTTAAATATCCGACGCCAGGATGGAACAGGGAGCTTGCCGATCTGCTGGGTCGTGCGGAGCATCTCTACTCGCATCCTGTTGGTCCAGCAAATCGCATGTCTGTTTCGATCTACGGAAGGGATGGGAGTGTGACGCGTTTGGAATCGAAACGGGCAGCGGGTTCAAAGCTGGTCGTTGCACACATACTCGGTGTACTGGGGGGACCGAACCGGGTGGATGTCATGCATTCCAGTGTGCGAATTCTCGCGGGTGGCGTGTACAATATTGGGTCAACGGTGACAGGAATCATCGGTGTCGGGACGGATCATCGGGTGCTCACGCGTTATTTCCACGAGCACGCCGAAGACGAACTGGCACACCCCGGTAACCATGGGGCCATTCGTGCCCTGATCAACATCTGCGAGAAGGGTGGAACGATCAAGCTGACCATCAACTAACGGAAGCTGGAAAAAATCGAGAAGGGTGGGAAGTGCGAACGTGCATACCCACCCTTTTTAAAAACAAGTAGATCACCACGAAAAGTGTGGTCGTGTATTCCTTTGAGAAACGGGTCGGTAATTTCGAGTATGAAATAAAAAATCCTATTTATTGTAATAGAAGTATAATTTCCACAATGTCTAGAGGGAAAATACAATGGATAACATCGTTTCTGAGGTAAAATCACGGCTGAACGTCGTTGATCTTATTGGGGAATATGTCCGCCTTACTAGGGCGGGTTCGAGTTTTAAGGGGCTTTGTCCGTTTCATAACGAGAAGACCCCTTCTTTTGTAGTTTCTGAGGAAAGGCAATCTTGGCATTGTTTTGGGTGTCAGAAGGGAGGGGATGCTTTTACCTTTCTTATGGAGGCGGAAGGGGTGGAGTTCCGGGAGGCCCTCAAGATCTTGGCGGATCGGACAGGGGTAGAACTCCCGCGATACAATCCCCAGGTGGAAAAGAAGATCAGATCGTCATATGAAGTTTTGGAAAGTGCCACGAAGTGGTATGAGGAGCAGTTGCAGAGTGCTCGAGGGGAATTAGCAAAACGATATCTCCTGGAACGTGGTATTTCAGAAGAGAGCATGCAAGTGTTTCATTTGGGGTATGCGCCACAAGGATGGAATAATATCGAAACGTTTCTAAAAACCAAAGGATATACTGCGCAGGAGATCGCACAAACGGGATTATTGGTAAGTAGACAACAAGAAACAAGCATTAAACAACAAGAAGGTCGTTCTGCGTATGATCGTTTCCGCGATCGCATTTTGTTTCCTATTGGAGATATATTGGGTCGGGTGATCGGATACAGCGCTCGTGTGATGCCTGGGGCAGATGAGAAACAGGGAAAGTACATCAATACGCCCGAGACACCTCTCTACCACAAAAGTAAGGCCCTTTACGGGATCGCTCAGGCCAAACAGTCGATCAAGAAAGAGGATCGGGTGATCGTAGTGGAGGGAAATATGGATGTTATCGCGATGTACCAGAGTGGATTTCAAAATACGGTGGCAGTTTCTGGAACAGCCATGACAGAGGAGCATATTGGGATACTGAGGCGATATACCAAAAATATTATTCTGTTCTTTGATATGGATCGTGCCGGTCGTGAGGCGGCATATAAGAGTACGATCTCCTGTCTTCGAGGGGAGATGAACGTTTTTTTAATGAAGGCGCAAGGAGGAAAAGATGCTGCGGAATTGGCGCAGGAACATCCAGATGAGCTACGTGCAGCGGTTCGAAATGCGCGGAGTGCAATGGAATTCTTTTGTGAAGAGATATTGGAAGGGAGCGATCTTTCGAGATCCGAAGAGAAGAAAGAGGCCGTGGAAAAACTCCTTCCGTTACTGGTGGCGTTGGTAAATGAGGTGGAGCAGTTTGACTGGGTGCGGAGGATCGCGGAACGGGTCGAGGTGGAGACATCGGCTGTTGCGGCGGCATTGCATCGGCACATTGAGCGTCAGACACATCCTATGCGACAAGTGGAGCATCCCGGAGAAAGTGCTCCCATTGCAGAAAAGAGACGTAAAGATGTTTTACAAGAAGCGATCGTGGGAAGGATGTTCATGTATCCGCATGTATGGAAAGAAACGGTAGCGTATATACAAAAGGAGATGGATCCATCTGTGCGTGATTTTTTGCATAAAAGCGTTCTTTTGGAGAGGGCATTTTCGTTGGGCGAGTCCGTCGGGTATGATTTTGGTCAGTTTCGATTGTCGTTGGAGGAAGGTACTTTGGTGGATGAAGCTCAAAGAATAGTGTCACATTTTGGAGAGTTTGGTGTAGAAGAAAGTGGAGGTGATGCAGAAAGATGGGATGAAACAAAAAAACTTATTTTACAGTTGGAGAAGGAAATGTGGAAGCAGATCCTCGAACAGTTGGTAAAAGATATTCGGAAGTCGGACCAAGCCGGTGATATTGCAACGCGCGATACGCTTGCTCGTCGGTTTGGAGAGGTTTCCCAAAAATTGCAATCATTTTAATTTACTAACGTATTCGCGAGCATATCGCGAGCAATTGTATATGAAGAAGGCGACTAAAAAAAAGCAACCGACGGCGAAAGGGGCAAGTAAGAAAAAGACGCAAAGAAAGAACGTAGCAAAGATGAAAAAACCCCAAAAAAAGGTGGCTCGGGTTGTTGTACAGAAAAAGAAGGATGCAAAAAAGAAGGTGGTCAAGAAGTCTTCCAAAAAGGTGATAAAAAGATCGACAAAGAAGGTATCGACAAAAAAGAACGTAGTAAAAAATGGCCGAACAGGAAAAGGGAAGAGATCGCCGGGAGAAAAAAAGAAGAAAATATCCAATAGACAAAAAAGTCGCCAGAAATCCCCAAAAAAAGGGAAGGGGAAAGAAGAAGACCTTTCGTTGGATGGGATCATCCCCAAGACTCCTGAGGAAATTCTTGCGGAGATCGTGGAGCGTGGAAAGCAGCGTGGGTTTGTGACCGAGGACGAGATCATTCACATCATGCCGGACATTGAGACGGATCTGGATAATGTGGAGAATTTGTATGAAAAGTTGGAAACTTCAGGGATCAAAGTGATAAGCTCTGACGAGCTTTTAAAGGTTTCGCCAAAAGAAGACCAAAAAAAGGTGGGAAAGCAGGTAAAGGATTCAGCCTTTTTGGCACGCGTTGGAGAAGATGGTGATGGGTCGAGGGATCTGGTGCAGATGTATCTCAAGGAGATTGGCCGTGTGTCACTTCTCAATTTCGAACAAGAGATCGCACTTGCCAAGGCGATCGAGAAGGGTGATTCAATGGCAAAACAGCGTCTTACCGAGGCAAACTTGAGATTGGTGGTGAGTATTGCCAAGAAATATGTTGGACGTTCGCAGAGCTTGTCCCTTCTCGATCTTATCCAAGAGGGAAATATCGGACTTTTTCGTGCGGTGGAAAAGTTCGATTACCGTAAGGGATACAAGTTCTCTACATATGCGACATGGTGGATCCGTCAGGCGATCACAAGGGCCTTGGCCGACCAGTCGCGAACGATCCGTATTCCAGTGCATATGGTAGAAACGATCAATAAGTATATGCAGATACTGCGTCGGTTGGTGCAGGAGCTTGGACGTGATCCGCTTCCAGAAGAGATTGCCGCTGAGATGGATCTTGATGTGAGCAAGATCCGCTATATTCAAAAAATATCTCAAGAGACGGTTTCTCTGGAGACTTCGGTGGGAGATAGTGATGAGGATAGTGTGTTAGGCGATTTTATCGAGGACACGGAGACACTCATGCCCAATCAGTCAGCTTCTCGAAAATTGCTTAGAAGACACATTGAAGAAGTATTGGAAGATCTTACGCCGAGAGAACAAAAGATCCTTCAAATACGCTTTGGACTTGAAGATGGTATCACGCACACTTTGGAAGAGGTGGGGCAGGAATTTGGTGTGACGCGCGAACGTATCCGACAGATCGAGGCCAAGGCGCTTGAAAAGATCCGCGATCACGATATTGCCAAGAAGTTGAAGGACTATTAAAAAGTCCAAGCAGAGGAAAAGAAGTGTGGGCGGGCTTTCAGCTCGCCCTTTTTTCTGTGTGGGGGAGACGCTTGCCAAAAGGGTATTTTCTGGTACAATCTTGGTTGTACTGTTTTGGTTTCGGTATGTTTTCCGAGCGGACAATTTTTTGCAAAATACATTCCGGCGTGGCGCAGCGGTAGCGCAGGGGACTGTTAATCCCTTGGTCGTAGGTTCGAATCCTACCGCCGGAGCCAAGAAAAAACCACCTCCATTTTGGGGGTGGTTTTTCTTTGCTCTCCGTCGAGTAGGATGAGAAGTTTATACTCGGTAGCGTAGCGGACGGGTAAATCCTACCGCCGGAGCATTTCAGGACAACGAGCCCAAAAAGGCTCGTTTTCCATTTTTATAGAGCCATTTTTAGCGGTTCGAACACGCTCATTTTCTCGAGACAGGATTTTTTGCATTTTTTGAAATTGCGGATACGGTTTTTCCATTGTATAAGCGACTTTTCCGTCTTTTACGGAGAGGTTCGAACAAATCGTCCGCAATACCTCTTTTTTGCGCGCGGGATTCTTGGTTTGCGAAAAAGCGTCCCGTGCCGTCACCGCGAAATCGAAGGCGCGTTCCGTTTCGGTGATCCAATCGTCCATACTGCCGTCGATATTTTCCATCACTTTTTGCAATCGATTTTTTTCTTTTGACAGCGTTTCTTTTTTGATGCGAAATTCTTCTTCCGTTATCTCTCCGCCCGCCCGCATATCGATGATCGCGTCGATTTTCTTGCAACACCAATCATGCGCGCTCCGCTGATTGACCAACAAGGATTCCCGCATACCCGACTCCTCCCGATTTTCTTTTGCAATAATGCCCATCGCCCACTTGGCAAAGTCCGAAGGAAGGGCGACCGATTCGACGATATTCGCCATCTGTCCCGCAAGGTCTTTTTCGTGCACCACACTTTGAGCGCATTTCGGAATACCTTTCTTTTTGACGCAGTGGTAATGCGTGTACAAACGCACCACCCCGTTTTTTTGCACTTTTCTCCGATACTCCGCTGTCATTGTTTGCCCGCATTCCCCGCATACCATAAGTCCCGTAAAGGGGAAAAGGTGTTTTTGCCTTCGGTCTTTCATTTTCCGCCCCAAAATAACTTGGATCTTTTCGTGTTCCTGTTTTGTGATCATCGGCGTATGCGCCCCTTTGTACCAATTCCCGCTCCCTTCGGGATATTCGAATTCCCCGTAAAAAAACGGATCGCTGAGCATATCGTACCACGCGGAGCGCGAAAGCGGTTTGCCGTTTTCTTTTCGAAGCCCCCATTCGTTCGTCGCGATTTCCAATACGCGAGATGCCGACTGCTCGCAAGAAAGCACTATTCGAAACATCTTTTGCACAAGAGGGAACGCCGTTTCGTCGGTTATAATCGTTTTAAATCCCTTTGCCTTGTCGGGCGTGTTTCTATAGCCCACGCGCGTTGTTCCCGGATGCCACCCCATTTCCGCCTTTCGCTTGAGTCCGCGCTTTACGTCCACGCCCTTGTTATCGTTTTCGAGTTTGGCCTGCGAACAAAACAGATTGAGCAGAAATTTGTCGTTCGGATCGTTTCGAAAAATTTGATTTATAGTGCGGACTTCCGAAAGTTTTCCCCGATCCATCAAGTCGATAATCGTTCCCGCATCGCCCGCGTTTCTCGAAAGCCGGTTGATATTCCAAAGCAGTATCGCGTCGGCCTCTCTCTTTTCGATGCGATCGATCATTTTGTTGAAAAGGGGTCTCGCTCCGCGCGCTTTGGCGCTGTGCGACTCGCGGACGATTTCAACGACATTCATTCCGTCCGAAGCGATTACGGGGCGCAATTCCGCCTCTTGCGACTCAATGGACAGTGCCTGCCGATCCTCCGCCTCGCTCGACTTTCGAAGGTACACGATAAACCGCAAAGCATTTTTGGGAAGCATAGAAATGTAAATATAAATGGATTAATGAGAATACCAAAAGGGGACGACCCCGGCTTACCCAACGCACCACGAATGATTTGTCGGCGGAATCGCCCCCTTTTGGAGACAAGAAAATTCGCAGTATCGCGGAGGGTAAGCATTTTTAGTATACCGAATTTTCAGAATTATTTCAAGCAATCAAATCTCCGTGCCATACGGAAAAACGACTGTTCGAGCGAGTGTTCTTTTTTGAGGTAGGCGCGGTATTTCCGTGTCGGTTTTCCGCGATAGAAATACCGTCCGATTTTTTTCTCGCTTTCTTCCAAATCGGGGATCGTATACGCGTATCCGCAAATGCGCGAATCGTACGTCAATTCGAGGCAGTGCCGGCACGCAAAATACGAACACCCTCCGCCCAGATACAATTTTGCGACTCTTCGTCCGCAGTAGATGCCGTTTTTGAGAATCGAACATCGGAAAAAATACCGCCTCCCTCCGTATCGGCAGGGGAGGGAGACAATGGGATATTTTTGGCTTATTTCTCTCTTCTCCCCCGTTTGCCAATCGGTGACGGTGTAGTTGAGTTTCAAATACGACTCTTCCCCGTCCTCCCCGATGTTGATTGTATATCCGACACTGTTTTTTCTTTCGCTCCATCCGCTCGTCCACGTAACCGTACCCGAAGCATACCCGACCAAAGATCCCCATCGCTTGAAATCGTAGATGCTTATCGTATGGCATTCTTCTTTTTGCAGTTTTCCCATATAACCGAAATAATTAAAGATTGATACCGTTTCCCACCGAATCCCCGAATATGTCCAAAGCGTCTTCAAACAGTTGATCCGGTTTCGTTTCATTTTTTACCCCACCCCCGCTCTCACGATTGTTTTCCGTTTCCTCGTCCCTTCCCGCGCACGGATAGATAAGTATCTTTCTTTTGTCCGAAGGATCGCGCTCTTGTTCCACCAATCCCGACGCTTCCAAAGGCGGGAGAATTTGTTGCCTGAAACGCCAATCTTCGAGAAAGCGTCCGTGCACTTCTTGATACTTTTTCAAAATCTCGTGCTTCCCAAGTCCCACGACAACGCTCAAACCCTCGTTTTTCTTTTGGAAGGCGGGGAGGATCACCGTTTTGTACACTTCGTACACGTACGGCGAGAGATTATACTCTTGGCTTTCGGAAATCGCTCCCCACAAAGAGACGGCTTCCCGCAAATCGTCCCCGTTTGCCGTGAGACAATTTCCGTTTCGTTTGCGAAACCACACGTTAAGGAGCGCAAACATCCGCACAAAGGCGATAAACCGCGCGATATCTCTCTGATGGCGCGGTTTGAGATGCGCCTTGCCCTCCAAAAAAATCTTTTCGATCTCTTCGGGAGAAGACAACATAATTTCGCCAATGTGTTCGTTCCGTATCGCCAAAAGGCGATCCATAAGAAGCGACCGCGCTGGATTTTCGTCGAGGATTTTTTGGTACGCCTCCGGATCGGTCTCGCGCAAAATCTTTTCGTGAATGCCAGCGCGCACCTTTTCGGGATCAGCTTCGGGAGAAAGCAAAAGAAATCGCGTCCCTTCCTGTTCGTCAATGAGAATCCCCGCACTGCAAAAAATGACCGCGGGAAATCCCTTGATAAAAATCGTTTTCGTTCGCATTCCGCTCTTTTGGCTTTTGTCCGTAATCTTGACTGTCATCTCTTTTTTGTCGTGAGAAAGAAGCGGGCGAAGCCGTTCCAAAAGTTGCGTATGCGGTTGATCGAGAAAAATCAAAATCTTTCGCGACAAATCGATCTCGATTCCGCCCCGTTCCTTGTTGTACACGCCCGCATCGTGAAAAAACGAAGTGGGGGAGCAATACCCGATTTCGATCACGTCCTCCGGGGGAAACAATTTTGCAATCTCCGTCGGGATGTAACTCTTTCCGGTGGAAGAGGGCGCATTCAAACTGATGTTTATTTGCGCCGATTCCGTATACGCCGAGAGTTCGCACAAAAACGTCGCCAATTTGTTGGAGTCGTCCTTTTTGATAGTAAGTCCCAACACGTCGAGAAGTTCTTTTGAGCCGATCGGAGAAAATCGCGAAACGTCAATCGGCTCTTTTCCCCCCGCAAACGTCGCGAGGGCACGTAATTCCTCCGCGCTTCCTCCGCAGTCACCGAAATAGTTTGAGATGTCGCTTCCCTTGGGGAGCACCTCCGGCAACTCCGCCCGAAAGACGCTCGTTTGCGGAAGTTCTTCCGACAAGAGCGCAATCACCCGATCTGTGCCTTTCTGTCCCGCCTCGTCATTGTCAAAACACACCACAACGCGGGAAACCCGTACGAACGCCTCCGCCCATTCCCGCTTAAACGTACCCGCGCCCGCCGTCGAAGTCACGGCGCAAAATCCCTTTTGGGACAACATCATCTGATCGAATTCCCCCTCGCAAATCCACACCTCGCCCGCCTCCGCGATGGACTCCTTTCCGTACAAAGACGCTCCCGATCCGGTGGGATAAAACTTGTACTTGTCGGGATTCGTTTCTTCCTCCGCGGGGTCTCGGCGCAATTTGAGAAACGCCCATCCCCCCGTATCGTTGGGAACGGGAATCGTGATCCAATTTTTCCGGTAGAAACGGCCATACCCGATCTTTTGCTTCTCGATTGTTTCGTCCGTGATGCCCCGACCGTTGAGATACGTCCGAATTCGCTCCGGTACACTCTCCGCGCACCGTTCCGCCACGCTCCCGTCGAATCGCGCGGGACTTTTGCGTGTCGTGACCTTCTCGCCCCCGATCGGACTCCGCGCCACGTCGCCGGGCGTATCTCCCAACGCCTTGGCAAGGGTAAAGATATTTCCCGACGCATTGCATTTCTTGCAATGATATTGCCCTGTCTCGCTTGAAAGATATAAATGCCCCTCTGCGCCCCGACTGTCCTTGTCGCATGCGCCGAACAAACACTTTGCGATAAGTTCCCCGTTGCTTTCTTTGAATGCGATACCTTTTTTCTCCAAATACTCCCGAATCGTTATCGTTTCCATACTGTTTTTTTGCATACGCTGTGTAAATAATAATGTGAATTAAATGCTTACTTTTCCGATATTTCCCCCAACCCCCGCAAAATTGCCTCCCGATCTCCTTCGTCGTACTCTTCCGCATCAACCAGTGCAGTAAACGCCTTCCGAATCTCCTTTGCTCCGATGCCCCGTCCCGTGATCGCCTGCGCAAAGCACGCGTAACTCGAAAGCCCGGGATTTCTTTCCGCAATCTCCTCAAACCGCTGGTGTATTGTTTTCATAGTGTTGTATTTTTTCTTGAATGTTTTCCCGCTCCGTCTCCCGAACGACCCGCACCAAACGCACGACCCTCTCGCCCGCCTCCCGCGCCTCCTCGTCGCTTAAAACGACCCCGAAACGGTTTTGGTACAGCGTCTTGAACGTTTGAATGTCGGCGTTGTCGAGCATACGAAATTATCGGTAAATTTGATTTTTGAGCGACCGCAAATTATCCGCAAATGTTCGCGCCCGCACCTCGAGCCGATTGAGAAAATACCGCTGTGCCATAAGTTCGATGTCCTCCTTTACGAAAAACACGAACACGCAATTTTTCGGATCGCTCTTGTCAATCCGTTTGATCGCGTACCCCGCCGGAACCGACAAAAGCGCGCTCGCGCAATGAATGTCCCGAATCACAAAAACCCCCTCCTCCTCCCTTTCTTTTTTCTCCTCTTCTCTCTCCCCGCAAGCATCTTTTCGCATAGGCGTAATGCTAATGATTATTGGGTGAAAAAAATTCACCTATATCTATCGCACAAGTCCTTTTTGGAGCGTGTCAAGAGATATGCTTAAAAATGCAAAAAAATCCCTAAAATAAGGGATTTTTTTTGAAAAAAAGAGTGTTATGGAGGACTTCCCGCATTTCCCGGGAAGCGTGCCGGGAAGTGTTTTTTAGGGGAGAGCGTCGGGACTGATTCGGTATTCGTTTATTTTTCCGTTTTTCCTTGTTTGTATGATTTCCAGTCCGATCTTTTCGGCTATGGCGCAAATGATCGAACGTTCGTTTGAGACGGTTTTTTGCTCGACACCCATTCTTTGCGCCAGATCTTTTCTTGTATGCCAAACATTCCTACTCCCTTTTCCTTCGTGATGCAGAAAAGCGAGAATATTATGAGCCGTTTCGGTTATTTCTTCCTTTTGTCGGTATATTCCAACCGCGTCCCCGTCCCACAAAATCGCGCGCTTTTCAAGCGACGCAAACCCGTTTTTTCCGAGAGGAATCCCGTCCTTTTCCGATGGCCGTCCCGTATGACCGAAAAACTTTCGGAAAAGAGTTTTGTCGAAAATCGCATTTTTATTTTTGGAAAGAATTTTGTCGAGTGCAATGCACAAGACATCCCCATCGATTTTTCGCGCCGGAGCAAAAGGCAAGAAAATGACCGCTCTTTCACTTGATTGTTGGGCGAGATCGATTGCCTTGCTTGTGTCAAACGCGTCCGCGTTTCGCGCGAAGAAAAACATGCGCGATTCCCCCGCAAGAAAATGCGACCCGAGCGACCATGTCTTTTCCGAAATCGAAGCCCGACCGCCGATTCCGAGATCGCCCAAAAGACGCAAGAGCAATGCCTCGACATCGATCCGCCACTCTTTCGTCTCATTTTTCTCGATAAATTGAAACCGTGTCGAACCGCACTCGTTGCAAAAAATACACAATTTTCTAAATTTTTCCAATATCTCGCATGGCGTATGGCAATTATGGCACGGCGCATTTTGTGCCTTTCTCTCATACAGAATTCTTGCTTTAATCGCCCGCGCAATTTCTTTCTCAAAAGGAAAAACGGACTCCCAAGATAAAGAGGGAGATTCGTTTTCAACTGCGAGAAGTATTTTATGCATCAAATCCTTCATCGATTCCCGTGTCTTTAAGAATACGGCACGCTTTTTTCTCAAACTCGTCGATCATGCCGAGGTCGCATTTATCGACCCAATCAATGAAGAAAGAAATCGCTTTGATTCCCCCCTTTGCCTCTTGGCTTTTGAAGCGAAACGAGAAACACGCGCGGTCTATGTAAATTTCTTTATTATTGAGAGCCTTTTGCAATCCCAAAGAGTGAGCCATTGTTTTGATGCCATCCGCCCCTGTACTTTTTTTGTCGTTTGGAGGCATGGAGAGAACAACCCTTTTTCCCGTGTTGGTATACCGCAAATGAAGCGACCGTAACAACCACGAATCCAAATCGGGAACATTGTCCGCGTTTATTTCGAAATCGTTTTTCATAATAAGGCGCAAATTGTGTTTCGGGCGCGCTTTCTCGAGAGGGATGCCGAACACCGTTTCGAGGAACACGTTCAGATATTCGTCCCGTGCTTGCCATGATCCTTTTGCTTTGACGTGCAACTCATTTTCTTTGGGGAGATAGAGAAAATAGATTGCGTCGAGCGCGCGAAAGATCGCCAAGCGGTCCGGCTTGCCACTCTTGTCCATTTGCGTGCACACCTGCGGATGATCGTCGAACGAAATCGTCGCGCAGGAGTCCTCTTCTATTTTTCGTACATCCACCCAGCATGTTTTGCCTCTTCCTTCTCCTTGGAACATTGATTGAAACGCTTCTTTTAAGATTGTTTTTTTGCTTTCCATTATTGATATTGTCGTTTTTGGAACGGGATATCGTTTCCATCCTGAAAGGTCTTGAAACTCCAAAATCGCCATCGCTTCTTCGAAAACGTCTTCCCTTTCGAGATAATAAAAAAGCGCGCGGTCGCGCATGCTGTAATTGAGACATCTCGAGTCGTCAACGGGAATGTTGAAATCGCGAATAATGCCTTGAATAGTGGCTACGCCCCGATAATTGCCGAGTATGTCCACTGCAGTAAGTCCGTCCTCCGCTTTTTTTCGGTCATCTTCGTCAAGGGAATTGAAAAAATCAAGGATTCTTTCGGAAATAAGTTTTTTTTCTTTTTTATTGGTGACCCTTGGAACATTTGAAGGAAATCCGGTTATTTTTCTTGAATCGAAAAAACGCTTGAGAAGATCTGTTTCCTTGACGGAATGAAAAAATACGGGAGGAACAAACGCCATACCTCTTTTGTCTTAATTTGAATTATAATGTACAATAATGGTATCAAATAGCATTAAATAAATCAAATGGAAAAAGAGCCCAAAGAGAGTCAAAAGATACCGGAACTTCTCACTCTCAAAGAAGCGTGTGAGATTTTGAAGTGTCATCCCAATACCCTCCGGCAATGGGACAAAAAGGGCATCCTCCCGGCCATACGAATAGGGGAGCGGAAGGCGAGAAGATACAAGAAAGATGCTATACTGAAAATGCTTGAAGGGGAAAATAATTTTCCAAAATAAATTTTGAGAACACTATGAATATCATCGAATTGCTCCCAAAGGTTGTTTCCGAAGGAAAAAGAGAAGCCAATCGAACACTGGAATCACTTTCCGATTCGACAAGGCTCATGCTCCAGACCAACGAACTTGTCATTCCGTCGCGCGATTCCAATTATCACGATTTATTTTCCGAGCTTTCGAAAGCGGGTCAATTGGAGATAAAAACCGAAAACCTTTCTGATGCATCGTGGAAAAATCGTCTTGTCTATGGGGACAATTTGCTCGTGATGCAGGCGCTTCTCGCGGGAGACCAGGAAACAGGGATGCCGAGTATGCGGGGGCAAATTGATCTCATCTACATTGACCCGCCATTTGACAGCAAGGCGGACTACCGAACAAAGGTAGAAATCCCAGGGGCAACACTCGACCAAAAGCCGACCGTCCTCGAACAATTTGCGTATGCCGATACGTGGGCGGGAGAGGTTAGTGGACAGCAGGTCAAGGGGACACTCGCATATCTGAAGTATCTCTATCCGCGCCTGGTGTTGATGCGGGAACTTCTCTCGGACAAGGGGTCAATCTATGTGCATCTCGATTGGCACGTCGGGCATTATGTGAAAATTATATTAGATGATATTTTTGGAAAGGATAATTTTAGGAATGAAATTATTTGGAAGTACACAGGAAGTAGAGCTCCGGATAAGGATTTTGCGAAAAAACACGACACTATATTTAGGTATTCAAAATCAGAAAATCGTAAGTTTTTCCCAATCTACACTGCGTATTCTGAGGGAACTATAGCGAGATTCAATCAAGAAGATGAGGACGGAAGATTCAAAATTACCTATCGCGACGGCAAGGAGTACAAAACTTATATGAAGGAGGGTAAGCCCCTTGAGGATGTTTGGATTATTGAACCTGAAAATTTGGATATTGAAGATATTTCAATATTGATGAAGAATGCAAAAGAAAATACAGACTACAATACACAGAAGCCATCCTTACTAATTGAGAGACTGATAAAATCAGCAACTGAAGAAGGGGATGTTGTCGCAGACTTCTTTATGGGCTCTGGGACAACTATGGCTGTTGCTGAGAGTTTGAAGAGAAAATGGATTGCTTCTGATATAGGAAAACCTGCAATAATGGTTTCTCGCAAGCGTTTGATTGATCAGGGGGCAAAGCCGTTTCTCGCGCAGTCCATCGGGGACTACCAGAAAGAACAGCTTCTCCAGACGATGGGGAGCAAATACCGCATCGGCGATTTGGCGCAGGTGGTACTGGGACTTTTTGGCGGTTTGCCGTTTCCCGCGGAAGACAATCCGAACAAAAACCTTGGGTATCTCCCGCGCACCAAGCACCTCATTTACGTCGATTCGCCGAACAAGCTTTGTGGACTCTCGACGCTGAAACGGGCTCAGCAATTTCGGGAATCGCATCTCGGCGGATGGGACAAGGTGGTTGTGCTCGCGTGGAATTTCGTCTCTGATATCGGACAAATTATCGGGAGCCTGGGGGACAACCGTTTGGAAGTTCTCGTCATTCCTCCGGACTTGCTGGATAAGCTTTCGAGCAAATCGAACTATGACAAACTCGTAAAATCCGGTGCGGTGCGTTTTTCTTCTTTGCAGTATTTGACCATAAAAGAACCGACCGTTTCCGATATCGATGGCGAAGACGAGATTTGTGTCGAGCTGGACAATTATATGCTCCTCTCTCCCGATTCTTTACCTCTTGACGATGCGAACAAAGCGAAATTGCAGGAAGTTGTTGCAAAAAATCCGCTCGACCTTATCGAATATTGGAGTGTCGATCCCGATTATGACGGAGAGATTTTTCGCAGTGTCTGGCAGGATTATCGGGGAAATACCGAAAACGACGACGATCCGCTTCGCGTGGTGAAAACAGCGACGATTCGCGTCCCGAAAAAAGAGGGTGTGCGAAAGATATGCGTCAAGGCGGTGGATGTTTTCGGTTGGGAATCGGAGGTGGTGCGGGAAGTATAATTTTGGAGCGTATGACATTTGACGAATTGAAACAATTTATTGCCCATCGCGAATCCGAAAGGCTTGAACTTAAGGAATGGAGGAGTTCATTTTCGATTCTCGGTGAGGGAAAGTTTGAAAATCGGAAATGTTTGCTTGGGTACTGCGTTGCGCTTGGCAATGAGGGTGGAGGATACGTGCTTATCGGGGTGAAGAATGACGGAACGATTGTTGGTACGAGCGCGGTGTTGCCGGATGATGTAAAGAAGCAAATATATGACAGAACCGGACAAAAAATAGAAATCGAAGAAATTTTTGATGGGAGTAAACGAGTGCTTGCGGTGAGTATTCCTTCGAGACCAATGGGAACTCCTCTAAAATTTGCCGAAGTGCCTTTGATGAGGGTAGGTGATTCGCTGGAACCAATGAGCGACGCGGAGCAAACGCGGATTCTTCTTGAGGGGCAGGATGATTTTTCGGTGCGGATATGCGAAGCGTCGTCGATGGAAAGTGTCGATGGGGATGCCTTACGGAAATTGCGTGAACTGCGTGTCGAGAAGCAATCGGATATTGATGGGGCGGTCGAAGGGCTTTCCGACGAGCGTTTTTTGACAGATATTGCTCTGATGCGTAACGGGAAACTGACATACGCGGGAGTTATTCTGATCGCGAAAAAAGAGTTTCTCGATTGGAATTTCGGAGATGTTGAAATTTGTTTCGAGTACCGCAATCGTTTTGGTGACGAACAGTCAAGAAATGATCGCGTGAATTACCGCGAGCCGTTCGTACTGGCATACGAGAAGATCTGGGAAAAGGTGGTCTCCCGTCAACAAACGCATTCTTTCGTTTCAGGCTTGCTTCGTGAGGAGATTCCGGCGTTCGATCGGGATGTTTTTCGGGAGGCGTTATTTAATGCCGTGTGTCATCGAGATTATTCTCAAAAAGGATCGGTTGTTATTATCCAATCGCCCGAAGGTATAGAAATTACGAACCCGGGAGGATTCCCGCCGGGGGTTACACAAGAAAACATCATTGATGTCGCAAGCACCCCGCGCAATCGATTATTGGCGGAGAGGTTTGAGAAGATTTTACCGGGTGTCGAACGGTCCGGTTGGGGCGTGGACAGGATTTTTCGTTATACGATTCAACAGGGAAAAGGTCGTCCCGATTATTCGGGAAGTACCGGGTATTTTGTCCGTCTTTTTATTCCGGCGATACTCAAGGATGCGCAATTCGTTCAGTATCTCAAAAAGATTGCCGATAGAAAACAAAAGTTGCTGTCGATCGAAGACCTTCTCTTATTGGAAAAAATACGCGCCGGGGAAAAAACCGGAATCACGTTGAAAACAGTCGGGCATCTTCTGGAGGAAGGATTTATAGAACTGTATGGAAAAACACGCGGGGCGCGGTACGTGCTTTCGCACAGGTATTATGCCGATACGGGGAAACTGGGTGAACGAACGCGAAGAATTGGTCTTTCACGGGATAAGCGCAAGGAGTTAATCTTGGAGCACATACGAAAGCATGGGGAGGGGAGGATGTCGGAATTTATGCAGATCTTTCCGGAATTGAAACGATATGAGATTGGTAATATGCTTATGGAGCTCAAAAAAGATAATAAGATTGAAAAATCCGGGGTGACGGCAAATGCATTATGGAAAATAGTTGTATAAAAGTTGTATTATTATTTTCTTGATAAATGCTTTATAAAAAGCATAAAATATACATTTCTTATATAAAACCCCCTTTTTATTAAATGATTATTTTTGAATATGGCGAATTCATCACCTCTCCAATTTGCAAAGGATATTTCCGCAAAGGCCAATAATGCCTGGCTTTCCGGTGAGTATCTTGAGCGGGTTACCCCAACGACAAGACAGCTTTTGACGTATTGGTTTGGCGACCAATACTGCGAAAATCGAGGATTGAATTTTCACGAGGGACAACGACAGGCAATTCTGAATATCATTTATTTGCACGGGGTGCTCAAGACAAAAAATATCTTCGACGCGTATGAGCAAATTGCGCCGGATCTTTTGCTTCGAAGTGAAGGGGGACTTGCCGAAATATCGAAAACAAAATACAGTCATCCGAAATATGCGATAAAGATGGCAACGGGAACGGGCAAGACCTGGGTGCTTTCGGCAACACTGATTTGGCAGTATCTCAATGCCAAACATGAAGAGGGGAACTTTACGAAAAACTTTCTTATAGTCGCTCCCGGGCTTATAGTATACGAACGACTTCTTGATGCATTCCTTGGTAAAGAGCGCGAGGGGAGTGATGGAAGGGATTTTGAATCTTCCGATATTTTTCATACACAGGATCTTTTTTTGCCGGAATCGTACCGAGAAGAGATTTTTGGTTTTTTCAAATCATCGGTCGTTGTCAAAGAAGAAATCGGCAGTAAGGTTACCGGTGACGGCCTGGTCGCCGTGACGAACTGGCACCTCCTCGCGGGCGTTGCCGAAGATGCCTCGGAAGAAATTGAATCGCCCGGCGAAATCGACCCTGTGAGCATGATGAAATCAATTCTCCCGACTCGCCCAAGCGCCAGTGCGGGCAATGATTTGAATGTGCTTGATAATTCGTATGGACAGGGAAAAGAACTCGCATATCTTCGTGATCTGCCTGATTTGATGGTATTTAATGATGAGGCACATCATTTGGCGTCGAACAAAAAAGAAGAAAAGCATTGGCAGAAAAGTTTGTCGCATATTGCTGAAACAAAAGGTGAACATTTCGTTCAAGTAGATTTTTCAGCCACTCCGTACGACCAGATAGGAAAGAATAAAGTATATTTTCCTCATATTATCGTTGATTTTGAGCTGAAGACAGCGATTCAAAAGGGGTATGTGAAGACGCTCGTTCTTGACCGAAGGAAGGAAATTGCATCGATGGAGCTTGATTTTAGAGCAGAACGAGATGAGAGTGGAAAGGTTATCGGACTTTCCGAAGGACAGCGTGTGATGCTTCGTGCGGGTTTGAAAAAACTCCAAATTCTTGAGGCGGATTTTGAGAAGATTGCGCCAGAACGAGACAAGTACCCGAAGATGATGATTGTTTGTGAAGATACGAAGGTGGCGCCATTTGTCAGTGAATTTCTGGTGCACGAAGGATTGTCAGAGGGGGATGTACTTGAAATTCACTCTGATAAAAAAGGAAATGTAACAAAGGAAGCGTGGTTGGAAATTAAAAATAAACTGTTTCATTTGGATGAGCACAAGTCTCCAAAAGTTATTGTTTCGGTGCTTATGCTCCGCGAAGGTTTTGATGTGAATAATATCTGCGTCATTGTTCCGCTCCGTTCCTCGCAGGCTCCTATCCTTCTTGAGCAGACAATTGGGCGGGGGTTGCGTCAAATGTGGCGTGAGTCGGAGTTTAAGGAAATGAAAGAAGAGAATAGGAGGAGAATGCTTGTGGAAAAAACGAGTCCGCAGAATTACTTTGATATTTTGAGTATTATTGAACATCCATCTTTTGTCGGTTTTTACGATGAGCTCATGCAGGATGATATGGCTGGCATGGATGACACGGATATTATTGAGGGAGAGGATGTTACTGGGGATATTATCTCGGTTGGTTTGCGACCCGGATATGAGCAATACGATTTTATGTTTCCTGTAATAGTGAGCGAGGCGGAAGAAGTCATAAAAGAAAAGAAACTCTCTGTTGATGATCTTAGCCCCTTTCAGAATGCGAGCTTCGAACAACTTAAGAAGATGGTGAAAGCGGGAGAACAATTTGTATCGCAAGAGATGACGAAAGGCACTCGATTCGGAGATTATAGTGTGAGTGGTGGAATAATGACCGCTACAAGTTATAACGAGTTTGTTTCCAGGCTCGTCAACCGTGTGACGGTGTTACTCTCGGAACCTGTTTCCGGACGACATCTCAAGGAGCAAACAAAATTTCCGGCAATCCAAGTAAAACTTCCGGAGCTTGCCGGTTTGGTGGACGGGTATATTCGAAGAAGACTCTTTAATCAGGAGGTTGATCCATTTATTGATGAAAATTGGCGAATTTTAATGGTCAATTTGGTTGCAGACCATATCATCCGTGAGGTATCAACTGCCATCCTAAAGCTTCAAGAAACGGAGTCAATAAGTGAGCCGGAAGTGATAGAGCGTAAGGTTTCTGAAGTAGCATCACTTCGGATGCGCGAGAGTTATTCATTTCCGACAAGTAAATCTGTCTATGAGAGGCTCCCATATCCGTCTCGAAATGGTGGTCTGGAGAAAGGTTTTATCGAATATGCGGATTCAGATGCAACAGTAGAGTCTTTTGTAAAGCTCCTTGTAGAAAAGCATTATTTCATTCGTTTTCGATATCTGAAAGAGGATGGGCTTATGGCGCAATATTACCCTGATTTTTTAGTGAGATGCAATAATGGAAAAATCTATATTGTAGAAACGAAAGCGCAAGATCAAATCAGTCACCCGAACGTACAGAAAAAACAGATTTCCGCACTCAATTGGATTGACCGGGTAAACGCCCTTCCTTCTGAGATGCGAAGGAATGCTACTTGGGAGTATGTACTTATCGGAGACACATTCTTCAATGATTGGAGAAATAAGGGTGCATCTATTGTTGAAATGCTGGAGTTTGCAAAATTGAGAGCGGTACAGAGAGGCCAATCAAAATTGTTATAGATATTAAAAATAGTGAGTGAGAGGGTGGGGTGTTTTGCGAAAAGAAGGGGTGTATTTTTGATTGTATATTAAAAATAGTGTATTCTTTGTAAGAGCTTGTGAAGCATAATAGATAATGCTCAAGAGTTTAATTCCTAATCTTAAAAATATGGATATTCAAACAAAAGTTGGAGTTATAGTAACAAACGAGAGGGGGGATATTCTTCTTATTAAGGAAAAGCTGGAGAAGAAACCGGTCTCTCTTTGGAATATCATTAAGGGGTCATATCAGGGAGGAGAGAGTGTCATGCAGGCAGCAATAAGAGAATGCACGGAAGAGGCTTCTGTGGACGTGGATCTTTTGTTTTCTTTGGGAACATATATTGCAGAAGAGCCGGGTAAAATCAGGGTGCAGTTTAATTTTTTAGCTCGATCTAAATCTGACATCATTGCTCTGGCGTCGGAAAAAGATCAACAGTCAAGAGGTGAGGCGATCGAAGATGCTCGCTGGCTTACAAGGGAAGATGTAGAGAAAATTGGAAAAGAAGAATTTGCTTCATTAAGAGCATATCAGCTTGTTCAGGACTGGTTGTCTGGAAAAGAGTTTCCTATAGATTCTGTTCAACAGGTTGCCATGTAGAAGAAGACAAATAACCAAAAGAAAAAGAGTCATGTTGATGACTCTTTTTAATTATGCCCTCCTAAATATTAGGGACGGCTTATTCTGAGTATGAGTGTTTTGTGAAGCCTGTTTCCGTTGGCATCTTGTAGGAAGGAGTATCCGGGGTACATCCTCTTGATCCAAGGGATGTTTTCCTCGGTCTTTCCTCCTGGTCGGATGGTTTGGCTGTGCCTCGAAATAACCTCCATTCGAAGTCCAAGGGACTGGATTAGCTCGGCTAGCGGCACCCTTCCCAAGTCTTGGTCAATGCCAAGAAAGTCGAAACACAATAGAATGAGCTGCCCATGTCGCGCAAGCAGTCTCTGACTATGTCGGATAATGCCTTTGATATACGCTCTTCCATCCTCGCTTCCTCCATAGTCATGCGGATGTCCTCTTGTGGGCATGGGCATTTGGGGGGGGTTGCTGACGATCGTGTCGAAGGATTTCCGTACTAGATCCTTAGGAACAAGATCACAGCACACCCAGGAGATACCCCGTGCTTTATTTGATGCAGTTCTTGCCCAGGACAGGGAGCTCTGATCAATGTCTGTCGCGGTTATATGGGTGGCTCCAAGCGCGATCAAGCAGTTCGCCAGAAATCCCGATTCTCCCGTTCCGATGTCTAGTGCGCGACTTCCAATGTCTAATTTCTTTAGTTCCTGAGCGATTAGGAATCCGCTTTTTGGAACGTAGCCACCGTTCCTTATATTTATGCGTAACCCAAGCTCTTTGGACGTAAGGAGAAAGGGACTCCCTACAAATTGGTGGAGAATAAAGCCCTCAGAGGGAACGGACTTGGCGTACAAGTTCGTTGAACCGCTCATATTCTCCAAGGCCTTTGATTGCCATAACGGTTGAGGAGTAGCCATAGGGACCTCTTTTGGCGCTAATTAGGTCGAGAGGCTCCATGGGGAAGAAATATGTACTGTGGATACGAAACGGTGTTGCAATGAAGACCATCAGATCTTCTGCCCACCGTAAGTTATCCATGGAGTAACAAGGTCTTTCCCCATAGAGGGTTTTTAGGAGGGCAAGCTTTCTTTTTGACGCAATGAGGTTGGTCGGCATGTATCCGGATATATCATCCTTGACAATATCCTTAAACAAATCCCGACTCTCTTGCCTAGTTATAAAGCATGAGAACTCCTCCCGGGAATAGTTTCTGGCATAGCGAGCGAACGCGGATGCACTGATAGGGCAATCCCTTATTTCAAGATCGCGTTCAAAATCTACAAGCCAGATAGTGTCTTCATGCTCGCTCCAGATCATGTTTCTTGGGGCAAAGTCTCCCCATAGAAAACCATGCGTCCTGAATGTGTGGAGTATGTCCCCAATCAAATGAAGCATGGAGTGTCTTTCTGTTCCAATAGACTCTCTGAGCATTGCCTCGAGGTTTTTGCCGGTATGTAGGAGTGTGGAAAGCGCCCCCCATGTCTCATCCCACCCACATATCTCTACAACCTGCACACGAATGGTACCATGTGGCGCAAACTCGATCTCCATAGGATGCTTATTGAGGTGTTCGTGGGCAGAAAGAATATTCCTATATTCCTTGCCACATGTTGATTTCTTGACGGTCATCCTACCGTCAGGTGTAACCGATATTTCAATCCGATTAGAATCGAATGATAGGACATTGGGCATGGTTTTCTCCTGCCGGTGCAATGAAGTTACAGGGCATATCCCAATTTTCTGTACGCCTCAGCAAGGTCTTTCTGTGCAAAAAGGTCTTTTTCTTGTTGAGTAAGACCATCTTGCCAGGTGATGTCTTGACGTATTTCTTGATTGGAATCGTACATCATGTGGTTTCCCATGAGGAGATGACCCTTATTCCTCTTAAACTCCAACATAGCAGGATCAAAGCGGATGTCGATAAAGTCGCATATCCGCGATAATTCTCCAGCTACATCTTTGCAAAGATCCTCGTATCGGACAAGCAATACGTTTTCTTGCAGGGTCATTTCTGCAGCCTGTCTTGCAAAAGACAAGAGGATTCCCATTTTGTCTTTTACTGGTCGAGGAACCCCTTTTCTCTCCCCAGCATTCCTATTGCTAAATGAAATCCCCCTTGGATCTCGAGTAAGCAGTAGGATTTTCCAACCATTTCTAGATAGTAGTTGTTCGGCTATCGTTAAGTATTTTGAGTTTTCAACGATAACTCGCGTCCCAAAGACTTCTTGGGCAACTGACGAGATCACCTCAAGTCCTAAACAGCATTGCTTGAGGACTTGCTCCAACATGGGCAAGCTTGGTTGTTCAGCGGATAGGCTGAGCTGGTGCCGGATCTTTCCTGGCTCTGCCAGAACATCAAGCATGCCACATGCTTGATGTATGGCAAGAATTTCGTCTGGGAAGTAGGACAGTTTTCTTTGTATGGAGTACAGTACTTCGCATCCAACAGTGCCACAGCAACATCTTGAAGCTGAAGCATCAATCATCGACCAATAGGCGGATTCGCCCATATGGGTTACGTTTTTATGCGCACCAAGCATCATGCCAAGGAGTGTTGACCCAGACCTTGGGAGTGTTGCTATGTAGGCTTTCATCGAGTTTAACCTCTTGATAGATTGTAAAAGAACAGCTGTGAATAATACTAACTATTGTGGCAGTTGTCAATAGTGGGCTCTTGCAAAATTTACCATTTTATGCTAATTGTTTCTTACAGTTCTTTTAAGCCAATCCATCAAACCCAATATGTGCGAGGTTCTGTTTCATGAAGATCTCTTTTGGTCTCGATTTCGGCACCACCAACTCGGTCCTGGCGATAGCACGGAGTAGCGGCGTAACAATCGCCGATATCAATCCGAACGGCCAGCCGACCAGTACGCTCAAGTCAGTCCTTTTTTTTGACGAAGAGGGAGGGGTTGATATCGGCCAAGAAGCCATTGAGCAATACATCTCTTACGGTGGTGCATATGGCCGATTCATGCAGTCCATCAAGGCCTTCCTGCCGAACAGGGGCTTTACCGAAACGTACGTCTATAAGAAACGCTATGAGATTGAGGATCTCGTTGCGCTCATCCTGAAAGCGATCAAACACCGTGGCGAGCTCCAGGTCAGGCATGTCGTAGACACGGTATTTTTGGGACGCCCGGTAGTTTTTTCGGACGATCCAGAGCTTGACCTTCTTGCGGAAGAGCGGTTGCGAACGGCGGCTTTGCGTTCGGGGTTTACGAACGTGCATTTTGTGTACGAGCCGATCGCGGCAACCCTTGCCTACGAATCCCGTCTCCCGGAGGGAAAGGAACGCCTAGTATTCATGGGGGATTTTGGAGGGGGCACATCGGACTTTGTAGTCATGCGCCTTCGTGGCGGTAAACGTGACCCGAAAGAAAGCCGCGATAACGATATTCTAGCCACCGGCGGTGTGTACGTTGCGGGGGATGCCTTTGATGCCTCCATTATGTGGCACAAGCTGACCAAGTATTTTGGAAAGGACGCCAAGACCCGCGGAATGTCGAATCAAATTCTCGATACCCCGACTTGGATTTTCCGCACCTTGTGTCAATGGCATATGATCCCGCAGCTCCGCGATCGAAAAACGCTGAGCACGATCCGGTCGCTTATCGGGGTGACGGAGGATGATCGGATGGCGCTGAGCAGGTTACAGGCGTTTATCGTCGAGAATCTCGGATACATGCTGTTCCGAGAGATCGAGCGGGCAAAGCGTGGACTTTCCGAAAGCGAGTCCGAAGCCATCGGCTTTTCCGAGAAGGATATCGAAATCTTGGAAGCCATTACGCGAGAGGAATTTGAGGAAATGGCGGACGATCGCTTCCGGGAGATAAGCGCTTGTGTGGACGAGACGCTGTCCAGATCTGGTGTCGGGTATGGAGACATCGATGCAGTACTTCTAACCGGAGGATCATCGTTCATCCCAAGAATCAGAAGGATTTTCTCGGATAGATTTGGGGAGGAAAAAATCCTGCCCATAGACGCCTTCACGAGCGTGGCCTACGGTCTCGGTCTGAGCGCAATGAAGTACTAAACCCATATTTCTGGGTTGGCCTCGGCAGTAATGCTTCCGAGGTTTCTTTTTTATATAGAGACATGTACTATTGAATTAATAAAATGAGAGAAAGAGACGATGGAGACAGTAGAAACTATGCAATGCATAGTTTCTTGTTTTCCTACATTACCCAAGCGTTCCGAACATCGTCCAGCATTCGGAGCCAAGAAAAAACCACCTCCATTTTGGGGGTGGTTTTTCTTTGCTCTCCGTCGAGTAGGATGAGAAGTTTATACTCGGTAGCGTAGCGGACGGGTAAATCCTACCGCCGGAGCTAAGATAAAAGAGGCTAAGATAAACATCTTTTTTGTTACTCGCAATGGATGTTAGAACCTGATATAATGAATGAAAATTATTTTGTAGTTTTTTTATGAATCACATCCAAGATTGGGAGGAGCTCTCTCGAGAAACAATTTTTGAGAAGTACAGAAGAGGTATTGAGAAAGTTGTTTTTCGTCTTCCTGATAATTCCGAACGAGATTTTTATCTCAAGAAGGAAGACAGTCCTATTTGTGTTTTTTCCTTGACTGAGAAAAATGAAGTCATTCTCGCCAAGCAGTACCGACCCGGCCCGAAGAAGGTGTTGCTGGAGCTTCCAGGTGGGGGAATAGAAAAAGGCGAAACTCCAGAAGATGCTATCACAAGGGAGCTCCTTGAAGAAACCGGCTATATAGGAAACGTTGAAAGAGTTACGCGTGCCTACGAATGCGGATACTCACCAATGCATCGATATTGCTTTGTGGCTACGAACTGTAAAAAGATTTCAGAACCGAGGCTTGATGACGGGGAGTTTATTGAAGTCATTTTGATGCCACTTCCCCAATTTCGTGAGCACCTTAGGAGCGGTGAACTGACAGATATTGAAGTCGGCTATCTTGGTCTTGATTTCTTGGGATTACTTTGAAATAGTGAAATGCGGGGTAGGGTAAACTTTACGCACCTTGTTCCAAGAACTGCTTTAATCCGAAGTAGTAGAACTTTGCGGTCTTATCTTCCTGTATAGAGGTTCTAATAGTGTTCAGCAGGCGGAGCATAGAGGGTCCTTGTCACTCAAAAGTTTTGAACACGTTAAGTGGGGAATTATAAACATTAATTATCTGTTATGCAAAAGATCGCCACAAGAGTATTCATCTATGCGTCGCTTGCCTTCGGCGTAATAGGGGTTTTGGTTATTCTAACATCTCCTGGCCCCGGAGGAACAAGTTCCGATCTCAATACGTTTCTTGTGAAGACCCTCTTTGTGACTGTTTTTATCATACTCCCTTCATTTGCATTGAGTGCTGCAGGAAAGTATCTCAATGGGAGGCTTTAGTTTGTATTTCCTCGGAGAGTTTTTAAGAGGGATTCAATGTATGTGGTCAAAAAAATACCCGGATCACCGGGTATTTTTGTTTTGTAGAATCAGCTTTAACGCACCGCCTTGACGATCGCGATCAGCACTACTGCTCCGAGTAGGGCCACTAAAAAACTGTATAGATTGAATCCAGTGACTCCTCCTTGCCCGAAAAAATGCATGATCCACCCTCCTAACAGTGCACCTACGATACCTAAAATGATATCTAAGACCAGACCCTCATTGGTTCCCATCACTAACGAAGCGACCCAGCCAACGATTGCCCCAAAGACAACCCACAAAATAATTTCCACATTGGTATTTTTAAACAGTTAATCTCTACTTGCTAGTACAGTGCGCAAAGGGGTAAATTTCAAATCAGTTGGTGATCTTTTTGAGAGCTAACAGGGTAAGTTTGTTCGGTAGGGTGTTGAAAATAGCGATCTAGTGAAAACCTATTCGGCTCTGTGTGAAATTCAGATCGTTTTGCTTGGTACTACTAAATACAAATAAGTAGTAACCATTTTTTGTATGAAAAAGTATCTCGCGGTTTTCGTAGCACCCATTGAAGCTTACGATAAAATGAAAGAGGAAATGCAGAGCAAGTCTTCAGAACAGAAGCAGCAGGAGATGGAGACTTGGATGCAGTGGATGCAGGCACACAAGGAGAGCATTGTTGATAACGGTGGTGGGGTTGGTAGTGCGAAACGTGTTACTGGGGGTGGTGAAGTTACTGACGTTCGGAATGAAATTGGTGGCTATATGATAGTTCAGGCAGAAAGCGCCGAGGGGGCAGCGGGAATTTTCAAGGACAGTCCTCACTTTGGTGTTACGGGTGGCGGTGTTGAGGTTATGGAGATAATGCAAATGTGAGTGGTTGAGTGGTTTATTGAGTTTATTTAAATAAATTCACTGGGATGAACCCGTGCCTTTTGGTGTACGTTTGAAACATAAAAAATAATTTTGAAACATGGATACGATCACAGGGCGTATAAACGCGACAGCATAAAAAATTCTTGAACAGCATCCAGTAGGTCTCCGCTGGTTAGAACTTCTTTCAAAGATCAAGGAGTCAGATCCAAGTTTTCATCCAAAAACGGTCAATGGGTGCGTATGGAAGTTGACTGAGAAGTTCTCAAACAAGGTTTATAAACCATCCAAAGGACTTTTTCGTTTGTTAAAATATAGACAAAAAAATTCCGATAAAACACATTAAGGACACAGTGAATTTCAGATCGGAGGAGGTGAACAAAAAAAGTTAAAAATTTGATCTGTTTTTTATCAAATACGGTTCGGTATCCTATTTTGCGAAGGAACTTTTAAAAATGGCCATTGAGAGTCGTTTTTTAGTATGATAGAATTGGGTTCAGTCATTCGTTTTATGTATCCTATGGATGAAAGAAACATTGGAGAGTACAAGGCTTTTTCTAAAGCAGCCAAGGACGTTGGATTTGACAAGGACGAAAGAAAATTAGGAGCAATGGATCCGGGGATCCTTTTAGAAGGTACGAGTGAGGAGTTAAAAAGACAGGTGGCCCCAGAGATGCTCACGTCCTTTTTAAAGTCTTTGCGGGGCGATAGTCATGCTGATCCAAGGCATATGTTGGAGGCTGGTAATTTTCTTTATAGTTGCAGATCAGATCAGAGAGATCCGAGAAACAGGATCATTCTCAATGATAAAGAAAACCGCCTCGTCGGTCTCGCGTGTCATCTTGTTGAAAATGCTCTGTATGAAGGGAAATTAGAAGATCTTACTCAAGAACAGGCGGCAGCTTTGGCTTTTACGGCAAATGTTTCTGCCAAGCTTATTGAGCAGGGGTCTATGCGATCAGAGGGTTGGTATGATACAAAAAAGTTTAAAAAATTTGTGTCAGAGGTGAGAGAGTTTAAAAAGGAACAATTATCAGCCATGTTTCATACTGGCGATCAAGTCATGTCAGCTGGGGAGATCATTCAGGAATATGAGGGAAGGATAGTGGAAGAGTTGGGGGCCATAGAGGGCATCCTACAGTCTGTTGACTGGAATGATGAAATCTCCGGTCTAAGGATAAAAATTGACAAGGCTTTCAACACGATCCAAAGGTCCGAGTCTCCTTTGCGCTATACAATAGATGAGCTGAGGGAATTATTCGACGAGTGGATGATCGATAGACCGAGAATTATCACGTATATGCAAACCGAGTTCAAGGCTGCTCAAGGATACGCAAGAGGAAACGATCGTCGTCCTCATGACTACAGAGATTTTTCTACATTTCTTTGCTATTCTCGTGCGCAAAAACCATTTTCACAGGAGAGTGATAGATATTTTGGGGCTCTTAAACGGCTCAAAGCTGTTTATAGTGAGAAGCGGGATCTTGACAAAGCAAAAAATCCTAATAAGAAAAGGGAACCTCTAAAGGATTTTGCTTCTATGCGACAGGCTTTCGCAGAAAGCAGTTTGCCGGATGCTTTTGAAACATTAAAGCTTCTTTTTGAGTTAAAGGATCCTGGTCTTGGTTCAGTGGGCACGTTTATGTCCGGAATGAGAAAAGTATCTCGCACAATATCTTCACGGGATTCTGTGAAGATGTATGATCGATCTTTTAGTGTCGCAGATCAGTCGTTGATGAGGAAGGAGAGTAGACCGGCCACTATCCCATACTTTATTAAATCTTATTTGATCACCAGTGCTATTATGAAGCGTTGGAAGAACCATCCTTATGAGGGATTTACCAAACTTGCTCAGTTGGGACCTCATTCACCCTATGGTGTTGAAACGGCAGGCAAAGTGGCTACTTTTAGTTTCTTGGAGAATAATGGAAACGGTGGGAGACGGGTGGGGTCCAGCTCCCCGTCCTACTCCGACCTCCATTACATAACGGAGGATATCCCTTTCGTTGTATGGGCGATGAAATATGTACAGTCAAAGGGTGCTCCTGAGAACAATGTGTGGGGTAAGGTCTAGTTAACTTAGTTACCCTCAGTATTTTTTGAAACGTCTTTTCCTTAACGATTTTTTCTGTTGTTGAGTAGTGAGCAGGGACTGGATAGGGAAATATGGTAGAAAGAGGAAATCGGGACCGTGGTCAAGTAACGGCCCATCGGCAGAGAGCCCATCTGCGTCATCGGTGGGTTTTCTGTTTTTTATATTTGACAGACGGTTCTCTGGTTCGTTGCTCCTAACTTATTTGTGGATGTTTTATATTGTGTTATAAAGTCTAATTTAAAAGACTTTTTGGAGTTTTTGTATACTTTTTGGAATATTCTCACGCGTGGGTCGTACTATAAACAGTTGGATATATACATGTTGATTTGTAGAACGAATATATGGAGAAAAAACAAGAAGATTCGATACAAAGTACCGAGGCGGAGGGCGGGAATCGGAGAGTCGTCGTTGGTGTAGTTGTGGCTGTTGTGGTTCTCGGGGTGTTGTACGTGGTCTTCAGTCGTCCGTCTGGAGAGAAAATGATCTCAACTAACGCTCCGGCTTCAAATAATATTCCGTCTCAAACCGGACAGAAGTTTGTTGATCAGGACTATGCCAAGAGTGCCTATCTTATTTCCGGAGATATGTTGAGTACTGAGGCAAGGCAGGCGCTTGCTGGGTTTGACCTACAGAAAGAATCTTCGTCGGATGGAACGGTTATGTATACGTTAAAAGCGCTCAAGCCTGAATATCATGATCAGGTCTATATTTTAAAGCCTGGAGAGCAACTCTATTTCATTGAGAAGTTTTTAGGCGATGATGTAAATGAAGATGAAACGAATATACGGGATGACACAGCGGCTGTTGTGGATGCTCAGGGGATGATAGTTGAGGCACCACGTGATTTTTCTCAGTAAAAGGTGTTTTATGGATTTCTTTTAAAATATACATACGACCCTCCGTCGTTGTGAGGAAGCGAAGCAATCAGGTATGTAAGCCCATAGAGCGGTTGCCACGTCGCGTATCCTCGCAATGACAGAGGGGCTTGGTGTGTATTTGTCTGGGATCTCAGTGGTAAATTTATTGGAGGGATCGGTTGTGGTGAGGCGAAGTGACCTCACTTTTTGTACTTTTAGAACGGTTTGCAATAGATATCTATCGAAGATTCTTGCGGAAAAACTCAATACTTCGTTGCCAAGCCTTTCCTGAGTTATTGCCAATATTGTGGTCATCCCCGATATATTCGAAGTACTCAACGTTCTTTCCTGCTTTTTTGAGTTCTTCGTTGAGATGTTGAGAGAGTGTGATGGGCACGCTGGCATCTCCTGTGGCATGTTGGAGCTGGACGGGAGTGGTGATGCCTTCAAGGTATGAGTAGGGATCTAGTTGTCCCCAGAACTCCGGATTTTCTGTGGGTAGCCCATTTTCGCGAATGAGTGGAGTCTCTCTGATATTTTGTAGGAACGGTATCTGGTCGTTGTACGTTTCAAACATGTCCTTGTAGTTTCCGACCACACCGGCCCATAAGGATGCAGCTTTGATATCTGGAGAGATGACCAAAACGCGCAAGCCGATCTCCCCACCATTTGAGTGGCCCCAATAGCCAATCCTATTGGGGTCGACATCCGGGTATTTTTTAAGATAGGAGAGTGCGTACAAAGTATCTACGGTGTATTTTTCGGAAAAGTGTGCGCTCACCGCTTCACCCTCAGACTCTCCATGTCCACGAAGGTCGGGCTTAAATGTTATAAATCCGCTGCGTGCCAGAGTTGCTTGGTAAGTTGGATAGCTTCCAGTAGTTGAGTATTGTTTTGGCGGGATATATCCATGGATGAAGAGGATTGCTGGGTACCCACTTTCAGGTTTGGGTGTTAGAGGAATAGTTAAAAGACCATATATCTTGAGTCCCTCGGATCTGTAGGATACGCGATATTGTTGATAGTCTGTCCCATTGGGGAGTGTTTCTTCGATCGTGAAGGCATCTCCGGGATAGCTTCTTTGACGAAGTGACTCAATGGACATCGGAAATAATTCTGCTGTCTCTGATCCACTTTGTAAAGAGGAAACATCTTCTAGTTGGGGTGCGTTTTTTTCTGCAATGTTGTTGTCTTTTTGGATAGAATCATTCTTTATGATGAGACCGACCCCGATCATGACTCCTACAATAAGTAAGGGTATTGTGATATTGTTCATATTAAATAGAAAGACAAATGTAGTTATACTACTCTTTCAGCGGATAAAAGTTGCATCATATCTAAATATGGGGTTGGTCTTGGTATACATAGGTGATTTTGGGCTATAATAGCGATAAGGGTATCTTTTGAAGATAAATCCAATGCTTTATGGAGAAAAATAAAGGACTCACGCAACAAGAGGTTGAAAAAATTCAGAAAGAATTTGGTTTTAATGAGATCCAAGAAAAAAAACCAGGTTTTATTATAAAATTTATAAAATGGTTTGTCTCGCCGATCGCACTTATGCTTTTGGCCGCCGCGATCTTATCATTTTTTATCGACAAGACGTTTGATTTTTATTTTATTCTTGTCTTAATGTTGATCAACTTTTTTGTTGGTTTTTGGCAAGAAAAGAAGGCTGATAATGCCATTGCCAAACTAAGTCAGAAACTGGCCGTTGAGGTGAAGGTTTTTCGAGATGGAGATTGGAGGTGGCTCAATGCAAAATACTTGGTGGTTGGAGATGTTATCGAGTTGAATTTGGGAGACATCATACCGGCCGATACAAAAATATTGGAACAGAAGAATTTGAGTGTGAATGAAGCTGCGCTTACGGGTGAATCCTTACCGAAGGAAAAAACAGAGGGAGATACCTGTTTTTCTGGATCATTTGTTTCTTTGGGTTGGGCGCGAGCTGAGGTTTCGGCGATAGGAAAAAATACCTATTTTGCGAACATCTTGGTCTCCATTGATAAAACATATAAACGGAGTTTATTGGAAAAAGACATCCTGAGTATATCCAAATGGCTAACAGTATTGAGTTTGGGGGCGGCGGTTATTCTCACTTTGGTATTTTTGTTTCAGGGCAGGCCGCTCTTGGAGATACTAACGCTCGACTTGAGTCTCTTTATCGCCGGGATCCCGATAAGTTTGCCGACGGTCATGACGCTTATTATTAGTTTTGGTGTAGTTGGGCTTGCCAAGAAAAAAACGATCGTACGACGACTCTCAGCACTTGAAGATCTCGCTAATGTTAATCTGCTACTAAGTGATAAAACGGGAACGCTGACAAAGAATGAGATCGTGGTTGAGAAAATAATTTCTTATGGAAAATTTTCGGAGGATGATACGCTTATCTTCGCATCGTTTACTACGCGTGAAAATGATCGCAATCCGATCAGTATAGCGATCAGAAAAAAAATAGTAGCGTTGCAATTAAGTGTCGAACACCAGATACTTGATTTTTCTCCATTTGATTCGGAACGGAAGAGAAGCAGTGCAAAAGTTATATTTCGAGACAAGCATCTATCGGTGAGAGCCGGGGCAGCCCAGATTATACAAACTTTCTGTGATATGGACGAAAACATATCTTACAAATTTCAGCAAGATGTTTTGGAGGCTGCGCAAAAAGGATATCGGACGATTGCTATTTCAGTTAAAGATTATGCGGGCGGTAAAAAAGAAATGGAGCTTTGTGGGCTACTGCTTTTCTCTGATTCGTTGGAAAAGGGGGCGAAGAGGACTATTCAATTCATTAGGGATAACGGGATAAAGATAAAGATGTTGACGGGGGACAATAGAGCGATTGCAGAGCGAATCTCCAAAGAACTTGATCTTCAGGGGAAAACGGTTAATCAAAAGAGTTTGGCGAAGAGCTTTGAAGATATGACGGAGGAGGAGTTTGAGAGCGTTGGTGTTTTTGCGGAAATTCTTCCTGAAGATAAATACCATTTGGTTAAGATCGCGCAGAAGAAGTATGTTGTTGCGGTGACAGGCGATGGCGTAAATGACCTACCTGCGCTTAAGGCGGCTGATGTCAGTATTGCGGTAAAAAATGCAGTTGATGCTCTCAAAAGTGCAGCGGACCTTAATCTTTTGGGCAGTGGGATCTCGGTTATCCGTGATGCGATCATAGAGTCGAGAAAGATCTTTGCAAGGTTGTATTCTTATTCTATTTACCGTATTTCTGAGAGTTATCGCGTAGTTCTTACTATTGCTGTTTTAGGTCTTATATATGGAACATATCCGCTTCAACCGATCCAGCTTATCTTGTTGGCGCTTCTCAATGACATTCCCATTATTTCCTTGGCTTTCAATAGGGTGAAGATCGCTACCAGACCATCCAAAATAAACGCGAAGGACAGATTAATGTTGAGCACACTATTTGGCTCTGTCGGGCTCCTTAATAGTTTTTTGTTTATAGTTATTTTGAGGAATATCTTGCACATGGACTGGCAGCCGATCCAAACACTTTTTTTCCTAAAATTGACTGTTTCTGGTCACATGCTTATTTATGTAGCACACACCAAGCAACATTGGTATAAATATCTTCCAAGTCGTTCGGTTATGGTGGCAACATTTGCAACGCAAATAGTGGCAACTGTTTTTGCAGTGGCGGGGATCTTTATGCCGCGTGTTTCGATCGTGTTGGTCATTTTTGTTTGGTTTTGGGCGATCTTATGGATGCAAGTCTCAGAACTCATGAAAAAATATAGGTAACCTCGAATATTATTGGTATAATGTAACTAGGCCTAGTTCATATCTCTTTTTGGTTATGATATTTTGGATATTTTACTTTTTGGTTGTTGTGTATCTGCAAATATCGCAAATGATCAATGTGAGCACCTTTTTGAATTTGGCGCTCTGTATTTTTATTTTTTTTCCAATCTCAAGCTCGTGGCCACACGGGAAGGTCGTAAGGATCATAAGGAATATTCTTGGGTATGCCTTTGGGATAATGTTATTGTGGCACGAGTCTTACCTTCCTCCGGTGCAGACATTGTGGAATTTTTTTGTTCGCCCCGAATTGCGTCCGAGTATGAAGTTCGTTACCGACTTTATTTCTTCTCATTTTGATGTCAAATTCTTTGCTATTGCCCTACTGCTCATTCCCATTGTCTACGTATTAACCTATACAAAGACACGAAAATACTCCGCAGTTTTTTTTATAGCGTGCTTGGTAATTTTGTTTTTTGATCAAAAAGTGGTGATCAGAAGAGACCTCTCGAGAGATTTCTTTTTGCATGAATCTGGACGGTTAGTGGAGATGTCTCAAAGTCCTCAAAATAAGTTTGACGTTGTATTTTTGCAGATCTGTTCCTGGTCATGGGCAGACCTCGAATATATACACTTTAATACGCATCCACTTTTTGGACAGTTTGATTATATCTTCACGAACTTTAATTCGGCTACATCCTACAGCGATCCGGCAGCACTTCGACTATTACAGGCGAACTGTGGTCAAAAAACTGAGGGAGAAATATTCTCAGAAGTTCCAGAAAAGTGCTATCTTTTTGATAATTTGAAAAAACTAGGTTACTCCACGTATACAGCTATGAACCATGATGGGACGTATTCAGATTTTAAGGACAAAATTCACCAATTTGGTAAGGCAGATCTTCCTATTGGTATCGACAATCTAAAGCCGGTTGAGTTGAGTTTTGACGATTCTGCGATCTATAGGGATGGTGAGGTTTTGGATAACTGGCTTGAGCTTAGAAAAGGGAATTTTGATAAAGCGGCATTGTATTACAATAGCGTGACGTTGCACACTGGAGGGAGTTACATTGACAAACCAAAGGTGACTGAAGATGAACAATACGCTTTCGCATTCAACAACCTTGCAACTGATCTTGATGACTTTATTGGAAAAATAAAGAAAACTAACAGAAATACGATCTTGGTGCTACTTGGAGAGCATGGCGCGGCTCTGCAGGGGTCTTCGGTAGAATACGCCACGGTCCGGGACGTTCCTCTTCCATCGATCACTCAGGTGCCAGTTGCTATAAAGCTGTTTGGTCCTAATTTTAACAAGCAAGACAATGGGCAGGATGTGACAATAGATAGTTCGACGAGTTATCTGGCTTTGGTTCAACTCTTGTCTAACCTGCTTGAAAAGAATCCCATTGACAGAACTGATCTACAGGATGCGAAAATTACTCAAGACCTACCAAGTACAGATTTTGTGTCTGAGACCGGAACGGGTTTAATTGTTCAAAATTCCAGTGGGTTATTCTACCGATCGAAGAACGACTCTGTTTGGAATAAGTTGTCCGATTCACTAATCGTTAAACCTGCGGATGATCCCGTAAAATAACCCAATATTGAGAAGTGCTTCAGTTATTTTGGTAAACAAAAGTATCGTTTTGTGAGAAAAGAAGGTCATTTTATGTAAGAGATCAACCTGTTCATGCGACACCTAGTGGGTTGATATGGCAACGCACCAACAGAGAGAGTAAAAATATTCGTTTAAAATAATAAACAATCAAGTCTATGGCAATTTTGATCCTTTTTGCGTTTGTCTCTGGCATGGTGACTATTTTTGCACCGTGTATTTGGCCTATATTGCCCATTGTGCTGTCAGTTGGTGCATCGGGAGGAGAGAGAAAACCGCTTGGTCTCGTAGTTGGTTTGTCGGTGAGTTTTATGTTGATCACTTTGGCACTTGCTTCTCTTGTAAGAGTGATTCCTTTTGATCCAGACGCTCTCCGTCTTTTGGCGGTGGTGGTTATTGGCTTTTTGGGACTTACGCTTATTATTCCGGCTCTCGGTGCACGACTTGAATCTTTAGTGAGTCGTTTGGGCGGTCTTGGTGGGCGGTTTACAAGCAACACTGGATCGGGCTTTGGAAATGGATTCGTAACGGGTTTTGCATTGGGGGTTGTTTGGTCGCCTTGCGCGGGACCAATTCTCGCGACGGTGGCTACCTTGGCGGCTACACAATCGGTGAGCATCTCTGTGGTTTTGATCACGTTTGCTTTTGTTGTTGGAGTGGCGGTGCCACTTTTTGTGTTAGCTCTTTTGGGGCAAAAGGTTTTGACTAAGACAAGGGTTCTCTCCCCCTACAGCAGTAGCATTCAACGAGTATTTGGAGTGGTGATGATATTGGCTGCAGTTGCCATTTATACCGGATATGACAGAAAACTTCAGACACAACTGCTTGATATGTTTCCCAGTTATGGAAATTTCTTGAGCGGACTTGAAAAAAATGACACCATAAAACAAAAACTTAATGAGCTCAAAAATATTGATCCAGGAAACTCACTATTGGAATCGGGAGATTCGGCGCTTGGAACAAAAAGTGGTCTCAAAGTGTACGGTCAAGCTCCGGAGTTTTCTGGCATTGAGCATTGGTTGAATACTGATATAGCGCTCACAATGAAAGATCTTCGTGGTAAGGTGGTACTAGTTGATTTCTGGACATACTCTTGTATCAACTGTATTCGTACGCTTCCACATGTCACGAGTTGGTATGAAAAATATAAGGATCAGGGATTCGTTGTTGTAGGGGTGCACACTCCGGAATTTGCTTTTGAGAAAAAAACCTCAAATGTAGAGGACGCGTTGAAACAGTACGGGATCAATTATCCAGTAGCTCAAGATAATAACTATGTAACATGGCGAGCTTACAACAACCGCTATTGGCCAGCACATTATCTTATAGATGTGGATGGAAATATTCGAGAGTATCACTTTGGCGAGGGGAACTATGAAGAAACAGAGCAGGCTATTCGAAGTCTTCTTGAAGAGGCGGGTAGGTCGGTAGCAACTTACACACCAACGAGTGTTGCAACTGAGATACCAGGAAGAGACCAGACTCCAGAAACATATCTTGGGAGTGCACGCATGGAACGATTTGGATCACCCGAGAAGGTTACTGGCGAAATACAGGTATTTACTGCACCCGAGACCCTGAGGAGGGACTATTTTGCTTACACTGGAACCTGGAGGGTAGATTCCGAAAAGGCCCTTGCTGTGAGTGATGCTGGACTGACACTTCATTTTCGTGGGAAAAAAGTATTCTTGGTTCTAGCCCCATCCGACAATACAATACAAGGCATTGCAAAGGTGTTTCTTGATGGGGTTTTGATAACGGACGAGTCTGCCGGGAGTGATGTGAAGGATGGGCAGGTGATCGTGGATAAGGACCGTCTGTACGAGCTGTTTGATGGGAAGGGAGTGTCGGGAGAGCATACACTGCGGATAGAATTTGAGTCATCGGGAACGGCAGCATACGCATTTACATTTTCTTGATCAGAGAGGAGAAAGTTTTTGGTAATTGAAAAGGAAAAGGACTCCGGCATATACCGAAGTCCTTTCGCGTTGGGACATGCGGTCAGATCGTGGCTGACTCGTATGATCCTAATACAAGCGTTCTGAGACTGACGGCCTTCACCCTCGCAATGGCCGTTTGGATGTTTCTGGTGCGCATATTTCCGTCGATATCGACGAAGAAGGCGTACAACCCCAAATTTTCCCCCGTTGGGAATGAGCTGATCTTGCTGAGCCCAATGCCGAGGGCGCCAAAGGGCGCAAGGGTTTGCATGAGCGCTCCCGGCTCGTTCCTCACCACGCAGAGGATCGTTGTTTTGGCGGTGGTAGTGATCGGTGGCGCGGTTTTTTTGTTTTTGCTGACCACCAAAAATCGAGTGCTATTGGTTTCGTTGTTTTGTACGCCGGTCCTGACGATCGGGACGCCACTTGCGGAAGCTGCGTACTCGGATCCAATGGCTGCAACTCTTGCATCCCGATCTTCAATAACTCGGGAAAATCCGGCGCTGGTGCTGTCGACGGCCACTTGGCGAACATGGAGTCTTTCAAGGAGCATGCTGCATTGAGCAAGGGCTTGAGGGTGAGAGTAGACCGTCTCTATCTCATCAATATCCCAGAAGCCTGCCAGAACATGCTTGACCGGAACTACCAGCTCACCCTGAGCAAAGACCTTTCTACCGAGGAGGAGGGATTGGACCAGGTAGGTCATAGTACCTCCCACATCTCCCTCTGTACTGTTTTCTATGGGGAGAAGTCCGAGAGTTATCTCTTTACCAATCGCGTTTGCGACGGCGGGGATCGTGGGGAACTCAATGATCTCTCCGATGTCACTGAGTCGTTTCTCATAGGACATAGCGGCTAGATGGGAGTAACTTCCCTTGGGGCCAAGAAATCCGAGATTTTGCATAGTTCACCTATTTGGTTGGGAAGGAGCGAAAAAGAGTAACAAAAAAACCGCTTGATGACGGTATTGTTATTCTTTTGTTGATAGTACAATATGGCCGTCATCAATTCGGTTGGAATACCCAAAAAAAGAATGTGATTGATGAATGACTTGCCATACGGCTAGGATAAAAGAGAAACCCTTTTGTGTCAACGGTGTATCGCTATATTTTTGTGTTTATTATATAATGGACGATAGGTTTTTGACGGCGGATTTTATATTTAATTAAACAATGACACCTAAAAATATGGAACGTCAGAGGGCAAAACTCGAGTGGGATGAGAGATATAGTGTTGGGATACAAGTGATCGATAATCAACACAAAACGATGTTTTTAACCATTAACAAACTTATTGATGTCGTGGGCAACGACCCTGATAAAGAGGAGCTAAAAGAAATAATACAATCCCTTCTAGAATATAAGAAACTTCACTTTACCACTGAGGAGAGATATTTTGAAAAAGCGCACTACGCCGGTGCCCCAGAACATATCGAAGCGCATAAGAAATTTGGAGAAAGATTGGCGGAGATCCAGGAGAAATGCGGTGAAGATGTGATTATGTTGACATTTGAGCTAGTTGACTTTCTTGAGGATTGGCTTATTGACCACCTTATGAATATGGATCAAAAGTACAAGGAACCATTGCGGGTAGCTGGGCTTAAATAAAGATCATAAAGTTTTATACTTCCGAAGGCATTGCCAACACACAAAAAGTGTTTGTACAGCTTGGATATCTCAACACTGATTCTATCGTTGGTGTCTTCGGACCATTGACCACCCAAGCCGTCCAGGAGTTCCAACTAGATAACAATATGCCTCAGACTGGATTCGTGGGGCCACTCACCAGTGCGAAGTTAGGGGAGAGAGTAAAATAAAAGTAACGTAAAGAAAATAACGATCCCAAAAACAAATGAGGGGTCGCTATTTTTATTGACGTAGAGTAGGAAGGGTATTTGTGTTAAAATACAATAATGGAGTAATTTGATGAGGGTAAAAAAATGAATAAAAGGGTGAGGTCGGACATAGCAGTTGGGATAATTGTGGGTGTGGCGGTGATTGTCGCTGGTTTTACCCTATGGGTGAACAAAAAGATACAAGGTGACATTGAAAGGAGTCAGTATGAATTTTCTGCGACGATGTGTGGCCACCCAGGATATCAAGGATCAGACGTGGTTGTGTTTCTTGGGGATAGTATTACGCAGGCGCAAGATTGGAATATTCTGCTTCGGTATCGATGTATAATAAATTTTGGAGTAGCTGGAAATACAACGGATGATATTAAGGCAAGACTCGACTTAGTGATGACCACAAAACCCAAAAAGATATTTCTCATGATGGGTATTAATGATCTTTTAAGAGGGAAAGACGTTTCGTATATTTTGGAGAATTATAAGGTAGTTCTAGATCGGATACGATCAGAGTCACCTGATACGACGGTATATATTGAAAGCATCTTGCCGGTGAATAACGATATTTCAAAGGTTAGTACTTTAGAGAGCTCAAAAATTATTCAGATCAACAAGGAGTTGAAATTACTCTCTGATGGGAGTACAGTATTCTTTATTGATCTCTACCCGCTTTTTTGTGGACCCGACCATAAGTTATATAAACAATACTCAAAGGATGGTGTTCATCTCACTTCCGAGGGGTATGCTGTGTGGAAGGGTGTGATCAGTCGGTATGTACAGAGCTCTTTGTAGGATTTACTTGATCTTTTTTGGTTTCTTTAAATAGTCTACCTATGCAAAGTATGGGAAAGATCCGTTATCTGGACGGACTTCGTGGTTTAGCTGCTTTTGTAGTCGTTATTCATCACTTCATTCTTGCTTTCTATCCGGCCCTGTTTTTTGGTTTTAATACGCAAACGCACTTAGGGAATGGGTTTGAGCTATTTATGTCCGGGTCGGTGTTCAATGTTTTATACAATGGGAATTTTGCTGTATGTATTTTTTTTGTTTTGAGCGGATTTGTCTTGAGTCACAAGTTCTTTCTTAAGAGGGACAAAGAGATTGTTACGGAGGGTGCGATTAAAAGATATGTTCGTCTGGCTTTGCCGGTGGCAATCTCTGTTTTTCTTGCATTTTTTCTCCTAAAGATATCTTTATTCTATAATCAGCCGCTGTCGGGTGTTACCGGATCGAGCTGGTTTTATGATTTTTGGACAGTGAAACCGAACTTTACGGATGCTTTGAACGAGGCTTTTATAGGAGCTTTCTTTCTGGATATTTTTGATTATAATGTTGTGCTTTGGACAATCGCGTATGAACTCTTTGGATCTTTTCTTATCTTTGCTTTCCTGGCTTTGTTTGGAAAGATGAGAAATAGGTATCTTGCTTATATTATGGTGGGGATCTATTTTTTTAATACATACTATGTGACTTTTTTACTTGGGATGTTACTGAGCGATATTATGGTGAATAGGAGCGAGATCACTCAAAAATTAGGAAAAAATAAAGTTTTATTTCTCGTGTTGCTTTGTTTGGGACTCTTTCTTGGTTCGTACCCATCGGGTCGTGGAACGGAAGGGACGATTTATAGTTTTCTTAACGTATCCTTCTTTGACGATCCATCGATCTCGTGGCATATGTGGGGAGCATTCTTGGTAATTGCTGCCTTGATGCATTTAGAGAAAATACAGAAGGCTCTCTCGTTGAAATATTTTTTATTTCTTGGGAATATCTCATTTTCGATGTATTTGCTACACTTCATTATTCTTGGATCTTTTTCAAGTCTTATTTTCTTGCAATTACATTCCTTTCTATCCTACGGTACGGCATTTTTGATAACCTTTTTTCTTTCAGTCGGATTGATATTTCTTGTTTCGCATGTCGTGTATGTTTATGTCGATACGAGAGCCGTACAACTTTCCAAGTTATTGTATGAACGTGTATTTAGAAGAACAGAAGGAGGATCTTGATTATAGGGATGAGCCTTTTATAGATCTTGAGTTTATCCACCAAGCAGTTCTGTGTTCGGAGAACGGGAGGGATCATGTTTTGCAAAATTCTTTCTAAATAAATAAGAAATAACCCTTGCTATAAGGGTTATTTCTTATTGAACTTGGATCTACTCAACAATGAGTTTTCCCCACTGACCCTTGGCTCGATGTCCGGGTTTTGAACAGTAGTAAACGAATTCGCCGGTCTTATCGGCAACAAATTCGATCGTTACTTCTTCATTGAGGGGAAGTTCCTTTTTTACTCCGAACTCATCGATCGTAAGGTCATGCATTCCCTTGGTATTGGTCGATTTGATTCGGACAGTATCGCCCTTTTTTACACGGATCTCTTTGAGAGAATACCAAACGCCAGTCTCGTCGTAATAGGCGGTGGTTGAAAATTCCTTTATTGGTCCGACTGTCGAGGGGACTTCACTTTTTGCAGTCATTTTTTCTGCGTTTTTGTCTGCTACGTTGGTACTTTGCCAAAGAAGATATCCAGCAAAAGCGATAACAACCACCGTAAGTACTCCAATTATCTTGTTCATAACTTTATTTTATATGTTTATTATACATGGCATATGAGTAGATGATGACATGTAAGTTATGATACAATCCCATATGATCCATATTTCGAAAAACTGAATTATCAAAATTTTTTCTTTAATTTATGCGGTTTAGTTTCTCGTTAGGGGGGGGGTCGTGGATGAGCACCAAAGCCGAGAATGCAAAATGAGATCTCTGAGGATTCTTCAGATCAATTTGTTGTTTAGGGGTGAATCCTAGATTGGATATTGACATCTGTATCTGAAGGTGTTACTCTTTTTCATCCCATCCCGTGCAGTAGCACAATGTATTTTTTAGGAGGTTCGCGTGGCAAGAAGGTATCGACAGTGGCGTCATCGGAGTTATGGTTCTTACCAGGGGGATGGTTTCCATCCTATCTGGCTTGTCCTGATTGTGTTGGTGTTCTTGATGGTGTGGCTCCTCTCTGATTCTCCACCACAGGGGGTGAATCCGCCCTCACCATTGTCACTCGAGATACCCTCGGGAGGATTCGGAATGAGTCACGAATTTTCCCGCTTTCGGGATCCAAAGACAGGGAAATGTTTCGAAGTACCTACCACGGATATCCCCAGGGCATTTATGGAAGAGTACCGGGGAAGGAAGTATATCCCCTGTGACTGGTAAGGGGGGTCAGCCCATCGATTGACAGAGAGCTCATCTGCATCATCGGTGGGTTTTCTGTTTTTTGGGAGATTTATTGGTATTGTACGAAACGTGAGAGTGCGATGTGGGCATGGAGAGGGTTATTTGGAGCGCCATATAGGAAAAAATAGAGGAACCAAACTAAAAAAAGAGGCCCTTAAGGGCCTCTTTTTAATATATTTTCTAACTTATAGAGTGTTTTTTATCTTGGCCTTGGGAAGCTCTAGTACTTGACTTAATTGATAGAAAATGTTAGAATATCAGGTCATTTTATAAATCATCGCATATGCTTTCAATAATGGAAATTTTTGGATCATCTTTCTTGTATGGGGTAGTCTCGGAGCACGTTCTGACTCATGGAAGTTTTATGATGAAATTTCTTCTTTCAACCGTAACTCTTTTCTTGGCAGGTATTGTAGTAACAAGTTTCATCGTGAGTAGAATTATCAATTGGATACTCTGGCGATAAAAACAATTTGCCCTTATGTCTGAATACGGACAAACAATCACCTTTCTTATCTTGATATTAGGATTGCTCAATGTCTTTCGTATGACCTTCTTTATGATTGGATCGGATATTTATAAGATAAAACAAACAATTCATATTCGTTGGAAAAACAGGAAAACAAGATCGCTCCCAACCTTTTCTGTCATTATTCCCGCACATAATGAGGCAACTACTATACTAAAAACCATACAATCCCTTGAGCAAGCTATCTATCCAGAGGATAAGTTGGAGATCATTATAGTGGATGACGGGTCAACAGATCATACGTATTCAATTGTTCGGCGCTATCAACTTCTTCATGATGCAAATTTTAGACTTATTCACCAAGAAAACGCGGGAAAAGCACATGCTCTTAATACAGCTCTTCGATGTTATGCTTCTGGGGAGCTTGTAATGTGTCTTGATGCAGATTCTAGTGTTGCCCCGGACGCTCTTATAAATGCTGCGAGTTATTTTAATGACCCTCAAGTTGTGGCCCTTTCAGCCAATGTAAAAATACGACCAACTGGAACATTTCTTAACCTTCTTCAGATATTTGAGTATATCATCTGTTATCAAATGAAGCGGGCGCAAACAGTTTTCAACATAGAGTATATTATTGGCGGGATTGGGTCTACCTTTCGTAGAGCAGCACTTGATAGGGTTGGGCTTTATGATACGGATACTATTACAGAGGATATTGATCTAACAATGAAACTTCTTCATTTAGGTAACAAAAAGAACCGGGTTATTTATGGATCAAATGTTATTACATATACTGAGAGTGTTCTTGACATAGCGGGACTTATTCGTCAACGATTTCGTTGGAAGTATGGGCGCGCACAAACATTTTTTAAAAATTACTCACTTTTCTTTTCTCTAGATAAAAAAAATTCCCGATGGCTTACATGGTTATATCTTCCCTATGCTATATTTTCGGACATTGCCTTTTTTCTTGAGCCTTTTTTGGTTTCATACATGGCATACATCATTATTCTATATAGTGATTGGTCAACATTCGCAGGCATTCTCATGCTTATTGGAGGATTTATTTCTCTTAATGTGCTCGCAGAAGACACTATCCCCCTTAGGCGTAAGTTTTTTCTAGCTATTGTTGCCCCCACAATGTATTTCTTTTTCTATATATTGAGTTACGTGGAATATCTTGCGCTAATAAAAACTTATTATAAATTTTGGGAAGTTCCAAAAAGCATCCAATCTGGTCGTTGTGGATGGACACATGTTGCGCGAGTCAAGAGCTAGAGATTTTTGCTTGTCTCTACAGTTGAGGGATCAAGATTGCCTACACCTCTATTTTTTAGAGATGAATTCTGGAAAATAATCCAAATAAATTGAATAAAGAGGCCCTTAAGGGCCTCTTTTGATCCTGGGTGTTTTATGCACCCCATTGGAACATCCAACCAAAGAGACTGAATCCTTCCGCGTCATCCTGTAACTGGTTTTCGAGACGGGTCTGTTCTTGTTCCATTATGCGAATCTGTTCTTGGAGTTGGTTCTTATCCGCGTCATTTCTGAGTTGGTTCTTGATCTGGGTAAGCTCTTGAATGCGTACCCTGTTTTGTTCAAGAAGCTGCTCGGATTCTTTGATCAATCCGTAGTCAGGTCCGACAAAGAATCGTGTGAACTTATTGCGCTCTTGCAATTGAGCGATATTACCTTCAACTGCCTGGTGAGTTTCTAGTTGAGCTTGAACACGGTTACGTATTTGATCTCCTTCGCCTTGGTTTCGTTCCGCGATCATCATCATCGTTTGCGTAGCATCCTCCATATTATTACCGCTTTGCATTGATCCCTGACTCGTGGGAGATCCGTTTCTCATCTCTTGCACAACATTCTGTTCCGTTGTCCGAACTTGAGTCGCTTCCCCCTGATTATTTACTGAATTTTGCTCCGTTGTTTGAACTCCCATTGAGGATTGTCCAGTGCCTGCTTGACCGTTCCCCGAATCACTACCACCTTGGGCATTTCCGCCTTTAGCCGATGCGAGCGAGGCTCCCAACACCAAAAGAGGAACCATTAGCAGGCTGGCGAGATATACCTTCTTCATACACTTGTTATTAATAATTATCCTGAACCTAAAACTATAATATGGCTTGAGTACCCTTTACTTTATAATACGCATTTTTTAACATTTTCTTTCGTTATAGCCATTTGCCAAAGTTTGTTTGGGATGACATACTGTGCGATATAGAAAGGCGCTGATCAAAAATTTTAGAGTTTCAAATATGCCCAAAGAGTACCCATATAAATTACTTGACACCATACAAAGATCGAAAGATGTCCGTAAGCTACCAAAACAGAGATTAAAAACACTCAGCGATGAATTGCGGTGTTTTTTGATTGATACGGTATCTCAGGTTGGGGGGCACTTCGGAGCCAATCTTGGTGTTGTAGAATTGACCGTCGCTCTTCACTATACGTATGATCCTGAGAAAGATAGGATTGTGTGGGATGTAGGACACCAGGCATACGCGCACAAAGTGCTTACAGGAAGAAAAGACCGTTTGCATACGATAAGGAAAAAGGGGGGACTGGCACCATTTCCGAAAAGGGGAGAGAGTAGAGCGGATGCTTTTGGTGTGGGGCACGCATCAACTTCGATCAGTGCGGCTGTAGGCATGGCACTTGCTCATACTGGAGAAAAAAAACAACCTTCTGTAGTGGCAGTCATTGGAGATGGGGCTCTTACGGGTGGTATGGCTTTTGAGGCTTTGAATCACGCGGGAGATGTGGGGGCGAATGTATTAGTGGTTCTCAATGATAACAAAATGTCCATATCGCCAAACGTTGGCGCTATGACACATTATCTTACGCGTCTCATATCTTCTTCGGAATATACAAAGATTCGGGAAAAGGGTAAGCGATTTTTGGATAAACTACCTACATTTCAGGAAATGGCGAGGCGTATGGAGAGACACGCAAAGGGAATGGTCACACCAGGAACGATATTTGAAGAGATGGGCTTTGCCTATTTTGGTCCAGTGGATGGTAATGATGTGGACGCGCTTGTAGAGATTTTGGAGAATCTAAAGAAAATGAAGGGGCCCCGACTACTTCACGTTGTAACGAAAAAGGGTAAGGGATGCGTACATGCGGAAAAGGATGCACTTGCCCTTCATGCGGTGTCATCTTTTGATCCATTGACAGGAAAGAAGAATGGAAATAGTGATCCTGGAGTGACGTATACTCATGTTTTCTCTGATTGGGTGGTTGGGAAGGCCAAGCAGGATGAAAGACTTCATGCGATTACTCCAGCGATGCGTGAGGGTTCGGGTTTGGTGGAGTTTGATAGGCAATATCTCAAGAGATTTCATGATGTAGGTATTGCAGAGCAACATGCGGTAACGCTTGCGGCGGGATTGGCATGTGAGGGGAAGAAGCCAGTCGTTGCTATCTACTCCACATTTCTACAACGTGCTTATGATCAGGTTATTCATGATGTAGCGATACAAGATCTTGATATTTTGTTCGCGATCGATCGTGCCGGCATTGTGGGCCCCGATGGAGAAACACACGCGGGAAGTTTTGATCTCTCGTTTCTTCGATGTGTTCCCAATATGGTGGTGATGGCACCCGCCAATGATGATGAATGTAAAAATATGTTAGACTTTGGATTCGAATACAAGGGGCCGGCCGCCGTTCGGTATCCGAGAGCCAAGGTGAGCGACGCGTCTTTTGATCTCAAAAAGGAAATACAAATGGGGAAAGCGATTTTGGTAAGAAAGGGGAAGAAAATTGCCATTCTGTCTTTTGGGGCTCTTCTGGATCGATGTTGGGAGGTTGCAGAAGCGCTGGATGCAACATTGGTCAATATGCGTTTTGTAAAACCGATCGATGAAACCATGCTGAAGAAACTTGCAAAAACACATTCGTATTTTATGACGGTCGAAGACAATGTTGTTATGGGCGGTGCTGGGAGTGCGGTTGATGAGTTTGTTCTTCACAATGATCTTTCCGTACGAGTGAAAAATTTTGGTCTTCCGGACAGGTTTCTTCCTCACGGTACGCGTGATGAGATCCTCGCTGAAGCAGGTCTTTCTGTTGAGGGAATGATAACAAAAATTTCGAAATTTATTTGAAAGGTATGTGTCGGAATGGGGGAGTGAGAGGTAAGATGAGTTATTAATGTTGTAATATTTTCCCCCGGGTGTCGTACAGCCGGGGGTGATTATTATGGGTAATAAAATGGGGGAAGAAAATATATATTGTTTTATGGTATATCTCATGGGGGATTAGTATTTTTAAGTTAGGATTTGGTAGCAGCAAGGTTCCAATCTTGAGCAAATATTTTTTTGGCGAGTGTAAAGATGCTGTAAGTGATGAAGAAGGCGGCAAAGACATCGATCGAATAATGGAGGTGCCCAAGCAGCATGCTTGTTCCGAGGATAATAGACGCCAGAAGCGAAGTGATCCTCGCCGGGACTCTGTCCCAAAAGACTAGGGCGAGAAGAAATGGCAAGCCAGTGTGTCCAGAGAAGAACATATCATTACCAGAAGCTATGGATGTAAGCCAATCCTGAGGATCAAGAAAGGAGTGTATGGGTGCTGGTCCGAGATGGGTGAGGGACACAAAGAGGCTTCTGATAAATATAAATAGAGCGATACTCTTGAGTCCAAAAGGGATCTTTTCCGGGTTTTTGAAGGCAAAGAAAAGTATAAGGAAGGTAAAGGTCCACACACCTTCATTAACAATGAAGTTTACGTTGACAACGGGGATATTATCTAGAATGATGTCGTTTACATAAGTAACGTTGCTTGTGCTGGTATAGATATAGGAAAAGTGATAAATAGCCAAGCTAAGCGCGACAAGTAGAATGCCGAAAAGGACGGAAAAAACAAAGTCATTTTGTTTCCAAAGTGGAGACATTTTAAAGAAAGCATCCTTCATTATTTTTTTTGATATTCATTAAGAGAAGGTTTTGTTGATTTGTTTCCTTGTGATTGCTATGCTATACGAATAGCAAAAATAGTCAATAAAAAATAGTATGTTTTTCTCTTCGTCAGGGATCATTCAACTGCTTCTCGATTATCACTATCTTCTCTTATTTCCATTGGTAGTGATCGAGGGACCATTCGTAACGATCTTGGCAGGTTTTTTGGTGTCTATTCAAGAACTTAATTTGTTCTATGCTTATATAGTGATCGTTTTAGCTGATCTCTTGGGAGATGGTTTATATTATTCGTTCGGCCGTTTTGGAAGAGGTTTTTTTCAAAAATATTTTGGAACTCTTTGGGGTCTTACCGACGAGAGGATCACCACTATCGAGGACCAGTTTCATAGAAGAGGTATTAAGGTCCTGATCATTGGAAAGGTAACGCATGTTTTTGGGGGTGTTGTGCTTTTTGTTGCTGGTGTGGTGAGGTATCCATTTAGTAAATTTTTGTGGTACAACTTTATTTCCACGTTACCAAAATCGCTTGTGCTTTTGTTGCTAGGTTTCTATTTTGGCGCGGCTTACGGTGCTGTAAAAGTGTATCTTAATGATATTTTTGCGGTTGTACTAGTGGGGAGTCTGTCACTTTTTGTAGTTCTAGGTGTCACGAGAATATTAAAGACCTTTTTGGATAAAAAATATGGAGAGTTGGAATGATTTTCTATACCATCTCTATGTGGCAGAGGACCCTTTTTTTTGGATGGCACCCTGATAGAAAAGTTCAAATTGGTGAATGGTTTTTTGTATGTCGTGTTTCTCGATTATGTTGAGGCTTTCTTGTGACATATTTTTTCGGAGATTTGGATCGGTGAGGAGGGTATACATGTTCTCTGCAACTTCTTTTATATTCCCCGGCTTAAAAAGAAAACCATTCTTTTTGTCGTGGACCAGTTCTGGAAGGGCAACGGCGTTGGCAGCAATGATCGGAAGTCCAGAGGCCATGGCTTCCATAGTTACAATACTTTGTAACTCTGCTGTTCCCGCAACGATGAAGACGTCCGCTACGCAGTACAGATGAGGAAGATCCTCGTCTGCGATAAATCCGGTAAAGGTGATCTTTTCTTGTATCCCTCTTTCATTTGAGAGTATTTTGAGTGCGCCAAGAAGGGTGCCACTGCCAGCAATAATAAGATGTGCGTCAACTTTCTGAGAAGCTAAGGAAAAGGCATTGATAATAAGGTCAATGTTTTTTTCTTTGTCTAGCCTTCCTACGTAGAGCAGTGTTGGTTTTTCGGGGATGTTGTATCTTTTTCTGAGGTATTGTCCGTTAAGATCCGGACGGAATCTTTTTCGATCGACCCCGTTGGATATGGGGGTGACACTCTGAGGGAAGTGAAACCTTTCTAGAAGTGAGGCGGCTGTTTGTGTGGGTGTACTCACTGCATCAAGCTGTCCAAAGACCTTTTGTATTTCTTTCCAGGCCCTTCCTTGGAGTCTGGTTTCTAGCGTGTCTGGAAGATATGAAAAATAGAGAAGGTTTTCCGGCATGAAGTGATTGGTGCCCACAATAGGGATACAATTCCTTTTGGCGATCTTAAGAATAGTCTTGCTGATGGTGAAGTGTCCTTGTATATGGATGATATCGGGCTTAAAATCAAGCACGGATTTTTCGATCGTTTGTTCAATAAGCATTGGGAGGCAAATGGAGAAATTGTTGTAGTAGAGGGGGATGGAACGAAGTGCGAAGATATGTACGCCATCTTTTATATAAAGACTTTCTTGAGTGTTTTTGGATGGGGCGATAACAAGGATGGAATGTCCTTTTTTTTCGAGGTTGTGGGCAAGCCGTTGGGTAAAATAAGAACATCCGTTCACGTGAGGATAGTAGGTGTCGGTTGCAATAAGTATGTTCATAGTGAAGAAAGGATATGAGGATAGTATAGAACATCGCATGAATATTTCCAGTGACAAGCAGATCAGTGGCGAGGTTGAGTGAGGACGGACTCTATGGTAGTATGGACTATGCTATTTAATCTTTTCAAGTCGTTATTATGAAGATATCTCAAAATGAGGGGGTGTGGGACCGAATGGTTCGTATTGTGTTGTCTGAGGTTTTCTTCTTGGGAGGATTTTTCTGGTTAGGAGGTATTTTGCAGGGTGTGGCATATTTTCTGGGCGGAGTTCTTTTGCTGACCGGAGTCTTTGGTTTTTGTGGGATCTATACAATGGTGGGTAAATCGACGTGTCCTGTGGATAAGAAGCCAGTCTCACAATGGACCAAGATGGTCTTTATCGTTCTCTTTCTTTTGATCCTGGTGCTTGGAGCCTATTGGAGCATATTCTTTTCTCGAAAGGTGTTTTTGGATGATTTCAACCGGATGAATAATTTTTATAAACAAACTTTGTTCTTTACGGGGCAGGATTCGCGCGATGAGGCGATCATGAACTACGATCAGCTCGTAGCGCAATTCAACGAATTTTCAGATAAATATCGGCAGTATCATCCATATGTCATAAAAGGAGACTCGCAGTTCAACTCTGACTTAGAAAAAGTTTCACAAACGATCGTAGGATTGGAAGAGCAGGTACGATCGGGGGATCTAAAACAGGCTCACCTTGGATTTGAGGGTATCCGCCCCGTCTTTCAGGAGATGCTTAAGCGGAATGGATTCTCGATGCTTGCCGTATACCTCGTGGACTTTCATGATGTCATGGAACAGGTGATCGAGGCTGCTGATGCCAAGGATGCTTCCGGTGTAGAAGCGGCATACAAAGAAGCTGATGCAAAATTAAAACTTGTAGAAGAGGTTGCAAATGATGCTGAGATCCAGATGATTCGTCAAAAACTTGAAGAGGTTCGAGATCTGGCCAAAAAGGGTCAGGTGGATGAGCTCTCTTCTAAGGCGGCGGAACTCAAAGGTGCTTTTGTAAAAGTCTACCTAAAGAGAGGATAGGGGTATACTGTAGTATGAGTTATATTTTCTGTTGCCGCTTTTTAAAAAGCGAACATGTTCTCTTTTGTTGTTGTTCTTTGATGTGAAGACAGGTGAGAGGATTGAGTTGTGTGTGAAGAAGTCGACAAGTCTTTTGTCCATGAAACAGTGCGTTCAATACCTTCTTGTAATGATATCCTGGAACTCCAACCGAGCTCGTTATTTGCTTTTGATACGTCCAGAAAACTTCTTTCGTGTTCTCCCGCGATCTCTTGAACGTGGTGTTCTTCAAACTGACGGTTAAAGTTGGCGTTGAGCAAATGAAAGATCTCGACCGCGTTCGTTTCGATGCCCGTGCCTATGTTGTAGATGCCTGACGTCTCTGGGTTTAATGCAGAGATGTAGGCGCGTACCACATCTTCTACATAGACATAATCTCGTGTGTGTGTACCATCGCCGTAAATAAAGGGATTTTCTCCTTTAGACATCTTCTCGAGAAAGATCGCTATAACGCCCGCCTCTCCGTGTGGATTTTGTCTTGGGCCATAAACATTACCACAACGAAGAGAGGTATAGGAAAACCCAAAAACTTTTTGATAGTAGTTAAGGAAGGCGTCAATGGTAAGTTTGGAAATGGCGTAGGGTGAGAGTGGGTGCGTCTCGGCCGATTCTGTTGCGGGGACATTGCAACTTGCTTGGTACATCGCCCCTCCTGTAGAAGCAAAAATGATCTTTTTGGCAGCGTGTTGATGTGCGAGGCGAATAATATTTATACTCCCCAGGATATTAATATATGAGCTGGATATTGGGTGTGTAATAGAATCTCGGACACTGATATGTGCGGCAAGATGAAAAACGATCTCTGGGCGTTCAAAATCAAAGATCTTTTTGGTAAAAGAGTCGTCAGTGATATCACATAGGTAAAAGCGGACCTTTGGGTGAAGGTTTTCTCGTTTTCCACTTGAGAGGTTGTCGAGGACGGAAACATCGTGACCGCGATCGACGAGTACATCAACAAGGTGCGATCCAATAAATCCCGCTCCTCCGGTTACCAATATTTTCATGAGGATATCTTTTGCGAATTGATCGAATATTTTGGTATTGGATCAATGAAAAAAATAGTTTTTGGGTGGGAGGGGGAGAATGTTCTCTTCCCCCTCCCGGCCTCGGTTAGTCGGACATGAGCTTCCAGGCGCCGATGATCGACGTCAGGAGCTCATCCGACCAGGTGCGGTAGCGACGGAAAATCAAATCCATCGCTTCGCGTTCGCGCATTTCCTTCTGGGCCTGGTTGTAGTGCTTGCCGACGATGAGGTTGACGGCAAGATCCAACATCCGGGTCTCGTATCCCGCGAATACTTTTAAGCGGTAGACGAAATCGATGTCTTCCATGCCCCCGATGTCGTCGCAGAACGAATCGAAGTCACGAACCATCCGGTGTCCGAACACGGACAGGCGGATGATCATCCCGGTGTTGCGAGGGTGGCGATACGACCGGCCGAGACCGATCACATTGCCTTCCTGCATACCGCGGAAGCTCGTGCCGACGATGCCGACTTTCGTATCGGTGAACTCGGCGACCATCGCCTCGAGGTGCGTTTTCGTGAAACGCGCCTCGACCGAAACGTTGAAGACGAACTCGAAACGTTGTGACCGTTCCTCGTTCAGGAGGTTGATGTGGTTGAGTGCACGATTGAGCGCATTCGACCATGTGTATCCGCTCATCATCTCGATGAGGTGCACGTTCGGATCGCTCAGCTCGTTGAGCCAGGCGCGGGTCGCACCCTTGTCCTGTTCGCCGTCGGTGACGACGATTATGCAGGGGAGGAATGCGCGCAGGGCCTTGACCTGCTTGAGAACTGCTCCGTTGTTGTAGCTACGGAGCACCACAACAGTGGTATTCAACGACATTTTGATCTCCTTTTTCGTCCCATCGGACGAACGGATGGATGGTGCTACAGAGTTGCCAGACCCGCCCCATATGGGCAGAAGGCGTTTTGTGTCTTTAAGAGGACACAGTTCGCATTTCTACGAACTGAAAAATATAGCAACTTTTTACTAAAATGTCAAGACTTCTTGTGTGTTAGGGTGTATACTGGTACAGTATGGTGCGACACTGATTATCGATATTTTTATGAATGGTACAAAAATGTTTCAAAAGATAGGGTTTTTCCCCGTGGTGGCAGCGCTTTTGGGAAATGTGTGTATTGCGGTCATGAAGTTTGTGGGATTTTTTTTCACGGGGTCGGGGGCACTTTTTTCGGAGGCGGTACATAGTGTGGCCGATACCATAAATCAAGCTCTTTTGTTGGTGGGGATCCGTCTTTCTGCGCGAAAGGCAGATAAACAGTATTCGTATGGATATGGTTTGGACAGGTTCTTATGGGCACTTATCTCTGCATGTGGAATATTCTTTCTTGGGGCTGGGGTCACCATCTATCATGGTGTACATGCACTTCTGTTTGGTGGGTCATTGCATATAGATCCGATCGCCTTTTGGATATTGGGGGCGTCGTTCATTATTGAGACCATTACTTTTCTTCTGGCCTTAAGAGAGCTGAGGTCACATAGTCCCGAGGTTGGCTTTAGAGAAATGTTGCGAGAAGGTGACCCATCAACTGTAGCGGTCTTATATGAAGATGGTGTTGCGGTTTTAGGAGTGGTCGTTGCCTTTTTTAGCATCCTTCTTTCTCTTATAACACATGATCCAATATGGGATGCATGGGGTTCGATCGTCATTGGTGCTCTTTTAGCGGTTATTGCTGTAGTGCTTATTCAAAAGAACCGTTCGTATCTTTTGCGAAAAACGATACCGGAAGGAGCAAAAGAGCATATTCTTGAGATCATGAAAGCGGACCCGGCCATAGAGAAGGTGATCGACTTTAAATCTTCCATATTGGATGTTAATGAATATCAGATCAAATGCGAGGTGGAATTCAATGGTCCGGCGTTGATGGGGGAGATCATGGGGAGCAGTTCGATCCGAGATGAATACGAGAATGTACAGAATGACTACCAAGAGTTTCTTAAGTTTTTGGTCTATTCTGTGGGACGCGTTCCTCGTCTCATGGGTAACCATATCGACGATATTGAAGCTAGGATCCAGGAAGAGATCCCAGAGGTAAAACACATAGACATCGAGATAAATTAAAAGTAGAGTTTTTCAAACGGAATGAAATTTTCACGTTCTTTTTGGGTATTATAGGAAAAGAGGTTGTCTAATGTGTTAATCCACAAATCTATGAAAATGGTACTAGTATCTTCTTTAGGGGTGTTTTCTTTGCCGGCGTTTGCGTTTGCGGAGAGAGGTGTCTATGGACCTGATATGATGGGGTATGGCTATATGAACAATGGTTGGGGGCTAGGCTTGGGTATACTGGGCGGGATCATTGAGTTGGCCTTTTGGATATTTGTGGTTTTAATGGTCGTTTATGTGATAAAGTATATCGTTTCGGAAAAGAGGCATCTTGCGAAGGGAGGGGACAGTGCTTTGAGGATACTTCGAGAGCGTTATGCCAGAGGGGAGATAAACAAAGAAGAATTTGAGTCACGAAAAGATGATCTGCAAGGAAAGAAGTGACAATTTGTAAGGATACCTCCAGTTATGCGGGGGTGCCTTTTTGTTTTGAAGAGTTCTTTGGAAAGAAGAGATAAGCTCAAGAGAAGGTTTACATTGGGAGCGCGCGAGAGTATAGTAAAAGAAGAGGCGTTTCGGGTTTTTTCTATGGTTTTTAGGATCTTTGTTCGTAAAATGGAGAAATTGACAGCGCTATTCTTGCGTCTTTTGTTTTTTTAAGAGGGTTTTATGGCACAAAAAGAAGGCACTCCGATCAAACATCTTTTGGAAGTGCTTGAAGGAACAGAGAGCAATGATGGAGTAACCAAGGCGAAACCGGGGGAGGCAGTGATCAATGTCCCACTTCTGACCTCTTCTGCTTCGTCGTTCTATGAGCGAATGCGTTCCCTTTTGGATAATAAGGAGCAGCATGTTATTAGGTGGCACACCATCCATCGGACGTTAGGTCGTTTAATGCGAGGGTCCTCGGATGATGTTTTTATATCCACAGAACTTCTTAGGGAGTTAGTGGCTGACGGATTTCTTCCAAATGACTCCGTCCCCATTTCGGTCGCGAGTAAGGTGCAGTATATTCTTCTGAAATATCGGATCGTACAAGAGAAGTTCGGCCTTCCTGAGCTTTTTAAAATTGCTGTGAGTGAGGTGGAGGTGACTCTGTATGGAAACCACAACGAACTGTACGTACAGGCATTATATGAAACTGTTCGTAACTCTGTTGTATATGATGAGGATCTTCGGGAAGAGAATGATCGATCAAAGGCTTTTGCGGACATGCATCTTTACATTGCCTGTCGACGGGCGCTCTTGGAAGATGATGAATCAGCTCTGTTGTATGGTGTCTGGATCAAATATTTTCCGGAGTGGGAACAATTCGTGGATATTGGAGGAAAGGATATTGATCAGATCCCGTCAATAGTGCATTTTGCTCTGCAGGGGATCGCAAGCCCGATATATAGGAGGATCGCGCGAAAATTACGGGATCAATCTATCTATTTTACAGTTTTGAGGGAGCTCTTGGAAAGGAAAAGAGATGTTTTAATGGAGGATGAGAGAGCGGTGCAAAAGGAGATCTATGCAACCGTTGCGCAGCTGTCCCAATCACATTCTATCGCGGTACGAGAAACGGGTATGCGGGCATTTTGGTATATTCTTATTACAAAGACGGCCGTTATTTTGCCAGTGGAATACTTTCTATCCAAGTTGTTTTTTCCTCCAGTAGAGACGTTTCCGTTATTGGTGAATTTGGTATTTCACCCGACCCTGCTTCTTGTGATGACGCAAACGATGCAGGTGCCTAAAAGAATAAACACGGATATGATCGTGTTTGGGGTGGAGCGGATCCTTGCGGGTCAGCAGACCGATCCAATACATATCCGCTCAGTAAAAGGAGTACGGTCTATATATTTTACCATCTATTTTTTGGTTGTTTTGGGTGTATTCTCCTTTTCGGTGTGGCTGTTAGGAGAATTTGGGTTTACCCCTATAAACACCCTTTTCTTTATGGTCCTTTTAGGTGTTATTAGCTTTTTTGCTTTTCGTGTTCGAACAAAAGCAAAGAAATTTGTTTTGCGAAGGTATGAAGAGATGAAACCTTCCAATTTTTGGTTTTCTATCATTACTATTCCTTTCATCGATGCGGGGAGACGTCTCAGTGAAGGATTTCGTGCCATCAATATATTTACTGAGGTGATGGATATTTTTATAGAAGTCCCTTTTAAGACCTTGGTTAGGGCGATAGGCATCTTTCTTCCTTTCTTGGAAAAAACGCTCCTTCGTGTGATCGATATGTTCTTATTTTCTCCGTTGGCGTTTTTGATGCGAATAAAGCGATCCTTCTCGATATTTATAAAGGAGAGAAAAGAAGATATCGATTAAAGAAACTCACGCAGGATCTCTTTACGGAGCCAGAGACGAGGGGCGACGCCGATAGCCCCTTCAAATTTAGCTCCCGTTTTTTGGGTAAGGTGTTCCTGTATGAACGTGTTATCGGAGACAAAGTAAGTTCTTCCCGTATGGATGGATGGAGCATTGAGAAACCAATAGGTATTGCCAAACTCGGAAAGTGTTTTCCGGATGAGAGCCTCGTTTTTTCGAATGAAGGACTCACTATCCCAGAGTTCCAGCTGTCCAATGACGAACGTCTTCCCAATACTTTGAACTTCTTGTATTTTAGTGTCTTCTCGGAGGGTCTTGGGGATGTTGCTATTAAGGGTCTTTTCTTGATCTAAAAAGTATCCTTCTGTCAGGGCATCGGAGATATTCCCGCGGGCTTTAAGTTCTTGAAAGGCAACGTGGTCGCGCTCGGTGGTGATGCCTGAGCGAAAATTGAGCGTGTTGGAGATGATGCCAAGTGCTAAGAGTGTGGCAGACTTTCGTGTGATCTTTCCGTTGTTTCTTTTCTTGCACTCCTCCCAAATGAGTGTTGTACAAGCACCAACCGCTTCGATTTTGGCCCGATCACCAATTTTCTTCTTCCAAAAGGATTCAAAGCCAAAGTGGTGATCATACACTTCAATAATAGTGGATTCATTGGCGAAGAGAGGTAGGTGAGATGGCTCCGAAATATCCATGATAACCACTTGTTTTGGATTGGGTATTGTAGGTTTTGTAACAAAGAAGTTTCCCGCAAGGTCCTTCAGAGAGCTGGTCACACTGTGATTGAGTGCTCCGGTAAGAACAACTTGAACGTTTTTGCCTTCAGTAAGGAGGAGTTCTCGGTACGCAAAGACACAGGCAAAGGCATCAATGTCGACATATTTTTCTCCGGAGGTGATAGTGTATAGGCTCATAACAATGAGAAAGGGAGGTTGTTATTTTTACTACATGGTATAATGGTAGCATCTTTTTACAGTCTATGGAAAATCGTGTTGGATTGTATTGTTGGGCAGGTCCGGGAACCATTCGTGTCACAAACACGAAGTTTTTTCATCCGAAGATAGACGAGAAGAGTTTTTTGCGGAGTTATGATATTGACTATCTGAGGAAGGTAAAAAATATCTTTGGGGTGACTGATATGTGGGTGACCTATTCGTGGGGTTATGCAAAGAATGTTGAGAAAGTAGATAGGGAATTCATTCTCTCGAGGCTAAAGAATTTTAGAACAGTGGGCATACGAACACATGCTTATATACAGGGAACAAACTTGGTTTATGAACATTTTCGAGATCGAGATTGGTTCTGTGTGGATGATCGGGGAAAGCGAGTGTCCTATTCAAAGGGAAGAAAAGTGGTATGTGTAAACAACCCGGGATTTCGTAAATACCAAAAGAGAAAGATTCGAGAAGCGTGTCAGCATGCTTTTGATGGAATATTCCTTGATAATATTCAGATGGGAAAACTGGGGATCCCGGGGGGAGAAAAGCATAGTAGTGCTTTTGTGGGATGTTGTTGTAGGTATTGCGAAGAAAAGTTTAAGGATCGTTACAGGCAGTCTATTCCCAAGATACTCAAACCTCGAACTGTTGTACGAGAGCAGTATGTGCAGTTTCGAGTGGATTCTATTTCTGACTTTTTACAAGAGATGAGTGACGTTGTATATACATATAAGAAGGACTTTGGCACGAATAGTTATGATCCAAGATTTGATACGCGCTACTGTTTCGGAGCTGACCTAGAGAAGGTATGTTCTTTGCAAAGCTATTTGCTTTTTGAGAATCATTCTTTTCCTGATGGAAAAAAGAAGGGGAATGCTTACATAGATCAATTAATCATTGAAAAAGGATTTCGAAAGCCGGTGTTTGTGGTGAGTTATAAGAAGGGAATAGGATTTGATCAAGGATACAGTCAGGAGGATATGAACAGGCTCTTTAGCGAAGAACAACAGTCACTTTTTTTTGTGTGTATCAAAGGGTCGGAGTATATTACACGGAAGGTTTGGCATAATCTCGAGGTAGAGAAATATAAAAAACCCACGCTTTCAAATTATCCGATCATACCGCTCAAGAAAAGAAGGGGACGATCCATCCTGACATATCCGGGTATCGACCTTCTTTTTCGTAGATATGGGGGATTGTTGTTTGATTGGTACTGGAACTCTCGTTTGGCCAGAAGGGTCTTTTCTTTCCTCTATAAGAGGATTGTGGTACAGTGATGGGGCAGAGGTGTAAAAAAGTAAGATAAGGGATTGGTCAATATATATTGTATGATCGAGAAGATAACTCAAGCATATCAGAAATATAGGGGGAAAAGCCCAAAGTGGAGCGCTTTTATTGCCTCCAAGCCAGTGTTGTTTGTTCTGAATCTATTTGGTTGGCCGAGCCGAGTGGTTAAAAAACTCTATCGATGGGTGGTGAAATGGGCCGGGACTAGGTATGCGGAGCGGGCTCTTTTTGGAATTGCTTTTGCAGAAAGCTCTTTTTTCCCCATACCGCCAGATCCACTGCTTATTGCAATGACAACGGTGCATCCCAAGAAGTATATCCGATTCGCTCTGATTTGCACGGGAGCAAGTGTTTTGGGGGGTCTTTTTGGGTATCTTATCGGTGTAACGCTCTTTGAAACGGTGGGTGTTTGGTTGGTGAACCTATATCATCTTGAGGCGCAATTTCAGATCATTGGAAATAGATATGCAGAAAATGCATTTTTAACGATCTTTACCGCAGCCTTCACACCCATTCCTTTCAAGCTCATTACCATTGCAGCGGGGGTGTTTCGAGTGAACATTTTCATATTTTTCCTAGCGTCGGTCATTGGTCGTGGTGCTCGATTTTTTCTCGTGGCTTTTCTGATGCACCATTTCGGACAGCGTTATAAGGATACTATCGAAAAGTATGTGGACGTCTTTTCACTCGCATTCGTAGTGATTCTTGTTGCCGGATTTATGGTTTTTAAATATTTATTATAGGAGTCTGTTTGGTATTTGGTCCTATTGATCATTTTTTTATGCTAGTTGTTATAGTGCTTCTTGTTATCGGGCTGATCATACTCATATCTGGTGCGGAGGTCATGGTGCGTGGCGCATCATCGCTTTCTGAAAAGTCAGGTATCCCACCGATCGTCATTGGTCTTACGGTGGTGGCTTTTGGGACAAGTGCGCCGGAACTTATTGTGAACATATTTGCTGCCTTACAGGGAACGACCGACCTGGCGTTGGGAAACGTGATAGGGAGCAATATCTCAAATATCCTCCTTATTCTTGGGGTGGCGTCGCTTATCATGAATTTGAAGGTGCAGCGATCGACGACATGGAAGGAGGTTCCCTTCGCGGCACTATCAGTGTTGATGCTTTTTGTGATGGCAAGTGATGTACTATTTGATAAGGCGCCATCCAATGTTATCTCAACGACTGATGGTTTAGTGCTTCTTGGGTTCTTTTCGATATTTTTATATTATACGGTGCAGCTTTTTTTGAATGGGAAGAATGGTGAACAGGAAGAAACGGAGATCAAAGTATACTCTTACCCGATATCATTCTTGTTCACGATCGGAGGGCTTGTACTTTTGCTGGCGGGTGGAAAAATATTAGTGATAGAAGCGGTAATATTAGCTCACTTAGCAGGAATGTCAGAGATGCTTATTGGTCTTACGGTGGTGGCCATTGGAACCTCACTGCCAGAGTTGGCCACTTCGGTCATTGCTGTGCGTAAAGGACAATCGGATATTGCTATTGGGAACGTCGTGGGGAGCAATATTTTTAACACACTTTGGATCCTTGGAGTAACAGCTATGATCAAGCCGATCCCTGTAGCATCAAGTGGCTATATAGATATATTGGTATGTCTGGGCGTAACCATATTTCTCTTCTTCGCTCTCTTTGCGGGGAAGAAACATGTTTTGGAGCGTTGGCAGGGCGCGTTGTTCGTTCTTGGGTATATTGTCTATATTGGATATTTGATCTGGAGGGGGTAAATAACTTTTTGAATGAATTCTTGTATGGCATATGGCAAAATTATCCCGGGGTTAGAGATCCATGGAGTACCAGCTCCATATGGGGTAGTTAATGAGCGCGCGGTGCGTGCAGGGGCAGGGCTTATGTTTGTTATTGGATTTTTTACAGCGATCACGGTTTTTTACGAAAGGGACTTTTTATTTGCCTTTATAGTAGTGTTTGTGTTCTGGGTTGATTTCTTGCTGAAGACGATCGTTGGGCCACAAGTATCCTATTTTGGTTTGATCGGAAAATGGCTGACAAGAAATCAACGACCGGAATATGTAGGCGCCATTCAAAAACGTTTTGCTTGGAGTATCGGCGTGGGCATCTCAAGTGTTGTACTTCTTATCCTTGGGCATCAAACATTTTTTGCCTCGGCTTGCATACCAGTGGCGTTTGGATTAAGCACGTTTTGCTTGATATCCATGGGTCTTTGCGGGATATGCTTGCTTTTTATGTGGTTGGAGTCGGCGGTGGGGTTTTGTGTGGGTTGTGCCATATATAGATGGCTCGTGACAAGGGGGATAATGAAACAGGAGGAATATTCGCCCGCTTGTCCTGGAGGAGTATGTGAGGCAGATGAATAAGGATCACAAAGTTTCTATATTTTTAGGAGTAGGAAAGCAATGAAAGCATTTTTGAAGAAGTATAAAAAAGGATTACTTACGAGCATCGGTGTATTGAGCATACTTGTTGTTTTTTCTATGATCGCCTTTCACGATCTCGGAAAATTTGAAACGTCGGATGAGGATTTGTGGAAAGAAGATCGTATCAAGCGATATTGGAATGGGATAAAGAATGGTTTTGCAAATGGGGATTGGACGAACACCTATGTTAATGATAAGCCGGGCGTTACCGTGTCGATCCTTTCTGGGCTGATGATGGACGGTATTCCTGATCCTAATAAGCAGACAAGTCTTAAGAAGGAGCATGGGAAATATTTATTTCAGACATACAAAGCTGAAAATACCGAAACGATCAATCGGGCTTTGCGTATCCCGATTGTTACATTTACGATAGCTATGTGTTTGTTGATGGGTTTTTTGATATACCGATGGACCGACTCGTGGGGGATTACAATATTTAGCATGATCTTGATCGTTCTCAATCCTGTACTTCTTGGCATTTCGCAGATCATCAACCCTGACGCGATCTTGTGGTCAAGCACTTTTGTGGCGCTTCTGGGATTTTTGCTCGTACTTAAGACACGATCGTGGTGGTATGTGTTCTTGGTCGGAATATTCTTTGGCTGGGCTATTGCATCGAAATATACTGGGAATCTTCTTTCGCTTTTTTTTCTCGTTCTTCTCATTCTTTCGATCTTTTTTGAGACCAAGAGCATCAAAGAACATATTCGGGATATTCGTATCCTGCTTATACAATTGGTCATCATGACCGGAATAGGATATGTATTTTTTTCGATTCTGGTTCCATTTGTTTTAGTAAAACCTCACCTGTTCCTTATCGGGACGTTTTTGGCCGCAGGGATCAGAGAAGTTATTGTGCCAGTAGTGACCACGTTTGTCGTTTTGGTTTTTGATGTATTTGCAATTCGCGCTCGAATTTCAGGATTTATACACAGAATTGTTCGATCATGGAAGTGTTGGGTATTGCGCGTTGCAGCAACATTATTACTTCTTCTTTTTGTGGGGCATATCATAAATGCGTGGACAGGGGCGAGCTTCGTTCCCCTGAACGATATGCGAGAAATGATAGAATTTCAGACCGGCAAGAAGGGCAATGCCAAGATCACTCTTGTATTTCCTATGATCCACGAAGAGGATGGCATGGCAGTAGGATTTGCAAAGAAGTTGTTGGTGGAATCGTCATACATATTTTTTACTTTACCAACTGTTGTTATCATTGCGCTGATGGCGGGAATGGTTCTGGTGATCCTTCGGGGTAAAGTCCGTTACTTTGGGTATGTGGTATTTGCTCTCACAGTTCCTTGGGTGTTTATAGTTGGCGGGCTCATGGCCAATGTTCTGGTCAATGTTCGGTATGGCATCATATTACAACCAATTCTTGCATTACTTGCAGGAATATTTTTGTGGGAAGCTACAATGCTTATAAAAAAACGGTATCGGTTCGCGTGCGCTTTAGGTGTTGGTGTTGTTGTTGTGCTTTTTCAGATGATCGCGCTTCGGTCGATCGCACCGCATTATCTTGACTATCAAAACAAATTTCTCCCTCAACAGATGTCTTTTGCGGATTCGTGGAGTTATGGACTTTATGAAGCAGCACAGTGGCTGAACGCTGATCCAAACGCAAGACATATGCAGGTATGGACCGACCGAAAGGCATTTTGTCGATTCTTTGTGGGGAAATGTATTCGAAATGCTTCGATGGATCTTTCCTTGGTCTCGCCGGATTATTTTGTGATCACGCGAAGAAATGTGATGAAGGGAAGTGTATTTCATTGGAAAACGCCCGAGCTTGCAAAACATCCATCGGAGTATTATTACAGTGATGAAGTTTTGGGAGATCCTGTGTGGGAGTTGCAGATCGGGGATAGACCACTTAACTATGTAAAGATCATCCGATCTGACGAAGGATCGAGCATACCGGATCTTCCGGAATGGCTTATTCCTTCTGATCCAAAAACAGTTGATGAAAATGGTCCGAGCGAGGAGTCTATTCAAAGTCACGAAGCCCAGATGGGAGAGGAGGTTTCTGAGGAGGATTAACTGTTTGGGATCATAAAAAAAGAATGAAAAAAATTTTTAAAAAAAGAAGATGTATGCAAGTTTTAAATAACCTCCGACATCTTCTTCAAGGTTTTTCTCAAAAAGAAAGAGGTGCTTTTATAGGAGTTGCGGCTTTTGGGTGTTTACTGATGATCTGGTTTTGGGGAATTGTTCCGATACTTCCCGTCAAAGATCCTTTCGGACATTCGATGAAAACATGTCGTATTGATACGTATGGGGCGAGTCATGAAGACCCAATAAAGACCAGAGAGGCCTTTCGTTCGGCCTTTGCTGACTGTGCTCCCGGAGGGACGGTTGTGGTACCGCGGGGAATATGGAAAACGGGGGGACTAATTTTACCCAGTGACGTGACGTTAAAGATGGATCTTGGCTCTGTGGTATCCTTTTCTGATGATCCGGATCAGTACCTTCCGGTCGTAGCAACCCGTTGGGAAGGAATGGATGTGATGAATTACCAACCACTGCTGTATGCCGAACAGGTAAAAAACGTTGCCATAATAGGACATGGGACATTTGTAGGAAATGGTGGCAAGTGGTGGGTATGGAAAGATGATGACGCTGGGGGCATAGGAGAAGAAGCATCTGCAGAGAAACTTTACGATATGGCAAAAGAAGGTATTCCGATAGAGAAGAGGGTTTTTGGAACTGGAAAAGAGCCTCTCCGACCTTCATTTTTGCAGTTTTATGATTCCGATACAGTTGTTTTAGATGGTCCGACGTTTGTCGATGGCCCGATGTGGACCGTGCACCCGGTGTATTCCAAGAATGTTATAATACGGAATGTTACAGTTTCAACAACTGCTCCAAACACGGACGGTATTGCTATTGACTCTTCAGAGCATGTTTTGGTGGAAGGGTGTACGATAGGAAGTGGGGATGATGCGATCGTTATCAAATCGGGGTTGGATTATGATGGATGGAAACAGAATCGTCCATCTCGCCATATTGTTATTCGTGATTCACGTGTGATTCGTGGTAATGCTGGGGTGACGATTGGGTCTGAAATGAGTGGGGGGGTGGAGGATGTTTTTGTGAACAATATGAAATTTAGTGGTGTAGATACGGGAATACGACTCAAGACGCTTCAGGGTCGAGGAGGCTATGTGCGCAATATTCGATATGAAAATATTGATATGCGAAACCTGGCTGAGGATGCAGTCCAGTTGGATATGAAGTATAAATACGCCACGCTCAAGAGTGAGAGTGACGCGGTTCCGGAAGTGAGTGACATTTCTTTTAAGGGCATATTTGCCAGAAATGCCAATCGTGCCTTTCGGATCGGGGGTAGAGAGGATATGCCTATCAAGAACTTACTGATGGAGAACTCCAGCTTCTTTGTCAAAGAAACTGGTCGAATGAATGATACGGTGGGGGCTACATTGAGAAATGTGAGTATCCACTCACAAGACAAGAAACCGGTTGAAGTAAAGAACACAAATAATCTCGTGCTTACAGGATACTTCCCTCGTGGCGGACGAGGTGAGGCTTTTGCTAAACTGGGAGGATCAACAACGCGTAACGTTTCTGTACATCTCTGGCCATGTCCAAGAAACGCGTGTGTTTCGTGGGACAAAAAGGTCTCGCCCGAGCAGATTATCTTTCAATAAGAATTTCGTATAAAAAAAGACCGCGACAGTCGGGGGGTGACTGCGCGGCCAAAAAGGGTGGGGAGGACGACCGAAGTCGGATGGGTAGTTGTATGGGCTGTTCAGTGCTCCCACGCAACTCATATTCCCATCGACAAAAACACTGAACGGTGACTTTTAGGGTTTTTACCCTTTTTTAGTCACGTGTTTGTCGATGGATATCCGATTCAGGATGGATTAATGCTTACTCCCGGGTAGGCCTCTTCAATGAGGTCTTTGATCCATCCCAGAGATCCCTTTGCGCAATTGACATTGACCCTGCCCCCCGCAACTTCCTGGGCTTTGCCACCAGTTAGGCGGTCAATTTCCTGGATTATGGTGGGGATATCGGGGCCGTTCGGTTGAGTGTCAATAACGAGCCAGCACATTTTTCCTTTCCTTTACAAAAGTTTTTTTGTGCGGATTTCCGCATACCTGTTACCTAGATACTGCAAGGCAACGCTAGAAAGGTAACACATATTCTATTATGTTGTCAATATTCCTCTGATTGCTCCTTTTGTTTTTTTCTTGTAGGATAAGAGGAGAGAGTTGTTCAATTTTCTGAGCATATATGGATTTTTTTGTGGGACAATTTTGGCTGTTGGTTGCACTGGTCGTGGTTTTGTGGGTGCCTGGGAGAATGTGGGTGCTTTTTTTGGAACGGAAAAAACCTCTTTTCTCAGTTGTTGAGCAAATTCCTCTCTCCATAACCCTAAGTATAGTGGTAGTTGATCTCGTTATGATCGTTTTGGGACGTGTGGGGATCTTTTTGGATGCTCTCTCTGTGGGGTTGGGAATATTTTTTGTAAGTGGGTTATTGTTCTTTTTTGCAAAGCGAGAAAAAAAGGCAAAAGAAAACTCTGTGAGTCCAAAGCAAGAGCTGTCACTTCTTTTCTGGATAGTGTTCTTGTTAGCAGTCGTGATAAAGATGGTCTACCTGGTGCCTAATATTGTTCCGCACGCAACTGATCTAGGCCATCACAGTTATTGGATCAAGAAGATCGTTCTGGATGGAAAGTTGCCAACCTATGAAGAGCGGGACATTACCACAAATGACGCCGGAAACTATATCGTTGGAGAAGCTGAGCCAATATCCGATTTTATCATTGGGGAGCACCTTACTCTTTCCGCAATAGCCATCATCTCGGGGAAAGATGTGGTATCCGGATTTTCCGTGACCGCACTTTTTGTGCTTCATGTGGTGACGTTGCTCGCGATGTACGCTTTGGCAAAACGGCTTTTTGAGCGATCTTCGCACGCGGAGCGGATCGGGGTGTGGACACTCTTTTTCTTTGGTGTGCTCTATGCACTGGGGCAGTCGCAAATGAAGTACGTGACAGGGGGAGCCATGGGGAACACCTTCGGAAATCTCTTCATACCCGTGGCATTTTTGCTTTTACTTTTTGCTGTTCGGCGTTGTCTTGTGGGCGCGTTCATTTCTGCGCTGTTTGTGATATTCATGTTGGCTTACACACACCATCTGTCCACACTTCTTTTCGTCTTTGCTCTTTTGGGAATTTTTCTTATGCTTGCTATCTTTCACCGAGGGTTCTTTCCAAAAAATATCCTCCCACTCTTGCGTTCCCGGTCGGTATGGATAACGGTCGTGAGCTTTCTTTGTTTCTTCTTCTTCTTCTTTACCCCCTCGTATATTCGGAACATGGCGGTTGAACAAGTTGTGGGGACGCCGCAAAATGAAGAGCACCTCGGATTTTCATTTTTAGAGTTAGGTCGCGCTGTGGGGGAGTCGCGTGCGGCCTTTGGTATATTAGGACTTGGATTCCTACTTTTTTCCAGAAAAATGCGACGTAGCGATATATTGGCGATCCTTGCAGGTTGGTCGATTCCTCTCGGTATTCTTATTGTATATCCGAACCTTGTGCGCATAGATCTTCCTTCAGCCCGTGTAGCCAACTATATGGTGTTTCCGCTGGCTATTCTTTCGGGTTATGCGCTTGTTCTCTTGGTCGAAAGACTAAAACGATTCTCGAGATCTGCCTCTTGGGTATGTACAGCGATGGTTCTATTTTTGGTCGTCTCGGTATCCTATGGGGGATTCTTGGATAATGCGTCAGTAATGAAAAAACGATCCGATCAAACAGAGCGAAGTCTTGAGGTTTTTTCTGCAGCGCAGTATCTTCATGATCGTGTATCAGGGTCGGTCACAGTCATGCATGACCATATCAACATCACTTCTGGAGATGCATGGATCAAAACGTTTTTTATGAGAGATTACAACTATCCCTTTTACCGCGCATTCCTTTTTCGGTATGATCGAGCTACCGATAAACAAGAAAAGTGTACGATGTATGTTTTTTCCGAACCGGATTCTTCTGAAGCAAAGAAGTGTATCGACGATCTTAACGTTGGCGCGATACTTGTCGATGAAAAGATAGATGGACAACAATTTCAACACTTCGGGGATTATTGGAAGGTGTATTCTGATCCATTCCATTCGGTATACGTACGAGCCAGTGATAAGTAAAAAGAGAAAGAGGGTACAGTGAAGTCACAAGTTCATAAGTCCAAATATATGTGGAGTATATTTCAAAAAAATACTGGAAAGATTTTTGGAGGAATGTTTGTTTTTTGTTTTGTAGTATTGTCATTTGCGGAATATGTGAGCGTGCACGATCGGAGTTTTCTGGCTTGGAGGATCGAGTTTGTTGACCCAACGAGCAAAGACCTGTCCTTTCAGATGCAAAACGATGGTCAAGCCCGAACGTTCCGCTATGTGGTATATGTGAACAAGCGACCAATGCATGAAGGGAACGTTGCAGTGGGAACGGGTGAAATAAAAACATTTCCTCAGCAGGACCTGATTGATCAGGGGGCGGTATTTCAGGGAAAAGTTCGTATTCATATGGAGGATCCCCAGGGGGGCGTAAGGGAGATATTTAAGATCTTGTAAAGAATTACTATGAAGTCTCGTTCCTTTATCTGGCTGTTTCTTGCGGAGTTCTTCTTTTATGTTTCTGGCTATGTTGTGCAGATGATGGCGGGGCGGTTTTTGGGTCCAGAAGAGTATGGTCGATACGCGGTCGTTATCACGATAACGTTACTCGTCGCTAACCTGATTGGAAGTGGCATCCCGATCGCTATGAGTAAATTTCTGAGCGAGTATCGTGCCAAAGATCCAAAGGGCCTACCGAGCGTTCGTCGAGAAAGCGCCAAGGCACAGATCTGGGTGACGAGCGTAGTAACAGGGATCTTTTTTCTGCTTTCCCCGGTGTTTGCATATCTTCTCAAAGATCCAACGCTGACGCCGTTATTTTTTATTGCTTCACTTATCATTCCTTGTTATGCGGCGGATGCTTTCTACTTCTACCTTTTTTCCGGGATGCAGATGTTTTCGGTTCAATCGGTATTGAAGTTCGTTCGTGCTGTATTGCGTATCGTGGTTATCTCGGGATTGACGTATTTTTTTCATATTCAAGGGATCTTTATTGGATATTTGTTGGTTCCTTTGGGGGTGCTCTCCGTGGCGGTATTAGTAGACAGAAGAACAAAAGTTCTCTATGAAACACGAGGAGAGAGTGGTGTGTTCTCCATAAAAAAAATATATGCTCTTGCAGTACCTATTACGGTGTTTGCGGTGTTGTTTGAGATCCTTCTTTCTCTTGATCTCTACGCATTAAAATATTTCTTTGCCGATGATGCCCTGACCGGACAGTATAATGCGGCGCTTACGATCGCACGTATCCCGTCGTTTCTTTTCTATGCACTGACGCTTATCCTTTTACCGACCATTGCCGAATCATTTGCCAAATTGGACACAGAGCGCGCTAAAAAGATCGTGAGTAACGCTGTGCGGTTTATGTTGGTCGTGGGGGCACCATTCGTGGCATTTGTGGCTGCCTACCCAGCATCGGTGATGCGGATATTTTTTGGAGAAAAGTTTCTTGCGGCGTCATCATTCCTCCCGATGCTCGCAGCGGCAACAACGATCCTTTCGATCCTCTATGTCTTGGCGTTCGCGTATAATGGAGCGGGGAAGATCGGCACGCCCATTCGGATGGTCTCAGCATTGATCCTATTCAACATTTTCTTGGATGCGATGGTGCTTCCTCGGTTTGGTGTGGGAAGTGTCCCATTCCTCAAGCTTGTGGTCGCACTTCTCCTTACCCCATTTCTTTTTACGTCTCTTCACAAAACCTTTGCGATATATGGCGTTGTACTTAATGGGATAAAAATATCTTTTGCTACGGTCGTTGTCTTTTTTATTGCGCGATCTTTTGGGGATTCTCTTGGTGCTCTTGCGATTCTGACCATTCCATTGGGGATTGCTTATCTCGCATTTCTCTGGTTTACGGGAGTGATACGAAAAGAAGATTTGGCTACAGTAAGAAAATAGTGAGTAGTATTACAAAAGTAGGGATACGCAAAAACGGCTCATTAGTGAGCCGTTTCAAGATTTTTGCGCGCTCTTTATTGACTACAACCAACGCCTTCTTTCCACTCGTATACCTTCGCGGCGCCTCGTACGGAGGAGCTATCGATCTTTTGTAGTGTACTCTCGATATAGGTTCGGCCGTCTTTGCTTACGAAGTTCCAGTCATTATCAAAGATCACGACAAATCCAGTTGGGTGTGTACAAATAAAGGTTTGAATCTCTTCTTTGGTAAGATCATGATCGGCGCGCTCCCCACCAAATTCGAGCACGGGTGTGTTCCATTCGGCATAGTAGAAGTTGCGGAAGTTCCGTGTGATAAGTGCGTGCAGTTCTTGTGTATTGGATTTTTTGAGATACGTGAAGACTTTGCGATAATCGGCGACAGGATCATTGCCACGGTTATAGGTGGAAGCATCGTTTACAAAGTAGCCGTAATTTGGGAGCAAAAGTATGGCCAAAGAAAATACTATAAAAGAGATCTTTGTTTTGGAAATAGTGGGGAGGTTTTTTTGTATCCAATCAATAATTCCTGTAATGCCACAGGCTGTGAGGATAAGTGCGAATGGCTGGAGATAAAAGATATACTGGGTTCCTTGTGCTCGACTCCAAACAAACATGGTAAGAAGAAGAGGAACAAGGAATGAAGTGAGAAGCCAGAGAGCTTGCTTTTTCTTTTTGAGTGTGACAAAGAGCGTGTAAAAACCAAGAACGATAAGTAAAGCGCCGAAAAGCGGATGTTGGAAGTCGCGGAGAAATTTTTCCAAATATCCATAGTTGTCTATAAAAAGTTTGGATGTGCCGAGAATGGCTTGAGGGATCTGTGGGAAGAAGAGAAAGGAGATGACCCCACCCACAAAAAAAGTTCCGAGTCCCCAAAGTGCGCTTATGGACGGGGCAATCTTTTTATACTGGGACAGTAAGGCAACAATAACGAAGTACCCGAAGAGAGAAAAAGCAATATTTACGGTAAGGAGCTGAAGGTGCAGACTGAGAAGCCCGATGATGATAACAGGAACAAGGTAGAGGAAATTGATGCCAAAGAAGCCCGATAGCATGCCGAGTAATTTTGGTTTTTTGAAGGGGAATTTTGATTCGAGAAAAAGGAAGAGCCAGGTGGAGAGAATGAGAAATATGGGCGTGAACATGGCGTACATGCGAAGCTTTCGGTCGTATTCGATGCCAGTGATGCTGACAGCGAAGAGAAATGCTGAAAGGAGGGCAACCCTGGTATCTTTAGTAAAAATCCGTGCACTCCAGAAGATAACAAGAGTAGTCAGTAGTCCCCAAATAACACTTATGGAGCGAGCTGTCGTTTCGGTGGCAGGGAAGATGGAAAAAAGTTGTGCTACTTGCCAGCGATAGATCCATGATCGTTCATCACGCGCGGCATATGGATCAAGCGTGTCAGTTTGACTGAGATTGAAGTCCCAAGCTTTCCAGGTGTTTGTTTGGTGATAGCCGTAGCTGGCGTTCATGTCGATAAATTCGTCCGCAACAAATGGGTTATTTCCGAGTCCCCATGCGCGAAGTAGGAGGGTGAGCAGGAGAATGGAGATAAGAATGATCGAGACGGCGTGTTTTTGGAGAAAGGAAAAGCAGGAATAGATGTGAAGCTTTCTCATAGGGTATCATTAAGGTCCTAGGACGAGTTGTTATTTATAGAGTGCGTCTGAACTATATTCCTCTCTCATTTTGTAGATCTTTACAAAGTCACCTGGACGATCCCCGATGAGGAGTTGCCATACTGGTTCAGGATAGAATTTTTCATCAGCGATAAGCTTGTTCCAGGTGGACTTGTTGTTGATCAATCCCTTTCGAGTAACCACCAAATAGTCAAAACCTGAGAATCGACCTCTATTGTACCATTTGATGACGCTTCCTTTGATGCAATATCCGTACATAAAAGGGCAAACACCTTCATAGTCGGACCAGACGGTCATGGTCTTGGCATTGGGTTGCGCATTGAGCCATTGAGCTGCTTCATAACCACCATAGCCCCATGCGCTCGTTATGATCTGTTTTTTGGGAAGAAGATCATTTGTGTAGAGAAAGAGGTAGGGGAGGTAAGAATAGGTGACATAGGCAGAAGTGGCCAGCAGGATCGTCATAAAACCATACGACCACCATTTGCTCTTGAGCAGGGACTCTGTGACAAATATGACCCCGATTGCTGCGAGTCCTGCCATAGCCGGATAGACAAGTACGCTATAGCGAATATGGACCAGTACGTCTTGCGAAAGGATAGCGGCATAATAAAAGACGATAAATGTGGTCAGGGTAAAGATAAGGAAGGTAAATCGATTTCTTTTCCATATCAGAAGAAGCAAGGTAAGAAATGCCGGGATTAGTACCGTGGGTTGTAAAGAAAATACCAATGGCTTGATCTCAAGAAAAGGTTTCCAATGAAAATCAAGTTTGGTAAAGTCTTTCCCCTTTCCGGCATCGTAAGAAACGTCTTCAAAGTGAAAATGGTTGTGCCAACCCCAGTTGAAGAGAGTAAAGAGTGCGATCCCTGAGAAGAGAAGTGCGAAGAGGATGAGGATCGGCTGGCGAAGTAGTCGGATCTTGGTCAGGAGAAAGAAGAGAGCTCGACCTCGAAGGAATATCCCATCAAATAAGAAGAGCCCATAAACGATCCCCATGGCCCAAAGCACATCAGAGACATCCTTGGCGTGTTTAAAGGCGATAGTGCCTTTGAGTATGAATTCCGGATGAAGGATCGCTGCCGGCATAAGGAGTGCAAACACCCCAATGCCCAAGGCAATAAAGACGACCCAGCCCAAGAGGAGTTTGATCGTGGCATTGGCATATTTTTTTCGATCTTCAAATGTGGTGATCTGGTAGAAGAGGTGTGCGAAGGTGATAAAGAATGTAAAGAAGATGAGAAATGACGTGCCGTACTTGCTGAGGAGCGCTAACCCAAAGAGAGGTCCTGCTAGGAGAAGCCATCGAAAGTGAGTAGTTCTAACAAATACGAGGTAGGCGAAGAGTGCGGTGATCCCCAGTGACCATACCGTTGCATCCGGGTTGACTATCTGCGAAACTCCAATAAGAACAGGGCTTAATGCTGTGAATCCAGTAAAAAGGAGGGCAAATGTACTACTCCTGGTATATGCCCAGGCAAGCCAGAAAAGAATAAACAGGAGCACTCCATTGGCGATCACAAATGGAAGTTGGAAGAGGTAGGTGGTTTGTTCGTACACTTTCGGATCATATCGATCCACGATATTGCCGTCATCAAGCATCTTCTTTTCTGGATGGGTATCCGCTTTGTAGCCCCAGTAGCCAAGAAGTGCCGTGGTTACGCCGGGTTTATCGTTTATACGCGTTCTTTCCCAATCTTTATTTTCCATAGCCTTCCAATATTCATGGATGCGTCCAGATACCGGGTCGGCGTACCAGAGATCCTCGTCAGCGGTTTGAAACTTGCCCAGGTGAGTGAGTCCAAAATAGAAGTATCCGCTGAGGATCGCAGTAAGAAAGAGAATGGCGATAAAGAACTCAAGTAAGCGTTTTTGAGGTTTTTTGGGAGGAGTTTTCGGCGTGGATGCGTTATCTGTTTTATCTGGTACTGTTTGGATTGGTTTGGTGTTAACGGATGCTTTTATCTTCTGCTTCGTGGAGGCATTTTTTTCTTTAGAAACAATACTTTTCAACGCAAGAAAAAAGTCCTTAACCTTTGAAAATGGTGAAAGAAAATTATTCATGAATATTTTTATAAATTCTTACGAAATTTTTTACACGCCCACCAACGGAGTATTCCCATTCAGAGTTTGACTCGGTATGGTAGGGAAATTTTGGTGCCACAGTTCCCCGTAAAGTACGCAGTATATAATCGATGGGATATTTTTCAGTATCTACCTTCTGCTTTTTGATACAATTTCCGATAAAAAATTCACAAGTTCCGTAAGAGTCTGTCCAGAGCGTAATATTTTTGGCATCCGGTTTTGCGTTGAGGTATTGGGCTGCCTCATATCCACCATACCCCCAAGAGTGGAAAAGAAGGTATCTTTTTGGGAGGAGCTTGTTAGCATAGATGAAATAATGCGGGTAGGCAAGGGACAGCGAAATTGCGCCAAGAACGAGAAGTGCAAGGGAGAGAATAATGGGGGAGATGGTCGGGATCGTGAATCGAGAATGAAATTTCTTAAGCAGAAAGATGAATGCAGCGATGAAAGCGATCGTGATAAGAGATACAAGGACAATATGATTGTCAATGAGGTTCTCTATGATGATCTTTCCCGCTGTTGTCAAAAGATCGTGAAAGAAAAGAAAAGAAGCAAAGGCAAGGGCAAAGAATATAAAAGTAGGTGCAATATATTTTGAGAAAATATGTTCCTTTTCTGTTTTCGGAAAAAAAAGCGATCGAAGCGCTAGGGATCCAAGTATGAGCGCGAAAGGAAAAAGAATAATACTATAGCGTACGGTTACCAAAAGGCCCTGTTCGATCACCGCAGCGTAAAACACGAGAAAGAAGAGGGAAAGCGTGAAAACAAAGGAGCGCCTTTTTAGAGATCCAAACAACGCCTGTGCCCAAGCAGAGATAAGAAGAAAAAGGGTGACAGGTGTGAGGGCGAAGACAAGTGGAACCCACTCTGCGATGAATCGAGCAAGATAAGGATTTTTCGTAGTAAAGGTCTCTTTGGTCTTTGCGTCAAATGGGATGCCGGAAAGATCGATAAGGCTATTTCGGGACATCCAATTGATGAGTGTAAAAGACACCGCCGAGAAAAGGACCACATAAAGGGTTCTCTCGATCCATTTCCTTTTTGGGGCGATCAAGGAGAGAAATTTCCAGGTGATCAAGCTGCCTAGCAAGGATGCGTCGAGTAGTAGCAGGAATATAAAGGTAGAGGCGGCAGCAAATATGGGGAGCATTCCTGGAAATCCTACAGTGCTTTCATAGAGGACCTCGGGGTCAGCGATCGCTGCAGGCATGAGTAAAGCAAAGAGAAATGTTCCTCCAAGAAGGGTGATGGCATACGCGAGGATATCTTTTTGTACTGTTTTTGCAAGGAGGGATCGATCGTTCTTATACAAAGAAAAATGAAAAAGATAGTTTATGGCGATCATGGCAAGGAAGAACGGAAAAAAGATCACACCTACATATTTACTGAGGAGTGTTCCTCCAAAAAGCAAAGCGGCTATCCAGGCGAGTCGATCCTCACGTTTTTGCAGATAGGCGAAGAAGGTAAGTAGGGTTGCCGATCCCAGCGACCAAAAAAGGGTATCGGGATTGACGATCTGGGAGATGCCCAATGTAATAGGTGAGAGCAGAATGAGTATGGATGCCCACAAGGAAATCCACTCATCGTGAGTGATCTTTTTGAGTATCCAAAAGAAATAAAGAATGAAGAGCCCATTGAAGAGAAGCAGTGGGAGACGGAACCAAAAAATGATCTGTTGGGTAACTGCCGGATCAAAGCGCTTTATGACGCCGTCATCGAAAATGATCTGTTTATCGATGATGCTTTGGACGAAAGGAATTGCGATCCCAGAGACAATGGCGGTAGAAACTCCCGGTTTGTCGTTAATACGTGTGTCTTCCCAATCTCCCTCGGTCATGGATTTCCAATACTCTTGTACGCGCTCATCACTGAAGTTTGGGAGCCAAAAATGTTCGTCTGCGGTGATATAGTGGGTAATATTGGAAAGCCCGAAGCCAAAATAAAGAAAAAGGCCCAAGAGCAGAAAAGTAATGGGTTTTTGTGTAATTGAAAGGAATTTAGGCATAGGATCCGATAGTATTATGTAACGAATGGTATCAAAAAAACTCTTATTTGTCCATAAAAACTCCATAACTCCGGTTGAGAAATTTGAGTAGAGAGGGTATACTGAAAGAGTACTATATGACAAATATCTCAGAAAGATCGTCCTTGTCAAAAACAGCTACCCAGTGGTATTGGGTGTTTCGTGTTGTTTTGTTCGCTTTCTTTGTGGGTCTTATTGGATGGGTGCTTATCAAAACGATATTTCCCAACGGGGGAGGGTATTTTGATTTTAAAAGTTATGGATCGGGAAAAAATACTTTGGCTGATCCGCGATATGATAATGGAGATCCTGTAGAGAGAGGTGTCATAAAAAAAGGAGGAACAATGACGGTGAATGCTTCGGCATCAGGAGGCTTCTCGAAAGCACAGATCGATTTTGACGGGACCTTTTCTTCTCAGAGAGAGCTTGGTGTGGTGACGATCACGCAGGCGTACCGTGCTTATTTTTATCCATTGGGAGATCCGGTGGTTTGTCCTCGGGAAGGAACACTCATTTCTTTAAATGGAAAATATGGGATCGTTTCTCAAAAAAAGATCAGATATTTTCTCTCTCAAGACGATATAGCACAAAGAGGGTATCGCGTAGAACAGTTCCAGGTTTTCTCCCCAGAAGGGATCAGGCAGTGCCCTTTAGGTGAGGGAATTACAAAGACAGACCAAGTGGTGTTGGGCATGATCGTTCGTACTGATGATGGGTTTTTTCAGTTCACCGGGAGTGAATGGAACTCCTTTGTAAGTGAGGCGGCATTCCACTCTCGCTATCGGGACGAGGATGCCTCGACTGTGTCTCCAGAAACTTTTGCACAGTACCCGGTCAGCGAAACTCGTATAGGATATTTGGATGGGACGGTAGTTTCTTACGGAGAATCGGTGTATGTAGTGGAAGGGGATACACTGCGTCCAGTAGACAGCCCCGACACATTTTTGGCAAAGGGGTATATATGGGAAGAGGTTGTTCCTTTGAACGGGGAAGAATTTGGTATATATACGAGGGGAAAACTCTATACGAAGCGTGAGCCACATCCTTCCGGAACGGTATTTTTGGAACAAGACACAAACAATATGTATCTCGTAGAGGGTCGAAAGAGAAGAGAAGTAACTTCTTTGGAGTTGCGAACGCAATTTTCTTCGATCCGTGCCATTCCCGCGAGTGCTGTTGAGCTTGGCTCATGTTCAGTTCGTTCGGGGTGGCTGGGTCAGATATGTAATGTTGATTGGTCCAAGAGACGATCTGGTGTTGGTGCGGAGTATCAGTTGGTGTATGTGTCTGGAGCGGATGTTCAACTTAATTCTATGGAGGTGACGTTCTTTCGAGAGAAGAACGCGAGAAACTGGTGGCTTTTTGTGGCGGACACTATGAGCAAGCTAAGAAGTCGATATCCGTTTTTACAATAATATATGGGTCATATGAAGAGGTGGGAAAAAATAGAGATCGCACGGCGTCTTATGGAAGAGACACTCTTTTTATATGTTTTGAGCGGTATTGGATTTTTTGTTGCCGAAGCGATCCTTCCGGGGATATTTTCGCAACGCATAGATTTCTTTTTCTTGTATGCAGGGTTTATTGTGCTTTCTTTGGGAGTTATAACGTTTGGGAAGTTGTCTCAAAAGGATCCTTCCGAGAATGAGAATGGAGATGGGGTCATAGGAAGAAAGTGGAGTGTTCGAAAGAGTATTTTGGTCGTTATTATGTGTGCTCTTTTTCTTCTGCCGATCATAAAGAACGTCGGACCATTTATGCTGCCCTTGATGGTATTCTGTTCAGCGATAGCGATCACGCTTCTCGTTCGGAACCTTTCGGTTAGGGGGAAGTCGAGCTGTCAGAAATAAAAGGAAATGATAAGATTTGTTGTATGAGAGAAAAGATCGAACGATGGCTGTGGTATATATTCGTTTTTGTATTGCCTTGGCAAACGGTCTGGATCTTTCGTGAGGTGCTTATCGCTGGGGAAAAATGGCAGTATGGCACGGTCCCAGTTTTCATATCGGAAGTTATCTTGCTTCTTTGGTTTGGTGCTGCCTTTTGGGGGAAGCAAAAAGGCTCTTTGTTCGAGGAGCTAAAAAGAGCAGATGTTTATCAGGCAGGAACATTCCTTTTGGTGTGGATGTTCTTGTCCATATTCTGGGCTCACGATAAGGTACTCGTGTTGTTGTATAGCGGGATATTTTTTCTCGGTGTCGGGCTTTTGTACGGAATACAGCATTGGAAGATCGATTTTCGGAAGACCATCCTTGTGTTCTCGGTTTCTTTGGCGTTGCACTCGTGTATAGCATTGGGTCAGTTTATTATGCAGGAGAGTCCAGCGGTTTCTCTTTTGGGTATGGCCCAGCATTATCCACAAGATGCGGGCACGTCCGTGCTAAAGAGCCCTTCGGAAAGGATCTTGCGCGCATATGGAGGCATGAACCATCCAAACGTTTTGGCGGGGGCTCTTACGGTGGGCATATTACTTGCTTCTTGGTTATGGATATTCTCTCGATCCATGGTTGAGAGGATCACAGTTCCTTTCTTGATTTTTTTGGAACTTCTTGCGCTTGTTTTGACCTTTTCTCGATCGGCGTGGATCGGATTTATTCTGGGATTTTTGTTGTTTTTTGGATGGCTTTATTTTCGAAAGAAGGACTGGCGGGGAAGGATAGTGCCGGTTTTTGTTCTGATCACTGCGGCATTGGTCTTTTCGGGAGTTATCCTCAGAGAACAGATCATCCCACGATTTGAAAAAGCCCCGATCACACTTGAAGGATCAGTTCGTGATCGTGTGCAACTTGTGAATGACGCGCTCTCTGTTTGGAAGCAACATCCCATGTTAGGCGTGGGTCTAGGAAATAGCACATCAGCAGTAATGGAGAGGGAGTTTGGGAGATCTTTTTTGGAGAAGGCCGTCCCGGTTTGGGAATATCAGCCAGCTCATAACATTTTTATTGTTGCGTTAACTGAGTTGGGTATAATTGGGCTTACCCTTTTTGTTTTTGTATTCGTTCGTGTTATTTGGAGTGGGTGGGTCTACTATATAAAGGGAACGGATTCACGTGGTATCGCTACGTTTGCTTGTGTGGTGGCACTTGTGCCGTCAGTTATATTGGATCACTGGCTTTGGACGTCCTATTTTGGGATAGTATTCATCCTTTTTCTTTTGGGATTGCTATTTCGGTACACGAAAATTCCTCGAGTAAAGGAATAGTCATTGAAAGAAAAGCAAGGTATGTGCGTACTATAACGATGTGAACATAAAAATTTAAGTGTAGAATATATGATCTCTCTCGATAAAAAAACGGTTTTGTGGGCTGTGGGTGGTTTTGCTGTTGGATTTCTTGCCATGGGTGCCGTATGGGGGGCCATGAATGAGATACGGGGTGACTCTGAGGGGTGGGGGGTGCGAGGAGGTGAAAGAAGATTATCAGGGCAAAATGTACAGAAAGAGAGTGTGCGGGGAGGGATGGGGCAACAGCAAGGGTCACAAGGATATGGTATTGGTGGTGGAAACGGCATGGGGCCGGGGTCTCGTGACGCGGTTCGTCCGGGGAATTGTCTAGGAGATGAATGTTTGGCCTTTGAAAACCTTGAATACCCAGTAGGAGATCTGAGTGATGAAGCAAAGAGATCACTGGATCTTGCGCTTGCTGATGAGTATAAAGCAAAGGCAACGTATGAGTCTGTTATTGGACAGTTTGGAAGTGTTCGTCCATTCAATATGATCGTGCGTGCCGAACAACAACATATCAATGCTCTTCTTGCTGTATACGATCGGTATGGGCTTGAAGCCCCAGTAGACGCAACGCCTCAGGTAGCTTCTTTTGCAAATTTGCAGGATGCTTGTAAGGCGGGGGTAGATGCGGAGGTAGCGAATGCTGCTTTGTACAAGAACACACTTCTTCCGACCGCGGCGAATTATGAGGATATCGTATTTGTGTTTACGAACCTGATGAATGCATCACAAAACAAACACCTCCCGGCATTTGAACGTTGCCAATAGAGAATTCTAGAAGTAAGGGAAAAACCGACCACATTTTTTGGTCGGTTTTTTGGTCTTGACAAAATAACTAATACCTGTACCATAGGTACAGGTATTAATATATAACACACACGTATATGGAGAAGGAGAAAATACGCGTAGCGCTCAAAAAGGCTCGTACACAAATGGATCGTATTATGGAGAATATTGAAGAGGAAAAGAGTTGCTTTCCGATCATGCAGCAAACACTCGCAGTCATCGGACTGCTTAAATCGGCCAATCAAATGATGCTTAAAAGGCATATAGAAACGGTTCTCAGTTCAGTGTCGGGGATATCGGCACAAAAAAGAGGTCGACTTGAGAAGGATCTGGTAAAGATAATTGAAACCGCACAAGCTAAATAATATCAGTATGAAAAAGTATAGTACCCTCGCAGGAGTGTTTTTGATCATAGGTATTCTCGGAGCTTTCGTCGTAGCAAAGCAGCTCCCCTCTCAAGTATCAGCACAAATAGACAAAAATGTGAAAATAGTTTTGGCCGTTAGCAAGGAGAACGTACAGACCAAGATCGTTTCCGGTTTTGTGCGTGGTAAGGAAGAAGTTGCCATAAGTCCCAAGATATTTGGGAGGATCCAGGAGATACGGGTTGCGGAAGGAGATAAGGTAAGTCAGGGGGATGTTATCGCTGTTTTGGACGGAAGTGAATACGGAGCGGCTTTGAACACCGCTAGCGTATCGCTCAAAATGTCCGAGAGCGTGGCCAAGGAATCGAATCGATATTTTGATGAGCAGGTAGCAGTTGCTGAGAAGTCACTTGAAAAAGCGAAAGAAGCCTATGATCAGGCTAAAAGCGATAGTGATGAGAACGCACGAGATATTGCCAAGAAGGATGTTGAGATCGCGGAGCAGTCTTTAGATGCAGCAAAACGGTTTCGCGATATGAATAAAGAATCTTCTTCTGGGCAGTCGGACGTGTTTGAGTCACAGCGTCAAGAGGCTGGGATCTGGGCTCAGGAGACGATCGTTCGAGCGCCTTTTTCCGGAGTGATCACTCGAATCCCTTTTGATCGAGGAACGCTGGTTTCTTCTCAAACGATGATCGCCTCGATGACCCGATCCGATGCCTTCGAGGTATCGGTCTTTGTGGAGGCGCAGTATCAATCGGTGATACAGAAAGGACAAGCTGTTTCTATTCGGGATGTGTCAGGATCTTCGTGGAATGGAACGGTAGAGTCGGTTTCTCCTGGAGCTGACAGAGAAACACAGAAGACCCGCGTAGTGGTGTCGATGCAAAAAGGAGACACTGTCCCACAGTTAGGGGGTTGGGTAGAGGTGGCATTTAAATGGCACGGTAATGAATCGGGAATATTTGTCCCAGTGGATGCTGTGGTCAAAGAATATTATGACACTTTTGTGTGGGTGAAGGATGGCGATACGTTTGAGAAAAAGAAGGTGACGCTAGGAGCTATACGAGATCAAGACATTGAAGTTTTGAGTGGGCTTGCTGGGGGAGAACAAGTAGTGACAGAAGGAAAAAGCGATCTAAGTGAGTAATAACAGAAACCCGATTTCTTTGGGATGGTGTGGGTGAACTTTATTGACAATGATATGCATACAGACAACTTTGGGTTTTGGGGGAATATGACGCACGTCTTTGTGGAGAACCGGCGATTGGGAGTGCTGACCATTCTTGCTGTTTTTGTGTGGGGGTTTATGAGTTTTATGATCATGCCCAAGCAGTATAATCCCGAGATCACCGCTCCGGCATTCGTAGTGGAGACGCAGTTTCCTGGAGCGTCAAATGAGGAAGTATATCGACTCATCACCGTGCCTATGGAGGATACGATCTCGGAACTTCCCCAGGTGGATAAGATATTTTCTCAGTCACGTGAGGGGGGTGTCAGTATGGTGACGGTACAGTTTGTGATCGGGAGCAGTGTCGAAAATGCTAAGACCGCGCTACGCCAGAAGATCCAAGGAAATATTGATCAAAAACCGATCGGGGCCAATGATCCGGTGATTCGTGATGTTGATCCCGATACGGTTCCTTTAGTGGCATTTCGACTTACATCGCAGGATCTTTCCTTGGCTTCTTTGCGGGCGGTGGGATATGATGTAGCGGATGTTATCAAGAAGGTTCCTCAGACGGGAGCAGTATCGGTGTATGGTGGATATGAGAACCATCTTGTGATGGACCTTGATGCGAACGCTCTTGACCGATTTGGTGTTTCAGTAATGGAGGTCGTGCAAGTGATACAAAACAATAATGCTGGGGTATTTATTGACTCGATCGATCAGGGAATGGCGAACAGGCCGATTCGTGTATCTGGATCCGTTGAAGATGTCGAACAGGCAAAAAAACTGATAGTAAAAATGAACGGGGATGCACCTGTCTTCTTATCAGATGTGGCAAAAGTATCGATCGGTCCCGGAACAGTGTCGAGTTTTGTGCGTTTTTCTGATAAACAAACTTCTCTGGATGCGGTGTATGTGGCGATCGCAAAGCAAAAGGGAAGCAACGGAACGACCGTTTCTGAGAGTGTAGTGGCAGCGGTAGAGAAGATAAGAGAGGATAAACAGCTTCCGGAGGATGTAGACATTTCTGTGGTGACGGACGAAGGGCGTGTAGCGAAAGAGTCGGTATCTTCTCTTACAGTCAATCTCTTTCAATCGATCGCGATCGTTTCTTTGGTCTTGTGGGCATTTTTGGGATGGCGAAGTGCTTTGGTAGTGGCGATAGCAATACCGCTCACGCTGGCATTTGTTTTTGGGTTGGGGAATCTATTTGGGTATACCGTGAATCGTATAACGCTGTTTGCCCTTATTTTGTCACTCGGGCTTTTGGTAGATAGCGCTATTGTGGTAGTGGAGAATATTGAACGTCTCATAAGACTCTATCCGGAAAGAAAACGCTCGGAGGTGATCGCACAAGCGGTACAAGAAGTCGGTATGGGACTTTTTCTCTCGACACTCACGACGGTTCTAGCCTTTATCCCGATGGCATTCGTTGGGGGGATGATGGGCCCGTACATGGGACCAATTCCCTTTTTTGTTCCGGCGGCACTCTTGGGATCACTGATTATCGCGGTAACGGTGAGTCCGTATCTTATTAGCAGGATAACTAAAAGATCAAAAGTTGAGGACCGAGCAAGTATTTCTCAGAAAAAAGAGTCTTTCTTTTTGCGGCAACTTCATCGACTTCGCGATGGGTATGCTACGATGATCGAACGCATCCTCACAAAAAAAAGTAATCGAAGAAGGATCTTGTGGGGCACGCTCGGAGTCTTCGTGATCTCACTGTTGCTTCCAGCGTTTACTGTCGTTCCATTTCGCATGCTTCCCAAAGCAGACAAGGAACAGTTCTTTGTGTATCTTGATCTTCCTGAGACAAATGGAGTGGATAGAACGCTCGAGGTATCCCAGACAGTGGAAAAATATTTTCTGAAACAAGACCAAGTAACAAGCGTGCAGAGTTTTGTGGGCACGCCACAAATAGTGGACTTCAACGGACTCTTTAAAGGGAGTGACGCTCGTAGAGAACCGTTTCAAGCAACTCTAAAGGTCAACTTGATCCATCCCAACGATCGAAAGGAAACTTCAGAAGTGTTGGTTCAGAAGTACCGTACCGGTCTTTCTGAGTCGTTGGCTGACTATCCCGACGTGCGATTTCAGATGATCGAGGATCCGCCGGGTCCACCAGTACGCGGTACGATATTTGTAAAGGTCTTAGGGGAAGATCGAAAAATAGTAGATAGTATCACCCGAGACACGGCCAAAATGATGGGATCTATTTCCGAAGTAAAGGACATTGATACCACTCTTCCGGAGCAGGGGTATGAGAAGGTATATCGTATCAATACCGAAAAAGCGCAGATGTTGGGAGTGAGCAGTTCTGCAATAGTAGGAACGATGCAGGTTTCTTTGAGTGGTATGCAAGTGGGGCTTTTGCATGATCGTGTCAATTCTGATGTGCGTATCATGGAGCGTCAATATGTTCTTGTCCGGTTTGCCGAGCAGGATCGTGATGCGTACCAAGATATAGGGCGAATTTCCGTACCAAGTTCTAGTGGGAAATCGGTGAGCATCACTGAGCTTCTTGACGAAGTTCCCGCCGAGCAATCTCGAACGATCATTTCTGATGAGCGCACGATGACGGAGTATATCTTTGCGGAGATGGGCAATCGCAGTGCCATCTACGCTTCGATCGATATGTTGAGCGATCTTCTACAGTACAACATACCGGTAGAAAATGGAGTAGTGGATCACTGGTCGCTTTTCGGAGTAACCTATCGCGATGCGGATACAGGGAAAACGTATGATGTGCTTCTGGATGGAGAATGGAAGCTGACACTTGAGGTGTTTCGTGATCTTGGTACTGCTTTCGGTGTGGCACTCGTAGCGATATTCTTTGTGCTTGCGGTACAGTTTCAGTCCATACGTTCTTCGATGTTGGTAATGGTGACTATCCCTCTGGGACTTATCGGGGTGCTTCCGGGTTTTGCGATCCTCAACGTCGTTCAAGGGACGTACTTCAATGCTACGTCGATGATCGGAGTGATCGCGCTTGCGGGGATCGTGGTCAATAATGCGATCATTCTTCTGGAATACTTAAGTCAGATCCAAAAAGAAGGAATACCGCTTCGGCAGGCGTTGGTAGAAGCGGGAAGGACACGATTTGCACCGATACTCCTTACATCACTGACCACTATCCTCGGGTCACTCACTATTATTAGTGATCCGGTATGGGAGGGATTGGCATGGGCGATCTTTTGGGGGCTTTCCGTGTCGTCATTTCTGACGCTTGTGGTCTTTCCAGTGCTATACTATGAAGTAATGAGAAAGGGTCAACCAAGTGCATAAAGACATCAAGACAAAAGTCCAAAAAGTTTTATCGAGATATGTTGCGGCGTTATTAAGGAATATAAATTGTTAATGTTAAAAAGCGTATGTATAAACTCAACACATCCAAATGGTCAGTGGAACGCGCAGTCTATCTGGTAGCGGGAATATTCGTTCTGGGATCGGTGATCTTGGGATGTATCGTTCACGAGTATTTTTTGTATTTCACGGCATTTGTGGGGGCAATGCTTATCAACTTTTCCCTTACGGGTTGGTGTCCGATGGCGATATTGCTAGATAAAGTAGGAGTAGGAAAAGAAAAATAGTATTGAAAAGGCCCCACGTTCCTCCGGACGTGGGGCTTTCTTTGTTTTAGTAGGGTCTGCGTTAGCCCTGCTCGATGATCCGAGTGAGGGTGGACAGAGTGCTGTCCGGTGCGCGGACGATGTTTCCGATGAGGCCCTTCGCTGCCGATTCGGTGAACTTGAGTCCAGCGGCGGTCGCGACGACAAACACCGCTGATCCGGGATTTATGGTTCTGTCGTGAACGGCGCGTTTGATCCCGCCGAGTGCGATCCCGGTCTGCGGGCAGACAAAAAGCCCATCCTTGCCACAGATGGCCACCGCCTCGTTGAGCGTGTGCTCTGGAGTTATAACCATTGCGCCCTGGGAAGTGAGTATCTCCCGCATGACCTTGGGAGCCGAAACGGGATTGCCGATGAGGGCAGCTGTTGCCGTTGTTTTTCCCACAGCCTTAGAAGTTGAACGGAAATGACCTTCCCATCTTGCGTGGAGATCAGTTTTGCTATCGAGTCTGGCAAGGAACCATGAGGTTGCCAGAGGGCATGCCGCTTCCGATTGGCATCCGAGGATCCGGGAGGATCTTTCACGATAGCCAACTCGTCGGAGGGTCCGAAGGCCCTTGCCGATCGAGCTCACGTTCGACCCATTTCCGACAGGCGCAACGATCCAGTCCGGTAATTTCCATCCGAGGTGTTGCGCGATCTGGAACACCGTCGCCTGGTGTCCTTCGATCCTGGTGGGATTGATGCTGTTAGCGGGGAAAAGGATTCCCTCCGCGTAGAGCTCGCCAGCAACCTTCATGGCTACGTCGAAATTCCCAGGGACGAGGATGACTCGCGCCCCGTGCACTAGGGGTTGGGCCATCTGAGCCGGTGTCACCTGACTTCCTTTGGCATCGGGCAGGATCACTACGCATTCCATTTCGGCGGCCGAGGCGTATGCGGCAGTCATAGCAGAGGTGTCTCCCGTTGAGGCACAACCGATCCGCTTGATCCCGGCGGCCTTGGCAACCGACATCATGACAGTGCCCCCCGCGTCCTTGAAAGACCAGGTCGGAAGAGTCCCCTCATAGATGATCCGGAGGTCGACATCTCCTCCGATCCATTCACGCAGGTGTCTTCCCGCAGGAATGATGGGGAAGTTGCCTTCTCCGAGGGTGACGATGTGTTCATCTGATAAATTCGGCATGATGAGCTCTTTGAATCGCCATATGCCGGAGGTGTACAGATGAGGATGGGCGTGCTTATGTGGCTCGGAGATCGTTCTAGCACGCTGGTCGAACAGGTTCGTAAGCGTGTCGAAACCCCGTAAATTGGTGAAGTTGTGTATCACGTCGTAGAGTCCACCACATACTGGGCAACGGAACGACCGCTCAGTGAGTAGGTCAGCTTCATATCCGCAGTCCATGCAGATGAGACCTGTACCAGGCATTGTGTTTTGCTTCATGGGGCTTCTCCCGTGGGTTGTTTGAGGTACTACTTACGAAAATAGAACCGTTTGGTTCGTGGTTGGAAGTGTAGGACAATGGCAAGCATTGTCAATTGCAGGCACACACGTTACGCTACCTGTATGCAAATTATTTCTACAACCAAGACAACCAAGAAGATGACCGACAAGATCGATATATTTTGCGTTGGTTGGGAGAGATAAAATGCATGAGGTAAAATAGGAGACTTACATTTCCCGGTTCACGTAGCCGGTTTTTTATTGGAGGATCATTTCTGCCTGTTTCTTCACTCATTTGGATAAGAGATCGAATAGTAGAGTCGCTATTTTTTACAAGGGCGACTCTTCTTTTTTGCTTGATAAAATACATAAGGAAGAATATGATGAGGGTGTTTTTAAACGTTCGCGGAGAACAGAGTTATGTGCAGAGTGGTGTGTATTGACACGAAGGCACCCTATGTCCCAGAAAGTGGGGAAGAGGGCGCAGAAGTGTGGGAGATCCTTGATCTCAAGGACAGGCAACTCACGATCGAGGAATGCCTCGATGCTCGTCGAGAAGAGGGACCACACCTCTTTGTGGTGTGTCCTGATTGCGGATGGACGGCAACTGTAGGTGTAGATCCTGACCTCTCAGATGAAGAGTTGGATGATGTTGTTTTCCAAATGGAACTAGAGCATGATCAAAGACACCAAGATTGCCTCGGGCGTATCGATGTTTACCGTTAAGAACCAGGTGGCGGGGAGACAATGGATTTGTCTCCCCTCTTACACAATTGAGGGGATGTCAATGTGATAGAGCGTAAAAACAGTTGAGGTTTGTTTTTAAATTTTTAAAATTCAATCTGTTTTAGAGGGAAAGTGATCCGTGAATAAGAAGCAAAAAATATAACCTTCTTTGGACAAGATCTTATTTCTGTGATATGAGAAAAGTGCAAGGGATTGGAAGTTTTGCTGGGAGTTTAATCTTACATCGTTAGGAGGGGTACGCAATGCTTCGTGGTCGGTTTGCAAAAAGCTTGGCGATTTTGGCGACTATAGCCTCCCATGGGGGGAGTAATGCGCTGAAGTTGGTGGGTCGGACGAGTGGTGTCTGTCTCAGCTACACGGAAAGCATAGCCGTCCGACTTCGTGGGGGAGGATTCATCAAGGGGAAGCGTGGTCATCATGGCGGATATACCCTAGTCAATGGGTCGAGGGAGATGCCCATGGTTCAGGTTATCTGTTGCTTGGAAGGGGTTGAGGGGGATGAGGATCTGCCGGCGGAGATCGCGGCTTTACTTTCCTTCCTTGAGGAAATCACCCTGGATCAGTACTTGGACCGTCTATGGGCGATCCGGGCTCATCGGGATCAAGCAAAGAAAGTGGCCTGATCGCTAACTCCCGAGAGCAAACCGTGTAAGACAGTTTTCGTTTTCCGTCAGCAGCGGAACTTGAGGGGGTGTTTTGCAGGTCGTACCTGTTAAAGCACCCCTTTTTTTTGCGAAGAAATCTGAACGTTGGATCTATTTGCAAAGAGAAAATAAAAGATTGCCTTATTTTCTGGGGCGTGATACTTTTTCTCTAGAGGACTTGGTGTATCTAAGCCCTCTTTTTTCAACCAGCTCTTTACGAGAGGATACTTCCGATGACTCCGATCACGATCGAAGAGGCCGTTCGTTTTCTGATGAGCGCTGGACAGCTCAAGAGAAGGAACTTGTTTATGCCGGGAGACGGCAGGTATCAGCCAGAGGCGCTCCGCCCATTCTTTGGGTATGACCAGTGGGCCGGGTGGTGCATCATCGTTGAGTGGTTTTGGATGCAGACGCTCGCGGATCTGGGTGAGATGCCCCAGGAGGACGCGCAGTATCTCGTTCCGGAGTTACTCAACAAGATGCTCCGGTCCATCACCACGACCATGCAAGACAAGAAGGAGAAGGGGAACAAGAAGGAGAAGGGGACCAATCATGATATCCTCGCACTCCTTGCCCTTATGCGGGAGCACTTGCCTGAGCCGTTACACCGTTGGCTTCACTTCGGGGCAACGTCATACGACATCATCTCTACCGCATACGCTTTGCAGCTGAAGCAGGCATTCACGAATGTCTTTTTGGACGAACTCTGGGACCTCGACGAGCTCTGGCGCGAGAAGATTCGGGATACCGCGGAGATCCTTCAGGCCGGCAGGACACACCTGCAGACGGCACTACCGGTTACGGTTGGATGCTGGCTAGCCAATCTCCACAACCGGTTCGCGGAGAGCGCTCGTGAAGCCTTGGTCCTGGTAAGGAAGGTCCCCGGGAAGTTTAGCGGTGCCGTGGGAACGTATGCGTCACAGCGGGCGCTCCTTTCCTCGACGGAAGCGGAAACAAGGATCATGGAGATGCTTGGTCTTCCTGCGGCACGGGTGAGCACGCAGATCGCCCCACCGGAAGGGATGGCTCGGTTCTATCATGAGCTCGTCATGCTTTCCGGGGCGCTTGCCAATCTGGGCGAGGACACGCGGATCCTGCAAAGCTCGCAGTTCGGAGAGATCGTGAGTGCAAGTTCAGGCTCTTCTGCGATGTCGCACAAGACGGCCAATCCGATCGCCGGCGAGAACGTTGCTGGGATGCATATGACAGTGGTGGCCGAGTACCAGAAGGTACTGCTCACGTTGGTGAGCGACTTGCAGAGGGATCTGCGTGGCTCGAGCGTTATGCGGAGCTACTGCGCCGTGGCCGTCTACGTTTTCCAGCAGATCCTGACGGCGAAGCGGCTGCTCGGCAGTATGAAGGTGAACGAGGATCAGTGCATGGAAAATCTGGGTCGGTGGGTGAGGATCCTGCCGGCAGAAGTCTTGCATCTGGCTCTCCAACGGGAAGGATTTCCCGATGCACATCACTTCGTCAACCAGCAGATCGTTCCAGAGGCTTTCAGGAGAGGCGCTCGTCTCGATTGGGTGATGGACGAACAGCTTGGTGAAGTGCAGGAAGTGTGGAACCGAGTTCCGCCGAAGGTCCGTTTGGCGATCGAGGATCCAAAGAGCTACATCGGCGATGCGGTACTCATCGGGCTCAAAGAGGCTGAGAATAGCATCTGGTAAAACAAGATCACATCTAAACACGTTTATTTCGGCCGCTTGGGGAATTCCTCGAGCGGTCAGTTTTTTATGGGAGAGGGTGTCTTTCCGAGGAGAAAATATTTGGGAGATATAGTATGCTCTTTGTGATATCGGGAAGGAGATATAAGGTGGGCAATTGAGAATCTATGTTTTTTTGTGAACCCACTTGAAATAAAGAAAAAAAGGGGATAGGATACCGATATCTTTCAACTGCACAGAGTAAGAGGTAAGACGATGGAAGATCAATTGGAGTTCTTTGTAGTTCCGACTGGCAAGAACCGCGCCGATGCCAACGAGGCCGTGTGGATGTTTCTTGCAACGAGAGGCCAGGGGACACAGGATAAGGCCGAAGCCAACATTACCGTTGGGGGTGAGACGATATCGGGGATTCGTGTCACGCGCAGTGAGATGGAAATGATCCGGGACTCTGCCAAGAGTTTTAGATTTCGCTTCAGGATCCTGTCCGTCAATCCGAGGACGGAGGAGATAAAGGTGCACTTCGGTGCCCCGTTGTCTTCTCTTCCTCCGATCCAACGTGGGTCTGACACCCAAAAACCGACCAAGTGAGGAGGGCGAAATATGTTCAAGTTCTCACCCCCTGAGGGGACGGAAAGACTTCTTTGTCCGAAGTGCGGGAAAGAGGCGTTTCGAGATTCGGGATGCACTGCTCAGATAGAGCTCATTCGGTCTATTCCTGGATTCTCGGCGCAAAATCCCGAGGGAGAGCCGATCGGACTGGTCATTCACTGTGGTTGTGGTTGCAACGACATGGCACCGCTGGTGCCGAGGAGGTAGAGATGAGTATTGTTGCGGAAAGAACGCAGAAGACAGAAAAGCAGTCGGGGGAGAAGTGGGTTGCCCATGTTTCTCGGGGGCTTGAGATACTTCATCCTCTGAGTAGACAAGCGGTTCTTCAGTATCTTGATCAGCAGGCTCGTTTTCTGAGACAAGAGATCGAACTGGACGGGAGGATGACTGCGATACTGAATGCGCTTACGGAATGAAGGGATTCCGGTAGTGCCAGGGACGGCGACGAAATCATTCGTCGCTTTTTTTATGGGGAGAAAGGAGAAGTTGAAAGTCAGAAAGTCCAAAAAGTCGGAAAGATAAGGAGGAAAAAATGAGGAGGGGAGAGAAAAAAAGAGAACTACCGGACCATTGACAGATATTGTATAATATACTACATTAATCCGTTCACAAAAAATTTATATAACCCACTCCTATGAACAAAAAAAGCATTGTTTTCCTCAGTATCTTCCTTGCCACCGCCGTCCTTATTGCCGGGGGTGTTTTGTGGTACTCGGGAGAGGTGAAGAAGGAGGCGGAGATGGTACAAAAGCAAGCGGAGGAACAGCAGAAAAAAATGGAAGAAGAACAAAAGAAGCAAGAAGAAGATCTCGTTTCCAATCAAGAGGAAAAATACGATCTTTTGAAAGATCTTGATGTAAATACATGGAAAACATACGAGAGTAAGAAAGTAGGGGTAAAGATCAAATATCCAGAGGATTGGGAGATTGTTGAACTTGAGAATGAAAAAGCAGGATTTGCTTTGCGTTCACCAAAATACATTCCAACTAAATCCGGGATTGTAATCTATGACGGTGAGATTTATGTGGATGGTCATGCAAATCCCAAACAACTTAGTATTGAGAATCTGTTTAATACTTTTGATGACGGAAGTGGTTTGTTGTTTTCACGATATGAGCATGAAGATATCGTTATAAATAGATGGAAAGGAGTATATTTTCCAAATATTGACGATGAAGAGGAAAGTTACAATATTCTGGGAGACAAACAAATGTTTTCTTTTGATTATGAATATCAAAAAAATGAAAAAATTTCAGAGATCTCCCAAATACTTAAAAAAATCGTAGAAAATTTCGAGCCTCTCTAACAATATCAGAGTTTTCTTCGGATACGCATTTAATATAATGTGCATCCGACTGGGCACTCGTGATCTATTATAGGCACGAGCAGGTATGGTACCTTGAAAACGAGGTGAACAATGAAATCTCGCATGTTGGTGATCGTCGGTTTCTTACTGGTGATAAGCGGAGCGGATGCTTCCTCAGCGCCGTCTCTTAAAATGCCCGTTCAGGCGGGTGAATCTTGGACAATGACCAGGGGGTATGACCAAGAGACGCATACCAACTATAACCATCCTGAAACACAGGATAGGTACGCGTTGGATTTCGCCAAAGGTGGATGCGATGCATACGGAAAATCCGCCTTGGCGGTTGCAGATGGTGCTGTAGAGTTTGCCGGTCCAAGTGGCTCGTATGGGAATACTGTCATTATGGACCATGGCGATGGATATAAGTCGCGCTATGCACACTTGAGCTCTGTCAGCGTGAGCGAGAATCAGGTGATATGGCAAGGAGAAGAAGTTGGAAAGATTGGGAATACAGGGAATGTAGATGGAAGAAAGTGCAAAACTTGGCCTGGCACTCATCTCCACTTCGCGATGTATCACAATGGTCAGGCGTACAAACCGGAACCCATGGATGGCTATTTGGGGATCGGTAATGTAAACGGTGCACTGTACTTTTCGTACAATTTTGCATCCGGCGAAATGGATATTGATTCGTTCTGTAAGATGAACGATCCGGATTGGCAAGTCGAGCGGTTTCGTGCATCGAATGGGAACTTGATGGTGAATGCATGTCCGGTTGATGGGCGTGTTTACTACTATCAGGATATGATGTGCAATCTTGCCTACATTGATCTCATGACCGATACGGATGGATCGGGTGGATATGAGATATGTGGTGGGAGTCCTGAAAGTGATGATGAGTATTACGGCTTCGATCCGATCGATACGAATGGTGATGGTGGTTACACCCCTCCCACCGACCCCCAACCCCTCGACCCCACGAACCTCAAGAACGACACCGACATCCTGGGACAAGATGGGAATGAGCTCTACGCCGGGAAAGACAAACTCCTTCCCACTATGAAGGTAAATGTCCGCGTAGCGGTCAATGCACAAGGAGGAGACGCGGGGAATTGGAAGACGAGAGATGACGCCGACACGATCGACATCAAGTATCTCGTCAGTATCAACGACGGTGAATGGGTCCAATGGGAAACGGGCTACATCACCATAAGTAAGCTCGACGAGGGCGACACGATCACGGAAACAAAGACCTACATCATCCCTCCAGGC